>CAVCRX010000031.1:0-28592 GCA_963604935.1 Bacteroidaceae bacterium
CCTGAGCACCGCGGGTGATGCCCATGTCCATGATGCGACGCTTGGTTGCACCCTGACCGTGCAGTTTCACAACCTTTACGGTGTCACCGATGGCAACTTGCTTCAGAGTTTTCACCGATTCTTCCTTTCGATCATCGTCTTACACAAGGACCCTATTTGCCACATCAAGACCAATAGCGATACGAGATTCCTTGACGTTAATGATGAGACCGCTTTCATTGCGGGACACCACACGTACTTCGGTACCTGGCACCAAGCCTAAGCCTTCAAGAAAGCGATGAATTTCAGAGCGACCATTGATGCGTTTGACAATGTAGCGCTCACCTATCGTTCCCATTGTGAGTGGCATAAAAGCCCTCCCTTCTGATTTCTACCACGAGCGTCCTCGTAATAGCGCCCAAACACAAGCGTCCTTAGTAAGGGCAATCTTAGAGTTAATTAACGTTAACAATTTGAGCGCATAAATGCTAGGTCTTTTAAGAAAAAAGATTTGACAAAGATTTACAAACTAAAAAACAATGCCGAAAAGATCGAAAGCAAAGCCCACGACCACACCCATCAACCAAAGCGCAAGGATGATAAACAAGTTACTTTTAGGACGACGATTTTCGCGGCAAAGGACAAGCAAACCAATACCTGCACCAACCAGCAAGCCGGCCATCATAGCACCTGTAGAAAGGGTGCCATCTAAGAATAGCTCGCAGATAATAACACTTGCAGCGCAGTTAGGAATTAGACCAACAATGCCCGACAGACATACCGACAAGGCAGGATTTGAAGCCAAGAAACCAGCGATTACTTCTTCGCCAGCAAACTCAATCACTCCCCCAAGGACAAAGGTCACCAAGAAGATAAATAAAGAGACCTGCAAGGTATGCTTGATTGAACTCTTGAGGGGACCATCGGAGCACTGGCAATGTTCTTGCTCGCAAAGATCGTGAATATGCAAATGAGTTGCACCACGGTGGCGAAAACGCTGAACAGCATCCACCAAAAAGCCCAGCAACATACCGAGTATTACCTTGCAAGCAAGCACCTTAAACAAAAGAGCAGGGTCGGCTTGCTCAGCAATAAAGATAGGTATCATTTCGTCTGAAGTTGCAAGAAATACCGCAAATAAGGTGCCCAGCGTAATAACACGACCAGCATAAAGCGTAGCTGCAGCCGCAGAAAAGCCGCATTGAGGGAAGGCGCCAACAAGCGCACCAACGATAGGCCCTAAAAAGCCCGCCTTTTGAACCATCGCTTCGGCCTTATCTTCGGCTACGCCTTCGATAAGCTCCATTACGAAATACGTTACAAGCAAGAACGGCATTAACTTAAGAGTATCGATAGCCGCATCAGTGAATATGTCAATTAAAAGTTCCATGAGGCGGCATTATAGAGAGCTTTTTGCATGAATGCCCGCTCATGCGTACATATCAGGGCTAAAAATTCGATTTGTTGCCTTCTACCAGCATTTTTATATCGAAATTTTTTTAGATTTACTTTCTTAGCGCAAATTTATGCCAAGCCGATTAAAGAGTTTACAAATGCAAACGGGGGCATAGCTGCCAAAAAGTAACAGCGCTTGCAGCGGCAACATTCAAAGAATCAACCCCATGAGCCATGGGGATTTTTACCGTGTAATCGCAACGAGCGATAGTTTCGTCGCGCAGGCCATCACCCTCAGTTCCAAAGATGAAAGCTAGGCGCTCTTCGGCATTAAGTTGAGCATCATCAAGCGAAACAGATTCATCCTTAAGAGCCAAAGCAGCCGTCTTAAAGCCAAGAGCTTGCAGTCGATCCATTCCAGAAGTCGGCCAGTCCCCCACCGCATCTCCAATACGCGTCCAGGGAACCTGAAATACCGTACCCATGGAAACACGCGCTGCTCGGCGATATAACGGATCGCAGCAAGCAGGCGTTACCAAAATTGCATCTACGCCGAGTGCTGCAGCACTGCGAAAAATAGCACCAACATTTGTGTGATTTGTGATGTCTTCCAAAATAGCAACACGGCGAGCCTCGGCCAGTAACTCCTCAACAGAAGACAGCTGCGGGCGACGCATTGCACACAAAACACCACGAGTAAGCTCATAGCCAGTAATGGTTTCAATCTGTGCTGCGGGAGCAACAAAGATAGGAATGTCACCAGTGTCGCTTGCCTGGCAAGCATGAGCAATAAGAGTATCAAGCCCCGAGAGTTTGTGGTCGGGGATGAGCATACTCAAAGGCTTATAGCCACCATTAAGAGCGCGCTCAATTACCTTTTCAGACTCCGCAATAAAGATGCCTTTTTCGGGCTCAAGCTTATTGCGGAGTTGAAGTTCGGTTAAACGAAGATAGGCATCTAAGCGCTCATCTTCCAGACTTGTAATAGATTCAATCACGATACGCAAAAGTTAGTTAGCTTCGTTAGCAGCAGGTTCGTAATCGGTAACAGATTTACCAATCGTTGCCTTAAGAACAAGCAAGGTTCCAATTACCAGAACGATACCTATGAACAGGCAGATTGCAGCATTCTGAACAAAGCCTGCAATGATGAACATGACAAACGAGATTGCAGCAATAGTAATAACGTAGGGCAACTGCGTATTTACATGCTCGATGTGATTCATGTTTGCACCCGCCGAAGCCATAACCGTAGTGTCGGAAATGGGCGAACAGTGGTCGCCTGCGACAGCACCAGCAAGACAAGCAGAAATACCAATGGTAAGCAGGGTTGGATCATTTGCAAAAATAGGCAGAACAATAGGAATAAGAATGCCGAAAGTACCCCAGGAGGTACCGGTAGAAAACGCCAAGAACAGAGCAACCAGGAAGATAATGGCTGGCAGCATGGCATATAAACCAGGTGCAACGTTTTCCATCAGGCCCGCAACAAAAGTAGCAGCGCCAAGAGCGGTGGTCATGTTCTTCAGTGCGACAGCAAGAGTGAGTACCAAAATAGCTGGAACCATGGCGTTAAAACCGCTGGTAAAGCAGGCAGTAGCTTCGTTAAAGGTGAGTACACGGCGGACAAGCAAATAGATAAAGGTAAGAATCAGGGCAACGATTGAACCCCAAGGAAGAGCGGTAAAAGCATCGGTGTTACCAAAGGCAGCTACCACATCGCCAGCAGCTTCGCCCCTAAAGAATCCACCCACATACAGCATGCCAAAAACACAGAAAACAATGAGCAGAATAACAGGGAGAAGCATGTCCCAAAGGTTTGCCTTTTCGTTGCTTGTAGCAGTGTCGCCGCCCAAGGAACCAAGATTGCCATCACGATAAGCCTCAATCTCAGCCTTAGCCATAGGACCGTAATCAAAGTTCAAGAGAACCAGACCCACAACAAAGACAATCATCAAAAGCGAATAGAAGTTAAAAGGAATTGCCGAAATAAACAGGTCGATACCGTTGACATTAAGATCAGCTGCAACACCTGAAACTGCGGCTGCCCAAGAAGAAACAGGGGCAATCATGCAAATTGGCGCTGCCGTTGCATCAATAATAAAGGCAAGCTTTGCACGAGAAACGTTCTTTGAGTCGGTAAGAGGACGCATGACTGAACCAACGGTAAGACAGTTGAAGTAGTCATCGATAAAGATAAGAATACCCAAAATGAAAGAAGCAATTTGGGTGCCAATGCGGCCCTTGATGTGCTTTGCAGCAAACTGGCCAAAAGCAGCGGCGCCACCTGCAGCGTTAACAAGCGCAACCATAATGCCCAAAATTACCAAAAAGATGAAAATACCCGCATTGTCAGAAACGGCAGGAATCAAGCCGTCGTTGATAATGGTATTAAGGCTTCCGGTAGGAGAAAATCCTGCCACCAACAGAGCACCAGTAATAATGCCAACAAACAGGGAAACGTAGACTTCTTTAGTGGCAAGCGCTAGAACGATAGCAACCAGTGGGGGCAAAAGCGCCCAGCCCGTATTAATAAACTCCATAAGGAATACCTTTCTTCGCTAAATTGCTCACGATATTACCCTTATGAACTTGTTCACAAAAAATTTTGTTGGTAAGCTGCGCCGTTTCTTCCCCGGGCGGACAATAAAAGGAGCCGGACAAAGCCGACTCCTTTTGGAGAAACTATAAAGCTGAATGTAAAGCTGTGCTAAGCACAAACTTACATCATGCCGCCCATTCCGCCGGCACCGCCACCTGCGAGAGCAGACAGGTCGGGACCTTCCTGAGGAATCTCGTTGATGGTTGCCTCGGTAATAAGAATCAAACCAGCAACAGAAGCAGCAGACTGCAGAGCTGTACGAGTTACCTTTACAGGGTCGTTAACACCCATGGAAATCATGTTGCCCTCGGCACCGTTTGCGAAGTTAATGCCCTCGCCTGCAGGCAGGTTCTTAACCTTCTCAACAACAACGGAGCCTTCATAACCAGCGTTGCTTGCGATAGCACGAAGAGGAGCCTCAAGTGCCTTGCGAACAGTGTTAACGCCAACCAGCTCATCAGCGTTCTCGGTCTCGACAGCATCAAGAGCGTCTGCGCAGTTCAGGAGCGCAACGCCGCCACCTGCGACGATACCCTCTTCAACTGCTGCACGAGTTGCCTGCAGTGCGTCTTCAATGCGAGACTTCTTTTCCTTAAGCTCGGACTCAGTAGCAGCACCAACCTTAAGAACAGCAACGCCGCCAGAAAGCTTAGCCAGGCGCTCCTGGAGCTTCTCACGGTCGAAGTCGGACTCAAGGCGCTCATACTCAGCGCGCATGGAAGCAACGCGAGCATCGATAGCAGCCTGATCGCCAGCGCCGTCAACGATGACGGTTGCGTCCTTGGAGACCTTAACGGTCTTTGCGGTACCCAGAGCATCGGGGGTAACGTCTGCCAAGGTCATACCAAAGTCCTTAGAAACAACCTTGCCGTTGGTGACGATTGCAATGTCCTCAAGAATGCGAGAACGACGCTCGCCAAAGCCAGGAGCCTTAATAGCAACAACATTCAGAGTGCCGCGCAGCTTGTTGAGAAGCAGGGTACCCAGAGCCTCGCCGTCGACATCTTCTGCGACGATAAGCAAGGGGCGACCAGACTTCATGATGGACTCCAGCAGAGGAACCATATCCTGGATAGAAGAAATCTTGAGGTCGGTAAGCAGGATATAAGGATCGTTAAGAACAGCCTCCATGCGCTCACTGTCGGTTGCCATGTAAGGAGAAATGTAGCCGCGGTCGTACTGCATACCCTTTACAATCTCAAGATCCATACCGAAGGTCTGAGAATCCTCAACAGAGATAGCGCCGTCTTTACCAACAGCATCCATAGCCTCTGCAATCTTGCCGCCGATTACTGCGTCACCAGCAGAAATGGTGCCAACGTTAGCAATCTGCTCGGCGGTAGAAACCTCCTGAGCATTGTTCTTCAGGGATTCAACAACTGCGTCGGTTGCCTTTTCGATACCACGACGGACAGACAAAGGATCAGCGCCAGCTGCAATGTTGCGCAGGCCCTCAGAAACAATGACATCAGCAAGAAGGGTTGCGGTGGTAGTACCGTCACCAGCAACGTCGTTGGTCTTAACGGAAGCCTCGCGGACAAGCTGAGCGCCCATGTTCTCTACGGGATTTTCAAGCTCAACCTCACGAGCAACAGTAACGCCGTCGTTGGTAATCATAGGAGCGCCATAGGAACGCTCAAGAGCAACGTAGCGGCCTTTGGGGCCAAGGGTAACCTTGACAGCATCGGCAAGCTTCTTGACGCCAGCAGCCATACCAGAGCGGGCGTCGGTATCAAACAAAATATCCTTTGCCATAGTGCAAAATCCTTTCAAAATGGTTTGGGCTTACTGCCCACAACAAGGTCTGCGTACTCGATAATTGCAGCAAAGCCGCGAGTACGAGCCTTTGTTAACTAATGCTTTGCGAGCTACAAATTAGTCAACAATGAACTTGCCGTAAATATCCTCGGCACGAACAATCAGAACGGTTTCGCCATCGATATCAATCTCGGTGCCACCGAACTTGCCATAAACAACGTGGTCGCCAACCTCTACAGGCATGGGCAGATATTCACCCTTGTCGTTCAGACGACCAGGGCCTACTGCCAAAACGCTGCCAGTTTGGGGCTTTTCCTTAGAATCGGCAGCTAGGTACAAACCACCTGCGGTGGTTTCCTGAACTTCGTCGCGCTTGATGACAATACGATCACCTAATGGCTGAAGCTGCATTGCGCACTTCCTTTCAAACAAGCCACCCGTTCTTGATACAGGTGCAAATTACCAAAATCTAAGCTTTAAGCTTTTGCCATGCTTGCAGTAAGGAAAACCAAAGCAAAAAATGGCAAGCTTGCTAAAGCTTTAGCACTCTCATGCTTTGAGTGCTAAATGCATATTAGCAGCCTGCCAAAATGATGCAACTAAAGATGAAGGAAATGTGAGTGAAACACACTTAGATATTCACATTTATCTCACATATAAAATTTCCCAGCTCTATGAACTGGGAAATTAGGCGATTCGCCAAGAAATTAATCGTAGAACTTATTTTCAGGGAAGGGTGGTTCCATAGCGCGCTTAAAAGCGAAACTGTCGGTACGCCTAATAACGTAATCTACCTGTTCTGCATTAAAGCCCTTTGCCACAACTTCTTCAGCAGATAAGCCCTGCTCGTAGTAAGCAATAAGGATCTGATCGAGCACACTATATTCAATACCCATAACGCGCTCGTCTTGTGCGCCAGGTGAAAGCTCTGCCGAAGGAGGCTTTACTAAAACATGCTCAGGGATAGGAGGAACTTCTCCGGCCCATTCTGCGCGCTCATTTACCCAACGAGAAAGAGCAAAAACATCTGTCTTATAGAAACCACCGAGCGGAGCAAAGGCGCCTGCAGTGTCACCATATAAGGTTGAAAAGCCCATAGCAGCTTCGGACTTATTGCCAGTGTTAATAAGCATCCAACCACGCGCATTCGAAAGAGCCATCAAGCTAATCATGCGGCAACGAGCCTGAGTATTTTCGGACGCCAAACCCTTAAGCTCTCCCCCAAGAGCTTTTGCCAAGGAACGCTCGAAACCTTCATAAGGCTCCAAGATGCTAATTACCTGAGTCTTAATGCCCAGGTTATCAGCCAAATCTTGCGCGTCGGTGATTGAGTGATCGGTGGAATAAGGCCCTGGAAGCATATAACCATGCACGTGGCTAGCGCCAAAGGCTTCTACGCACATAGTGGCAGTAAGCGAAGAATCGATACCACCCGAAAGCCCTAGCACGACATCGGTAAATCCAGCTTCGGTAACGTAGGCTTTTAGAGCCTCAAGTGCAATTTGATACTTCTGGGAAAGTTCCATAATCTGGCTCCTCTCGCAATCCTTCTTGCAAGTATCCCCTGTTCAGGTTTCGCGCTGATTTCGCAGCAATTAAAAAGCGCCAGCCAAACACGACTGGCGCTCAATAGCTTGCCTTACTTGATTTTTCGAATTTGTTCAGCAAGCCAGGAAGTCCACTCTTCAACACCCTCGCCCGTTGTTGCACTAATGGGGAACATAGGTGTCTGAGGGTTCAGGTTAGCGATATGTTCCTTAAAAAGCTCTGTGTTGAAGTTAAAGACAGGCAGCGTGTCTACTTTGTTGAGCACGATAGCTTTTGCTGCTTGGAAAACACCAGGGTATTTAAGCGGCTTATCGTCACCCTCGGGGACCGACAAAATCATAGCCTTCATATTTTCGCCCAAATAAAAATCGGTGGGGCAAACCAAGTTACCAACGTTTTCAATAATGATGAGGTCGATAGTATCAAGGTCAAGAACATCAACAGCACGGCGAATCATATCCGCCTCTAAATGACAGGCACCGCCAGTATTAATCTGAACGGCAGGAATTCCGTTTTCCTTAATCTTTTCAGAGTCTACTGAAGAAGCAATATCACCCTCGATGACAGCGATATTGAATTCATCACGAAGAGCGTTAATGGTGGCCAAAATGGTTGAGGTTTTACCTGATCCAGGAGAAGCAAGCAGGTCTACAACGAAGACCTTTTTCTCGTCAAAGAGCTTGCGATTATCCTGAGCCTGGCGCTCGTTCTTGCCTAAGATAGGCTGCTTTAAATCGATATGAGCCATAACAAGTCCTATTCTTTTACGCGAACAACAAACTCGCAATTAATCTTCGTCCGGTAGGTCAACCTCGATAGAGTCAACCTGTAATTCTTTGCCCTGCAAAAGCTGAGTAAAAGCACTCCCGCATTCGGGGCATTTTACGTGTAAGCGATCATGGTCGAATTCTTTGCCGCACTCAAGGCAAGCGCTTCGGGGCGCAATAATAGTCAGATCCAATTGAGCGCCTTCGGCAAGCGTGCCTTCAGTTAAAGCCTCAAAAGCAAAGACCATCACATCTTCGATAACCTCGGTCATTTCTCCGATGGAAAGACTGACCTTGGTAATACGCTCAGCACCAGCATCCTGAGCTGCAGGAATAACCGATTCTAGGATTCCCGCAATAAGACCCATCTCATGCATGGCTTATTCCTCTTTCGAAGAAGGCTGCGCAGCTACAGCGGCGCCCGATTTAGCATCGTGTTCAGCCCAGGCCTTTTTACTAGCCTCTTTCATCTGAGCATCCAGCTCAGCCTGTTTAGCCTTTGCTTCTTTGACCTGAGCGCGCTCTTCGGCACGCTTGACTTTATCGGCCTGGGCTTCTTTTTCGAGCGATTCACGCTCCTCTTCAGAACCCAAAAGATGCTCATCGAAAGAACGTTTTACAGAGCGAATCTCTTCGCGGGCTTCCTCGGCCTCTTTTGCCTCGCGAGCTTCTTTTGCCTCTTTGGCCTTGGTGCGACGTTTAAGAGCAATGCGTGCGATAAACAGGCTGATTTCGTACAAACCAATCATGGCTGCGAACATCAGACCCATGGTCACCGGGGAAGCATCTGGGGTAACCATTGCACTAAAGATAAGCAAGCCAACGTAGACAACACGCCAGCTTGCGCGCAATTTTGAATAAGGAACGATGTTGAAAATTACCAGGTAGAAAACAACCAAAGGCATCTCGAAGGCAATACCAAAGCCGATTTCAAACTTGATAATAATGTCTACCCACGAACCAGCTTCTGGCAAAACAGTAGCAAAGCCTGAGGCCTGATCGGTTAGCCACTCAAAAGCAGGCTGCAAAATAACGCAGTAGCAAAATACACTGCCAAAAATAAAGAGAGCTACCGCAGCAATAAAGGTGGGAATAAACCATTTGCGCTCTTTAGGTTTTAGCGCAGGCAGGAAGAATGCCAAAATCTGCCACAAAATGATTGGCATCGTGGCAACAACGCCCGCCCAAATTGAAATGGTAAAGCGCACAGCAAAAGCGTCAAAAGCGCCCAAGACATTTAAAAGAGCATTACCATTGCCATCTTGCGGCAAAAATTCAGCTACAGGCGCCAGCAAGAATTGCGCAATAGTAGGTGTTGCCATATAGAAGATGAGTGTCGCAATAAGAAGCGCCACAACAATACGTGTCAGACGAAGACGCAGCTCACCTAGGTGGTCGAGCAGAGACATTCGAGCAGGTCCGATGGGCATTATTCTTCGCCTCCTTCCTGGGAATCAGAAGGATTTTGAGCCTTGGCTACGACAGCAGGTTTTGGCTTTACCGGCTTAGTACCATAAAGTTCGGCTGCACTTGGCCTAGACTCAGGCTCGGGCGCCTTCTTGGCTTCTTCTTTAAGCGCTTGGCGGTTTGCTTCTTGGCGCTCGCGCTCATAACGAGCTTTACGCTCAGAGAAACTTTCTTTTGCCTGAGATTGCTCGGCGCGTTGTTCGCGCGCAGCTTCTTTAGCAGATTCTGTAACAGCATCCACTGCGTCAATTACCTTCGAAGACGCATCGGACAAAAGCGTGTCTTCGGATTCTGACTCTTTAGTGCTACTAGAAGCAGAACCAGGAGCGGGCTTTGCAGTGGTATTGCGACGCGTTGAAGAAGGCTGCGACTTTTTCTTTTGGTTCTTATCGTCCAAAAGCTCACTACGGACAACGCTATTCATTTCTTCTTGAGCTTGCCTGAAACGGCCAATCAATTCGCCGGCAGTACGAGCAATCTCGGGAAGCTTATCGGGGCCAAATACCAAAAAGGCAAAGAGCAAGATAAGCAGAAACTCAAATCCACCAATGCCAAACACGCAGAACCGTCCTATCAATCAAAAGCTTAGGACTCTTAACACTTAAACAAGCAAGTACACAGGCGGGTTAAAGCACCAAGAGTCAAGCAAAGCAAGTTAAAACAAACGCACAGATACGCCTTAGGAAGCACCGCCACCAAGAACCATCAAGCCCATTGTGGGTAGCGACAAAGCTAGAACCAAAATAATTGCCACCGCAGCGATACCAATGCGCTTCCACATTTCGATGCGCTTCTTTTTTGCCTCAGCAGCTGCCTGGCGCTCTTCTGCGCGCTTGATGCGATCTTCAAGCTGCTGCTTAGAAACTTTTTGGTTCTTTTTATTTTTCTGTGCCATGTCATAAACACTTTCTCGTTTTAGATAGCCACTCGTAAAGTACCGCACCACGATACCAGGTTTTACCCAGCATCGGTCAATGGGCAAATCGACTTCATTAACAGGCTATAATGATGCAACAAAAATTCACTCCATGTAACTTATCGATGGAGCCTAAACACCTTAAGACCTACGCGCTCTTACCCAGGAGGCCATATGCCTGAAACAAGCACTACGCCACTTACTACCACTGCAAACACCGACGAAACATCGCATTCCATCGACACCGCTACTGGTAAAGAAGCTAGCGCCGATATTTCTTCGGCTCGCGTGAAAAAGATTTTTACCGATATTGCCTGGAAATATGAGCGTTTCAACTTTTGCTCAAGCTTTGGCCAGTACCGCTCTTGGCTCAAAAAGCTTATTGAGCTTGCACCTATTAAGCCAGATAGTCTGATGCTCGACATCGCCGGTGGCACGGGCGATGTTACTTTCACCGCCTGCCAACAAAAAGCTCCTGGCGCGGTAATTCTTTCTGATTACACACCTGCCATGCTTGAAGTTGCCGCTGCGCGCCTCGAGGCAGGCGAAAACAAGGGTGTCCCTGTTGAACTTTGCGTAGTTGATGGCCAGGATATCCACTGTGATGACAATCAGTTCGACGTCATTACCATGAGTTATGGCATTCGTAATATGCCTAAGCGCGAACAGGCATTATCGGAAATGTATCGTGTCTTAAAGCCTGGTGGAGCCCTGTGCGTGCTCGAATTCAGCACACCCCCTAATCCCGTCATGAAGCTTGGCTATAACGTATATCGCAAGGTAGGTCTCCCCTTCTGGGGCAAGCTCATCACAGGCGACGCTGAGGGCTTTATTTACCTCGGCAAATCTATTAGCGCCTTCCCTAACCAGCAAGACTTTGCCAGCATGCTCAGCGAGGCAGGTTTTGAGCGCGTTGAGTGGCACAATGTCACCTTTGGCGTTGCCGCAATTCACATTGCCTACAAAGGTGAAGAATAGTTCTTAAGAATTATTAAACAGTTCTTAAAGTATTGCCTAAGCCCCAGGTCTATGCCCCTCTTATTTTGCAGCTAAGAGTATTATGTTTAACAAATGAGGGGATAGAAATGGGGCTTTTTAGTGGCTACTTTGCATGATATTGAACGTAGAATTTCATCCGTTACATCGACTCGACAAATCACTCACACCATGGAGATGGTTTCGAGGACAAAGATTCGTAAAGCACAGCGCAAAGTAGACGCCGCAACCCCTTATGCCTATGCAATGCAAGAATTGCTGGGCAATCTTTCTATCATGGGCAAAACCACGGCTAAGCTTACGATTCCTCATGACGAAGTTAAAACTGTTCTTATTGTTTGCATTGTTTCAGACCGCGGCTTAGCGGGCGGATTTAACTCGAGCATTTTGCATCGCGCCGAGCAAATTATCAAAGAGCGCAAAGCGCTTGACCAAGAGATTAAACTCGCGGTTTGCGGCAAAAAAGGAATTAGCTATTTTCAGTTCCGCGGCATAAAGCCCGTAATGGCTTTTAGAGATCTTTCGGCAAATCCCCGCGCCGAAGAGGCTGAAGCTCTTGCCGATTATGCTAAAGAAAGCTTCTTATCGGGCGAAGTTGATGAGGTTATCTGTCTCTTCAATCACGTTAAAAACGCAGCAGAACAAGAGCTCACCGAAGACTACATTATCCCTATTAATCTAGAACATTTTGTCCCTGACGAATATTGGCCAAGCCTTAAAAAGGCCATCACCGAAACCGATGATGACCCCAATTATTCGGAAGGCATGATTGAATTTGAGCCCGACGAAACCGATGTACTCAACTCACTTTTGCCGGAATACTTGTCAGGCTATTTTTTCTATGCGCTCATCGATTCCGCTTCGGCTGAACAAAGTGCCCGCCATGCAGCTATGCGCAATGCGACCGAAAATGCTGACGACATGCTCGATTCACTTAATCAGCTACATAATCGCATCCGCCAAGGCGCTATCACGACCGAGATTAACGAAATCGTAAGTGGCGCCGAGGCAGCTGACTAATCTTTGAGCTCAACGAGGCACCTTTAGACTGGCCTAATTTTGACTTCGAATTAGTTTTACTATTCGGTCTTCACCAGTCTTAGCGCCTTAGTTTTTAGATGAGCCCTAGTAGGGCTCATCAAGTGAAACATGGGCACAGGCATCGGCATCGATACCCATAAACTTTCCTTGCCTATAACGATCAAGTGCAACAAGCGCAATCATACTTGCGTTGTCAGTACAGGCCTTCATAGGAGGCATGGTTAAACGCACTCCCATTTCGGCACACATCTCTTCGTAACCCGCACGAAGGCTTGGATTAGCAGCTACACCACCGCCCAAGCAGAATTCGCGCGCACCCGTAAGCTCAAGAGCTTTGCGAGCTTTGGCAACCTGAACATCTACCACGGCTGCCTCAAAACTTGCAGCTACATCAGCCTGATTAATATAATGACCTGCCTTTTCTTCCTTTTGAAGGTAAGTCATAACAGCGGTTTTTAAGCCCGACAGGCTAAAGGCAAAATCGCCCGAATGCATCATGGCACGAGGGAGTCTAATTGCACGAGGGTTTCCGTCTTTTGCAAGCGCAGAAATAAGAGGGCCGCCTGGGTAACCAAGGCCCATCGCCTTTGCTACTTTGTCAAAAGCCTCGCCCACCGCATCATCAAGTGTTTCGCCGAGGGTTTCATAGACACCCCAATCTTTAACATGAACAAGCATGGTATGCCCGCCACTCACCAAAGAAACAAGCATAGGCGGCTTAATGTCAGGGCGCGCAATCTTGTTGGCATACAGATGCCCCTCAAGATGATTAACCCCCACAAGCGGAAGCCCCGCGCTCCATGCTAAGGCCTTGGCATAAGCTACACCCACAACAAGCGCACCTAACAAGCCAGGTGCATAGGTAACGCCAATTGCCGATAGGTCAAAGAACGAAAGCTTCTCGCAGGCAAGAGTTTTTGCTGCTTGATTCATGCATTCTTCAACAACGCCACCGATTGCCTCAATATGTTTGCGGCTTGCAATCTCAGGCACGACGCCACCAAAGCGAGAATGAAAATCAATCTGACTTGCTACCACATCAGAAATGATGGTTCCTTCTCCATCGATGATTGCAACTGCGGTTTCATCGCAAGAGCTCTCGATAGCAAGGATAAGCGTTTCGGGAAGCAGCTCGTGTGTAAGCTTGGTTTTGACGGTATCTCCAGCAGTATCTATAGCAGGAGCGCCCTCGCTAGCAGCGCCAGCTTGAGACAAGTGCTCGTCTGCTGCTCGCAACTCGATCTGGGCTGACGAAGCCTCGTTAATCAGTAAGCCCATACCGGCCACATCATGCTCAGCCAGCGGCAGCGGGCCCTCAAAAATAAAAGCATCTTCGCGGTCAGAATAATAGCGTGGACGTTTACCTATGTTCCTTAAATTGAGCGCTTCGTAAAAACGATGCGCACCCTCATTTGAAACACGAACCTCAAGACTTGCTTGACTTGCACCAAGGTCTCGAGCATCGCTTGCTAAACGAGCTAGAAGTTCTCGAGCGATTCCATGTCTGCGCATGCTTGGATCCGAAGCGATCTTTAAGATTTGCAGCTGCCCATCGATTATCCAACCGCCTGCATAACCAACAAGCTTTGCGTTGCTAGAACTCAAAATGCGCGCATCGGGTTGACTCGTCGCAAAACAAGCCCACCAACTGCGGTCACTGCGTCCTAACTCATCGGCAATCTGAGAAGCGTTCCAGGCATCGCTACCCATAACCTCAGACTCCATGCGTGCCACCTCATCACACCACGAAGCCTCCAAAGGCTGATAGCGAAGGAAAACGCTTTCTTCAACATCCTGCGCACTGGCGCCCTGAGCACCATTAAAAGAACGAATTGCTCCGCCCTGAACACCAGAACCTAAATTCTTTTCGCTCTTATCAGCAAAACGCTGGCGCTCGTGTTCTTCAGCATCAGACAAGCGCGTATAAACAGGTAGCAAGCTTAAAGGATTGCCTAGCTGTGTATTATCAGGTTCAAATTTACCTGCATCCCAAAGCTCCTGAGCACACAGCAAGAGACCACGACCTGTTGGCATCCAAGATTCTTCAGGAGCAAAAGTTCCGCAATTACTGAAACAATCGGCGTACTTATGCAAAGCATCGCCCGTCAGCAAGCGCTCAGCCCCGGCAGATCCAAGCTCTTCAGCTGCTACGGTAGCCTTTCGAACCTTGTCGGGATTCAGGCGTAGCGGAGCGGTTTCTGTTATTTGATAGCTTACGGGGTAGACCTCTTTGCGCATGGCATCACCCAAAACCACCAGCTGGCCGCGATACCCTTCTTGCCAAAGCTGCCAGGCCTGAGCATCTGACGTAGATACGCCGTACAGAGCAATCCCCTGCCCCATAGCCAAACCTTTTGCGGCAGCCATACAAATACGCACACCCGTAAACGAACCAGGACCTCGGCCACACACAATCGTTACAAGCTCGCGCTTGTCAACCTTGCAGCGACGAAGCAAATTCTCAATACAACTAAGAAGCTTAGTGTTTGAAGCACGAAACGCTGGCGTTTGCTCATCAGCAATAAATTCAATTTTGCCGTGAGTACGGTCGAGCTTAGCTAGGCCAACCGCAATAATTTCGTTTGAGGTATCAAAGGCAAGAACGTAATTACGCTCGAATGAAGCCGGTTCTTCTTTGGCTTTATCGTCTTCCTTGCCGCGCTTATTGACGTTTCTCGCATTGTTCCCTTCGTCACCAAGCTCACATGCGGCAAATTCTTTGCCAGCAGACTCGTCTTGTTTTGTCTGCACGCCTTTTTCCTGCAATGAGGATTCAGTTTCAAAGCGCGAGCAAACCGAATCGCCAGCAAGCTCACGCGCAAGAGCAGCCCGCCAAGCAGACAAAATAGCTGTATGTTTAGCACCTGTTGCTTTAGCCCAGATTTGACGTACTTCATCCTCGGAAGAACGAATGATGCTTACTGTCAAACGATCTTCAGGCAAAGCATCAGGAAAGCGCTCGGACCATTCGATACAGCAAACACCTTCAGCATCAATCACGTCATAGTAGCCCAAATCCTCCAGCTCGGAGGGCTTTTCTAGGCGATACAAATCAAAGTGAAAGAGCGGTAAGCGCCCACCCTCATAAGCAACAAGCAAGTTAAAGGTTGGGCTGGTAACACTTGCTTCTACGCCTAAGCCACGCGCGATTCCTTGCGTGAAATGAGTCTTACCTGCACCCAAATTGCCTTCAAGAGCAACAACCGTACCCGGTTGAGCCATGTTTGCAAGAGCGGAGCCGCAAGCACGTGTTTCATCAAGCGAAGAGGAGTTTGCAAGCAAAACAAAGCCAGCACCCGCAAGGGCGCTGGCTGATAAGGTATGTTCGTTCGTTTTCATGCCAACAATCCTAGCATGTGCCCGCGCACTGCGCGCAGGTTTAGCACGAAATAAACGAAGCTCTTAGTTCATGCTTGGACGAATGCCCGCTGCAATCTCTGCTGCAACAACAACATGCTCGAGCGTTGTATTGGTGGTAACGGAGCCTGCACCGCCAGGAACAGGGGTAATAGCATGAACAATAGGCTCAACTGCATCGTAATCTACGTCGCCACACATTTTGCCATCTGCAAAGTTAATGCCAACGTCGATAACCGTCTGACCAGGAGCAAAGCACTCAGGGCCATAGGCCTTGGCGCGGCCAGTGGCACAAATAACAATATCTGCAGCCTTCATTGTTTCTGCCAGGTTCTCGGTGCGAGAATGACACATGGTTACCGTCGCATTACGACGCAAAAGCATCATGGAAACAGGTTTACCAACAACCAGGCTGCGACCAACAACTACTACCTTCTTTCCAGCAATAGGAATTTTGTAGTAGTTCAAAAGACGAATGCAAGCTTCCGCAGTTGAGGGGCAGAAACAGGGAACGTCACCATAGATATCAGCCATCGATTCACGCGAGTTAGCATCGATATCCTTGCCGCGCAGCAAAGCATCACACAAAGGCTGCTCTACCAAGTGCTCAGGCAAAGGCCTAAACATCAGACAACCATGAATAGAATCATCAGCATTAATCTGGTCAATCTTTTCAAACATCTGCTCTTGGGTGACATCTTCGGGCATCTCAAAGACCTCTGCCTCGATACCCAAAACCTCAGCGCGGCGCAAAGCCATACGCTCGTAGCTCAGATCATCTTCGCGAGCACCAACACGCAAAATTGCGAGCTTAGGAGCAAAGCCTTTTTCGTGAAGAACTTCGATACGTGCTCCAATATGCTCTACCAGTTCATCGACAACTGGCTTTGCCTTCATAATGATTTCTGCCACGAGGCACCCTCCCAAAATTGAAGCCTGCTAAGCATCTAGCAAGACAATCCCTTTTTACTAAAAGCCCGAAGACTCAGATTCCCCAGTGTAAGTGCTTAAGGAAGCAAAAAGAATGACTCTTCGCTCAAAATGTCAAAAAAACAGGAAGCGGTAGGTACCGCTTCCTGAAACCACGCTATTCAGCTATCCAACTATTCAAACAAACATCCCTATAACAGGGGCATGTATGCACTTTAGTCGTATTTAACTTTCCAAGTTACATACTTCACAACGGCATCTGCCTTTGGTGAATAAATCGCAAGCATTTCATCTGCTTCACGCTTGTATTTGCGCAACATACGCTCGTCTTCAACGGACTTAGTGTTAATAGATACCGTAAGAGAGGCGGTTCGCAAGGCAGCCTCAGCCAAGATTGCAGCAGCGCCTGCATCAGCTACTGCCAAGCCGCAGCCCTTTTGCGCCATAGTTTCGGTAAGTTCAATCACCCTACAGCAGGAGCGCATAATAGCAAGAGGTGTTTCGATTGCAGCAACCAAGGCATCCTGCATAGCGGCATTCTTGGAAGCTGCCTGCTCAGGAGTATTTGAAGGCATGCGATATGCCTCAAACAAAGGGGCAAAAGAATCGGCGTCTTCCTCGATGAGTTCAAGCAGGTCGTCCCGCACGAAAGAAAGCTCCTCCATCAGGTTGTAAACCAAATCTTCAACGTCAGAAAAACGCTTCTTTCCGACGGTAAGATTACCAACCATGGTAGAGAGCGATGCAGCCAGCGCACCAACATAAGCGGCAGCAGCACCTTCAGCGGGGGCTGGGTTTGCACTTGCCAAATCGTCAATAAAGCTTGTGTCAATCATGAAATCACCCCTCAAAGAAGGGGCTTACCCAGCGGATAAGCCCCTCAGTTTTAAAACAGACCAGAAATCTTTCCGGTTTCATCAACATCGATATTAAAGGCCGCAGGAGACTTACCAAGGCCAGGCATGGTCATAACGTTGCCCGTCAAAGCAACGATAAAGCCAGCACCAGCAGAAACCTTAACCTCACGAACCGTAACCATGAAATCACGTGGAGCACCAAGCTTGGAGCCATCGTCCGAGAAGCTGTACTGGGTTTTTGCCATGCAGACAGGCATTCCCGTAAAGCCCTGTTTATCAAGCAAAGCCAGGTTCTTCTTGGCGGCAGGTGTGAAGATGACACCTTCTGCGTGATAGATACGCTTAGCAATTTGCTCGATTTTTTCCTGAGTGGAAAGCTCAAGGTCATAGCAGAACTCAAGCTCGCTTGGCTGTTCACACAGACGAATGACTTCCTCGGCAAGAGCTTTGCCACCTTCGCCACCCTTTGCCCAAACCTGGGAAAGAGCAACGTTAACGCCAAGCTCTTTGCATTTAGCTTCAACTAAATCAAGCTCTGCCTGAGTATCAGTTGGGAATTCATTGATAGCAACAACACAAGGAAGCTTAAAGACCTTGGTGATATTTTCGACATGCTGCAAAAGGTTAGGCAAACCTGCCTCAAGAGCCTCAAGATTTTCTTCGTTGAGGTCTGCCTTGGCAACACCGCCATGATTCTTAAGAGCGCGAACCGTTGCAACAACAACAACAGCATCGGGACGAATACCTGTTAAGCGGCATTTAATATCCAGGAACTTTTCTGCACCAAGGTCGGCACCAAAGCCAGCCTCGGTTACGCAGTAGTCGCCCAGAGCCAAGCCCATGCGAGTAGCCATAATGGAGTTGCAACCATGTGCGATATTTGCGAAGGGGCCACCATGAATGAATGCAGGGGTTCCCTCGAGCGTCTGAACCAAATTAGGCTTCAAGGCATCCTTAAGGAGTGCAGCCATTGCGCCTTCAGCCTGAAGGTCATGAGCGGTAACAGGCTCATCGTTATAGGTATAGCCAACAACGATCTTGCCCAGGCGCTCTTTAAGATCGATGATCGAGGTTGCTAAACAGAAGACCGCCATAACCTCAGAAGCAACGGTGATATCAAAGCCGTCTTCGCGAGGAACGCCATTTACCTTGCCGCCCAAGCCACAAACAATATTGCGCAGCTGACGGTCGTTCATATCGACAACGCGCTTCCAGGTGATACGACGAGGGTCGATATTGAGCTGGTTACCATTGTGGATATGAGCATCAAGCAGGGCAGCAAGCAAGTTATTTGCAGCGCCAATAGCATGGAAGTCGCCCGTGAAGTGTAGATTGATTTCTTCCATAGGGATAACCTGAGCGTAGCCACCACCCGCAGCGCCGCCCTTGATACCAAATACAGGACCAAGGCTTGGCTCGCGCAAAGCGATAACTGCTTTGTTGCCCAGAGCACTTAAGGCATCGCCCAAACCAACGGTTGTAGTGGTCTTACCCTCGCCTGCAGCGGTAGGGTTGATAGCGGTAACTAAAACAAGCTTGCCGTCCTTGTGTTCCTGATCGCGCAAAAGATTGTAGTCAACCTTTGCCTTAGTGCGACCGTAGCACTCTAGATAGCGCTCAGGAATTCCAGCATGAGCAGCGATTTCGTTAATATCTTTAGGCGTTGCAGCCTGTGCAATCTCAATGTCAGTAGGCACTCAAGATCCCCTTTTTATAAACGAAGTACTTAAAACTTATGAAAGCGAGCGTACATGCGCCGCTTTTCCCTTGTGTTCATTCTAGATTTACCCTCGCGCGCCAAGCTGCAATGCTCCCACATACGGCATGTAATAGCCACCGATTGGAAGCTAAAGCAAACCCTTAAGCCAATCCTTAGAACGCGCACTCGCGTGCGCTTTTACGTGCAGGAATCCATATAACCAAGCCAACTAGGGTGCAGCTTTAGGGTTTTTTCAGCTTCGTTTTTTAAGCTTTGAACAAGCTAGAAACCAAACCTAGAAAGCGAGGGTAAAGATATGAGCAGTAAAACTCACCAAAAAGAAGATGTCTCGCTCTGGACCAAAGCGGGCGTCTGCATAAGTGCAGCAGCATTAGTTATCTCGATGTTGCCGCTACAAGCATTTGCAGATACCAATTCTTCAAGCGACCAAAGTAGCAATCAGGCTATTACGCAAAACGACAATCAGAATTCAAATCAGGATAATTCCCAAAACAACCAAGAAAACGGCCAAAACAACCAGAATTCCAACGGACAGCAGGGTGGCACCCCTCCCGAAAAGCCTGAGGGTTCAAGTGACCAGCAAAATGGTACTCCCCCTGAAAAGCCTGACGGAGATAATTCCGAGCAACCTCAGGGCAATCCCCCTGATGGTGATGGCGGCGGCGGTGCCAACACGCAAAGCTACGACTACAGCGGCACTTATTCCGGCGCAAAAACAGTTGATGGCAGCGAAGAAGAAATTGACTCACAGGAAATCAGCGCAAGCGATACCGACCAAAATGCCCTTCTTGTTCAAAATGGAGGAAGTGTAAAAGTTACCAATTCGACCATCGGAAAATCTGGAGATAGCGACAACGCCGACAACTGCAATTTCTACGGAACCAATTCAGGCGTTTTAGCTTCAGGCGAAAAGTCGACAGCCTACATAAGCCAAAGCGCCATTGCTACCTCTGCCTCGGGCGCAAATGGAATCTTTTCAACCGATAGCGCTACGGTCTATGCAAACGACGTGAATATCTCAACCTCAAGCAGCGATGGAAACGCTCGTGCTCTTGATGCCACTTATGGCGGCACTATTGTTGCCAACAAAGTAGGCGCAAGTACTCAAGGCAACCACTGTGCAACAGTAGCAACCGACCGTGGCGGCGGAAACGTATCTCTTACTAACTCTAGCTTGAGCACAGCTGGGTCTGGTTCTCCCCTGCTCTATTCCACCGGCGACATCGAAGTCGAGAATGTAAGCGGCACTGCATCTGGATCCCAGATTGCGGGCATGGAAGGCCTTAACTCCATCCTTGTCTCAAATTCAACACTCGAAAGCACCAACAATGCGATTTCTGGTTCTGACCCCGTAAAGAATGGTGTGATTATTTATCAATCTACCTCGGGTGACGCTGATACCTCTACAGGTGACGCAGCAAACTTTAGCGCTGTAAATTCAACGCTAAAGACAAATATTGACTCTGGGTCGATGTTTTATCTGACCAATACAAGCGCAAACGTGGTTCTTTCAAAGAGCACCTTAGACTTCGATAGTAGCAAGGTTAATCTTTTGCAGGCTGAAGGCAACGACTCCAACAGCTGGGGCAGCGCTGGTAAAAATGGCGCCACTGTTAACTTCACCCTGAACGAACAGAGTGCTTCTGGCAACGTAAGTGTCGACGATATCTCGAGCGCCAAGGTTTATGTACTCAACAGCAGCACTTGGTCGGGTGCAGCAAGCATTACCGAAAATTCTGCCTCCGACAAAACAACCAGTAAAACCCCTTTAACCGTCAACGTTGACTCCAGCTCCACCTGGACCGTTACCGGCAATAGCACCGTAAGCAAGCTTAACGTTGCTAAAGGCGGCAAGGTTGTAGACAGCGACGGCAAAACCGTAAGCATCGTCGTGGATGGCAAAACCAAGGTTCAAGGCGACAGCGAATACACCGTTACCGTTACGGACTCCTATTCCGCCAAAGTAAAGACAAGCGATGCAAACGAAATCGCCAGCGCAAACATTAGCCGCAGCGACTTTGATAGTTACTACAGCACCAGCACAAGTTTTGGCAAAAACACCACCGATACCGAGCAGGGCTCCACTGTTGATGGCAACGCAGCAAGCACGCTTGCCGGCCAGAGCTCTGACAACCCAATTCTAAGTTTCTTTGAAAGTCTATGGAAAACCATCACGGGCGGCGGACAAAATAACCAGGATGTAAATAAAGACCAAGGCGGTGCCGCGCCCAACGGTAATCCACCTGACGGTAATTCACCAAACGATGTATCATCTGAAAGCACTTCATCTAATTCCACTAGCGAAGCATAGGACGCATAGTGAAGGCGCATGGTGAAGCCTCTAAAGATTCGCTCTGAAAGCTATAAAGAGGAGTTCGAAGAAATCCGCATACTTAAGCATGGAGCAGTGCGCACATGAAAAAAGGAGAGACTTAATGTCTCTCCTTTTTGAATAGCGGAACGAGCGACATCCTTCGGGGTTTTCACCATGCACTTCTATTTCGCATAAAGAAAAACTCATCACCCTCTAAGACCCGCTTATATAACAAAAGAGGCGCAGACTCGATGAGCTTGCGCCTCTTTATTTTGTTAAGCGCTTGCTAGATACCTACTCCTTGCGACGTCTCTTTGAAGCAAAGCAGAAGCCAAGTCCAGCAAGAACAAGCAAGGAAGCCAGCGCAGCTACCGGAGCAGCATCGCCTGTCTTGGCAAGAGAATCGGATTCAGAATCGCTGGAATCAGAAGTCTCCTTTTCGATACCAATCTTCTTTACGACTTCTTTCTTATTAACAATCTCGTCTTGCTTGTAATCAAGCAGATTCAACGTAGAGCCCTCAACGTAAGCGTTCAGAATGTCGTTATCTTCGGCGCCCTTGGTAATGCTGAGTTTGCCATATTCATCGACAACGAATTCAACCTCGCTAGCAGTCTTATAGCCTTCAGGAGCCTCGGTCTCGTACAAGGTATAAGTCTTGCCAACAACAAGATTAGTAAGCGCGTGGCCTACCGCATCGGTAGTCCAAGTATCAATATCTTCACCCGATTCGGTATCGCGAACAGCAAGCTTAGCACCCGCTACAGCAGATCCGTCAGAAGCAAGTTTATTGAAGGTAACAGAAATCTTGCTATCGCTTACGCCCATGCCTTCCTTGTAAACAATAGGATCGGCTGCGGTACCAGCATATTGCTTACTTGTGCTGCCATCTTCGTAAACGAGCTGATATCCATCATCAGACTTTTCGATAGTGAAGTTCTGAGTCTTGTTTTCGGAAACACTATAGCCATCAGGAGCCGAGATCTCGCGGAAGAAGTACGTGGCATCGGTGGTAATTGCAGAAGCATCCGCAGGGGTAAACACCATTTGACCATTGGACTTACTTGTTGCTGCCATCACCTGAGTAGCACCTTCAGGCGCAGATTCGTCAACACGATACAAGCCATATGTTGCGCCGCTTAACAGCTCGGAAGTCTCGGCATCGCTCTTAGTAAGGGCCAAGCTCAAAGGCTTAAGCTTATTAGTGATACTGGGGTGATTATCTGCGGTGTAGGTTTCGCCCTTAGTATCAGCTTTAGCATCGGCAGCCGTGGGATACTTTACGTAATGGCTTTCCTTTTCTACTAAAGCGCCCGTTGCCTCATCTTTCACGATGGTGGTGACAAACTTTACAACCTCAGTTGAGTACTCGACGCTCGAATCTTTTTCCTGATTAGGAGTTTCGCAAACGGTATAGGTGTAAGTACCAGCAGCAGTAAAGCTCAAACAGCAGGGGTTCATATCATCGCCCGTGACGTTATTTGCTTTATCGAAGTCGACCATGCCCGCTTCGTCATTTGTCGCTTCAGAGACAACATTGCCGGTTTTCTCGTCAATCAGTTGGAATGAGAACTCGTCTGCCTTGAGAGCACGACCGTCAAGAACCTTAATAACCTTGGGGTCTACATAGCAAACCTTATCCGCATCTGGAATAGGTGCGTCAGCTGCGCGCATCGAATATCCACTTAAAGAGAATTCCTTCTCGCTATTATGGGTGTTCTTCAGCTTAAAGGTGTAGCTCACATTTCCCTGATCATCTGTTTTTTTATCAGTGTTAAGTGCGACTTCGTAACCATCAACCTTGAGCTCTTCTAAAGAATAGCTGTATTCGTTTCCATCTTTGTCAAACTTATCTAAGTCGGTAATGCTCTTCTTCCAGCCATCTTCGGCGGTCAGAGTAATCTTTTGATACTCCTTGGCTTCCTGACCAGGGATTGCACGCTTAAGACTCAGCTCAATACTTGAAGGGCGAATCTGATCCAGGTCGTCATTATCGTTCCACGTCTTTTCGATAGCGATATTGACCTTGGCTTCTTCGGTCTTATGCGTATTGGTAATAGTAAAGACGTTACCCTTATGGTCGATGACACAGTCATAATCGGTAGGCACAGGATTTTCTTTTACGGTGTAATACAAATCCACACCATCCGCCTTGGTAGGTAAGTCATCCCAAGAAGCGCTCCACTTATTATCAGCATTGAGTTCTTTGGTAAGCGTATTGCCAGAAGAATCAACTACTGGCTCTGTTGCCTTGCCATCTTTATCGGCGTACCAAAGCTCAACCGTGATGGGGTCATGATCAAGGTCTGTTTCGGGATTGCCTTCAGCATCCTTCCAAACCTTAGACACGGAAACTGAAGTGGTTTCTTTCTCTGAGTCTTTACCGTGGAAAGGACGAATGTGACTTTCAGCCCATACCGTTACATTGTTGCCAATAAAGGTACCGCATGCATTGCCGCCGTTTTTACCAAGCTCCAAATCGGCATTAGGGGCTAAGATGCTAGCGGTGCACTCATGCACGATAACATCGGTTTTATTCTCTGGGTCTGTGCTGGTGTTATAGAGGTTGTAAATGATATAGCCAGTGTCGCCGAACTTCTCGTCGGTTTCACCAATGCCAACCTTCTCGCCATTAATACGCAAGTAGGTTTTAGGGAGATCGATGCTCGACTTACCCTCGCAATCAACGTTAATAATCAACGCAGCTTTCTTCGAGATATCCAGGTTGTCAACATTGAGACCCTCGGTCATTTTTTCAAGGTCAGAAAGGCTTAAGTTTACGTAAGCAAAACCAGTGTGACCCTCATCAACCTTAATATTGCAGACTTTGCCTTCTTGTGCCCATTCCTTAGTTACCGCAGTATCAGACTGACTGCTCCAAGAATTCTGAAGATTGTCGAGCTCCGACTTTAAGGTTTCAAGATTAATGAAGGGATTAGACGCAGTATCGGCGTCTTGAACTACAGAATTTGGATTCTCGATTCGGCTTCCGTTAATAAGCAGCTCATTATTGTTGCGAGTAGTCAGGTTAACGTCACTACCAAAAACAACGCAACCGTCACTGCTCTTATCAAAACGAGGGAAGGTGCCGTCGTAATTCTGGATATAGCTTAAGGTGTTGTAGCCATAAATATCGACGAATTTTTTGCTGGTACCTGAGTCCACTAGCTTTGACACGTTTTTAGCAAGAATGTTGCCATAAACATCTGCCTCTGTATCCAAGGTGTCAAAGGCAACAATGTGGAAGCTATTGGCGATACCGAGCGCCGTGCCACCATCGCGATATTTATCGTATTCAGAATTCAGAAAGCCATTGTTTTCCGTGTTTTGCGTATAAGTAATTTTGCCGTATTTCTTACCCGGTACAGGTTTATCGCCCGAGTCGTCTGCATAAGAAGATTGCACCAGAGGGACAGCAAGTGCCAGCAGCAAGGCAACAAGAAGAGCGGCAAAAGCTTTTGACATAAGCGAGCTAAAGGCAGCTTGCCTAGAGGCCTTTGCGGCAATGCCGCGTGATGAACTCGTGTTCTTCATAAAAAGATTCTTCTTTAGATTCATCTTCATGTTCCTATGCCCCCATTCCTGTATTAGCTTGCTCGGATGCGCGCTTTTTGCGAATTGCAAAAGCAATCAATCCTACAAGCAGAAGAAGGGCAACTACCACGCCAGCAATCAGCGCAAAGTTAGGACCTTCCTGGGTGTCTTGAGCAGGCGAAAGAGGTGTTTCGGTGTCACTGATGCGCTCTTCATAGGCACTATCTCCGCTGGGAGCTGTGACATTTGAAGCTTGACTTGTGCCAGTATTGCTGTCGCGAGAAACAACGGTGGTGTAAGAGGTTCCAGCAATCAAACCGCCTGTTGTATTCGTTGAGCTTGAAGTTTCGCTTGTAGTGGAAGACTTACGAACGGTGACCTTGCCGGTCTTATCGATGGTGTAGTAACGAATGCCGCCATCGATGATTTCGGTGCGATGTACCACGGTGTCACCCTTGCTCAAAGAGCCAGACACTGCGTAATACACCGTATAAGTACGATAGGGAGCATAGAAGCGATGTGTAATGGGTGCGCTTTGGCCGCCCAGACGCTCGTAGGTCTTACCATCGAAGTTCACCGATTCAGGTGAAGTAATAGAGAGGGCACCTCCGTCTGGCTTACAGTTAAGCGTTTCCGTGCCGAGCTCTGTACCGCTTACAGCATCAACATAGCGAACCGTGACGTCATAAGCCTCAGGTGTGACGACGTCGGAACTTACGTAATAAGCCGTATCAGACAGCTGACGACCATTCTCCAAATCCGACCAAGCGTAGCTCAGGCTAGATTCGTTGCCAAAACGCTTATAGGTAATGCCGTCCTGCTCAAGGGTCTCAGGAAGGGCAATGCTTGCAGACTTGGTAGAAGTAACGGTATCAGTTTCGGACTTTGCAAGCTCGACATTGGTGTTGCCATTTTTGCCAGCGCTTACCAAGGCAAAATTAACGGTATAGGTAAGCTTGGTTTTTTCAGCTTGATACTTAAGGGTGTATTCCTTTGCGCCATCACGCGTTAAGGAAAGCTCTTTTGCTTCGTCGGCGCTATATTCCTTGCCCGTACTATCAACTGCACCGGTAAGAATGTAGTGCACAACTGCAGTATCTTTTGCCTGAGAGAAGCTTGTTGCTGGAGCGTAGAGGTATCCGCCAACGCCAACATTTACGCAGTCGGCCATGAGCTGCTTGTTGTCAGAATCAACATAAATCAGCTTTACTTCTTGGGTGGTTTTATCAGCCTCGGCACGTGCCACGCAATAAATGCGCTGCTCGGGACTATCCGCGGATAGGGTGATTTTGGTCACCGCCGACATGGGCGTATAAACTTTATCGTTTACTTCGACAGTTTCGCGAGGAGAAACGGTCTTTGTTTCATCCTTTTCAAGGATATAGGAATCGCTATCAAGGGTATTACCCTGCTCATCTAGGTAAGTGACGGAAGCAGTGATGCTCTGAGTGTCGCTTACTTCTTCATAAGAGACCCACAGAACATTGTCTTTAAGGGTGGGAGCAGTCTTGTTGCTACCAACAAGACGGTAGGTTTTATCGCCACGAACAATCTGAGTGGGAGCCTGAATTGCAAGCTCGGCTTCGGATTCCTTGGCGGTACGAATGCCAATCATGCTCTCTTCGATAGAGCCAATTGCTTTGCCGTTTACCTGCATGCAAACGGCATAAACTTTTGCAGAAAGCAAAGCCGAAGATTCGGTGCGCTCAGTAGAGGGAGCGGAGTAAAAATCAAGCGTAATTTTGCCGCTATGCTTGGCAACGTAAGAAGATTTGGTATCAAGCTGGACAACGCCAAAAGTGTCGTCGGCGCTATCAAACTTATATTCCATGTCGCGCGTAAGCACCGTGTTATTAACAGTGACGTCAGCATACAGGCTTGAGCCACCAAGACCGGCAACTGTAGCGCATTCAAAAGAGTCACCAGCAATTTGCAGGGTGTCAGTCCCGCGGACGATTAACTCACTTTGAGAGACCCCCCCCCGTGAATCTTCACCCGCTGCAAGTGCATTTGCAGGCTGAATAAAAGCAACTATGGCAGTCGCGCATAGGCATGTCATCATGACAATTGCTGCGCGCCGCAAGAAACTAGCCTCGCCTGCTCCTTTATAAGAGAGCATAATCCCACCTATCCTTTAGCTAACAGCACCCAATCCTCGAATGCTTAATAGCTATCCTCTTCAAGCTCCGAAAGCTTGCCTTCTTACCCCTGTAGCTCACGGCCTATAATTCATGACTTACCAAGTATCTCTTGATCAACAAAGCTTCGAGGCGCCCGCCAAGCCTTGACCTGGCTGATGCTCCCCTTAAGATGTTGTCGCCAAAAGCTACAATGGTTAGTACACCTCT
This sequence comes from Bacteroidaceae bacterium, assembly GCA_963604935.1. GTDB lineage: Bacteria > Actinomycetota > Coriobacteriia > Coriobacteriales > Eggerthellaceae > Anaerotardibacter. The sequence continues at coordinate 27,530 of CAVCRX010000031.1, forward strand.
TAAGTCGTGCCCGTTAAAAGCTGCACAAGCTGATGAGTCTTGTAGGACTCTTCTAGTAAAACTCCACCCGGGGAACCCATGAACAGCGTTTAGCAAAAGGGTCATACAAAAAGACGATTACAAGTGTTGTTTTATCGCTTGTAATCGTCCTCATAAGAGCTATTGGAAATTTTCTTCAGTCTAAGGCATTTAAACAAAATTTCAACTTTGTTATATAAAGTTAGGAATAATTATGGTTTTAATTAATCAAATTACCTGGTCAGCTTTAATAATGCCTATATAAGGCAAAACGATTTCTCCCCTTAATTTCTTCACAACTTAGGAAAATATAACAACACGAGGGCTAAAGCCTGTTTTATCCAAAGCACAGATGAGCACTTTTCCTAGGTGAAATAGGTGTTTGCCTCAGGCAAGGATTGGTGTTTATCCTAGATGCAGTGCGCACTTTGCCAGCTGTGGCGCGTTTATCTCTCTGTGTCTGTACTTCGTCGACCCACGATGTGTTACATGTGTCGCATGTAACACAGTAGTACCTGCAATACACAACAAGGAGGTGTGATATGGCTACCGTAGTCACATCAATAAGGATTTCAACCGAGATATTCGAGCGCTACAACCGTCTTGCGAAGGAAACTGGCAGGTCGAGGAGCTTTTATGTTAATGAAGCCCTGCAAGAGGCCATCGACCGCTTTGAGCACGAGTACGGTCTCATGAAGAAGGTCGAGGATTTCCGAGCTGATAGGCTTGAGACCGTGACGCTGGATGAGCTAGAGGAAAGCCTTGGCCTGGCGGATTGATTTCACGAGGAATACCCTGCGTGCATGATGAAGCTCCTACTTGATGGCGTGGAGCAGCCTCCGCGTACGATAGGCTTCACATGGACTGGCGCGTTTTGGCCTGTATGTAGGATAACCCCTAACTAGAGTGGCACGTTTTCCTTTCTATGCATGACGGACCCCGTACCAAATGGCGCGTTATGGCCTCCGTGTATGATCGGCCCTCATATCAATGGCGCGGAATGGGCTCTGTGTATGAAAACACCCCTTTTGAGTGAAAATTTGGG
>CAVCRX010000032.1:0-1237 GCA_963604935.1 Bacteroidaceae bacterium
GTTATTGCTGGCTTAGCCTCGGGCTATGTTGGTGTTGGCGGCGGCTTTATTATGGTGCCGCTGTTTGTTTCTTTCTTGGGTATCTCGATGAAGCAAGCTTCGGGAACCTCGCTTATTGCCATTTTGATTTTGGCTATTCCTGGCACGATTACTCAGGCTTTTTTGGGCAACGTTAACTATGTGGTTGGCTTAGCTATGGCCTGCGGATCTATTCCTGGTGCATTCTTGGGCGCAACTCTTGTTAACTACATTCCTGAGCGCCGCCTTCGTTTTGTATTTGGTGGCTTTTTGGTTTTAGGTGGCGTCCTTTTAGCCGCTAACGAGTTTGGCGTGCTCTAGTTAATCTGCTTCGCTATTCTTTCTTTTGGCTGTGCTGCTTTAGCTGAATCTTCTGGCGTGCTTTTTGCTTGCGCTTTGTCTGATTCTGGCCTTTAACGTTTTTTTGCAGCGCACCGCAGCTTTGGTTTTGCTTTTGAAAATTACTGCCACGAAAGGAAAGCTTGTGGGCGACGAAGATAAGCGCTTTAGGAGCGTAATTTCACATAACAATTTGCAGCTTATAGCTGAGGCTAGCTTTTTGTGCTTGGCATTGGCTGCGGGCTGTGTCCTTGGTTGGGCAATGTTTGGCCCTGAGCACAATTTTATGGTCATGTTTGTATCGGGTTTGCTCTTTACGCTCTTTTTGCTGCTGACCTTTGCTTTTATGTTTGACCCTGATCACTTGAAGGCAAAGCAGTCGCTTGAGGTTTTAAACCTTGCAAGCCAGACGCTTGAGGCAATGCGCGATGGTTACGACACCTCGAGCGCGCAGCATGTTTGCGAACTCTTGCTCCCTAATGTTGCTGCCTGCGCGGTTGCAATGACAGACGACAAGGTCGTTTTGGGTTACTGCGGCATTGGCCGCTCTGAGCTTGGTCATTTGGGCGGACGAATTCGCACTGCAGCAACAGCCGACACGGTAAAGGATGGCAAAACGCGCGTTCTTCGTTCGCAACTTGAGGTCGGCTTGCCTACTCCTGTTAAGGGCATTAAGGCGGCAATCATCGTTCCTTTGAACGAAGGCAAGGACACGCTGGGTACCCTGAAGTTCTACTATTCCGACCCTTCGCGCATTACAGAAAGTCAGGTTTCTATTGCGGAAGGTTTTGGTCAGCTGCTTAGTACGCAGATTTCTGCCCTGCGTTTAGAGGACCAAAAGAAGCTGGCAACGAGCATGGAGCTCAAGGCTCTGCAGAGC
>CAVCRX010000032.1:1247-17298 GCA_963604935.1 Bacteroidaceae bacterium
GGCGCAGATTAACCCGCACTTCTTGTTTAATACCATTAATACGATGGCTTCGTATTGCCGCATTGACCCTGATAAAGCGCGTGTCATGTTGCGCGAGTTCGCAACTTTCTATCGTGCAACGCTCGAAAATTCTTCTGACCTTATTAGTCTTAATCGCGAAGTGGAACAAACGGTTCGTTACCTTACGCTTGAGCAGTGCCGCTTTGGTGAGGATCGTCTGGCTATCGATTCTTCGATTCCAGACGAAATCAGCGAGCTTGAAGTTCCTTCGTTCATGATTCAGCCCCTGGTAGAAAACTCAATCAAGCACGCGTTTCCCGCCGAGGGCAAGCTCACTATCGGCATCCATGGTGAGCGCAAGGGCGACGACATCTACATTTATGTAAGCGATGATGGCGTTGGCATGACCGAAGAAGCACTCGACAATATTTTGCATCCCGTTTCGGAGACGGGCTTGGGTATCGCAGTTAAGAATGTAAATGATCGTTTGCGCGGATACTTTGGCGAAGGATCAAAGATGATTATCGATTCAGAGCTGGGCAAGGGTACCTTTGTGACGCTCTATTTGAAGGGGCGGGCTCTTGAACTGGACGAAGACCATGCAACCGACGATGAACTGGCCGATGAATTTGCGCAATTAAAGCGCAAAGCCGCCGAAAGCAACGTTGCTAGCGAGCTTGAAGACGGCAATAAAAAAGAAGAAGACTTCATCGACTTGGCTGATTTGAAGATTTAAAACGCGCGGTTTTGGGCATGGTACGCTATACTCGAAAATTGCATTTTAGAAATCAAATCAAGGAGGCCCCGAGTTGCTAAAGGCGATTATCGTTGACGATGAGGCACCAGCACGCTCTGAACTGCGCTTTCTTCTAAGTGAAATCAATCAAACCGAGGTTGTAGCTGAAGCAGCAAGTGTTCGTGAAGCTATCGAAAAGCTCAAGGAATATCCTTGCGATGTAATGTTTTTGGACATCAACATGCCTGAAGCTACTGGTCTTCAGCTTGCTGATGCGCTGCAGCATTTAAAGTATCCACCTGCTGTTGTCTTTGTTACGGCATACAGCGAATTCGCTCTGGATGCTTTCAAGGTTGCAGCTGTTGACTACCTGGTAAAGCCTGTTGAGACCGATCGTTTGTCTCAGGCTATCCATCGCGTTCGTGAACATGTCATGCTTCATGCAAAGGCCCAAAAGGCCGAGCGTATTCCCGTCGAAAAGGGCGGCAAGAAGATTCTCATCAACATTGATGACATTCGTTTTGTCATGGCTCGCGACGATTACGCTTATCTGCAGACGGCAGACGATCGCTTCTTTAGCACTGTTTCTCTTGCTCAGCTTGAAAAGACTCTTGATGGTCATGGCTTCTTCCGTGTACATCGTGGTTACTTAGTCAATCTTTCATTGGTTAAGGAAGTTGAGCCTCAGTCTGGTGGCACTCTGTTGCTGACTCTCGATGGCGTTGAGGACAAAATCCCAGTTTCTCGCCGTCGTGTTTCAAGCCTAAAGAAGGCTTTGGGTCTGTAATTTTAGTGCGAAGCTAAGTACATCAATCTTCGAAAGGGGATGCACATGGTGCGTCCCCTTCGTTTTGTTTAAAGGAGCGGCAAATATATGCAAGAAACGCTTGAAGTAATGAAGAGTGGAACACCAAGCGCACTTGAATCTTTGGGTATTGCACCCGAGCGTCAGGTGCAGGTGGTGCTTTTTGATAACGATGGAACGCTAGTTGATACTTTCAACGCGATTTTGGGAAGCATGCATTATGCTCTAAACGAGGTCTTAGGCCACGACCTAAGTGATGCGGAAATCGCTTCCAAGGTGGGCATTCCTCTGATTGAGCAGATGCAACTTTTTGCCGACGAACCAAGTCAGGTTGAGCCTTTGGTTACTAAGTATCGTGAGCATAATGAATGCGATTTAGTGCATAACATCGGGCAGTTTGCAGGCTTACAGGATGCCCTCCAAACTCTTAAAGATGCTGGTTATCGCATGGGTGTTGTTACATCGAAGCGCCGTCATGTTGCACTTGCGGGGCTTGAGTATTTTGGGATGGCACCTTTCTTTGAGGTAGTAAACGGCTTTGAGGCAAGTACGGCGCACAAGCCGGAGGCTGAGCCTTTGCTTAACGCCGCAGCAGCTATGGGTGTGCCTGCCGAGCATTGCGTTTATGTAGGGGATAGCCCCTTTGATCTGCAGGCCGCTCATGCTGCTGGCATGAAATCGGTTGCGGTAACCTGGGGTAAATTCTTTGACGGCATAAGTCTGGCAAAAGAAGAACCCTCGGCCATCGTGAATGACCCCAGCCAGCTAGTTGCCGCTATCAAGCTGCTTGGTTAGCTAGAGGCTGGCCAAACCGGCGCGTATCAAAATTATCTCGTTGGCGTGCTGGTGTACAATGCGCCTATATAAAAATCTGCGTTTTAAAGGAAGAGTAATGAGCACAAATTTTGGCGATAAACCCGTAGTCGGTATCATCATGGGTTCTCAGTCCGACATGCCTGCAATGGAGCCTTGCGTAAAGCAGCTTGAAGACTGGGGCATTCCTTACGAGTTGATTATTGCTAGCGCTCATCGCAAGCCTGCTGTTGTTCATGATTGGGCGTCCAATGCCGAAGGCAATGGCATTCGTGTAATCATCGCTGCTGCAGGTAAGGCTGCTCATCTTGGTGGCGTTGTTGCTGCTTATACTCCTCTTCCTGTTATCGCTGTTCCTATGAAGACAAGCGATTTGGGCGGCTTGGATTCTTTGCTTTCTATGGTCCAGATGCCAAGCGGTGTGCCTGTGGCAACCGTTGCCATTAATGGTGCAAAAAATGCAGCTATTTTGGCTGTTCAAATTCTTGGTACGGGCGACGAAACAATGCGTGACCTCATTAAAAAGATGAAGGAAGACGCAGCTAACGCATAGTTTTTGCGAAGCGCTGCTTGAGCTCCAAGGGGGCTTTGAACGCAATCTTGCACGGGTGAGTTCAATTTAAAGGATAAAGAATGACCAAACGATTCCTCACAGGTAACCAGGCCTTTGGCTTGGCAGCCCTTGAGTCAGGGGTGCGTGTTGCGGCGGGTTATCCCGGAACACCTTCTTCTGAACTTATCGAAACTATTGCGCAAAAGCATGCTGGAGGGCAGGCTAAGGGCGTACATGTTGAATGGTCCACTAACGAAAAGGCTGCGCTCGAACTACTGAGCGCGGCTTCGTTTGCGGGCGCACGCGGCGTATTTACCTGTAAGCAGGTTGGCCTTAACGTAGCAAGCGATCCTTTGATGTCGCTTAACTATGTTGGTACCGGCGGCGGTTTGGTTTTGTTTGTCGCGGACGATCCGGGTCCTATTAGTTCTCAAACCGAGCAGGATACGCGCCGTTTTGCTGCTTTTGCCAAGGTTCCTGTGCTAGACCCTGCAACCCCTGATCAGGGTTATGAAATGATGCGTGCCGCCTTTGATTTGTCAGAGCGCTATAACACGCCTGTTATCGTGCGTCCGACTACGCGTATTTGCCATGCGTCCACCTTTTTCGAGGTGCCTGATAGTTTTGAAGCGCGTGAGCCCGAGGGCTTTACTAAGGACGACAAATGGGTCATTTTCCCTCGTCGGGCGAAGCTCGGTCATGCTCAAATTAATCAGCGCTTGGGCGCAATTGCTCAGGACTTCTGCACTGATGAGGTTTTGAGCGTTTTTAACCCTCAGCATCTTGGCGGCTTGGCTGCGGTTTCTTCTGAAGAGCTTGAGCAGTTTGATGTGGACGCTCCCTTTGCTGAGCTCTATACCACGCCACGTGTGGGTATTGTTGCTGGTGGTATTTCAGCCTCATATGTTCAAGAGGCGCTTGCCTTGCTTGAACAGATGGCCAAAGAGGCAGGCCTAAGCTTGCCAGCCTATAAGTTCTTGCAGGTGGGCACGCCTTATCCCTTCCCTGAGGATTTGGTTGCCGACTGGGCTCGTGACCTTGGCTCTGTCATCGTTTTTGAAGAACTAGATCATGTTCTTGAAGATGAAATGCTTAAGCTTGCAGGTAAATTCCGTCTGCCTTGCGACGTATTTGGCAAGCTAGATGGCACGACGCGTAGTCGTTGCGAGAATGACACAACAGACACCTTGCAGCGCTTGGCGCTGTTCTTTGATGTTCATCTGCGTGCGGGTGTTTGTTTGGTTCCTTGGTGCGACCCAGAGCATACCGAGTTCCATCTCAATTTCACCGAGGCGGTTCAGGCTGGTTGCGCCGAGGCGCAATGGCTTCGTTTTGAAGAAATTGATCCTAACGACAAGCTTCCTGAACCTGGCGCATCCAAACTTACAAGCGCCGGTGCTCAAACTCTGCTCGAGCTAGACGCTAAGCATCGTAGTGAAGATGTGGCTAAAGACAAGCTGTACTCTTTGGTGCTTGCAAGCTTAGAGCCCGAGCGCAAGGCCGAAGCTGCACAAGCGCTAGATCCTTTGCTGGCCGTGCGACCTCCTATTTTGTGCGCTGGTTGCCCTCACCGTGGTGCTTTTTATGCGGTCAAGCGTGCAGCGGGCAAGCGCTCCAACGTGCGTATGTGCGGCGATATTGGTTGCTACACGCTTGGTAATGCTCAGCCGCTCGATGCGGTTGATACTTGTTTGTGCATGGGTGCGGGCATCACACAAGCCCAAGGCTTTGCAACGGTTGAGCCTGGGTGTAAGGCTGTCGCTTTTGTAGGTGACTCAACCTTCTTTGCAAGTGGCATGACCGGTGTTGCCAATGCGGTTTACAACCAGCATGACATCACCATTTGTGTCCTCGACAATGCCACGACCGCTATGACTGGTTCGCAGCCTCACCCTGGAACAGGCAATACCTTGATGGGCCCCAAGACCAAGCCCATTAGTATCGAGGCTGTTTTGCGCGCTTTGGGCGTGGAGTGCGTATTGCGTGCTAATCCTCTCTACCTGGATGATTCCATCGCTGTTGCAAAAGAAGCCATTAATTTTGATGGCCCATCAGCCATTATCTTCCAGAGTCCGTGCACTTCGCTTGTAAAGCCTGACGCTCCTGTGACACTTGATGAAAGCCGTTGTACCGGCTGCAAGCTTTGCTGCAGTGCTATTGGCTGCCCTGCTTTGAGCTGGGATTATGAAAACGAACACCCTCGCATTGATACCTCGCTTTGCGTTGGCTGCGGTTTATGCACCGACCTTTGTCACGTGCAGGCACTTGATGTGACGGGTCGCCGTGAACATGCTGATGAGCCTCGTTTTGCACGGCCTCTTCCTTACGAAAATGGAGTTTATGGAATCGAGCCTGAACTGCGTGTAAGCGTGCCTGCCGGAGCGCCCAAGGAAGGGGTTTGCCATGATTAATATCTCTATTGCGGGTATTGGTGGCCAAGGTTCAGTTTTGGCGGCTCGCATTTTGGCTGAGGCGGCTCTTGCTAAAGGCTGGCAGGTTCGTACTTGCGAGACAACAGGTATGGCTCAGCGCGGTGGCGACGTAACCAGCCATGTGCGCATGGGCAATCATGGCGAGGTAGTTGCTTCTCCTTTGCCCGCTAAGGCTTCGGTCGATGTGCTTATTGCGCTTGAGCCTGGCGAGGGTGCGCGCAACTTGAATTTACTGCGCAAGGGCGGTTTGCTGGTTTTGGCTACTACCGGCCAGCCTCCTGCTACAGCGGATCTTAAAGCTAAGCCCTATGATGCTTCGGCGGTTATTGCCGAACTTAAAAACCAAGGCGTCAATATGCTGGTGGTTGATGACGTTGCCCTATGCTCTGAGCTTGGGTCTCGCAAAGCCTTGAATATCGTTATGTTGGCGGTAACTTTGGCTGCGGTTAACCATTCGGGGCTCTATACTGACAATGAACTATCGGGCGAGCTTGGTATCGACGAAATGCGCGAAGCAGTAAAAGCCTGCGTGAAGCCACGTTTTGTTGATATGAACATGCGCGCCATTGATATTGCCCAATCTTTCGTGGACTCACTTTCGCGCTAGATTAGGCTCATAGTGCAAGGAGCAAGGATTATTCAGTGGCATAGCCGCTGATAGGAGAGTGAATATATGGAGCTGACACAGGAACAGCAGTTTGAGGTTATCCTCAAGCAATTGGCTACTATCAAAAGTCGTAGCCCTTTTTACGCTAAGAAGTTTGCCGATATCGATCTTGATGCTATCAAGACTTTAGATGATTTTCGTAAGCTTCCCTTTACCGATAAGGGCGATTTGCGTCAGGCATATCCTTTAGGAATTGCTGCCGTCCCTCAAGAAGAAATCGTACGAATTCATTCTTCGTCTGGCACTACGGGCACTCCCGTTATCATTCCTTATACCCAAAAAGACGTAGACGACTGGGCCATTCAGTTTGCTCGCTGCTATGAATTTGCAGGAATTACTCCCGCCGACCGTGTGCAGATTACCCCTGGTTATGGTCTGTGGACCGCTGGTATTGGCTTCCAGCTTGGTTGCGAGCGCTTGGGCGCTATGGCTATCCCTATGGGCCCTGGTAACACCAAAAAGCAGCTGCAAATGATGGAAGATCTGCAGTCTACTGTTTTGTGTGCAACAAGTTCGTACGCTTTGCTTCTTGCTGAAGAGATTGAAAAGCAGGGTATTCGTGACAAGCTTGCACTGCGCAAGGGTGTTATTGGCTCTGAGCGTTGGGGCGAAAAGATGCGTCGTCGCATTTCAGAAGAGCTCAACGTTGAGCTGTATGACATCTATGGCTTAACCGAGGTCTACGGCCCTGGCATCGGTATTAACTGCAAGGCTGACAGCGCTATGCATATTTGGTCTGACTTTGTCTTCTTAGAGATTGTTGACCCTAAGACTGGCGAGCCTGTGCCCGATGGTGAGCCTGGTGAAATTGTTATTACCACCCTGCAGAAGGAAGGCGCACCACTTATTCGTTTCCGTACGCATGACCTTTCTCGTATCGTACCCGGCGAGTGCGACTGTGGTTCTAAGCATCCTCGTATCGACATTATTACTGGCCGTACTGACGATATGGTCAAGGTCAAGGGCGTAAACATGTTCCCAGCTCAGATTGAGGAAATTATCGCCTTTACCGATGGCGCTTCTTCTGAGTATCAGGTAATGATCGATCATGTTGATGGCAAAGACATCATGACCGTCTTCTTTGAGACCGAGGCAGTGGGCGAGGCTTGCGCAGCAATCGAGGAAAACATGAAGCTGCTGTTTAAGGGCAAGCTTGGCATGACTCCTAACCCTAAGGGCGTTCCTGTAGGATATCTGCCTCGCTCAGAAAAGAAGACAAAGCGCATCTTTGATAATCGCTATTAAATGCGTTTTTTAGAGCTTTAGCGCTAAGAATCTTTTTGCTTGGATTTGGCGCAAGTTTGTAGATGTAAGTTTGTATTGGCGAGTTGGTCTTATGAATAGTAAAGCCAGCTCGCCTTCATTTTTAAGGTAAAGGGGAAGTGATGGGTTTCACAATGGGAACAAATGCAGCTTATGGCTTGGCCAACACGGGCGATACCTTGCTGCCATTTATTATCGGCTTTATTGTCTTGGCTCTTGCGGCCGCTGTTATTTTTGGCGTTCTTACCTATAGGCGTAAAAAGGCAGATAAAAACATGCCTTTAGGAAAGCATGGCCGCAGGTAGATTTAGCAAATTGCCGTAACGATAAGTTTTTAGCGTGGTATCGTTTTGGTAGCTAACTATGTGTGCTAATTAACTATGTATGCAGGCTAGATTCGTTCGAGTGGTGAAGCCTAGGCAAAATGGGGAATAGCTTAGGCTTTGCAAAATGGGGGGCATTATGAGCTGGAGTGAGACACCTATTTCAGCTGAGGCTGAAAAGAATTGGCAAGCGGAATACGCGGTCAAAACAATCACCATGGAAGAATTGTTTTCCCGCTACATCACGGGCGGCAATCGTATTTATTGTGGTGGCCTGCATGTGCCAACCACGGTTGTGAACGAGATTGTCTCGCGCGTGGAAGCAGGCTCTTTGGCCGGCATTGATATCTGGGCTAACTGGATGAATGGCTCGGTTGATTTTGCTCGTTTGGGCGAAGTGGCGCCCGAGGTGTTTCGCTATCACACATACTTTGCAGGGCCTAACGAGCGTGCGGGCTTTGCTTCCTGCGTTTCGCATGTGCCGGTGCACTTTAGCGATGTTTGGAGCATGCTTGCTGCCCAGGACCTAGATTATGCCTTGGTGCAGATGACGCCACCGGATTCCCGTGGTTATTGCAACATTGGTCCTCTTGGCTTTGTGCCTGGTGGCGTGCGCAGCGCTAAGCGCATCATCGCAAACATCAATCCTAATTTGCCACGCGTTTTTGGCGACACTCACGACTACCATGTCTCGCAAATTGACGCATTCCTTATACAGCCTGAAGAACTTGATATTGCTCCTGTTATTACGCCAAGCCCCGAAGAACTAAAGGTGGCTGAACTGGTGGTTGAGCGCGTAAACGACGGCGACACCATTCAGCTTGGAATTGGTGGCATTTCTGAGGCAATCGGCGAAGGCCTTCAATGCAAGAAGCATCTTGGTTGCCATACCGAAATGTATTCAGACGTTTTTGTTGTCTTGCAGCAGTCTGGTGTTATTGATAATTCCCGCAAATCATTTATGCCCGGAGTTTCTGTGGGTGGCTATTCTACGGGTAGCCAACGCCTGTATGATTTCATTAACGAAAATCCCAAGGTTCAGTTCTGCAGTTATAACACAGTGTGTAATCCCAGCGTAATAGCAAAAAATGACAACCTGGTTAGCATCAATACTGCGGTTTCGATTGACCTAACAGGGCAGGTTTGTGCTGAGTCTATTGGCCCACGCCAGTACAGTGCTAGTGGTGGCCAATGTGACTTTGTTCGTGGTGTTAAGCATTCAAAGGGCGGCCGTGGTTTCATTGCTATTACAAGTGTTGCTCATGCTAAGAAGGGCCCCGTTTCAAAGATTGCGCCGATGCTGGCTCCCGGTAGTGCGGTTACCTCGCTTCGCAATGACCTGCAATACGTAGCAACTGAGTATGGCATTGCAGATTTGCGTTGGGCGGATCTTGAGACGCGTGCAAAACGCTTGATTGCAATTGCTCATCCCGATTTCAGAGACGAGCTTAAGCATGAGGCAAAGAAGCGCGGCTTGGTGATTTAAGAGCGCCGATAAAAGCATCTGTTGATTTAGAGCTTGGCGGCTCTTAGGCCGGGAAATTTTCCCTGGTTTGTTATACTTGCCATCAATTGAAGAGACAGTTCGAAAGCCTCCTGTCATTAAACAAAACTAGGTAGAGTAACGCTTGAAAAGCGTTTGCGCATTGCGGCACAAACGTAGCACTGCAACATGACATGCTCGTGTGCATGTAGTGTTTGAGTGCCTAAGTTTGCATCTTTAAGTTTGTTCATGGCTGGGGCTTATAAGAAGGGCCAAGCTATGTACGGACTCAAAACTGAAAGCAGCTTTGATGCTGCTCATTTCTTAACTGACTACGATGGCAAATGCGAAAATCTGCATGGTCATCGTTGGCGCGTGGTTGCTTATCTTTCCACGGAAACTTTGCAGGCTGAAGGCCAGATGAAGGATATGGTCATCGATTTTGGCGATTTCAAAAAAGCCTTGCGCGATTTAACCGAAGCCTTCGATCATTCCTTTATTGTCGAAGAAGGCTCTTTGATGCCAGAAACTATTGCCTGCTTGGAAAAAGAAGAGTTCTCTCTTTCGGTGGTGCCTTTCCGTACCACAGCAGAAAACTTTGCTAAGTATTTTGCAGACAAGCTCATTGAGCAGGGCCTGCCAGTAAGCCAAATCGACGTATACGAAACCCCTAATAATTGCGCCATTTATACGGTGGAGCGCTAGGAATGTCTGCTTCTACCATGCCCGTTGCTGAGCGCTTTGTAAGCGTTAATGGTGAGGGTTTGCATGTAGGACAATCCAGTACCTTCATCCGTTTTGTTGGTTGTAATTTGGCTTGTTCTTATTGCGACACAAAGTGGGCTTGTTCAGCCTCCTGTTCAGCGGAAGATATGACTATCGAAGATATTTTGGCGTACGTGCAAAGCCAAAAGACGCCCTGCGTTACCTTGACGGGCGGAGAGCCTTGCCTTCAGCCTTTGTTGCCTAGCTTGGTGGCTCTATTGGCAAGCAATACCGATGCCTTCATTGAGATTGAAACGAACGGGGCGGTCAACTTGACCGAGCTTGCCAAGCTACGTGTTTCGCTTGCAGATAGGGGAGCTCGTGGTCGCCTTGGCTTTACCGTAGATTGCAAATCGCCAAGCTCTGGTATGGCCGATAAGATGCTGGCAGAAAATTACGCGCTACTAGGCAAGGGCGATTGCGTCAAGTTTGTTGTTGGCAACAAAGAAGACCTTCAGGTGGCTAAACAGGTGATTCTTGAGAATCATCTGTTTGAAACCTGTCCTGTTCTTTTTAGCCCGGTTGCTGGACAAATTGAAGCTGCCGAAATAGTTGCCTATCTGCAAGAAGAAGGCTTACGGGAAGCAAGGGTACAAGTTCAGCTCCATAAGATTATTTGGCCTAATGAAAGTCGCGGTGTTTAGTTTTTACAGGTTGTGGGCACAAGCAAGAGGCCGACAGACTTGGCATTGCGAAGTTTAAGTTAGAAAGAAGTTTTAATAATGAGTGAAAAAGCTTTGGTTCTTTGCAGCGGCGGTGTAGATTCCACCACTTTGCTTGCGATGGCTTGCGATAAATATGGCACCGAAAATGTTATTGCCTTAAGCATTAGCTATGGCCAAAAGCATGCGCGCGAGATTGAAAGCGCCAAAGCTGTTGCGGCTCATTACAGCGTTGAACAGCGCTTTTTAGATTTGGGTGAGATTTTTGCTGACAGCAATTGTTCGCTGCTTGACCACTCCAGCGAAGCTATTCCTCAAGAAAGCTACGCTGATCAGTTAAAGGAATCAGAGGGCACTCCTGTGAGCACCTATGTCCCCTTCCGAAACGGCTTGTTCCTTTCTTCTGCAGCTAGCATGGCGCTAAGCCTGGGTTGCAGCGTTTTGTATTACGGCGCTCATCATGATGATTGGGCAGGCAACGCCTACCCCGACTGCTCTCAAGAGTTTGTTGATGCAATGGGTTCAGCAATTTCGCAAGGAACAGGTGGCGAGCTTCGTTTGGATGCGCCTTTTGTCCAGTGGTCTAAGGCTGATATCGTCCGCGAGGGATTGGCTCTTGGTGTGCCTTATGAGCTTACATGGAGCTGCTATGAGGGTGGCGAAGTGCCCTGCGGCGTGTGTGGTACCTGCATCGATCGCAAGCGTGCATTTGAACTTAATGGAAGCGTTGATCCTCTACTTGCTTAAGGAATGAATTAAATGGCTAATAACGAAATTTATAACACTGACTTCGTAGAAGTTGGCAAGTCTACTCGTGAGGACGAAGGATTGCAGCTGCTTGGCAATCAGAATGTAAGTTATCCAACGGATTATGACCCTAGCGTTCTTGAGGCTTTTGAAAACAAGCATCCCGATAACGATTACTTCGTAAAATTTAATTGTCCGGAATTTACGAGCTTGTGCCCTATTACTGGTCAGCCTGATTTTGCAACCATTTATATTTCGTATGTTCCTGACATTCGTATGGTGGAATCCAAGAGTTTGAAGCTGTACCTTTTTAGTTTCCGTAATCATGGCGATTTCCATGAGGATTGCGTCAACAAAATCATGAAGGATTTGGTAGCCCTCATGGATCCGCGTTATATCGAGGTTTGGGGCAAGTTCACTCCACGCGGCGGGATTAGCATCGACCCTTATTGCAACTACGGTAAGCCTGGTACCAAGTGGGAAGAGCTTGCCTGGCAGCGCTTGACTCAGCATGATCTTTATCCTGAAAAGGTCGACAATCGCTAAGGACTTGTTTGCGGCTGGCGGTATAAGAGTTTTTAGAAGCCCCTATTTTTCAAGTAGCCAATTGACTACATTGCAGATTTCAATCCCTTCTTCAGTTGTTCCGCAATTTAGATAATCAGCGGTAAGGATGTATTTAGGCCAAGTATCATTAATCGCTTTCAAGGGAGCCAATTCCCGTTCGTATGTGGATGGATCCGCTGTGGATTCGGTTACTTGGATATAACAACGCTCTTGGGCCTTTTCTGCAACGAAGTCAACTTCGCCTGCGCGAAGGCTTCCGACAGTTACTTTCCAGCCACGGCGAATCAGCTCATTATGGACTACATTTTCTATCTGATAGCCAGAGTCACCCGGTGCGAAGTTTCGCATCAGGTTTCGAAGGCCGATATCAACAGGGTAGAACTTTCGTTGTGGCCGCAAAATTTCTTTCCCTGCTAAGCCCGTTTGCTCGCATTCATAAAGAATTAGGGCATCAATTAGACTACGTAAATAGCTATCAATAGTTTCTGGTCTAGTTTTGCGGCCAGCACTCGTAAGAGTGTTGGCTATTTTATTGGTAGAGAACAATGAACCTGAAGTAGAGAAGACATAGCGGACAAGCATTGATAGAAGGTCAAGGTCGTTAATCTTTGTGCGTGCGGCTACATCATTGAGGATGACAGTTTCGTATATCGTGCGCAAAAATTGTGTAATCTCTTCTGTGTTGCGTTCTTTTAGGTGAAACAGAGCGGGCATTCCGCCATAACGTAGATATTCAGCAAATGCGGCAGTTTTTGACTCATAAGCAAGCTGATAAAAATCTGCAAAAGAGAGATATTCGGCAAATGAGAGAGGTTGGATTTTGATTTCAATATAGCGCCCGCCGATAAGGGTGGCTAAGTCGGAAGATAAGACATAGGCGTTTGATCCGGTGATATACACATCGGTTTTAGGACGAGTATGAAGTTGTCTTACTATGCGCTCCCATCCTTGGACATCTTGAATTTCATCAAGAAGGACATAGAAAAATTCGTTTTTATTCGAGGCGTTAATTGCTTGGTTTATTTCATTAAAAAGCCATTCTGCATCAGGGGCAACAGGCACTCCGAATGAATCCATCCGACAATAGAAAATGTTTTGTTTAGCAACGCCTTCGGAAATAAGATTATCTTTTAGCCAATGAAGAAGAGAGGATTTGCCGCAGCGGCGGACTCCTGTTAAGACTTTTATATCTTCGGTTGCACGAAGCTTCTTTATGCGCTGCTCGTAGTCTGGTCGACTTACATAATCCATTGTTTCTCCCTTAAGGATAAAAATTCCTATTGCAAGCGAAATTTTAGCAATCAATAGGCGGAATTCCTATTGCAACCGAGATTCTGCCAATTTTTATACAAAATTCCTATTGCAAGCGAAATTTTTAGGGAGCGAATGGCTGGAACAAAGTCTACTTCAGCAGGTCAACGAGCTCTTGCTTGCTGTGTATAGCAAGCGTCCTATAGCCATGCGCTCTAAGCGAGTTGACGGCACCGAGCGAATAATGGAGTGAGCGTGCAATTTGAGGGCCGGTCATTCCTTGGGCTATTTTTGCCAGGATCAAAGCTTCTAATTCGTTGATACCTTTACTGCGCAAGAACAAAACATCACGTTCTTCTTTGTTTGAGTTAATTGCTGTTTGGTTTGTGCTTGAGTAAAGGCTGTTCAGATAAAGAATACATGCCAAGCCAATAACGGCTAAGACGGCCATAAGAGCGGGGGCGAGCGCGGCGGAGGCAATATTTGTGCCAAAGCTTTCGGTGGTGGTAAAGCTTGTTCCTAAGAGGTCTCGCCAGGCGTCAAAGCCTAGGCGCCCCAAAGAAAAGCCTGCTCCTAGGCCAAGGATGATATAAGGCCGAGCTGCTTTAATGACGCGGGTTTGCAAGAACACAAAAGCGCACAAGATTAATAAGGCATGAGGGATGTCGGCCACGGTGGCAATGCCAACAAGAATGATGAAGCAGAGTACTGAGGCAGATTTTGCCAGAGCTTGCTTTGTGCCAACGCTAGCCATTAGTACAAAAGCGAAAATAAAGAAGCAGACATAAATCACTAATAGCAGAGGATTCTGTAAGCCGCGCCAAAGTTCTCCTGCAATCACGCCAAGAGGCAAGGATGCTAATGCGAAGAGGATTTTATCCATGTTCGACAGAAAAGATGTGGCAGTAAAAGCTTTTGCCTGTTCGTCTGACGTTTTTGTAAGCTCAAGGGCTTTAGGGCCGACAAAAGCAAGTAACGAGAAGAGGCAGAGTGTCGCCCATATTTGGTCGCTAAGATAACTTGCAAGCAACAGAAGTGTCACAAGTACGCAAACGAATCCAAACAGCGAAGGCTTGATGTCTGTATGAGTCCTAATGAGAGAGCTTAAGCCTAGG
This sequence comes from Bacteroidaceae bacterium, assembly GCA_963604935.1. Classification (GTDB taxonomy): domain Bacteria; phylum Actinomycetota; class Coriobacteriia; order Coriobacteriales; family Eggerthellaceae; genus Anaerotardibacter. Next base: position 15,430 of record CAVCRX010000032.1, read on the forward strand.
AAAAAGCTAAAGCACGCAGCTGTTGCTCCAAGCAAAAATAGCTGAGCGCTCTGACCTAGGGCTGATAACTGATGGGCAAAAAAGTATTGAGCACTTACAAACGCGATTCCCGAAGCAATAAGGAACAGCAGACAAAATCCTTTAGCCAAGCTCGAAACTTTTCTTTCCTCTGTGATGGGTCTTGCTAAAGAAAGAAGACCTCCGGCCATCATGAGTCCAAGACCGCATCCAATAACGACGCTATGGCTCGAATTCCAGCTTGCGATAGTTCCAACATATTGGTGGGGAAGCAAAAACATTCCAGCTATCAAGATGAACAGGGGAGTATCGAGACCTGGTGTTTTATTGGCTAGGCTTTCAGGACATGCTGAACTGAGGGTTTCAACTTTGCCGCTCGAATCGTTATCAGTATTAAGCTGTTCATATTGTTCGGCTTCTTGGTTTTCAGGATTACTACTGTAAGCATGGCTAGCTTGATTACCTGAGCGAATTTCATCAATTCCTTCAATTTCAAGCTTTTGATAGGCACGGTGTAGATAGGTGCGAACTGTGGAGGCTTTAACGCCGACAATCTCGGCAGCTTCGTTTGAGTTTAGCCCCTGTAAGGCAAGCTCGATGGCTTGTTTTTCGCGATCAGTAAGTTTGCTTGTATTGAAAATTTCGCTTCGATTAGGCTCATCTTGGCTGTTCAGAGAATCCTTTTGTCTTAAAGAAGAGTCGCTGCCGCTTTTTGGAGGCTTATTTCTAAAAAACAAGATAAGCAGCAAGCCTTCAAGAAACGCAAGCAATACGGAGGCAACTGGTGCAACTAGGACGATGTTTTCAATAGCATTGCCGCAGCGTGCAATAAGGTTCCAGGCAAGTTCGCCTAATGCGAATGCGGTGAGCATTCCTGGGGTTTGGACTTTAAGCTTTCGGTTTCCCCAATACAAGATAAATGCCAAGCCAATGCTAACCGTCAGCGCGAAAATAGAAGAACCCATAAAGCCTAGGAGGTCATGCATAACTGCATCGTCCCAGTCTGTTCCATAAGTATGGGCTAGCCATCCCCAAATGCCAGGATGTAAGGCACCGCAAGCAAACAGCCCGGCAATAGCGAAAACATGCTTTTCTTGGGCGGCCTCTTCTTTAGCTAATGCGATCCCAGTTTTCAGGGCTTTATCTCCTGCTGCTCCTACAAAGGCGCAGCACAAGCCCGAAACAAATAGCAATATATGGTGCAGTGCTGATAAATCTCCAAAAGGCGCCTGCGGTATGTCTGCGAAAACCACCATAAGCGGTACATAGGGCGCGATCTTTTCCATGGAGAGAGCAGATCCCGCAAAGGCACGCAGGTGGAAATACCATTCAGGAACAACCAGTATGGCAGTAACAATCAATCCAGCGATAAGTGCGATTTTTTTGATGTCGGTCAGCCGCTTTTCTGCAAACTTCATATTCACGGGCTTATAAGTAAGAACTCCCGCTAGGAAGCCAACAGCAATAAAGGCATAGGCCGAAGAAAATACTGAAGGTAAATCGTGACTCTCAATAAAGAAGGGAGTGCTAACCAGCAAAACAAACCAGATAAGCCACAAAACAATTCCTGCATTTATGTGATATTGCTCCGTAATACTTGTTTGGCTAAAGCTCGTATTTTGATTTTTATTAGTAGTCATAATGTTTGCCTTGTTTTGTGCTTGCTCAGTATCTTCTGAGCTTCTGACAATAATTCTTGGTTTCGCCTGTCTTTACAGGTTTTAGCTTGAAGCAAAAGCACCTCTTTGTCTACAGATATGAATGAGACTACAAGCCTCTGACCTGGGTATTTATTTTTGTAAACACCAAATAGAAGCACTTCATAAGCCATGTCTACAGACAATTCTTGAA
>CAVCRX010000033.1:0-27349 GCA_963604935.1 Bacteroidaceae bacterium
CGCCATGCTAGGTGGGATCTCATGCGTAGAGAGGTCGCGCATAAGTCTGTACCAGCCATTTTAAGTAATCCTTAACTAACTTTTTGCAAAGTTAGTTGACGTAAAAAGCACTCATAATAAAACTTGCTTGATTCTTGTACTCGCGTATAGCGCATTTGCGCGTATAATTTCGGCTGACGCGCGTTTTTAACCGCGTAGAAACATTTTGCAACCTGCCGCCTAGCGGCACTGAGTTCTAAGGAATGTCAAAAGTGAAAACGTATGGCGTGGAGAAGCTGGGAATCAACGCAGCGAAAGTTCATCGCAACCTTGAACCGGCAGCTCTTACCCAAATTGCGCTCCTCAATGGTGAGGGTCGTTTGAGCGCAACTGGCGCTCTTGTTGTCGAGACCGGTAAATACACTGGCCGCGCTGCAAAGGACAAATTCATTGTCGACAGCGAAGGTGTTCATGACTTAATTCAGTGGGGTTCTGTCAATCAGCCTACTTCTCAGGAAACCTTTGATGCTTTGTACGAGCGCGTTTGCGAATATCTTTCTGGCAAAGAGGTTTACGTATTCGATGGCTGCGCTGGTGCAGACTCCAAATACGCTAAGAATTTCCGCATCGTAAATGAGCTTGCTTCTCAGAATCTTTTCATTCATCAGCTGCTTCGTCGTTTGCCCGCAGAAGCGCTCGAGAATTTTAAAGCAGATTACACGATCATTGCTGCTCCCGGTTTTAAGTGCGACCCTGAGCGCGACAATACTCGTTCCGAAGCTGCCATCATGCTCGACTACGAAAAGCATCTGGCTATCATTTGCGGTACTCAGTACGCAGGCGAAATTAAGAAGACTGCATTCTCCATCATGAACTTTATCCTGCCTCAGCAGGGTGTTCTTCCCATGCACTGCTCTGCAAACATCGGTGAAGATGGCGTTTCCGCAGTATTCTTTGGTCTTTCTGGTACTGGCAAAACAACCCTTTCGGCCGACCCTGCACGTCAGCTTATCGGCGACGACGAGCACGGCTGGTCCGATGATGGCGTCTTCAACTTCGAGGGTGGTTGCTATGCAAAATGCATCAACCTCTCTGAAGAAAACGAGCCCGACATTTATCACGCAATTCGCTTTGGCGCTTTGGTTGAAAATGTCGTCATGGATGAAGACACTCGTCAGTTCGACTTCGACGATGACTCTTTGGCAGTAAATACTCGCGTTGGTTACCCTGTTGAGCACATCGACAACATTAAGCTTGACGGCAAGGGCGGTCTGCCTAGCACGGTAATCTTCCTTACTGCTGACGCTTTTGGTGTTTTGCCTCCAATCTCCAAGCTCAACCTTCCTCAGACTGAGTACTACTTCCTGTCTGGTTTTACTTCTAAGCTTGCTGGTACCGAAATTGGAGTTAAGGAGCCTGTTCCTACTTTCTCCACTTGCTTCGGTGAGCCCTTCTTGCCCTTGAACCCCTTGGTTTACGCCGGCATGCTGCGCGAGCGCGTTGTTCGCGAGAACGCAAACGTTTACCTGGTAAATACTGGTTGGAACGGTTCGGGCGAGCGCACTAAGCTTCGTTATACGCGTGCAATGGTTACCGCTGCTTTGAACGGTGAGCTTGAAAAGGCAGACTTCGTCACTGATCCTTACTTTGGCGTTGCTGTTCCTACGAGCTGCCCCGGTTGCCCCGACGATTTGATGGTTCCCGCAAATCTGTGGCAGGACAAAGAAGCTTACGCAGAGGCTGCAGCTAAGCTTTCCGCAATGTTTAAAGAAAACTTTGATGCAAAGTACTCCGATGCATCTGACGAGATTAAGGCTGCTGGTCCTCAGGCATAAAGTGCAGGTTTAATCCGCTGCATGCGTGTATTTGGGTCAGGTGTTAAACGCTAAGAGTCGGCCCACTGCAGACGCAAACAAGCCGTTAAGCTTCGGTTAAACTTCAACACTTGCCGATTTCTTCGTGAATTTTGCCCCAAGACATAACCTGTCTTGGGGCATTGTTATATTGATTGCAGGCTTTCGGTTTACAGAGCGCTATAGAGCGGCTTAGGTTTTGCAAGCTTACTCTTACGGGTAGGCCGCCTGTGATTAGGCCTATTTAGTTGCGTTATGTGTCGCGCTGCCAGCCAGAAGGCACTGCTATTTACACTGTTTAGCGACAGGAGAATCATATGAAATTCATGCTTGGTCTTGCTCAGACTTGCCACCCCGAAGATGGTGATGTGGTAAACCTGGTTGATCGCGTCGCCTACGAAGCTAAGGAAGCACGTGTTGACCTGCTTGTATTTCCTGAAAGCTTAATGACTCGCTATGAGCGAGACCTTGGCGATTTTCTTAACGCTGCGGAATCTTTGGATGGTTCATTTGTGACGGCCATAAATGAGCTTGCCGCAAAGCATAATCTTTGGATTGTTTATACCGTTAATGAATTAAACTCTGACGGGCGCCCCTTTAATACGGTTGTGTGCGTTGATAATCAGGGGAATATGCAGGGTGTTTACCGCAAAACTCACCTGTTTGATACGGACTTCACGCGTGAATCGGATCGCATGGGCAAGGGCGATCATCTCTTTGATCCAGTTGATACGCCTTTTGGAAAGATTGGTTTGGGAATTTGTTATGACCTGCGTTTTCCTGAAGTCGCTCGTTATGCAGCCCTTCGCGGTGCTGAGCTCATGATTTACCCTGCTGCCTGGGTCGACGGAAAACTTAAGGCAAATCAATGGCAGACGCTCTTGGCCGCACGAGCTATAGAAAACGAAATGTTTGTTGCTGGTGTGAGCCGCGCTGACAATGGCTATATAGGTCAGAGTTGTGTGGTGGACCCACAGGGTGTAGTAATTGCCGCTGCGGGTCCAAGCCAAACGCTTGTTGTTTCAAGAATCGATACGTCGCTCATTGGTGACGTTCGCTCACGCATGCCTGTGCTGGAGCATCGTCGTCCTGAGCTGTATTAATTACACTGCTTGTAGCTGTGTTAGTTGCAAGCAAGACGCTTGAGTTACAAAGGAGACTTTAGGTTGCGAAAAAGCTGCTTTGACTAATCTGCGCTGACGTAATTCGTGCGCTCCTTGCAGGATTGTGCCGCACTCTTAATGTCTGCGATTGATTCGCTTGGCTTATCCCAGATTTTTACAACAGTATTTCCCTTGAGCTCTATGACGCTCGGAACAGAAGCAACGCCCCAAGCATCAAGCACAGCTTTCATTTCTCCTGCTTGGCTGCCATTTCTGTCAAGCGTGGTGTCGTAAACAGCTAATGAATAGTCAGTTTTGCCTTTGGAATAAGCTTTACTCCAAGCGCTTTCAAAGTCTTTGCAGTCGGAGCAATCGCTGCGCCCAATGTAGAGTAGCCAAGTTGAATCGTCGTCGGCCTCTTGGATACTTGCGAGGGTTTCCTGCACGAAAGCTTCGTTCCCAAAGTATGCTCCGGGGGCATACGCTTTAGCTTTATCTAGTTTTGCCTGGGTATCGTTTAAAGCTAGAGCTGTATTCGCAAGGCCTAGCCCTAGCAGAATAAGAATTAAGTAGGCGATAAGTCGAGCGCCAATGATTGTTGTTTTGCCCGACAAGGACACAAGCATCAAAAGGATTCCCGTGGGTATTGCGATAACAATTGCAAGCCCTAAGCCGATAATTTGAGCAATACCTTCATTTTCTGCAAGGCGCGTAATCCACCAGTATTCATTGCTATAGCACTGGGAGGAAACGCTAAGGTAAACGCAGATGACTGCAATAAATACAACAGCAAGTGCGAGAATCGCAAGCCCAAGCGCGCGATGTTTTGTACTGTTCATTCGTCCTCCTTATGGGTTGCAGTCATACTCTATATATTACCCGCAAGGGCGATTTCATCCACGGCCTTGCTTGCTTGATCTTCTTCTTTTGCTCCGGCATAAGAAGCGCCAAGACTTATTAGCATGCAAACAAGGATAAAGATGCTCAAGCTTGCAAACGCTTTTTTGATCTGTGCCATTTTTGTCCTTTCTTGTTGTCGACGAGTGGATTGCTGCATTGAACGTTAAAGTTAAGGATTCAAAAAGTCTGTCATCAGAGTTTATGGACCTGCTGATTACGAGGGTTTTGGCTGGTAGAGAGCCTTTTTATCAGTTTTAATGGATTGGTGGGAATTTAAGACCAGGGAAGAGGAATGATGGGGAGAAAACGAATATTGCAAGCCGTAAGCTTAAGCCAGCTTGCTTTAGTTCTGCTTTTGCCTGTCCTTTGTTTTGGTTGGCAAGCCAATTTGTTCCTCTTTGGAATCGCTGGCGCATTCCTTGGGTCCGTGGCGGCACTTGGAGTTATTAGTCTTGCTTGTGGAGCTAAGGCAAAGCGCTTAGTTCCTATACTTGCATGTGCAGGAATAGTTTTCCTTTGTGGCTCTATTTGTTTTTTAGTCCAATCGCCAAACAACCTACCCAGATGGATTCCTTCGCACTGGGCATTGTATGTCCCTTTGATGGGACGCTTGTTGCTTGGAGTAGCTGGTGCTATTGCGGCTTTTTGTTCGGCCTTGTCATTTTCTGGGGAGTCTTTCCCTTCTAAATCATTAGAGCGTCCAAAGTTATATCTGCTCCTCGGATTGTTGATGCTTTGTTTTATCTGGGGCATTTTATTTGAGGGCTTTTGGTTTGTGTGTTGGTTGATTCCTGCTAACTACGTCTTACTTTCGGCTATTTTTGCGTTTTGCCTTTATGTTCTGTCTGCTCTTATTTGCAAAAAATTGCTTGAGCTTTTGTTTGGTAACAACGACAGGAATAACGCTTCCGTTGTGGCTGCCCTCGCTATATCTTTTCTGGCTGCCGGCCAATTATCGTGGGGGTTGCTTAATCGATTATGCGGCTCAATTTCTTGGACTTTAGAAACTTCTGCGGTTTGTCTAATTCTGATTTTATTGCTTGATGTTTCAGTTTTTGTGGCTATACATCAAGCTCCCATGAATCTCTTTTGTGACCCTGAACCTTACGAGAAATGCAAAAACGATGGCTCTAGGCTTGTTGAGCTATTTGCTCTTTCTGACCGAGAAGCCCAAGCTCTTGTTCTTAAGATTGAAGGCTTAACTTCCGAGGAATCAGCCGAAAAGATGGGTGTTAAGCCTCCTACGGTTCGCACTTATCTCCAACGTGCTTATAAAAAGATAGGTCTGCAAGATACTGATGATATTGTTCAAGAGCTTAGGAACTCTTATTTATCTGTGCCTAGTGACTTGAAGAGTGCAGAAGGCAAAGACGAGAATCTTGTAGATTTGCCTTCTCATAGCTTTATCTTGACCTCTAATGTTCGGAATTTACTTTCTGCTCTTTTACTTCTTTCGTTCAGTCTGTTTGTCGGCCTGGTACTTGTTCCTCATATCTCATTTTTTGGAGATACTGCTTGGCGTGTTAGTCAGCTTCATTCTTTATTGGTCGGATTTGCCTTAGCTTTATCAGGTGGATTTGTCTTTGGTCTAAGACGTATAGGAGTTACTCCAAGGCAAGCTGGCGAAATAGTGCAGGCGTCATTCGTTTCGCTGAGGCACACAAAGAAAGCCACGGTAGTAGTTGGCGTGCTCCTGGTTTTATTCTTGCTGAGTTCATTGATATCATTTGAGCTATGGCTTGGGATGATGCTTGTCTCTTTCATCCTTTTTATTGTTTGTTCGATTGCTCTGCATGCTTCAAATAATTCTATTGATAACTCTTCAGTTAGTGTTGATGCTTTTGATCTAATGAGTAGCAATGTGGGGAGCTTACGATTTGGCGCTATTTCTATTTTATTTGCATTATGTGGTTATATTTTTGAAGATGCATGGCGTCCCGCAACAGATGACTTCACCTGGTGGATTCAAACGGCCTTCTTAGTGGTGTTGTTGCTGTACTTAGCTTCGAAAGTACGAAATATTTGCTTTATTTGTATTTCATTAGTTCTTGCAACTCTTTTTGCTGTTGGCTTAGCTTGTGGAATTCGCATTGTTTTATTAGCTTTGATTTTTGCCTTTTGGGTTTCAATAGTTGTCGAAGGAAAGATTGATTTAACATCGAATGACTTTCCTTTGTATGTGGCAATCTTTGGTCTGACCATGCTTTTAGCACGTTGGCTTACCGATGCTTGGTGGGATCAGATGTCCTATGGTTACGTTTCGGCGGTAACTCATGGTGGTTTTTGGCTTACGGGAGCTATAGTTCCAGCCTTTGAGTTTTTGTTTATAGTTGCTGCTCTTGGAGCTTTGGTTTATTTGATTCTGTCCGAGCAAACTTCGAAGAAGCTTTGTGATTTTGAGATAGACGAAGAAAGCGTATCTCTCTATTTTGCTAGTAGAGGGCTTACTCCTCTTGAGTCGGATGTCCTTGTAAAGCTCGTTCAGGGCAAAACCGGTCCGCAAGCAGCGCAAGAACTACATTATGCCGTTGGCACTATTAATTCAGCGCGATGGTCCGCCTATAGAAAATTGGGGATTCATAGTCGCGATGAGCTACTTAGATTGCTTGAATCAAATAGATTTGCAATTGATTCAAGCAATGATGTCGTGATCTAAAATTCTAGAATTGCAGGCTAGAGCCACTCGACACTGCCGTCTTCAAGGTGATAAAGAGCGCCAACAACCTGCAGTCCGGCTTTCTCTTCTTTTTGGATTTCGAAGCTGCTTTCAATGACCTCAAGACTATGACGAACGTTGAGCTTACAGGCTTCCACTTCGTCTTTTTCGTCGCCGATAGCTTGTGAAATTTCGTCGGTGATGAATTTGATGTAACCATCGGGATCATGATTGATTGCAGCATCAACGGCTCCACAATGGTCATGACCTAAAACGACAAGCAGGTTGCAGCCAAGGTGTCCGGCGGCGTATTCAATGCTTCCGAGCTGGTGATTGTCTATAACGTTGCCGGCAATGCGAATAACAAATAAATCTCCAAGGCTTACGTTAAAAATGGCCTCAGGTACTACGCGGGAATCGGAGCAAGTGATGACGATTGCGTAAGGCTCTTGGCCTTCAATGTGGCAAGCGCGGATTGCGGAAGAATAATCGCCCATGGGGTGGTCGTTCTTTTGGTAGAACTCGTTACCATGCTTGAGCTTTTGAATTGCTTTTGCGGGACGCATGCCCTCTGCGTGAGTTTTCATAATTCGCTCCTTTTTGCTCTACGACTCTAGCGTAATAAAGACGGAACTAGGAATAGGGCTTAACGAATGTCCTTTTAAAAACCAAAAAGCGCAACAGGCCTGTGTGTGCAAAATCGTTTAGTGATGATCGATGTGGTACGCGCAAGTTCTTTCATTGTGTACCAGAGGCGCACCATAGGCCTGAGCGCATGAAAAAAGTGCAAGGCCAAAAACCTTGCACTTTTTGAACAGTTGAACCATGAAGCCCGAACAGGCTCCTGTTTGTTTTGCTCCAACAAGCTCCAACAAGCTCCGTCCGAGCGGCTCAGCTCAGTCCTTAGTGAGTAATAAGAACGGGCAGGTCGGCGCAGTTGCGAAGGACTGCAGTAGAAACAGAGCCCAGAACAGCCTGAATTGCTCCAAGACCACGAGAACCCATAACGATAAGGTCGCAGTTCATATCATTTGCGGTATTAACGATAACCTCAGCAGGCTTGCCGCGCAGAGCCATGAGTTCCATGCAGGAACGCTTTTCGCCAAATTCAGCCTCGATAGTTTCTTCAAGCTCAGAGATAAGGGGCTTCTTGTTGCCAGCAGCATCATTGATAAGGCCGCCAGCCATCAGAGAAGCAATCTCAAAAGTAGGATCCTGCTCGGCTTCGGCATCGTAAACCGAAACAACCAGGACACGCTCGCTCAGGCCAGCGTCGACAAGCTCGAGTGCTGCAGATAAAGCGCGCTTTGCTTGTTCGGATTTGTCGTATGCGACTAAAACTTTTTTGTAAGACATGAGAACCCCTCTCATAGGCAGACGTTTTGTACCTTCTCTAATTGTACGGGATAGCGCTTAAAGAATGTCTTAAATCTTATTAATTACTTGCCTCAGATTAAGCATTTAACAATCTTTTTAAAGGACTTTTTGCCGTTTGCTATTTGCTTGAGCACTATTTGCCCAGCTTTAGGGCATTATCCGATTCTTTTTAAGGCATTCATCACTAAAATTAAGGCAAGTTTTAGGGGTTATTTCCTGGGGAGGAATAGGTATGAAAACTGAACTTTGTGATTTGCTAAACATCGAATATCCCATCATCGCCGGTGGTATGGCTCATATTTCTGACGGCGCTTTTGCGGCAGCTGTGTCCGAGGCCGGTGGCTTGGGTGTCATTGCAAGCTGTCTTAATACTCCCGAGTGGGTTGAAGAACAGGTTGCCATCGTTCGTTCTCATACCAATAAGCCCTTTGCAGTTAACTTAATCATGGAGTCTTCGATCGTCGAAGATGTTGCTCGTAAGTGTGTGGAGCTTAAGGTTCCCGTTTGTACTATTAGCGCTGGCAAGCCAGATTCTGTTGTGAAGATCTTGGTTGAAGGCGGAGTAAAAGCAATTTGCTTAATTCCTCATGCTCGTGCTGCAAAGAAAATGCAGGATCTTGGCGCAACAGCCGTCATAGCAGAAGGTATGGAAAGCGGCGGTCACATCGGTCGCATGCAAACCTTGCCGATGGTTCGCCAGGTTGTGGACGCGGTTGACATTCCTGTTATCGCAGCCGGTGGTATTGCAGATGGTCGAGGACTGTTAGCCGCCCTTGCTCTTGGCGCGGTAGGTGTTCAGATGGGCACTGTCTTCCTTGCATCTGACGAATGCCCTATCTCAGATGCTTATAAGCAGGCAATTGTTGCAGCAAAAGATAGCGATATCGACATCACTGGCAAGCGCAACCACAAGCAGGTGCGCTGTATCAAGAACGATTTCTGGGCTCATTATTGGGAGCTTGTTGACAATAATGCCCCCGCAGAAGAACAGTCCGCCTGGGTGCGCGATTCTATCGACATTGCCGTACAGGGAGACCTTGATCGCGGCTGCATTAGTGCCGGTTCCATCGTTGGTATGGTAAAGTCCGTGCGTCCGGTTGCTCAGATTATCCAAGACATCGATGCTGAAGCCGATGCCGCTTGGGCTGAAATGAAGAAGATTTACGGCTAAATTTGCGAATGCTCACTTGCATAGTCGATGCGCCTTACGTAGGGAAAAGCATCGAGTTTGTCCTTCGAACAAAGCTTTTTGTAAGCCGAAGGGGAGTTCGTCATGCCCGAAATGTCCCGGGTGGAGTGCTTCTTGATGGCAGACCGGCGCGTACCGACACTTTAGTGGAGCTTGGACAAGAGTTAAGTATTTGCATTAGCGACGAGCATGTGGCAACCAAAGTTTCTGAGGTCACCCCTGAAGAAGGCCCGCTTGAGGTTGTTTTTGAAGATGCTGACTTAATCGTAGTCAATAAGCCCGCTGGCTTGGTGATTCATCCAAGTCGCGGGCATCATAGCGGCACCATGATCAACTACCTCATGCATCATCTCAAACAGACAGGGCGGACGTGCAATCCTCATCCTGTGTCGCGCTTGGATTTAGGCACAACAGGGCTGGTCATCTTTACTACCAGCGGATATGCACAGGATCGCTTGCAGGATCAACTGCATAGCCCTTCGTTTGAGCGTGCTTATTTGGCTTTATGTAAAGGTTCTTTTGAGAACAAGTTTGGCCTGGTAGATGCCCCTATTGGGCGTGTTGAAGATTTGCCAAGCTCCTTTGATGTGACAGCGGATGGCAAAGAAGCAGTAACGCACTATAGGGTGCTTGGTGAGTTTGAGCTGCCTGGCGAGGGTACGGTTTCTTTAGTGCGTTTAGTGCTCGAGACAGGTCGCACTCATCAAATTCGCGTGCACATGAAACACCTAGGACATCCACTTTTGGGTGACGCTGCCTATGGCGAAGCTTCGTTATTGCTTGATCGTCCGGCGCTGCATTCTTGGAGTGTGGAGGCGGATCACCCAGTAGAGCGCAGGCGTTTTTCGGTGGTGGCTCCTCTTCCCGCTGACATGGCTGTGCTCGTACCTGACAATTTGACTGCTAAACTTAAGGCTTATGAACCGCAAAGTTATGAGAGTTCGCAAGTTTAGAACTCTTTTGCTTTTGTTTGTTGATCCGAAAACTTTTGAGGCTAAAGCCCTCTGATAAAAGGAGAATTGTATGAAGGACGAAAATTGCATCTTCTGCAAAATTGGTGCAGGCGAAGTTCCAACTTCTAAGGTCTACGAAGACGAATACGTCATCGCTTTTGATGACATGGAGCCTTTAATGCCTGTTCATACCCTTATTATTCCTAAAGATCACTACGCAAATATTGGCGATAACGTCCCCGAGGAAACCCTGGGTCATGTCTTTGGTGCCGTTAAAAAGGTTGCCGAAATCAAGGGTCTTACCGAGCGCGGTTATCGCTTGCTGGTGAACACTGGCGAGGATGCAAGCCAGAGCGTTAAGCATTTGCATGTTCATCTGCTTGGCGGTGGATTGATGCCCAGGCCTAACGACCAGGACTGGGGCACTGCTGCAACAAACGCAGACAAAATCTACGGCGAATAAGCTAGCGAGTAAGTTAGTAAGCTTTCACAAACTTTTGCCGAACAATTGCTAAAAGCCCGCCGAAAAAGCTCAACTTTTGCAATCTGTTGGACAAACTAGTTTGTAAAAATTAACTCAGTAACAACCCGGGCGTACTGCGCCCTTTTGCAATTTAGCCTGTTTGGCAGGCACGAAAGTGAGGAAATGTGGCTCGTGTAATCCCTTTTAAATGCATGCGCCCAACGCCCGAGGCTGCTGAAGCTTATTCATCATTGCCTTTCGACTTTTATTCAAACGAAGAAGCCGAAGAAATTCTTGAAAAGAATCCACGCACCTTCATGCACGTGGATGCTGCGGGCGTAACATATGCAAAAGCTGATGGACGTATCGTTGAATTCCCCTGCGAAAAAGCACGCGAAATGTTGCAGGAGTACCTGGATGATGAGCTATTTTTCCGCGATGAAGAGCCTGCTTATTACCTCTATCGCTTAACTACCGCCGATGGCACTAGTCAAACTGGTGTCATGGGTGGCGTCTATGTTGGCGAAGAGCAAAACGGCACCATTCGTCGCCACGAAAGCACTCGTGTCGAAAAAGAAAACGGCTGTATTCGACATATCGAGGCTTGTGCTGCTCATACCAGTGCTGTCTTTTTGGCTTTCCGTGCAAACGAAGATATTTCTTGGGTCATGGATCAGGTTACTCAGCGTGAGCCTTTGTACGATTTTAACGCTGATGACGTACAGAATACCGTTTGGCGCGTCGACCATCCTGCCGAGGTTCGTATTATGAAGCGCGCCTTTGAATTTATCGATGCGCTCTATATTGCCGATGGCCACCATCGTGCAGCTGCAAATATGCGCTACGGAATGACTCGTCGTGCTGAGCGTGGTGCAACTGATGCAGAGGGTAATCCTTATCCAACCGAGCATATGCTTGCGGTAATGTTCCCTAGCGATCAGCTAGTAGTGCATGATTACAACCGTGCGGTTGAGGACTTAAATGGTCTGAGCAAAGAGCGCTTCTTGGAAATGGTGAGCGAAGAATTCGACATTGTTGGCCCCTTTGACGAGCCAGTTCGTCCCAATAAGCGCGGCACCTTTGGCATGTTCTTACTTGAGGGCGAAGAGTGGTATCGCCTGACTTATAAGGGCACTAAGAGCTCTTCGATTGTTGGCCGCTTGGATGTTTCAATCTTACAGGATCGTTTGCTTGATCCCATTTTGGGGATTGACGACCCTCGTTCCAACGATCGAATTGACTTTGTTCGCGGTACCCGCGGCGTTAAGGCGCTTGAGCATCGCACCGTAAATGGCCACGAGGCTGAGGTTTGCTTTGCTCTTTACCCAACTGATCTTGAAGATCTGTTTGCTATCGCTGACGCCAACCAGCTTATGCCTCCCAAATCAACCTGGTTCGAGCCCAAGATTCGCTCTGGCTTGTTTGTGTATGAGATTGATTAATCCGCGGTTTGGTTTGCAGATCGGTTCTTGGCTCGCTGGTTTGCTGGCTTAGTACTTTGGCGCCGCCGTTTGGCGTTTTGTAGTGTCCGTTGATATAGCGTCGACGCAGCTTCATAGACAAACGAATAAGGCTCGCAGGCAGATGCTTGCGAGCCTTACGTTTTAGGAGGATTTACCTCAGGCTACGGTCATCAAGGCTTGTAGATGCTGTAGCCTTGGAGCTTGTAGGTGCTGCAGTGTTAAGGGCTTGTTGGTCTTGCAGCACCTACAAGGGATTATTTATGTTGCGGGCCTTATTAGACCAGGCTGGTACCGCCGTCGATAACAACAAACTGACCAGTAACATAGCCCGACAAATCACTTGAGAAGAAGAGTACCGGGCCAGAAACTTCACCATGCTTGCCAGGGCGGCACATGGGGCACTGAGCATTGTAGCCAGCCAGGAATGCTTCGCTCTTGAACAGGGTATTTTCGGTCATTTCGCTTTCAAACAGGCCGGGTCCAATTGCGTTTACGGTGATGTTGTACTTGCCATAGCTTGCTGCCATGCCCTTAGTCAAACCAAGAACGGCAGACTTGGAAGCGTTGTAACCATGGCGGATAAACATGTCGGCCTTGTCGGCGATGATGGCATTAACGGAAGCAACGTTAACAATCTTTCCGTACTTCTGGTCGATCATATGGGGGACAACATACTTGCTTACAAGGAAGATGCTCTTCACGTTAGTGTCCATCGAGCGATTCCAGTCTTCTTGAGTAAGCGTGTCTACGCCACCACGAACAGCAACGCCAGCATTGTTAAGCAAGATATCAATATGACCAAAGTGCTCCATGGTCTTTTCGATTGCTGCCTTGACCTGCTCTTCGTCGCAGACATCGCACTTAAGGGCAATAGCGTCAACGCCGAGCTCGCGGCATTCAGCAGCAACTGCTTCGAGCTTTTCTTCACGGCGGGCAAGAAGGGCAAGGTTTACACCCTGGCGAGCATAATCGCGTGCGGCGTCAGAACCAAGACCGCTTGATGCACCAGTAACTACTGCAACTTTTCCTTTTAAGTCAAACATGATAATTCCTTTCGCTTGACGTTTTGTTTCTTCTGCAGCGGGAGCGGGGACAGAATCACTCGCCCCCGCTGTGTTAGCGCTTAGAACACGCGAGTTAAACGTATAAATTCGGACCCGTGGGCTAGAGCGCAGGGTATGAGTTAGGCAATCAAACTAGAACGCGCGGTGTGAGTTAGGCACTCGAACTAGAACATGCGAGTTGGGCGGCCAATCTGAGGTGAGTCATACTTACCCAAAATCAGCTTGCCGACGATTTCGTCGCTTATCTCGATAGGTGTGGTCTTCTTTACACCAAGCAGATTGATGTTCAACTTGGTCCAGCCGCCGCCAAGAGGCTTAACTACTGGGAACATTGCCCAAGGGTCGCTGTCGGAAGGTTCCGAAGCAATTGAAGTAATGCCGCAGGTTTCCCAGGTGGAGAAATCCATTACGCCGCGATAGGAAAGCAGGCGCAGATTATCAACGAAGATGCGTGCATTTTCGTCTTGGCCCATGTCGTACTTGTAGAAGTACTGCATGCCGTCCTGGGGCTTTGAGGTGTCGCCAAAAATCTGAGGAGCAGTTTGTGGGTCGTTGTAATTGCCAATTTCCAGGTCAAGATCGATAATCTTGCGTCCGAGGCGCGTGATGTCGGTATGGATTGCGTCGCCGCTGCGATAAAGGTTGATAGATGCATGCTTCTTGGGCATACCCAGCTGGTCGCGTCCGACGAGCATTGCATTGTCGGTTCCTTCGAGCAAAATTGAAATAGGATACAGGCCGGGCGTTCCTTCAAACATTACCGGAATAACTAAAGCAGCTTCCTTGTAGGCGGTTGAGAAGTTTGCGCTCTGAACGTTGATGGAATACATAGTGCAAACAGGTGCGATAGGCGTAAGCTGCTCGGGCAAAGCTGCCTTGATAGCTGCAGGATCGGTAATCCAGGCAGCAAACAGGCCCTCGCAATCATTCATTGCTCCTTCGGTGGCATACATTTTTTGTACTTCTTCAGGAGTGCAAACGTACGAGCATTTCATGATGGTCCCCTTTTATCGAATTTGTTTTGTTGCAGAAAATCCAGGAAATTTGTTTTAGGCGTTTTCGATATTGTTGCCAATCATCATGGCTACGTCGTCTTTAAGAGCTTCAAGGGCAGCGCCGCCGATGCACATGACTTTTGCATCGCGCCAGAAGCGCTCAACGCCAACCTCGGTGCAAACGCCCAGGCCACCAAAGAGCTGGATTGCCTGGCGTCCAACATATTCAGCGGTCAGTGCGCCTTGAACTTTCATTAAGCGGCCTTTAGCCAAGCACTTCTTGCCTTCGTCTTTTTCGGCGAAGGTGGTGTAAACAAAGCCGCGTAAAGATTCAATCTGGGTCCACATATCAACGAGCATGTGGCGGACAACCTGGTAATTTTCGTAGAGAGATTTGCCGCGCTGGATGCGGTCGCGGGATTGCTTAAGTGCCATTTCATAGGCGCCTTCTGCCATACCAAGGCCGATAGGACCGCAGGTCATAAACTCGTTAGTGGCAGAAATCATCAAGCCGGCAAGGCCGCCGCCTAAGGGGCCAAGCAGATTTTCTTTAGGAACACGGCAGTCGGTGAAGGTGAGTGAGCCACTTGCAGAACCATGCCAGCCAAGCTTTTTTTCGTAAGCGCCGCAGCTCAGGCCTGGTGTGTCTGCGTCGATAACGATGGCGCTAATGCCAGCCTTAGTAACGGGGTCAACATGATCAGAGGTTACGCAGAGTACAACATAGGCGTCGGCAACCTTCAAATTGCTGCAGAAGATCTTTTCGCCATTGATGATGAACGAATCGCCATCGTCTACCGCACGGCAGCTCCACTCAGTGTGGTTCATGCCACCAGAAGGCTCAGTCTGAGCGCAGGCAAGAATCTTTTCGCCGGTTGCTGCAGGTGCGAGCCAGCGCTTCTTTTGCTCGTCGCTACCCAAGAGCATAATGAGCTCTCCGGCAAGAATGCTGTGAGCGCCCATACCAACGCACATGGTAGGTGCAACCTTAGCAATTTCTTCGTATACCAGAGCGAGCGAAGTGTAATCAGCGCCGCTTCCGCCGTACTCTTCAGGAATCGTGATTCCTAAAAAGCCCAGTTCACCTGCGCGCTTGAACTGCTTCAGAGGGAATTCCTCGGAAGCGTCCATCTCAAGCGCAATTGGTGCGAGTTCGTTTTGTGCAAACTCGCGAGCAGCCTGCTGGATAAGCGCACGCTCATCGTTGAGGTACCACATAGTTTATCCTCTCTCCTTACAAATAGTTCGCTGTAAGCGCCGAGCCAAAAGCCCCATACTTTTGGTAGGACGTATTGCTTACAAACAATCCTTTTCTTAAGAAGCTCAGATAAACCCCTTTGAGATTCTTAAGACATCTTTACTTTAAGAAGAGGGAAGCCGCCAAACCATCTGCAGAGTGGCGGCTTTGTTTTGTTACGAAACTGTTTCGTGAACGTGTTCACACATTGGACATTTTGGCTCTTTTGTAGCTTGAAGAAGCAAAGAGGGTGCGAACACTTAGCGGCTATTCGCTGTAATTCTGTACGATTTTGCGTGAATTTATGGCTAGGCCAGAGTCGAGAGCTAGCTGGAAAGGGGAGCGTCCCTGCGCGCGTTTTAAGGTTGAAATGATGTTTTCTTTAACAATGAAGTCGATAGAAGCAACAATTTCTTCTTCAGGTTCATGCATGTCGCTTCTGAACCAGGCAACCACAGTAGCTAAGACTGCGTGCCCATAGAAAAGCCCCAGGAAACGAAGGAATTCTTCGTTGGCGCCTTCCGATTCGGGGAGTTTGCGCAGGCCAGTCATAATGCCGTTCATGCAACGCTTACAGTAAGAGTCGGCCATCTGCCACAGGTGTGAGCTGTTGACCGCACAGCGGCAAACTGCACGATGTTCGCGACAACGATGGAATAAAACCAAGAGCCCATCGCCCCATAAAAAGCAGTCGCCATCAGAGCCTAGGCACTCAAGTAGCCTGCTGGAAAGAGCAAACGAAGCTAAGTCGTAGATGTCAGTGAAGTGATAGTAAAAGGTTGAGCGGGGAATTCCGCAGGCTTCTGAAATTTCTCGAACGCTAATTTTATCGAGTGGCTTTTCGCGCATAAGAGAAAAGAGCGTCGTGCATAATTCCTGGCGTGTCCACTCCGATACCATTGCTTTTTTCATACTTGCCCCTTTTGTATGCCCCCCATGCGCAACAGTATATTTTATTTTTCGAAACCCCACATACGAACTTCTGGCTCCATATGAACACCTTCTTTTTCGAAGATGCAATCGTGGACGTCTTGGATAAGCTGAATTACATCCGCTGCGCTTGCGCCGCCAGTGTTGACCACGAATCCCGAATGCTTGGTAGAAACTTGCGCACCGCCAACGCTGTAACCTTTTAGTCCGCAATCTTGAATAAGCTTGCCTGCAAAATAACCCTCGGGGCGCTTGAAGGTGGATCCTGCAGAAGGCATTTCGAGCGGCTGTTTGGATTCGCGCGCTTGACGAAGT
Organism: Bacteroidaceae bacterium; assembly: GCA_963604935.1. Classification (GTDB taxonomy): domain Bacteria; phylum Actinomycetota; class Coriobacteriia; order Coriobacteriales; family Eggerthellaceae; genus Anaerotardibacter. Next base: position 16,478 of record CAVCRX010000033.1, read on the forward strand.
TCATCCATGCGTGCCTGAATTTCTTCTTTGTTGCCCGGGTGGAGTTGGAGCTTTGCTTCAAGTACAACGTAGTTTTTGTCCATCATCATGCTGTGACGATACGACCAAGAAGCCTGTTCAGCGCTAACTTTCTCGATCTTTCCTTCGGGGCTTAGACAGGTGAGCTCTACGGCGACATTGCTGAATTCGCCGTCATAAGCTCCGGCGTTCATAATGGCTGCGCCGCCAATACTGCCGGGGATTCCACTTGCAAATTCATAGCCGGCAAGCCCTGCACTTTGGGCAGCTTTGGCAACCTCTTCGTTAGAGGCTCCCGCCTGAGCAAGGATGGTAGTGCCACTGATAATGACAGAAGAAAAGTTCTCGGCAAATTTGACGATGACGCCACGTACACCAGCATCGCTAGCAAGGATATTGCTGCCAAGTCCCATGAAGCGCAGAGGGGTTTTGCTTTCTGTACAGGCCAAGATGATTTGTTGTATTTGCTGCGTGGTGCTGGGCAGCACAAGAGCATCTGCGGGCCCACCGATCTTAAAGGTGGTGTGCTTAGCTAAAGGCTCATTTAGAAGGACGTTTTCGGCTCCAGCAATGGATTTTAGCTGGGCGGCAAATTCATCCGAAACAAGGCTAGCTGAGTTTGAGATATTTGAAACAAGGGAGGTCATGGTCTTCCTTTGCTAATAAAACTTAGGGTGTGCGCAGGCAAGGTATTTGTTGCTGCCTTACCTGGTTGCTGTCGTCTTCATTATGGTCGATAGCTGCCGTGTGCGCTATCTTTATGGAGTGCTGATGAATTGCGTAAGAGTTTTTGCAGGTCAGCGGGAAGTGGGGCTTCGAGTTTGATTTGCTTTTTGGCAACGGGGTGCACAAAACTAATACGCCAGCTATGAAGAGCAGGACGCCTGAGCAGGCAAGATGTGCTTCCATAAAGCGGATCTCCTAATAAGGGATAACCTAGGTGAGCCATATGAACTCTGATCTGGTGAGTGCGCCCTGTTTCAAGCTTCAAGCGCACAACTGAAAGAGAGGCTTTTTCTGGTAAGCCTTCTTTGCCAGGGACTTGCGTTTCTAAGCGAGCAAGAACCTGAAAATGAGTAAGCGCACTTTTTGCTTTTTCTTTATTACAAGGCGCGTCGCCAACAACGGTGAAGCGGGTCGATACGCAGTCGCTTTGGCGCGCGATAGGGGCATCAACGCTTTGCCACTGGCTGCTTGCGGCGGGGCCGGCGATATTCCCGGGAATCCACCCCCGACAAAGAGCAAGGTATTCCCGATGGAAGCTTTTATGAAATTGATGCTGCAGCTGAGATTGCGCAAAGCTGTTTCGAGCGAAAATAACAATCCCGGTTGTTCCGGAATCGATTCGATGAACCGGGTGAACGTTTGTGCCTGCGACCGTTTGGCAGTCTTTATCGTCTTTGTTGCTCAATTCTTCAAGAAAACCGGCGACGTAATTAGCGAGTGTGTGCTGTGTGTTGCCAACGCGCGGATGTACGACCATGTTCGCCGGCTTATTGACGACTATTAAATCTTCGTCGCAGTAAAGAATCTCAAGCGGGCCATATTCAGGTGTAATTTGTGGGCTAGAAGCACGAACGATATCGTCGGCAATCACGATAGAGACTTCTTGTCCGGCAGTAACAGTCGCATCAGTGCGGCATGCTTTTCCGTCGAGCAAAATAGCACCTTCTATATAGCGAGCATGACGAATTGTTTTGCGGCCGATTTGCAGTTGACCTCGCAAAACATCGCTGACACTTGCGCCATCAAATTCGTTTGAAACGAAGCATGACGCACGATGCATGTTGCCCCTATCGTTAAAGAATCATCATGAATAACAGGGCAAGCACATAACCAATAAAGCCGCAGCAAGGGAAGGTGATAACCCAGGCAAGAAGCATGTTCTTTGCAATGCCCCAGTCTACCTTTTTAAGGCCGCGTGAGGCGCCAACGCCCATAATTGCGGAGCTGTTGCAGTGGCTTGTTGAAACAGGCATACCAGTGAGCGATGCGGTAACAAGGGTGGATACCGTAGAGAAATTAGCTGCTGAGCCCTGGTGAATCTCGAGCTTGGTCATGTTTGCGACAGTTTTGATGATGCGCTTTCCGCCAACTGCGGTACCAAGCGAAATAGCAAGTGAGCTAATGATCATGAGCCACAAGGGGAAGCCGTTGGCGTCGGGTACTGACTGACCAAAAGAAAGCGAAATACCCAGAATACCGATAGCCATAAACTTCTGGCCGTCTTGGCCACCATGCAAGAACGAAAGCGCGCAGGCGCAAACATCCTGGCAGCCCTTAAAGAACTTATTGGCTGTTTGGCGATTCATTCCTTTGCAAATGAACTCAACAATTTTGTTAAAGAGCCAACCAAGCAAAAAGCCGGCAATAAGCGAAAATGCCATACCAATAAGAACCTTGGCCCACTGATCAGGCACAACGCCAGCAAATCCATTCATTGCGATAGCGCCACCGGTGACGCCTGCGATAAGAGAATGTGACTTTGAACAAGGGATGCCAAAGAGCCAACAAACGCAGCCCCATATAATCGCCGCAACCATCGCTGCAAGCACCGCCATGAGGGCGTTTTCTGTATTACCCGAAAAATCGACCATGTTAAACATGGTGTAAGCAACCGAGGTGGAAATGTAGGTCATGCCAATAAGGCCCACCATGTTAAAGACGGCCGCCAACGCAATGGCAGTGTTTGGCCTTAGGCAGCGGCTTGCAACAGCAGTAGAAATTGCATTAGGAGCATCGGTTGCGCCTGAAACGATAGTTACAAACAAAACTAAGATAAGAATGAGCCACAAGACCGGGTATTGCATTGCCTGGTCGATAAAACCTATAAGACTTAGGTCCATGAACGCTCCTGCATGACAAGTTTTAGTGTGATTTACGCAGTTGGGCACTCGTAATAAGACGCTCAACTTGCACAGAGCTAGGATAACAAATCAAACATCTTGTAAAGGCCACATCATGAATTGGTAAAGCCGAATTGTTAAACTTTGCAAAAACTTTACAGAGCTAAATGAGCATAAAAATCTGGCTGTTACACGTAAAGGCGCATAGCAAAGCCGACGCTCCATGAAGCGCAAGGTGGAACCCTGAAGGCTTCGCTCTGAAAACCATAAAGAGGATTTTGAAGAAATCCGCATACTAATGCATGAAGCAGTGAGTGCATGAAAGAAGGCTAAGGTCAATGTCGACCTTAGCCTTCCTGAATAGCAAAACGGGCGATAGCCTTTTGGGTTTTCACCATGCGCTTATGGGGTGGCGCTTCAAGCAGATTACCTTGTATAAGCGCCGAGCCAGTGCAAGCAAGTTTTAGTCAAGAACCTCAACAAGCTCGATGTCGAAGTTCAGGTCTTTGCCAGCAAGCTCGTGGTTCATGTCAAAGACAACTTTTTCGTCATCAACAGAAACAACCAAAGCAGCAAAGGGCTGTCCGCCAGGGCCCTGCAGCCAAACCTTTTCGCCAACGGGCAGTTCGGATGCGCCAGGGAAGTTAGCGGTGGGTACCGACTGAACCATAGCGGGGTCATGCTCGCCATAAGCCTCGGCAGCGGGAATGTGGACGGTCTTGGTTTCGCCAACAGCCATGTCAATGACGGCTTTGTCGAAGCCAGGAATCATTTGACCAGCCATGCAGGTGAACTCTAGTGGGTCGCGACCTGCGGAAGAATCAAATACGGAACCATCGTCAAGATAGCCCTTGTAATGAGTACGTACCTTCTTGCCCTCGTTGCTCATGGGGACTCCTTATCATCAAATAACAATGAATTGTAGTCTATCGCAGGCAACGCGAAATGCGCACAGATTGCTCGTATTAATCAGATACCTACAAACGCGAGGCAAATTAACAAAGAATTGCCCTAAGTTCAGGTGATTCAAACTTGCAAAAAGGAGTATTCTGAATCCTATCTATTTTTAGGCGCAGAAATCTGCTTAAAGCTCGCTTTTTGCGCCATGCCTTAGAGATTCAAAAAGCAAACCTCTAAGGCGTGAAGCCCTTCGGGGTAAAACCAACCCTGCGGGGTGCGATTGAAAGGTTAGACATGTATAAGGTCGGAATTATTGGAGCAGCAGGGTATGCAGGTGCGGAGTTAATGCGCATCGTCCTGCGACATCCTGAATTCGATCTTCATGTGGTTACCTCTAATTCGGACGCCGGCAATTCTGTTGCAAGCCTTTATCCTGCATTCCAGGGAGTGTGCGACCTTTCCTTTTCGCGTCACGATGACCCAGCGGTACTTGAGTGCGACTTGGTCTTTATGGCAACACCTCATACCGTTGCAATGAAGAGCGCACCTGAATACTTAAAGCACGGCATTACTGTCATTGATCTTTCGGCAGACTATCGCCTGCGCAGCCAAGAAACCTATGAGGCTTGGTACAAGGTTGATCATACAAGCCCCGAGCTTTTGGCTACGGCTTGCTTTGGCCAGCCCGAAACTCATCCTGAAGAAATAGCTCGTGGTGCAGCAGATTTTGCAGCAGGCAAGCCTGTCTTGGTTGCTTGCGCTGGCTGCTATCCAACCGCTACTTCTCTGGCGGCAGCTCCAGGCGTTCCTTTTTCACAGGGCGTTGTGGTTGCTGATGCCATCAGTGGTGTAACGGGTGCCGGACGCAGCGCTACGGCGCGTACTCATTACTGCTCCGCTAACGAAAACTTTGAGGCTTATGGCGTTGCAAATCATCGCCATACCCCTGAAATCGAACAGATTCTTGGCATTGAAGGCCGCCTGGTGTTCACGCCCCATTTGGCTCCCGCATCGCGCGGCTTGCTTTCTACTGTTACTTTGCAACTGACCGAAGAAGCCAGCTCGATGAGTCTGGCCGACTTCCGACGACGATATTCCGAGGCCTATGCGGATTCTCCCTTCGTTACCTTGCTTCCTGAAGGCCAGCAGCCTAAGACAAGCTCGGTTGTAGGTACAAACTTTGCTCATGTGGGCATTGCTCTTAACGAAGCCGCAAAGTGCCTGATTGCCACCTGCGCCATCGACAATATTGTCAAGGGTGCTGCAGGTCAGGCAGTTCAGTGCGCTAATTTGGTCCTAGGCCTGCCAGCCAATACTGCTCTTACTACTGTTGCAAATCCTTCTTAGTTCCCAAAAGGAGCTCTTTATGAACAATAAAATTACGGTGATTCCTGAAGGAGGAGTCACTTCCGCGCTTGGCTTTAAGGCAGGCGGCATTCACGCTGGTTTTCGTAAGAATCCTGAGCGCTTGGATATGGCGCTGGTAGAAGCTGATGAGCTTTGTCCTGCTGCTGGCGTGTTTACTCAGAATATTTTCTGCGCGGCACCCGTAACTATTTCTCGTGAACATTTAGATGGCATTGGCTATGGCTATGCTCGTGCGATGCTTATTAATTCCGGTACCGCAAACGCCGCTACTGGTTCGCTTGGTTTGGAAAACGCTCGTCGTATGGCGGGCATCGCAGCCGACACCATTGCTTGCTCGGCCGAAGATGTTTTAGTTGCATCAACTGGTGTTATTGGTACTCATTTGAGTATGGAGCCATTTGAGTACGGCGTGCCTGCGCTTCACGCCAAGCTTGGCAAGAATGGTCACGATGCTGCCTGCGCCATCATGACTACCGACACGGTTCCTAAAGAAGCCGCTGTTAACTACGTGAGCGAAGATCCCCAGTTCGCGGGCATCACCTTTACGGTCGGTGGCATGTCTAAGGGTTCCGGCATGATTATGCCGAACATGGCAACCATGATTGCTTGCATTACAACCGATGCTCCTATTGCGCCGGCAGACCTTCACGCTTGCCTGCGCGTTGCGGCCGACAAGAGCTTTAACAAGGTCACTGTTGATGGCGATACTTCAACCAACGATACCTGTGTAGCTTTTGCTTCAGGCAAGGCAGTTGCTGCAGCAAAGAGTACTGCAGGCGACGTCGCCGCCGATGCACCTGCTCAGCAGGCTTATTTCGAGCAAGGATCCCTTGCTCTTGAGGAATTTTCGGCAGCACTCGATGCGGTTTGCCAAAACCTTGCACGCCAGATGGCACGCGACGGCGAAGGTGCAACCAAGCTGGTAACCGTTAATGTCACGGGCGCCGCTACCGCTAAAGAAGCTGATATGGCTGCTCGTACGGTAGCAAATTCTCCTTTGGTTAAAACCGCCATTGCTGGTCACGATGCAAACTGGGGCCGTATTGCTGGTGCTCTTGGTCGCTCGGGCGCTTATTTCGAACAAGAAAAGGTAAACATCGACATCATGGGTATGCCGGTGTTGCGACAGGGCTTGCCCGTTCCTTTTGACGAAGATGAGGCACTGCGACGATTTGAAGAAGACGAAATCGTCCTCGATTGTCATCTTGGTGCAGGCAAGTTTGAAACCACTATGTGGACCTGTGACTTTACTCACGAATACATCTCGATCAACGGAGATTACCGCTCATGAAATACGCAAAAGATCGCAAGCTAACTTCAAGCCATACCGGCGAGGTACTCACCGAGGCACTTCCTTGGATTAAAATCGCAACCGGCAAAACCGTTGTTATCAAGTACGGTGGCGCTGCCATGGTCGATACTGATCTTCGCGACGCTGTTATGAGCGACATCGTCATGCTTAAAATCATGGGTATGAATCCCGTTATTGTTCATGGTGGCGGCGCTGCTATCAGCAAGAATATGGAGCGCTTTGGCTTGCCTGTTGAATTCAAGAATGGCCAGCGCGTTACCACCGACGAAGCCATGGATGTTGTAAAGATGACGCTCATCGGCAAGGTTAACGAAGAGCTAGTACTTGCTATGAATACCCATGGCAACCTGGCTGTTGGCGTTAATGGCGCCGACGCTGGTACGCTTATTGCAGAACAGAAGAGCGCCGACCTCGGTCGTGTGGGTAATGTTATTGACGTTGACCCTGCCTACATCAAGGCACTCATCAATGCCGACTATATTCCCATTGTTGCAACTATTGCTAAGGGCACCGATGGCGGTTCTTACAACATTAATGCTGACGCTGCCGCTTCTGCTCTGGCTTCTGCTTTGGGCGCTCACAAAATCATTTATCTGACCGATGTTGATGGTTTTTATGAGGACTTTAGCGATAAGGATTCGCTTGTTTCTCAGATGTCTTTGGACGAAACACGCGAAATGCTTGCCGAAGGAAAAGTTTCCAAGGGTATGATTCCTAAGCTGCAAAGCTGCGTAGCTTCGCTTGAAGCTGGCGTTCCTCGTGCTCACATCGTTAATGGCACACGTCCTCATTCGATTTTGATCGAGCTTTTAACCACGGGTGGTTCCGGTACGCTCATCTATGATGCTGATTCTAGCCATGCCTCGCTCGACGAAATGGCGCCACTCGGTACTTTAGCTTCTCGCCTGACTGAAAATCGATAAGCTGTTAGGCTTAAGCCCTGCCTGGTATCCTTCTTGGGTGTTTGGCGGTTCCCATTGGGGCAACCCGGTGGTTTGCGGTTGGTTCATTTGCTAACCCACAGAACGCATACAGTGTGGCTAACATGCCACGAAAAAAGAAAGGATTGAGTAAATATGGCTCTAACTGAAGCCAAAACGTTTGAAGAGGCAAAGGAGCTTGACGACAAATACGTCATGCATACCTTTGGACGTAAGCCTGTCATGCTTGTTGAAGGCAAGGGCATGACCGTCAAAGACGACAAAGGCAACGAATACCTCGACTTCATTTCTGGTATCGGAGTTGATTCTTTGGGTCACTGCCACCCCGCTGTGGTAGAGGCAATCAAAGAGCAAGCCGAAAAGCTAATTCACGTTAGCAACTATTACTACATCGAAAAGCGTGGCGAAGTCGCAAAGATGATTAGCGCCATGGCTAACGAAGATGTCCCCAAATTTTATCGTGCACCCTGGCTGACCTTCTTCGCTAACTCTGGCGCAGAGGCTAATGAGTGCGCAATCAAGCTGGCTCGCGCATATTCCAAGCGCTACAGCACCGGTGGTCAGACCATCATTGTTCTTACCAATAGCTTCCATGGTCGCACCTTGGCAACCTTGGCTGCAACTGCGCAGCCCGCAAAGCAGGAACTCTTCCAGCCTTTGCCTGCCGGCTTTGTGGCTGTTCCTATGAACGATATGGCTGCTTTGAAGAAGGCATTTGCTGATGCAGATGGCATGGTTGCCGCTGTTATGGTCGAGTGCATTCAGGGTGAGGGCGGCGTACGTCCTTGCGACGAAGATTATTTGTGCGAGGTTATGCAGTATGCTCGCCAGTTCAACGCGTTGGTAATTTCTGACGAGGTTCAGACGGGTGTTTATCGTACCGGTAAGCCTTTTGCATTCCAGAACTTTGGCTTTACCCCTGACATCTTTACCATGGCAAAGGGTATTGCTTCTGGCTTCCCCATGGGTGCTTGCGTTGCTCGTGTTGAGGTTGCTGAAGCCTTCCAGCCTGGCGATCACGGTTCTACCTTTGGTGGTAGCAACTTAGCTGTTGCCGCAGCTCACGCAACACTTTCTACCTTGATGAAGGAGCCCTTCGTTAAGGAAATCGACAACCTTGGCTGCTACTTTGCTGACAAATTGGATGCTCTGGACGATGTCCACGAGGTTCGCGGCATGGGCCTTATGATTGGTGCCGATATCTCTGAGGATATTGATGCAAACATCGTTGTGCTTGAGGGCCTGAAGAAGGGCTTCTTGCTCAATGCTACTAGCAAGCGCACCCTGCGCTTCTTGCCTCCGCTAATTTGCACCGAGGCCGAGATTGACGCTGTGGTAGAGGCTCTGCCCGGTTTGTTCGCCGATGCTCGCGCTACACAGGCAGCTGCTGCAGAAGAGGCAGCTCAGGCTGATCCTGCTAAAGCAGAGGCTGAAGCAATGGCTGCTCAGCTCAAGGATATGCTTGGCTAAGGCAAGTTGTTAGCTGGTTTTAGGGGTTGATGGCTAGCTTGGTGAGCGAGCACTTGCTTGCTAGGTTGGCTGTTGGGTTGCCAGGCGAGCGCTTGAATTTTGAAGCTGCTGGCTTGTCAAGACTCGCTGCTATCTAGCTAGCCCACGCGCGCAGCTGTGTTGCCATGCTGACTACACGATGGTTCTGCAGCAACTTTCTTCGCGCGTTGGTATCGAATTTGTTTCGCATGCCGCTTGCTTAGTGCGTGCGCGAACAAAACAAGGTATAAATATGTTCGAGCAAATGCTCGATTGCCCGCAAAAGGGCATAACTAACGAAAGGAACAAGAAATCATGGCAAAGGATATTTGCGTTCTTGCATACTCCGGCGGTCTGGATACTTCCGTATGCTTAAGGTGGCTCATGGACGAAAAGGGCCTCGACGTTGTATGCGTTGTTGGCGAAGTTGGTCAGGAACACGAGGGTCTTGAGCAGATTCGCGAGCGTGCTCTGCAGGTTGGTGCTAAGGAATGCATCATCGCCGACATGCGTGAGGATTTTGCAAACAACTTCCTTACCAAGGCACTTGCTGCAAACGCTATGTTCGAGAACAAGTACCCCTTGCTCTCCGCACTTTCTCGTCCTCTGATTTCTAAGTATCTGGTTGATATTGCTCATCAGTTCGGCGCTAAGTATGTTGCTCATGGCTGCACTGGCAAGGGTAACGACCAGGTTCGTTTTGAGACTTCCATCCGCGCTCTTGATCCTTCTTTGGAGATTATTGCTCCTGTTCGTGAGTGGGATATGCACACTCGCGCAGAGGAGATGGAGTGGGCTCAGGCACACGGTGTACCCGTACCTACCACCAAGAAGAAGCCCTATTCTATCGACGACAACATGTGGGGTCGCGCAATTGAATGTGGCGTGCTGGAAGATCCTATGAATCGTCCTCCTCTGGATATCTACACCATGACTAAGGATATCGAGGATACCCCCGACGAGCCTACCGAGATTACTATTTCCTTCAAGGGCGGCGTTCCTACTGCAATTGACGGCAAGGAAATGTCCATGCAGGAAGTTGTTGTTGAACTCAACAAGATTGCTGGCGAAAACGGCTACGGCCGTATTGACATGATCGAGAACCGCATGATTGGCGTTAAGTCTCGCGAGTGCTACGAGTGCCCTGCAGGCTTGGCTCTGATTGAAGCTCACCGCGCACTGGAAGATATGTGCCTTGAGCGCGAGGTTCTTCGTTACAAGCTTCACATGGAGCACGACTGGGCTATCAATGTTTACAACGGTCAGTGGTTCAGCCCCTTGAAGCATGCTATGGATACCTTTATGGCTACTACTCAGCAGTGCGTTACCGGTAACGTCCGCGTTAAGTTCCACAAGGGTAATCTGGTTGTTACTGGTCGCGAGTCTGATTACAGCCTGTACGATTACGGTCTGGCTACTTACGATGCAGCAGACACCTTCGACCACAAGGCTGCTAAGGGCTTCATCGATCTGTACAGCCTGTCTCTGCGTGTTTGGGCTGCCAACCGCGCTTCTCAGGAAGAGACCGACGGCGAGTAAATCGCTTGCTGGTTGTGGTTGCTTGTTGCTAACTGCCTCTTGCTGGGCGGCGGCCTTGGCTGGCAGCTAGTTGTACTGGCGCGGCCGATTGACGGCACGGAAGCACACGAAGCCAAGTAACAGCAGGCGGCGCGTTAGTCGTAGGCGCTCACCATAAGTACCAAAAAGAGGTCCTTCGGGACCTCCTTTTTCGTTTGCGTGCTAAGTTTGGGGTGAAGTTAGTACTTGGTGGCGCGTTAGGGTCTCTATGCATGACTAGCGCTCATACGGGCTGGCGCGGAACGGTCTCTGTGTATGAATCCCCTTACTAGCTTGGCGCGTTTTAGCCTGCATGTATGACGATGCTTCTACTGAGTGGCGCGGAATGGCTTCTGTGTATGATTGGCCCGCATATCAGTGGCGCGAAATGGGCTCTGTGTATGAAAACACCCCTTTTGAGTGAAAATTTGGGGTCACTGTG
>CAVCRX010000034.1:0-5824 GCA_963604935.1 Bacteroidaceae bacterium
TCTTGCGTAGAAATTCGTCGCGCAAGGAGGCGAATGTTCCAAGTTGGCTTGGGATCATGAACACAGTCCATCCCACGCCACCAAACACGAGCGCTGGTCGTATATAAGGAAGCCCCGCACCAATAGAAAATCAATCTAGCCACTCACGCAAAGTTTCCGGTCAAATCAAACAACCCAAACAAAGAGGTCGCACCACTAAGGCACGACCTCAAACAGATAACTAAGCACCGCGATCGAAACTAAGCCAAGATTTCCTTAAGGGCGGTAAGGAGCTTTTGGTTTTCCTCGGCGGTACCAATAGTTATGCGCAAGCAATATTCCAAACCCTTGGAATGGCTAAAGTCGCGAACTAAAATCCCGCGCTCGTACAGAGCTTCCCAGACTTTATCGGCACCAGGAATTCGCACCAAAATGAAGTTGGCGCAGGAATCGTACACATCCGCAACACCAGAAAGAGCTCGCAGCTCGGCAAGCATATACGCACGCTGTTCTTTAATTGCCTCGATGCCGGGAATAAAGGCATCACTATGACGGACGACCGCGCGGCCAACCAACTGCGAAATAGCGTCGACCGAATAGGGCTGGCGCACCTTAATAAACTCAGTAATAACACTCGGCTGAGCCAAGATATAACCCAAGCGAACGCCCGCACAGCTATAGGCCTTAGAAAAGGTGCGCAAAACAAGCAGGTTTTCGTGCTCGGCAAGCAAATGAACCAGACTGCCCTCAGCAAATTCGATATAGGCCTCATCGAGCAGCACCAAAGCATCAGTAGCATTCAGAAGCTTCTGCATAAAAGCCTCCGAAACCACATCACCCGTTGGATTATTGGGGCTGGTGATAACAAGCTGATCAATGTCGCCCTTGGCCACACGCGCAAGAATAGCCTCTTCATCCAAGGAATAATCAGCCTTACGAGGAACTTCAACTACACGCGTACCCGTCAAATCAGAATTCGCGGCGTACACACTAAAGGTCGGCACAACATTTAAGAGCGTGCGACCAGGACCACCCCAAGCAAGAGAAAAGTCAAAGAGCAGCTCGTCGCCAGCATTGCCAACAAGCACATTTTCCCTGCTTAAGCGAAGCTCACAACCAGCGGCCTCAAGCGCCTTGTTTTCGCGCTCGGCAATCAAATCGCGCAGCTCGTTTGCCAAAGGATCAGGGTAGCGATTAAACGCAAAACCCTTCAGTCCTGCCAAAATCTCTTCTTCTACAACTGCGGGAATCGAATTGGGGTTCTCGTTTGCAGAAAGAAGCACCTCAGCAGGCAAATACTTGGGATCGTAAGGAATAATCCCGTCGAGCGCGTCTTGCGACTTACGAACCTTAGCCATTAGTCCTCCAAAGCGCTGGCGCCGCCCTGCTCAAGCATGTTGCGGCGCAGGCGCACAGATTCCGCGTGAGCCCACAAGCCCTCGTGGTCGGCAATGGTCACAATTGCGGAAGCATCATTCAGAAGCGATGCGGGGCTGTACTGAATAATCGAACTCTTCTTTACGAATTCATCGGTAGAAAGCGGGCTGGAGAAGCGTGCTGTGCCACCGGTAGGAAGCGTGTGGTTAGGACCAGCAACATAGTCGCCCACAGCCTCGGGCGTCCATTCGCCCATAAAAATTGCGCCCGCATGACGAATCTGTCCAAGCAGCTCAGATGGGTTGCTGACGTGCATCTCTAAGTGCTCAGGAGCAATAACGTTTACCACTTCCATACCACTTGCCAGATCGGGACAAACCACAATGAGACCCTTATTGTCCAAGGATGAAGAAGTAATCTCGGCGCGAGTAGAGCGCTTAAGATGTTCAGTAATGGCAGCCTCAACAGCATCTGCGTATTCATCGCTGAAAGTAACCAGGTAGCAGCTAGCCAGCGGATCGTGCTCGGCCTGAGCCATCAGATCGATAGCAACCATTTCGGGCAGTGCTGATTCATCAGCCACAACGCAAACCTCGGAGGGGCCAGCTATCATATCGATACCACAATCGCCCATGACCAGCTTCTTTGCAGCAGCAACAAAGGCATTGCCGGGGCCAGTAATCTTATCAACCTTAGCAATGCTTTCGGTGCCATAGGCAAGCGCCGCGATTGCCTGTGCGCCGCCGACAGAATAAACCTCGGTCACGCCAGCAAGCTTGCAAGCAGCAATAATGGCGGAATCGAGCGAGCCATCCTTGGTGGGAGGCGTCACACAAACAATGCGCTGAACACCAGCTACGGATGCAGGAATTGCATTCATCAAAACGGAAGAAGGATACAGCGCACGGCCACCAGGAACATAAACGCCAACAGAATCAAGAGGCTGAACCTTGGCGCCAACCATTGCGCCATCGGGGCGAACATTGATCCAGGACTGCTGCTTTTGGCGCTCGTGGAAATCGCGAATCTGAGCAGCAGCCTTTTCAAGGGCAGATTCAACCACCGGATCAACCCTTTCAAGAGCTGCAGCGATTGCTTCGTCAGATACGCGGAAGTTCTGGATTTCTACCCCGTCAAAGCGGCTGGTGTACTCACGCAGAGCTTCGTCGCCACGCTTGCGAACATCCTCAACAATGTTGGTGGCAGCAATCATAGCCTGAGCATTAAATGCTCCGGTGCGATTGAGCTGAGACTCTTCAAATACCTGGCCTTTTTCAAGATCAATACGACGCATAGTCATCGTTTAGTCCTCCTTGATGTTTGCAGATAAAGCATCGGCAAGTTCGCCAACGCGGGGGTTTGTTCGGAATGCGCAAGGGTTAGCAAAGAAGCGCGCGGTAGACGCCAAAACATCTTCAACCACTACCAAATTATTTTCACGAAGCGTAGTGCCCGTTGCTGTGATGTCCACAATACGCTCGGCCATACCTGTGATGGGGCCAAGCTCGATATTGCCATGCAGCTGAACAATCTCAACCTGCATGCCAACCTTGCCAAAGTGTGCGCGAGTGATATTGGGATACTTGGTTGCAATACGAATGGAACCAAGCTCGTTGTAACGGCGCTCAACCCTCTCGGTAGAACCAGCCTGTTCAGCCACGACGAAGCGACAGCCACCAAACTTAAGATCTACCAGCTCAACCACATCGTGATTTGCCTCAACCAAAGAATCTTCGCCGCAGATGCCGCAGTCGGCGGCACCCGTTGCAACGAATACCGGTGCATCGGTGGGGCGCACGATAATATATTCAACATCGCCGCAGGTCATCATAAGAGTGCGGCCGGAATCAATAAGACCCGAAACATCTAAGCCGCAAGCCTCAAGGCAAGCGATTGCATCTTTATTAAGCGAGCCTTTAGGAACAGCAATGCGCAAAGGATGAGTAGCATGATGCTGCTCGACTGAATAGGCTTCCATCACTTCTTCAAGATAGAAAGCAAAACCAGCAGAAGGAACCGTGCCTGCACCGTAGCTTGCCAGCAGGTTATCGTAGCGGCCGCCGGCACCTAAAGGAGAGCCAAGTCCGGGTGCATAAGCTTCAAACACGATACCCGTGTAGTAGTCAAAAGAACTCATAACACTGAAGTCGACATTCACCTGGCCGCTGAAGCTCTTGTTGGCTTCAAGTGCATCGATAATGGCTTCGAGCTCGTCAAGGCCTTCGGTGCAACCAAACGGCACCAGAAGTTCCCTAACCTGCGCAAGTGAATCTTTGCCACCGCGGAGACGAGGCAGCGCACCAATCGCATTTGCAACTGCGGGCATCGCATCGCCTTCAGCTACAAGCTTGGCCAGGTCGACAAAATTAGACTCGTGATACGCCTGCATGACCTCGCGCTGCCACTCTTCAGACCCGCCCGACTTAGAAAGCAAGTCGCGCAGAACACGAGCAGAACCAAGCGCGATAGTGTAATTAGTAAGATTGCAAGCCTCGAGGCACTGAGCGAACAGGCTCAAAACTTCGATATCGGCCTGAACACCCTTTGCGCCAATACACTCGATGCCCAGCTGAGAAACCTCGCGCTTTTCAGCCTCGGCGGTATCGGCACGGAACACGCGCTGCGCATAACGAAGACGCAGAGGTTCGTCGAAAGAGCTCACGCGCGTTGCACACATACGTGCAACCTGCATGGTTACGTCAGGGCGCATTGCAAGCAAGTCACCGTAAGAATCAAAGAACTTAAAAGGGCTGTTGGGAACATGACCGCCCGCCTTCATTACATCGAGGACTTCCAGCGTTGGAGTCTCGATGGGGCGGTAGCCCTGGGCATCCAAAAGCGCGCGAACCTTAGAGGTTAAATCTTCGCGAACCTGAGCCTCGGCCCCCATGATGTCACGAAAACCAATAGGAGTGACGTAGTTCATTGTTCTCTTTCTTCTCGTCTTCCCTGTCTTGTCTTGCCTAAAGCAAGACTAATGTGTAACCAAACAATCCTAGACCATACGTTGCGTACAAACCATAGCTACAAAGCTTTCAAAAGAAGAACTCTTTATTTCTTCTTAGCTTGGCCGGACTTCTTCACTTGACCGGAGCTTTGCCAAACTTAGCTCATGGCTTTAGGCGCCAGCCGCAGGCTCTGCTTTAACTCAAAATACAACCGTCGTAACGGAGCCGGGCTCTGTCTTGCCGCGAACTTTTCTTTACCGCAAGTTTTGGCTGGAGCTTTATGACCATCACAGCAAAGATGAGCTTGACGCTTGGTGTAGTGTCTCATTCGGTGCTAGTCACTTTAGCACAGTAGAGTGATAAAGCAACAGGAAAATCTAAAGCCCATAAAAGCACGCAAAATTAGCCCAGCTTAAAGAAAGTGCCGCGCCCGCCAAGCAGGGGCGAGGGCGTATAATGGAAACAAATTTCGAAACGACGATAGAGAGGGGTTCTCATGTCGCTTACTAACATCCTTGTTCCTTTTGATGATTCCACCCATGCATGCAACGCGCTCAAGCGCGCCATCGAACTGTGCGAAGGCAAGCCCAACGCACAGATTCATGTAGTTGAGGTTGCCGCTCCCCCACAAGACCTACTGCGCTCTTCAATGAGCTCTGGCCGCAATAACGCTACCGAGCAGGAAGAATTCGCCGAGGAACTTGAGCAGCGCTCTCACAACGAAGATGACCAGCTTGCTCAGCGCATTAAAGAAATCACCAAGGATTTCCAGGGCGAGCTTACCGCCGAAGTTATCTATGGCGTGTATACCGTCGACACCATTCTTGATGCAGCAGAGCGCTACAACTGCTCCATGATTGCAATGGGTTCCCGCGGTTTAGGTGCCCTACGCGGCATGATCGGCTCGGTTAGCTTTGCTGTTTTGCGTTCAGCTCAGATTCCAGTACTCATCGTTAAGTAATAGGTGCTAACTTTTATCTGCAACCTTCACCGCAATAGACCGCCTTCCATTTCTTAGATTTAAGAAATGGAAGGCTTTCTTTATGGCCTCGTTTTTCACAAAAACCCAGTTGAGAAAACCCAGTTGAACCGCGTAAGTAAAGAAGAATTCGAACCCGCCATCCGTTATTTGAGTGACATATTGTGAAGGTTTGAAGCGTAAATTTGCGGTGCATATTTGAGATGTAAAGATACGCAGTCAAAACGACCGCGTATCTTTGCTATGGCGCGCGGCAGCCTCCTTGCACGACAAACTTCTGTACAAGATGGTGCACGGCAAAACCTCTATGGATGCTCAACACTCGCAGCGATGATGCGTTTTGGCTTGCGTGCATGATGAATCTTTGAACAGAATGCACATTTCGGCCTGCACGCATGATGACGCTCCTACTTTGTGGCGCGGAATGGCCTTTTATTTATAACGACACTCCTACTTAGTGACGTGTATGGTAGTCCCTGACCAGCTTGGCGCGGAATGGCCTCTGTGCATGAAAACACCCCTTTTGAGTGAAAATTTGGGG
>CAVCRX010000035.1:0-15841 GCA_963604935.1 Bacteroidaceae bacterium
TTGAATTCGCAGTATCCGGTTTTCAAGGTACCGCGGCTTGTTTGCCGCTGCGCTTCGTTTCCGTCGCGCAAGCAAATAATTTACCCGCCTGGGCATGCCAAGTCAAGGAAAATTTTGAAAAAATTTCTTTTTTCTTTTCTTCTTTTTGTTTTGCCTGGTCAATACAGAAATTCAGCCCAGAAGGTAAAACTCCGGGCTGAATCTTGTTCTTAATTATGTAGATATGTCAGTTGCTTGCGCTTTAAAAAGCACTGCTTGATGAAGATGAGCCTGAAGTATCTATACCACCCGCAAAGGGATTGGTGCCCGTGGCATTCATTCCCATAATTACAAACATAAGTAAGCACCAAGCAAAGAAGCCGGCCCAGCAAGCCCATACAACTTGCTTGCGCTGCTTTTGCGGATAACGGCTTGCAACCATCCATGCGAACAGCAAACCAATAAAGCCACCAATTAAACCAATAAAGAACCAACCAACGCGTGTCCCCATAGGTACGTCAGGGCGTCCCTCGCCTGATTCTTTACTTAGGTCGCGAATGCCGCCAAAAGGCTGGCCGGCAGAACCTGCTGCAGGATTTCCCGTTTGCTGGCCGGCGGTGGAAGCTTGACCCCCCTGCCAATTATTTTGAGCAGGCATGAAGACAGGCTTGCCTTCGCGATATTCGTTAGGAAGAACTTCGTTGTTCCATACCCAGGGGTTTGCAGGATTTCCACTTGGAACCCATGCGCCCGCTGGAACCTTGCAAGGCTTGCCATCGATTAGCTGATTAGGTTGAGCCTGAGCATCCCAATTCCAAGGGCTTGCCGGATTTCCTGTAGGAATCCAAGCACCAAGCTGCCCTGCAAACTGATTCTGTTGAGGATCAGCCTGACTTGCTTCAGCCTGACCGACTGATTGAGTAGCGTCAGCCTGCTTAGCTTCTGTACCAGCCGCCTGGGCCTTATCTTCTTGCGCTGCAGCAAAACGGTCTGCCACGGTATTTTCGTCAAGATCAACCGATGTTGAAGATTGCTCTGCAGGTTTTGTTGGAGACTCGTCGGAAGCCTGGGGGTTTTGGTTGTTTCCCCAATTAGGCTCGCGCCACTCACCCTTATCAACATAGGTGTAGGGATTTGCCCACCAAGGAGCATCAGGGTTTGGCTTGTCTGACCAATGTGAAGGCTTATAGAAGGGACCGATGTGATCCGAGGCCTCGGCATCCGGATTTTCTTGTTTAGGGCGTTCCCACTCTGAATTGTTGTTTTGATTGCCTGATTGAGTGCCAGGCTGATTATTTGCAGTATTTGGCTTTGCTGCTTGGGCTTCTTGATTTTCGCTAGGAACCGATTTGTGCTCGGTTACTGGATGCCCTTGCGTTGCAGCGTCTAAATTCTGCTGATACTTCAAATATGCTTCATAGTTTGGGTCATCAGGAGAAGGTACCCAATCGGTCCCATATTTATTAGAAGAATTAGGCTTCTGAGTGCTCTGGTCGCTCATTGTTTCCCCTCAAAATAGTTTTATTTCTAAACAATTTTAATAGGAGACTTTGGAAATCTTTCGAGCTTGAACACAAATACACGAACAGCCCACGAGCTGTTTTATAAGAATTTATAAGAAGCTGGCTTTTAATTCGTCGACTCACTCATCAAGCAAAATGGCGATGCTCACTTGCCTAATAGCTGATATTAAGGACGATTGAAACAGAGGATTTCGGCTGTGCTTCGCCCTGCCTGATGACTCGCTTTATTTAATAGCTTGCCTGGCATCTTAGTCTGCCTGGCATCTTAGTCTGCTTGCGATGTCATACCTGACGTCTTAGCTTACTGCTTGCCTTAAACAAAAGCGCTTTACTTATTTAATTGCAAACAGAACCAAAGGGTTTACATCAAGCAGGTAAACCAGACCAATGCAGCAGCCAAGACCAATTACAAAGCAAAGAAGAATAAAGATTCCGATAACGCGCAAGATTCCGCCCGCAATTGCACGAGGAACTTTATTACGGCTGCGCAGGTTATCAGGAAGAATGGACTCGCCTGAATCCTGAGCAAGAGTTACTGCGTCGTAAGAATAAGAATTTGCAGACTCTTCAACCGGAGCACCATAGGCATATTCATCTAATCCGCCGAAATCAAGATTGGAAGCGGGCTGTGCTTGTTCAGGCTGAGCCGGCGCTGCATGGCGAGAGCGAACTGCAATATCTTGCGTATTAAAGATTGAATCTTCTGACACACTAGCTGCGGGAGCACTCGAAGCATGACGGCCATGACGAGGCGCGCTTTGAGCGTGTTTGTCATATGTGTTGCCCTGCTTGGCCATTGTTCTCCCTTTCAACGGTTTCAGAACATATTACGACAAAACTTTGAAAATGCAGCCAAAAGCCCTAGCAAGTGAGGCCTGAGTATACGCCGCAAACGCCGCCTTACTAATTAAGGGACTTAAGCACCCTACCAATTAAGCTACTAATTAACCTGCTAATTGCCCCGCCAAATCCTTACTAATTAAGTACAAACTTAAGAGCTTCATCAATTTCGAGGTCCAGGAACACCTGCCCTACTTCATGATATTTTTCCCAGCAAGCTATATAAGGAGCGAGAAGCTTTTTAAGTGCTGCAGAATCCTTGGCTTTATACAGAGCCACGATTTCGTCCTTTTTGGGCAGAAGCGTAAGGCTGATTGTTTTTAATTCAACCGCAAGACGCAACTGCTGATAGTTTTCACGGAACTCGATTGGGTCGTCCGCTACCGATGAGCGAATCTCGTCATAACGGCGACGATGCTCATACCAATCAGCATCAAGCGAACCGGAAGCAATTACCTCTTCGTAAGACAAATACGGAGTAAAGAGCTTTTTGCCTTCGTTAAGCAAATACCTACCGCAACGAGCATCACACTTGTCGGTATAGGCAGCAAAATCCTTCGGAACAGAAAGAGTGATGCCCGCGAAAGTTTTTAGTTCGCGCTCGGCAATGAATTTTGCTGGAATCGTACGAGCAGAAGTCTTGTCTTCTTTAGGGGTTTTAAGCTCAGTTTCGAAGGTGTCGCTTGGCTCAGGCAGTGCCGCAAGCATTTCAAAAATCTTTTTGCCCGTCTTGGCATTCCGGCCACGCAAACCAGACATAAAAGCCTTTAACTGCGTCTTTATGCCTTTAGGAGCAAATTCGCCCTCACTTGCTCCAGTCTTCCAGGCGCTTAAGAAATTTTTCAAAAGAGCTGGCACTTCTTTATTAGTAAGCGCAAAAAGCTTGATTCCGAGTTCTTTGTCTTGTTTGTCAGGGTCTTCGTTCAGCTTAAGTACACAACTTTTTGCGTTGGAATACTTAGCGTACAAACCTGTAATCGAGGGGTCGTTACCCATATAAGAAATACGGCGATTTTCGAATTTGCCTGGCAGAATTTCAATGAGTTTCCGCAGGTCTGCAATAGGAAGCAGTAAGCAGAATTCGTCAAGACGCTCGGGGAAAGAGTTCTTGGCAAAAAGAGCTTTTGCCACTACAGGGGAACAAGCGCAACGAAGACCATTGCTTTCGCAGGTAGACACCAGTTCACCCATAAGCTGCAAAAGGCAGCGCTGATTTTCATTAACAATATCTTCAGGCGAATCATAGTGCTCCGCCGGCTTTTTAACTCGAGGCCAATCGCCCTCCCACTGAGGGACACCATTTGCTTTTGCCCAAGGTTTTTTACGAAGCCAAGATGGAGCGTAGCCAAAGCGCTGCTGAATGTTAGTCAAAATCAGGCCATTCATGGTGCTTTCGGCAGCAAGCAGATAAGCATCCCCTACATCGATGCCGCGAGCTTCTTGGCAATCGGCTTGATACTTAAGGAAGAATCCATTGCCCTCAAATTGAGCCAGAGCCGCCTGAACTGTTTCTTCAACTTCTTCTAGCTGAACCTTGCCCTGCGTATACAGACGATAGAGGCACTCGACTTCAAGATAGTAAAACGTGACTGCATGCGAGTACTTAGCCTTGAGCTTGCGAGCCTTTTCAAGCGCTTGCTCAAGCTCGCCAAAGCAAACGTCATCGGTTGCAGAACGGAACAGCTCAAGATCAGCGAAGGCCTGAACCGCAAACGGAGTCAGTGGACGGCCAATTTGCTTACTAACGCGCAGAATTTGATGCGCGCGACCAATACGCTCGGTGCAAATGAGCGCAACAAGCAAGGCATCGTAGATTTCATCTGAAATATCAGCAATCACAGGGTGGTTAGCACGCCTGAAAAGCTTTGCAGAGCGGCGGCCAATTACTGAACCGCCAATTTGCCAGTCGACAAAACGCCCCATAATTCGGTTAAGCGCTTTGCCATCTTTGTTTGCAAGCGCAAGCTCAAACTCCTGTTGATGCTGGAAGATTCTGCGCTCTACCTCGAGCTTTGCAAAGTGCGCCTTTGCTTTTACGCGGGAATCCTCCAAATAGCAACCCTCAAAGCCAGCCTTAAGAATAGCCGGACGGCGTGCAATCATCTTTTCACGAAGCTCTTCGCGGTCGTGAGTCGGGCGAAAATAAGTAAGTGCATCGCGATAGGAAAACTCATGTGATTCGGGAGCAGAATGCTTGACCGCATTGGCATTGCGCGGCATCTCGGGCCATTCATCATTAAACGAAGCACGCAAAACTCCGTTATAGCCCCGAGGAATCATGAATTCGTAAGGGCCAACCTTGGTAGGAATCGAGCCCTCAAAATCAGAGCGGCGATACTGCGTGCCGCTACCCTGCCAACGATGAATATAGATATCGCCATCAGGGTCAAAATGAGTAGTAAGGCGGCGTTCGTATTCTTTAGCAGCGCCAAGCTTGCCCAAGCGCTCTTTGAGCTGCATTGCCTCTTCGTATTCTTCGGGGGTAGCGGATACGCGAACACTCGAAGTTGAAGAGTAAGAAATCATGTCGTAGTAAAGGAACAAATCCTTGTGGTAACGCTTGATTTCTTCGGGGTCGTTTTTGACGGGGTCAAGAATAAAAATGTCGATGACATAGCCTGCATAGTCTTCGTGCAAAGACTGCTGGCGATGAATGCAAGTGGTATCCAGAGCAACATAGCGCGGCATGATATGCAGATAAGGCTCCTGAACATCAGGGGCACACAACTTACGCTCGGGCGGAAGATTTGCGGGGTCCTGGCAAACTTCTTTGAATTTGAGCCAATCTTCATACGGCATCAGGATGTCAAAATCGTCATCCCAAGGAATAATGCCGCCGTGACGAACCGCACCAATAAGCGTGCCGCAGCCCAAAAAATAACGAATGCCATGCTTCATGCAAATGTCATGAATTTCGGCGCCTAAGCTGAGCAAATAGGCCTGCTGTTTATTCATTGGGTCCCCTCTGTAATTACTGATTCAAATTTTTATCAGCAAATGTGCGAATTGATTTTATCATCTTCGGCTTATAGCCTTGTGTTCATAAATATAGCTTGCTAGACTGTTCGTGAACATTAAGAAATACTTTGTTAGTGAACACTAGCTTTAGCTGGAGGGCCCGTAGGCTACCAAGCATAGAGCAAGCGGCCAAAGCCAAAGAATACGAGGAACTGCGTGAAACTCGATCGTTATCAATTTGAAGTACTTACTGCCAAACTGGAAAACCAGGCACTCACCCAGCGAGAAATCGTAGATGCCGCAGGCATTTCACTTGGCTCCGTAAACAAAGCAAGCAAAGCCTGCAAGGAAGCCGGTCTGCTTAGCGAAGACAATCAGGTAAGTACTGCAGGACTTGAAGCGCTTGCTCCTTATAAAGTAGAAAGCGCCGTTATTCTAGCTGCGGGTGCCGCTTCACGCATGGCGCCTCTTTCGTTTGAAAAGCCAAAGGCTCTTTTTGAGGTTCAGGGCGAAATTCTTATTGAGCGACTTATCAGCCAAATTCAAGCAGCTGGAATCAAAGATATTTCAGTTGTTGTTGGACACATGAAGGAAAGCTTCTTTTACCTGGGCGACAAGTTTGACGTAAACATTATTTCGAGCCGTGATTATGCGAATCGCAATAATCATTCTTCGCTCTATTTGGCGCGCACACACCTGGGAAACAGCTATATTTGCGCATCCGACCAGTACATCGTCGAAAACCCTTTTAAGGCATATGTCTTTGAACCCTATATGCCAATGTTTCATAGCAAGCCTGAATCGCGTGTTCGTGCGATTACCTGGGATAAGAAAGACATCATCACTGGCATGGAGCGCCGCGCTGGTTGGTATCCGCGCGGACCGGTGTACTTGGACCGCAAAAGCTCCGAGCTCTTGATGGACATCATCGAGGAAGAATACGACTACCACGAAACCAAGCGCAAACTGTGGGACACCATCTTTTTGGAGCATGCAACTGAATTTAGCGTGCGTGCCAAAAAGTACCTGCCGGGCGAAATTTATGAGTTTGACCAGCTACAAGATCTGCTTGCCTTTGACCGCGACTTCTTGATTAATGTCGACTCAGCCATCCTTGATAACATCTGCAAAACGCTCGATTGCAAGCGCGCCGACATCACTAACGTTGTACCCCTTAAGGCTGGACTTACTAATTTGTCGGTGCTCTTTAGCTGCAAAGGCGAGCGCTACGTTTATCGTCACCCTGGTGCTGGAACCGATGAAATCATCAACAGACAGGCTGAAACCTTTGCACTCAATGCCGCAAAGCGCCTTGGCTTAGACGACACCTTCCTTTACGAAAACGCCGAGGAAGGCTGGAAGATTTCGCGCTTCATCGAAGGCTGCACCGACTTCGACTATCGCAATACCGCGCAGGTAAAGCAGGCCCTCCAGCTAATTAAACGCCTGCATAACTGTGATGAAGTTTCGCCTTGGTCTTTTGATTTTTACGAGGCCACCCTCGACATTCTTCGTTTACTGGCTGAGATTTCGTATCCTCTGCCGCGCGACTTTGCCGAGCTTAAGGCCGATGCAGGAGCAATCGCTAAAGCCATGAAGCAAGACCAAGGTCAGCCTTGCCTGTGCCATAACGATTTTTATGGCCCCAATCTGCTTGTTCATGGCAAGGACATGTGGGTTATCGACTGGGAATATGCCGCTATGGGCGACTGGGCCTGTGACCTGGGAAATTTTGTAGCTCAGGGTTCGGGGTATTCCGTCGATGAAGCAACCCAGATGCTCGAGCTTTATTTTGATCGCCAGCCCAGCGAAGCCGAGGTTCGCCACTGTTTGGCCGCCGTTGGAATCGTTGGTTTTTATTGGTACGTGTGGGCAATGTACAAGGAAGCCATGGGCAATCCCGTAGGCGAGTGGATTTACACCTGGTACAAAGCCGCCAAATCGTTCATTGCCGCTGCAAAGGAGCTGTACTAATGAGCATGAACATCCCTTCAAAAAATACTCAATCCACCGACGCGCAAAGTAATGAATACTTTGCCAAGCGCTCGCTTAAAGGAGGCGCTGTTGGTTGGGTTTTACTTATTAGCCTGGGCGTTTCTTACACCATTTCGGGCGACTTTAGCGGTTGGAACTATGGCATGGAACAAGGTGGCTGGCTTGGGCTTGCCATCGCTTGGGCGGTTATGGGCTTGATGTATGCCTGCACCGTATTTGGCCTAGCCGAACTTTCAAGCGCCATCCCTACCGCAGGCGCCGGCTACGCTTTTGCGCGCAGCGCCATGGGGCGCACAGGAGGCTTTGCTACTGGCTTGGCGCTTATTATCGAGTATGTTTGCGCACCTGCTGCAATTGCAACCTTCATTGCAAATTATGTGCTGGCACTTGGCATTGTTGATGTTGATCCGCTGGTGATTGTGGCCATTGCCTACATTATTTTTATCGCCATCCACATCTTTGGCGTGGGCGAAGCACTCAAGCTCATGCTCGTTATTAGCGCAATTGCCATTGTTGCTTTAATTGCCTTTACCTTTGGCATGCTGCCCAGCTTTGATACAAGCAATCTTTTCAACATGCCCGCCTCTGAAAACGCCGGCGGAAACGAACTTTTGCCCTTTGGCTTATTAGGAGTTTTGGGTGCGCTTCCTTATGGCATCTGGTTCTTCTTGGGCGTTGAAGGTGTTCCCCTAGCAGCTGAAGAAGCAGCTAATCCTAAGCGTGACATGCCTCGTGGTCTAATTGGCGCTCTGGTAATTCTTGGTTTAACAGGCTTTTTGTCTTTGCTTCTTGCTGCAGGCGGTGCAGGCGCTGCCCTTATTGCACCAAGCGATGCTCCACTTGTTGATGCCCTTAATGCAGTAGGTCAAAGCGACCTGGCAGTGTTTGTTAACTGGGCAGGTCTTGCAGGTCTGATTGCAAGCTTCTTTAGCTTGATGTACGCCGGATCGCGCCAGGTTTTTGCTCTTTCGCGTGCTGGCTATTTGCCTAACTTCCTGGCTCTGACTGGCAAGCGCAAGACCCCCTACGTTGCACTTATCGCTTCAGGCATTGTGGGCTTCATTATGGTTATCGTTATGCAAGACGGCAGCTTGATTCTTAACATTGCAGTATTTGGAGCTTGTGTATCCTACGCGCTGATGAACCTTTCACATATCATCTTGCGCCTACGCAACCCTGGTATGCACCGCGGCTACCGCACCCCCGGCGGCATGGCCACCACTCTTGTTGGCTTTATTCTTTCGTGCATCGCAATTGTTTCGACCTTCTTCGTTGACGTGGTAGCGGCAAGCTGCGTGCTTATCTTCTACATTATTGGCATGGCTTACTTCAGCTTCTATTCAAAGAAGCACCTGATCAGCAATGCCCCTGAAGAAGAATTTGCCAAACTAAACCAGGCCGAAAGCGAACTTCGCTAAAGATTGTAGGCGATTGTAGGTTTGCCCCCTTATTCCCACCCGCAGATTTATCGAGCCATACGACTTTACAAATTCAAACAGTCAAGATCAGCCTTACAAATTTACTTAGAACAACAGCCTTATCCAGTATTTCAAACACAAAGAGTGCTCGCCCTTACGGCGGGCATTCATTTTTTGGGACATTTTTTCGCAAATGCTTCCAAGGCTTTATAAAATGTATGCTTGGATTAGCGCTAAACAAGAAGCGCACCTCACACAAGTAGGAAAGGATGCTATGTCCTGTTTAACACATGAGGAATTCCTTGAATTAGAGGCTCGCTACGAAGCTGGCACCGCGAGCGAGGCCGAGCTTGAAAAGCTTGAACCCTACCGTGCCAAGCGCGCTGTTTTAGTGGCTTCCGGCTTTGGCAGCCGTATGTTGCCCCTTACCATCAATAGCCCCAAGCCGCTGATTCGCGTTAAGGGCCGACGCATCATCGAAACCATCCTTGATGCCCTGCTGGCAATTGATGTCACTGAAATTTACATCGTTGTGGGTTACCTGGCTGATGAATTTGAGCTCCTTAAAAAGGATTACCCAAGCATTACACTTATTTACAATGATCAGTATGCAAGTACCAACAATATTTCTTCGGCAGTTTGCGCGCGCGAGCATTTTAAAAATGCCTATGTTTTTGAAAGTGACCTCTTCTTAAAGAACCCCCAGCTTTTAAAGAAGTACTCTGACGAGTCGTTCTACCTGGGCGTTCCCGTAGAAAGCACTCCAGACTGGTGCTTTGACACCAACGATAAGGGTGTTATCTGCGACCTTCATAAGGGTGGTAGCGATTGCCATCATATGTACGGCATTTCTTATTGGACCGCCGAAGATGGCGCCAAGCTTTGTGAGGATTTGCCTGCAGCCTTTGCCCAGGAAGAAAATCAGCAGCGTTTTTGGGACGATGTCCCCTGCGTGGTAATGCGTGATAATTACCAGGTTCGTGTACACGAATGCAGCTTTGACGATATCGACGAGATTGATTCACTTGCAGAACTGCAGGAAATCGATTCAGCCTATTGCATTAAGTAGATTCACCACAAACAGTTACAAAGGAACACCATGGACCAAGAAATTCTTGCCAAAATTGATGAAATTGTTGACGCTCCTACCCTATACCCTGAGGTTGAGCGCAAATCGCGCGAACGTCGCGTGCAGGACATGATCGAATGGTACGAGGCAAATAACGAGGTCAACCACTGGTATAACCTCTATGGCCTTGACCGCGTTGACGCTCCCAGCCAGGAAAATTACCTGGACAATGGCAATCTGCGCCGCGAGCGCTGGAAGGCAAACTCCACCTTCTACCCCGCTGGCAATGCTTTTCCTTTTGACTACACGCTCGTCATGCGCGACAAGCTGCTGTTTGAAAATTGGATTTCTCAGACAGCTCAGAGTAAGAGCGAATATGTTCCTTCCATCTGCGTTATTCGCAATGGTGAGCTGCGCCCCCGCAAAGCCGACGGCCTGCTTGGCGAAGTTCAGAGCCTGAGTGATTTTCTTGCTCCTTGGGTAGGCCAGAGCTTGGTTTTCAAGCAGACCTATGGCTCCCACGGCTTTACCGTTGAAGTTGTTGATATCGAAGACAACAAAGTTACTCACAAAGACACGAGCTATACCTTTGCCGAATATGCCGAGCATCTTTCTGGTGAGCGCACCTGCTGGATTGTGCAGGAGTTTATGAAGCAGCACCCCGCGCTTGATAAGCTCAACGCTTCTTCCATCAACTGCATCCGCATGATTACCTACAGCACAGGTAGCCGCGTTGTTATCGATGCCGACCACAGTATTTTGCGTATTGGCCGCCCCGGAATGCGCACCAACGATATGCCCGAGGGTGCTATCCCCATCCTGATTGATAAGGACGGCAAGATTAGCGACATCGCTTATTCCATTAACCCTATGGAGCGTATTGAAACTGGCCTGGGTGGCTACGAAATCCCTTACTTCCAGGAAGCACTTGATTTGTGCGTACGCTTGCACAAAGCCATTCCTGAGTTGTTCACTATCGGCTGGGACGTTGCCATTGGCCCTGATGGCCCTGTAATTATCGAAGGCAACGACGGCTGGCATCCCCGCTTGGTACAGTGCTACTTTGGTGAAGGCCTACGTCCTATGTGGAACGAGCTCATGGCTGAACGTCAGGCAAATGTTCACCCTGACATTGACGAGCATCCCGAGGTTTAAATAGCTCGAGCGTTTAGCTATTTAATGATGTAGTGGCGCGATATTCCCTCTGTTTGCAAGATTAAAAAAAGAACCCAGGCTTTGAGCTTGGGTTCTTTTGTTTGCGAGTTGAAATGATGAGACTCGGGCTTCTGCTCAGCACGTAGCTTGAAGGAATGGCATCAAGCCTGAAGTTGCGCCTCCGCGATTTAATGAGAAAAAAGCTCCAGGACTTGCTCGGGCTTCGTGATGCCGTGAGTCTGCGGAATTCCGGTTTTCGCTAAATCTTTTCCGCAGAATTTGCCATCAACATAATATTCCAGGCCCATATAGTCGGCGTACCAGCCAAGCACCTTGTCAATCGTAGGAGCAGGAGTTCCAAAGATTTCGCAGTAAGCCCTAATAATTGCGAGGCCCCAAGGGAAATCCTCGGTAAAAAGGCGCGAACTTGTGTCGGCCACGAACTTACCCTCATGTTCTGAAGAAGGTTTCATTGGTGCCATGACGGTCTGGAAGGTCTGAATGGAATTAATCTTTGCGGTCATGGCATCTACCGTAGGCGATTCGTAGTGTTCACCCAAAGGCTTAACTGAAGTCATATTGAGTTCAGGGATAGCATCAAACAAAGCGTGGAGTTCGGCATCAACCGCAAAGAGTGTTTCGGAAGCCTTTTTACCCCAGCCCACATAAAAATGCAGATGCTCGGCGAATTCATAATCACGGGGCTTATCACCGAAGATTTCATAGGTACGCGAGGTATGCAGTACTGGATTGCTTGGCGTAAGCGAAACTGCCAAGAAGTTATCTGCGCGCTTTGTTTTTAGCCCGCAAGCCTCTATGCATTCGCAGGCAGAGTCAAGATCAGCCGCACGCAGTGTACCAACGACGCTGCAAGGTTTCCAACTTTTAAGGTTTACTTCTTTACCGTACTCGGCGAGCTTTGCGGTAAAAGGCACGCGCTGGAAGCCAAACAGCTTAGCGTCACTAGCAAAATACTTGCTAAAGAAGAACTCAAAACCGCCGCTACCCGGCAAAACTCCAATAAAAGCATCCTTAGCAACGTAGGGCGCAATGTCAGCAAAAGCCTTTTCGACCGCAAAATGAGGAAGCGCAATAAAGACGATGTTGGCATCTTTAGCTGCGGCAGAAGCATCGCTAGACACGCAATCGAGCTGAACCTGATAGCTTGTTTTGCCTTCCCAATCGTTGCAGGTAAGGACGTTTGCAAAGCGCTCAGGACGACGAGTAAACAGACGTACGGCGTATTCAGGATGCGTATGCTTAATATAACAAGCAAGTGCTGTTCCGATATGGCCGCCACCAACAATTGTGACCTTCATAAACATCCTTTCAAACGAAGCCTTGTGGATTGTTGGACCTAAGGCTTATCCCGTGTTCTGTTTGTTGTTCCTTTTAAAAAGAAGGCAGAAAGCTTATGCCTTCTGCCTTCTTAAAGTGTGCTTTTTGCTACAAGCTTAAATTCTTAAGCGATTGTTCTACTGACCTGCGCAAATTTAAAGCTCTTTTTCGTACTTAGACCAAACCAGCGATGCGAATTGCGGTGCCATTAGGCATGTTGTAAACATACTTTGCATTATTGGGATGCAAACGTACACAGCCATGCGAAATGTTATTACCAAGCTGCTTGCTCAGGGGCTTGCTGTACTTAGTACGGCTGCCACGCTTGGTAAGAGCGCTATGGAAGCCTAAAGATCCGCCGTAGCCGTGGAAGTTCCAGTAAGAAATCTTGCCTGAGTCAATACGAGCACGCTTGTAACTCTTCAGTTTGAAGTCGCCCTTAGTAGTGGGGCGAGACTTAATACCCGTGCCGCACTTCCAGTACTTCTTGAGCTTCCACTTGCCCTTCGAACCAGTGTAAATAGCTACTCGATTGAAGGTGGTGTCGACCGTGATGCAGTAAGAAGTAGTGCTCGACATATTCTTAATGCGGGAATACAGGATATCCTTTGCAAAAGAATCCCATTTAGAAGCATAAGAAGTAGAGAGGTTACCATTGGAGGGCTTAGAACCACCGCTCTTTTCGACAAGCTTAATCTGATAGCCGCACATCTTCATGCGAGAATTGAAGTTCTTAACGCCTGCCTTTGCGCCGTTCTTGGCCCAAGCCATCCAGCCTGCACCAGAAATATAGACGCGATAGTAAACGTCAAAGCGCTTAGACAAGTTGCCCGAAAGACTTACGCTCATATACTGAGCAGCTTGACCTGCAATACCTGCAGCGGAATACTTACCCTTTTTGGTGTTGCTGCCTGAAGTACTCTTGCTGTCGTTATACATGCTGCAAGAAACAGTGCCTGAAAGAGCGTCATTAATGCGATCGACCTCCAT
This sequence comes from Bacteroidaceae bacterium, assembly GCA_963604935.1. GTDB lineage: Bacteria > Actinomycetota > Coriobacteriia > Coriobacteriales > Eggerthellaceae > Anaerotardibacter. The sequence goes on from CAVCRX010000035.1 coordinate 13,266, forward strand.
GCGGCCAACCTTCTTGGTGCCAGAGCCCTTACCGGAAGTGCTGCCCTGGTTGGTCCATCCCTTCCATTTGCCCTGACCATAGGAATTGTACTTAAGTCCTACAATGTGGAAAGTAAACTTTTTAGAGGTTCCGTCATAGGAATTCTCGCCCTTTGCATAAACGGTTGCGTCTTTGCCAGAGACGTTATTGCTGTAGATCAAGGTATAGTCGGTGCCCTCAGTAAGCTTCTTGCTACCGTCATAAATCACCAGCTTAGGTTTAATGGCACTACCTGTATAAGAATAGTAACCACTGTTGATGAAGTCATCAGAAGCGTGGCACTTAGAAATTGACTTGCTAGAAACGGTGTAATTTAGCGTAATGGATCCGGTATAACCAGAATCGCTCTTGGCAGTTACCGTGATTTTTTGAGCGCCAACAGTTGAGCTAAATGCAGAAATCGTAAAGTCAGAAGTTACCTCTGCAGACTCGTCTGCGCCGCGATATACCTTGAGCTTGTATTGGCTAATCTTGTCGTAATCAAGAGTGCCCAGATCGTCGCCATTAGCCCAAACACCGGTCTTAGCTGAGCCATTTTCACAAAGGACGAACTTTAAGCTGCCATCGCCAAGAGTTCCCTTGGAGCCATCTTCGTTCCAAGTGTTCTTGGTATCGATATTCTTTTCATCGCTAGCAGACTGAGCAGAAGCAAGAGTAGCTTCGTCAGTGGAAGCCTGTTCGTCAGTAGAGGCCTCTTGCTCATTTTGCTGGGCTGTTGCCTGCTCAGATTCACTAGAGGTAGTAGTATTGTCAGCCAAAGCCTCGGTAATGGGGCACAGGCTGATAGCCAAAACTGCAGACATTGCAGCAGCTAAAATACGCTGGTGCAGAGGCATTTTATGAGTATTTTCAAGCTGGGACATTTAGCCTCAATCCTTCGTGCGACAAAGCGCCGCGCTCGCTGATTATCCTCAAAATTCGTACCCTTTATTTTGCCACAAAAAGCACACTCATATAGAAAGATTCACGCTTCTATAGCAAAACCAGAAGATTTGTCGAAAGCTTCTTCTTTTACAATGGTTTTGCTATCTGAATCTATCCAGAATCGCGAGTCGAAACTCTTCCTAAATAAACGTATGAGCAGGCATTTTTAACCAGGGGTCTTGATTGGACTTCCTCTATCAGTTTTTATACCTTCTTATTCCTATTAATCTGCGGTGATTTAGCGAATTAGCCTGTAACGATTTAGGAGATTTTGCCGTCTACCCAGAATCTTTGCCGCTTTCTTGGTGCGAGGCTAGACGGCGACGCTACGTCACTTGATAGCTTGCACAACTGAGTTTCGAAGAATTTCAAACTTGCACGAGCATGGCTCCCGCGAGTCAGCTCTAATGTAAGCACTCAAAGTCCTGATAGGAGACAAAATGCCCCAACTAGACTTAGGCTCTACGGCACTACCTAGTGCAGCACAAGCCCACGAAGCAACGGCAGAACAAGCGGCAGCAAGCGCTATGACAACAGAGCCCAACAGCAAAACCGAGAAGATGACTGTCGGCCAGATGGTTTTGGCGGGCCTTGGTTTTATGTGTTTTGGCATTGGCGTGGTCGGCATTTTTGTACCGCTACTCCCCACGACAGACTTCATTCTGATTGCAACATTCCTCTTTATGAAATCGTCTCCGCGCTTCCATAACTGGATTCTGCAAACCAAGGTATACAACGACTACGTACGCCCCTTCAAAGAAAAGGGTGGTATGACAAAGAAGGCCAAAGCAAAAATGCTGATTTCCTCTTTGAGCGCACTTGCCATTAGCGCTGCTTTCGTACGCATTTGGTACGCGTGGATCATTCTTGCGATTGTTGCGGCAGGACTTCTTTATTTGATTCTGGTACGCACACCCACTCGCCTGGAGGATTAGTTGTGACTAAACAAGCAGTAATCATCTATCAATCGAAAAAGACTGGAAATACCAAAAAGCTCGTTGATGAGGCGATTCGACGCAACCCGAATGTTCAGGCGTTTCATATATCGCAGGTAGCCCAAAACCAGGACGCTATTTCACAGGCTGAGCTTGTAGTTTTAGCAAGCGGCACCTATATGGGATACCCCGACAAGAAGATTACAAAGTTTGCCTACTCAAAACTTGGGGCTAATCAAAAGGTGTTTGTCATGCTTACCCATGGTTCCAACAGCGACCACTACTGCCTTAAATACACGGCGCAACTTGAGCGAGCCGGAGTAAATCTAATAGGTGCCGCATCGTGCCAAGGGCGCTATGAATTTGGGCCATTCAAGCTTATGGGCGGAATGCACAATGGAACACCCACTGCCGAAGAAATAGACCGCGTCGTTAGCGCACTCGAAGAAGCGTTAAAGTAAGCCTCTACGGTTAGCAATACGCAAAATTCCTGTTCGGACTATTAATTACTGAGTACACTAGCTCATTCATAAAGCGCTAGGTGGAACCTCAAAGGCTTCGCTCTGAAAGCCATAAAGAGGATTTCGAAGAAATCCACATACAAAAACATGAAGCAGTGAGTGCATGAAAGAAGGCTAAGGTCGATACAGACCTTAGCCTTCTTGAACAGCGAAACG
>CAVCRX010000036.1:0-13259 GCA_963604935.1 Bacteroidaceae bacterium
TAGCGCGCCATCTTAAGCCAATATTTCTGCGCAAAATGCCAAAATCATACACGCAGCCCATTCCGCGCCACACAAATCCATACACAGAGGCCATTCCGCGCCAGAGGATTGAACTCATCATACACAGAGGCCCTAACGCGCCAGCAATACAGAATTTCGATCAAAGAATTCGTCGCCGTCAGAACTAAGAGAAGAGAAAGTGGCTCAGCTAAGCAAAAAGCGCATAGCGAAGCCCCGAAGACTTCGCTATGAAAATTAATAGAGTCGGCGCAGAAGCAAGCCCTTAGACGTAACGAGCGTTCAAGCTGGAATAGCTGGTAGAAGCCTTAATCCAACCAGACTTCTTGCCGTTACTAATCTTGAAGTAGACCGTGCTACCAGAAACTTTAATCTGGGTAGCCTTGAATTTCGACTTAGCTGAAACGCTAAAGACCTTCTTCTTGAGCTTAGTGTTGGTGTAAGCGTTTAGCTTTACGCCGTGATACAGCCAAGCGGTGTTACCGGTGTAATTCGTATAATTGGAATATGCACTGTAAGAAATGCCGGCGGTTCCGCTCGTACGCTTAAGCTTGCCGCCAGAGTATTTATAACTGAACTTGAATTTGGTAATGCCTGTGGTGGCAGTGTTGTACTTATGCTTCATGGTGATGGTGTTGCCACTAACTTTTACGAAGGAAGTACCGTAATCAACACCATAGCTGCTTGAAAGCATGAGGTTATAGCCTTTGAATTTCTTGCCGGTCCAACGAAGCAAATAATTGGTGAAGCAAACACCATCTTGATCTGCTGCTTTAACCCAAACATAGCGCTTGCCATTCTTAAGGGTAATAAGCTTGGCAGAAACGGAGCTATAGAACTGCGTAGACTTTGATTTGGACCAAACGAGCTTGCCGTTTACGTACACGCCAATTTTTCCATAGGCGCTGTCGCTGCTGGAGTAGCTAAGGCGCTTAATGACGAGTTTTTCTTTACTCTTGCTTCCCCCCAGGTTGTACTTATAAGTTTTGCCAACCGAAAGCGCCTTGCTTGAAGCTTTTGCTTCTGCGGTATTAGTTGTTGCAATCGTGCCCTGTTGGCTAGACTCGCTCGAAGAGCTTGATGAATTAAAACAAAGAGGCAAAGCAACTAATACTGCAACCAAGGCTGCAACAATGATAAACGCGATAATTCCATAGGTGGTACCGCGCTTATGTGAATCAAGATTAAGCATGTTTTTCCTTAAGGCTTCTACGTTTTATCTGCATTAGTTTTAGCAGGACTCCGCGAAACTATGCGTGCCTGCCTTAGTTTCTTAAGAAGACATACTAGCAGATAGCCACACAGAACGACCTTTATGCGCTTATCCGTGCGCCTTTAAAGAAAGATTACAGATGCCTTCAGCGCAATTGCTGGCGTTTGGCTTATCTGTTTCCTTGGTGGAGTTGCAGCTTAGATCGCCTGTTCTTTTAGTGCTCAGGCGTATTCTTGCTGCTATGAAGAATTCTAAGGGAGCTGCCCCTAGCAGCGCATCGATGCTCGCAAAGGTCGTCAAGGCTGGTCTGCACGGGCACAATGTCGTCAAAGTAAAAACCGTGCCGCTAACACACCGAGGTTCGAAGGCCTGGCTAAGGAAGTCTGCGGACGAATCGGCAGGCAAAGATAAATCGTCGGGCAAAGACAAATTGACCAACAAAGATAAATCGGCAGATAAAGCTCCTGCCTTAACCCAATCTTCATCGCCTTTAAAAAGTAATGTTTTTAATACGGCGCTCCTTTTTGAGGGCGGCTCGATGCGCGCAGCATACACAAGCGCGGTGGCAACTTACCTCCTTGAGCAGGGCGTTTACTTTAACCAGGTTTATGGCGTCTCTGCTGGATCAAGCAATCTGGTCAACTATTTATCGCGTGACAAGTGGCGTACCTCGTGTTCTTTTACGGAGTTTATGGACGACTCGCGCACGGGAAATATGGGTACTTTCCTGCGCGGAAAAGGTGCCTTTAACGCCGAGTATATTTACCAGCAAGCGGGCAAGCCCGAGGGTATTCTTCCTTTTGATTTTGGAACCTTTGCGCAAAATCCTGCTCATTGCTGCGTCTTTTCAATCGACCGAGATACCGGCGAAGACATTTACTTCACCGATGCCGACATGACGTCGCTTGATCGTCTAACTGTGATGGTGCGCGCTTCGTCTACCTTGCCGATGTTTATGCCCGCACCTGTGATTGATGGACACGTCTGCTACGACGGCGGCTTTGCAGTCGGCGGTGGTTTGCCACTCAAGAAGATCGAGGCTGACGGTTTTGATAGGGTAGTGGTTGTTCGTACGCGCAAGCGCGGTTATCGCAAGGATGATCACAACGAATGGGCGCGTGCCTTCTTTAAGGATTTCCCCGAAATGCGCAAAGCTGCGCTGACTCGCTCTGAGCGTTATAACGAAGCCTGCGATTTGCTTGATGAATGGGAAAAGCAGGGTCGCGCCTATGTATTTTATTGCGACGATTTGACGCTTTCGGGTACCGAGCGCGATGTCAATTTGCTGAAAGTAAACTTCCAAGCTGGCTACGATCAAATTCGGCGCGACTGGGACGGCTTGATGTCTTACGTTCAGAAATGGGGTTAAGTCAGATTTCTTTCAAACACGGCGGGTTTAACTCGGGCTTCCGCTGAGCATAAACAAGCAACCTTTTTCCAAGTGTGTAACACAAGGGATACACGCTTTTCTAGAATGTGAGGATAGTAATAATCCTCGGCGCTTTGCTGTAAGTTGCTGTGGGCTTTGCCTTAAGGGGGTGGGCGGCTAAGTCTTGGTGCCTAAGCCTTAGCGGGCGGGCAGCCAATCTCGGGCAGTTGAGCCTTGGCGGCCGTCAAGCCTAAGCAGCTAAGCCTTGGCACTCAAGCCTGGAGCTGTAAACAGCTAAGCCTTGGCAAGCAAAAGCCAAGCAGCCAAGAGCGCCGTTTGTTTTAGATGGAAGGAGTTTGCGCGTGGCCTTTGAGATTACAACCTCGGGCGATTCAGCCATTAACGTGGTCTTGTCGGAATCCATTTCCGATGAAGCAAGCAAGCTTGTCCGCGCGGCGGTTGACGCAATTAGCGACGCTGAAATTCCTGGCATAAAAGAGCTGGTTCCAACCTTTACTTCGGTAATGGTTTGCTACGACCCAAGGCAAATTAAGCACGCCGAGCTGGTAGAACGCATTTCAAAGCAGATTGAAACTTTAAGCCTTGGGCAAGAAGGAACCCGTCGTATTTTCGAGATTCCTGTTTGCTATGGTGGCGAATTTGGCGAAGATATCACAACTGTTATGGAGCACTCGGGCTTAACAGAAGAAGAAGTCATTAGTCTTCATTCTGGCCACGACTACCTCATTAATATGTTGGGCTTTTTGCCAGGTTTTGCCTATTTGGGCGGTTTAGACGAGCGCCTGCATACTCCACGTTTAGACGTCCCTCGTACTATTATCCCTGCTGGTAGCGTAGGAATTGGCGGTGCTCAAACAGGAATTTATCCTCTGGCAAGTCCGGGCGGCTGGCAGCTGATCGGCCGCACACCTGTGCGTCCCTACGACACTGATCGCGAAGAACCTATTCTTTATGCCGCGGGCGATTATCTTCGTTTTATTCCTATTTCGCGCGAAGAGTACGACCGCATCGAAGCTGAGGTAAAAGCGGGCACCTATACCTGCACAATTATTGAAGAAGGGCCGGTGAGCTAAATGGCCCTTTATGTTGTAAAGCCTGGCATGATGGCTACTATCCAAGACGCTGGTCGCTGGGGATATTTGGGCAGTGGTTTTTCGCCTTCGGGCGCGATGGATCAGCGTGCGCGTGCGCGTGCAAATGCCCTTTTGGATAACCCTGAGGACGCGGCTGTTCTTGAGTTCTGTATGATGGGCCCTACGCTTCTGTTTACACGTGACACCTTCGTTGCCTTAACGGGCGGTGATTTTGGCGCCAAGCTCGACGGCGTACCTGTTACTACAAATTGCACAATTCCCGTGCGCCTTGGTCAGACGCTTGCTCTTGGTCAGGCTCAAAAAGGCATGTATGGTTACCTGGCTGTTATGGGTGGCTTTGATGTTCCTTTGGTAATGGGTAGCCGCTCAACCAATATGAAGATTGGCATTGGCGGGCATGAAGGTCGAGCCTTAGAAAAGGGAGACCTTTTGTGGGCCTTCGACCAGATTCCTGGCTATCGTCCGGGTATCGTAGGTCGTAATTTTGGCTCTGACGACGAGTTTTATCAGTTTGGTAAGCTCGAAGTTGAGCTTCGTGTGGTTATGGGTCCGCAGACCAAACTTTTCACGCAGGAAGGAATTGACGCCTTCTTACATGGTGAGTTTGAGATGACAGCACAATCCGACCGCATGGGTGCTCGCTTGGAAGGCCCCGAAGTTACCACAGTCAATGGCTCCGACATTATTTCGGATGGTATTGCGCTTGGTGCGGTTCAGATTCCTAACCACGGCAAGCCCATTATTATGTTGGCCGATCGCCAAACTACCGGCGGTTATGCAAAGATAGCAACGGTAGCAAGTGTGGACATTCCAAAGCTGGTGCAATGCAAACCTGGCACCAAAATTAAATTCAAAGAAATCTCGGTTGAGCAGGCACAAGACCTGGTTTGCTCCAACCAATTTGCATAGTAGAAATACAGGAGGAAGCTATGGCAAATCAAATTCCCGCAAAGCCTCAGGGTGTAGACGATGCCGTTTGGCAGCAGATGCTCAACGCGAGCCCTCTTGAAGCTCGAAAGCTGATTCGTGAGGGTAAATATTCTGCTCCTACAAGTGGTCTGTGTCCTGGATACGCTCAGGCAAACCTCATCGTTTTGCCCCGCGAGCAGGCCTATGACTTCCTTCTTTTTGCTCAGCGCAACCCTAAGCCCTGCCCCTTGCTTGAAGTTACTGAGGTAGGATCGCGTGAGGCAAATATTTGTGCAACCGACTGCGATATAGCAACGGATTTCCCTCGTTATCGTATTTATCGCAATGGTGTTATGACTGAAGAAGTAACCGATATTTCTTCATACTGGCGCGACGACCTGGTCTCCTTCGTTATCGGCTGCAGCTTTAGTTTTGAGTCTGACCTTATCGAAGCCGGCATTGAGATGCGCCACAACACTATGGGTCGCAATGTGCCCATGTATCTGACCAATATTGCTTGTAAGCCCGCAGGTATGATGAGTGGCAACATGGTTGTTTCGATGCGCCCCTTGCCTCCCGAGCAGATTGTCCCCGCTGTTCAGCTTTCTGGCGCAATTCCTTCAGTTCACGGTGCGCCTGTGCATATTGGCGATCCATCGCTCATTGGAATTGACGACATCATGAAGCCTGACTTTGGTGATCCTGTTGACATCTATCCTGGTGAAACGCCAGTGTTCTGGGCTTGTGGAGTAACGCCGCAGTCTATCGTGATGAACGTTAAGCCCGAATTTGCTATTACGCATGCACCGGGCCATATGCTTATCACTGATACCAAAAACGTAAACCTGCGCGGCTAGGAATTTTCATGGCTCAGATTGATTTAAATTGCGACCTTGGCGAAAGCTTTGGTCGCTACACCCTTGGCCTGGACGACCAGGTAATCCCTCTAATTACCAGCGCAAATGTTGCTTGCGGTATGCATGCGGGCGACCCAGTAGTTATGGCGCGCACCGTTAAATTGGCAGCAGACTCGGGCGTGGCAATTGGCGCGCATCCGGGCTATCCTGACCTGCAGGGCTTCGGACGTCGCAATATGGCTCTTTCGCCTGACGAGGCCTACGCTTTTGTGCTTTATCAGGTTGCTGCCTTAGCTGGTTTTTGTACTGCTCAGGGCGTCAAACTTCATCACGTTAAGCCTCATGGTCAGCTTTATAATTGCGCTGCCAAGGACGAAGAACTTGCTGCCGCAATTGCACGTGCTGTTTATGATGTAGACCCAAATCTCGTTTTAGTTGGCCTTGCAGGCAGTAAGCTTATTGATGCTGGCAAGGCGCAAGGTTTGCGTACTGCGGGTGAATTCTTTGCCGATAGGAATTACACCCCCGAAGGCACTTTGGTTCCTCGCAGCCAAGATAACGCTGTAATCACCGACGAAGACCAAGCGGTAAGCCGCACTGTCGAGGCGGTAAAATCGGGTAAGGTTGTTGCGCTTGATGGCTCCGAAGTGGCTGTTGATTTTGATACCATTTGCGTCCATGGCGATGGCCCTAAGGCCTTAGCTTTTGTAGAAAAGATTCGCGCTGCTCTGGCTGATGCCGAGGTAGAAATTAAGGCTCTGTAAGCTGGCGTTTCTGGTAAGGGTCGTGCTTTAGGCTTGGCGTTTGGGCGAGGTTCTTGCGCCTTATGCGTTTGGGCTCTTAAGTGTCTAAACTGCGCAAACCTGCCGTCCGCATAAACAAGTTGAACAAAAGCTGTGGCTGTTTGGGTGCTTAAGTATTTAGACTGTGGCCGCATGAACACATGGCCACGTAAACATATGGCTGTCTTAAATATCCGCCCACCTCAAACACTTGCAAAACGAAGAAAGGATACCCTTGGCTGATTCAATAGAAACTCAGGTTGAGGGTATCCCAGTAAAGCTTGTGCATCGCGTCGGAATGAAGAGTATCCGCATTAAAGTTGACGACGCCGGCGTTTGCGTTGTTTCTGCAGCGCCCCATATTTCGAACAAAAAAATGCTTTCGTTCGTGCAAGAAAAGCACGATTGGATTGCCTATCGTCGTGCCGAGCGAATAGGTTCTCCTTCTTATATTGCCGCTCATGCGAGCAAGCAAGAAATTGAAGCATGGCGCAGCGTGGTTAAGGCTTGCGTTCCTCCTTTGGTGGAAGAATGGGAGCCGATTCTTGGTGTGAAGGTTAGCAAGCTAGCCTATCGCAATATGACCAGCAAGTGGGGGAGTTGTCAGCCAAGCACGGGGCGCGTGTGTATTAATATTCGTTTGGCTCTATATCCTCCAGAATGCTTGGAATATGTAGTGGTTCACGAATTGTGCCACTTCTTACATGCAAATCATGGAGCTGGTTTTTGGGGCCTGATGGACAAAGTTATGCCTGATTGGCGTGAGCGTCAGGCCAAGCTGCGAGTGTAAATTAGCTAATGAGCGCACGGCTAACAGGAGACTCGTTGACGCTATAGGAATAGAGGCACCATGCAAACATTTTTAGACGCGCATCTTCATTTGGATTTTGTGGCCGACGCGCCAGAAATTGCTTTGCGTGCCGCAGATCTCGAACGTAATTTGCTCGCAAATTCTATTAGTCCTTATGGCTTTATGAAGTTACAAATGCGCTTCCCAGGGAATCCTTGGATTAAGCCAGGTCTGGGTTTTCATCCTTGGTGGGTTGCTGCTGATATTTTGCAGCCTGCCGATCTTGAACTTTTCGAAAAACTTGCACCTCAAGCGGCTTTTGTTGGTGAGGTTGGCCTGGATTTTATGGGTCCCAGAAAGCAGTCAATCCAAGATCAGATAGATGCTTTCGACCGAGTTATCGAAGCTTGCGTTAAGCCTTTGGTCTGCGCGCCGGCAACAGATAACTATCAGCGCATTATCGGCATTCATTCGGTCAAAGCTGCTAGTACGGTGCTTGATGTGCTTGAGCATTGGCAAGCTACTAAAGAAAATGCCTGCGTTTTTCATTGGTTTACGGGCTCGAGTGATGAATTACAGCGAGCCATAGCTATGGGCTGCTTTTTTAGCGTGGGGGAACGGATGCTTCGTTCAAAGAAGGGGCAGGCTTACGTAAAAGCGATTCCTCCCGAGCGAATTTTGCTTGAAACGGATGCTCCGGGCTCAATTGATCCGGCGCCTTGGGATTCTGCGACCTTCGGCGCTATGGGTCCGATTCCTGATCCGCGCATTGTGGGTCTTAGCTGCGCTGATTGGGAAGCAAGTTTGTTGCGTGTTGCTTCTTTATATGAAGAAGCTACCGGGCATGAGCTTCCTAATTCATTGCTTTGGGATTAAGGCTGAGCAACGAAGGCAAGCGTTGTGGGTGGTGTTTGAGCCTAATGCTGAGTGGCGAAAGTAAGCATCAAAGGTAAGCCCTAAATGCGAATCAAAATACGAACATTGAACATGCGCCAAAGACAAAGATAGGAGGTCACTCAAAGTGTCGAAAGAACATAAGCAAGAATACGAGCGCGATTTAGGTATGGCGCAAGAAATTGCCAAGCGCGTAAGCGCACAAGGTGGCCGCACTTTCTTTGTTGGCGGCTGTGTGCGCGACAAGCTGATGGGTATTACCGCCAAAGATCTTGATTTAGAGGTTCATGGTATTAAGTCTGACCAGCTTTATAAAATCCTCGATGAACTGGGGCATTGTTCAGAGCGTGGGGCTAGTTTTGGAATCTTGGCTTTGGATGGATATGGCCTAGACATTGCACAGCCTCGCAAAGAACAGGCAATAGGTACACATCACCGTGATTTCGAGGTTCAGATAGACCCTTTTATCGGCACTGAGGCTGCGGCAATTCGCCGGGACTTTACTGTTAATTCTTTAATGGAAGATGTGCTAACCGGTGAGGTCATCGACCACTTTGGCGGCCTGGCGGACCTTAAGGCAAAAACCCTGCGCCATGTAAGTAGCGCGACTTTTGGTGATGACCCCTTGCGCGTGCTGCGTGCTGCGCAATTTGCTGCTCGTTTCGAATTTGGTATTGCGCCTGCAACAGTGGATTTATGTAGCACAATGAAGCTCGATCAGCTTTCGTCTGAGCGCATTATGGCCGAGCTTGAAAAGGCTTTACTTAAGGCAAAACGCCCTTCTTTGTTCTTTGAGAATTTGCGTGCTATGGGGCAGTTAGATATTTGGTTTCCCGAGGTCAAGGCCCTCATTGGGGTTCAGCAGCCGCCTCAATTTCATCCAGAGGGTGACGTTTGGGTTCATACTATGCAGGTTCTTGATCAAGCTGCCAAGCTGCGCGCGCAGTCAACGTGGCCACTGGCTTTTATGGTCGCGGCGCTTGCACACGATTTTGGAAAGCCTGCTACCACGGAAAAAATTGACGGGCGTTGGCGCTCTTTTAGGCATGAAATCGAGGGCGTAGAAATTGCCCACACTTTCGTTCGCAGGCTTACGAGTGAGCGAAAGCTGGCGCGCTATGTAGAAAACATGGTTGAGCTGCATATGCGCCCAAATGCTATAGCCGAACATGCATCGCGCATGAAGGCCTTCAATCATCTGTTTGATAAGTCGGTATCGCCCGAGGATTTGCTACTTATTTCAAAGGCTGATTATTTGGGATGTGGTGGCACGAGTGAAGAAAGCTACGCAAAAACTGAGGAGCTTTTGCACGCTCGCTTGGCCGATTATCGCGAGTTAATGAGTCGTCCTTATGTGACTGGTGAAGATTTAATCAAGGCTGGCCTTAAGCCTGGGCCAAAATTTTCCGAGGTCTTAGATCACGCGCATAAGCTGCGTCTGGCGGGTGTTTCAAAAGAAAACGCGCTTAGGAGCGCGCTGGGATATGCCCGCAAGCTTAAGTAGTTTGCTTGGGCTCCGCTCTGTTTAAGGTGTGTCCTAAGATACCGCTTGCCCCAGGTGAGCGGTGGTGAGCTTTGAGTGAAAAGAGTAGCATCTCGCGTACATCCTCTTAGCTATGCCGCCCGCCCGCTGGGGGAGATGCGGCATACATGCGCGATGTTAGGCTCATGTTTAGAACTTAAAACTTGGGCTGCGCGTGTGGCCCCTGTTGCAAAGGATTGCAGCGTGAAAATTGCCGTCGTTGAGCCTTTAGGTATCCCTAATGTTGATTTGGTATCTCTTCTTGAAGAAGCTTGTGCAGGTCAAGACATCGAGATTCTGACGAACGAAGATCGTCTTGAGGATGAAGCTAGTCTTATCGAGCGCAGCGCTGATGCCGAGATTGTGGTTGTTTCCAATATTAAATATCCCGCCTCGGTAATGCAGGCAAACCCAAACCTCAAATATATCTGTGTTGCGTTTACGGGCTACGACCACATTGATATGGAGTATTGCCGCGCTCACGGAATTCAGGTTTCTAACTGCGCAGGTTATTCCACTACCGCAGTTGCCGAGCTGGTTTTTGGCTTGGCTATCGATTTGCTGCGCAGCGTTATCCCTTGTGACAAGGCTGTTCGCACTGGGGGCACTAAGGCTGGCCTGGTTGGTCCTGAGCTTGAGGGCAAGCGCTTTGGCATTATTGGCTTGGGCGCAATCGGTACGCGCGTGGCAAAAATTGCCCAAGCTTTTGACTGCGAGGTAGTTGCCTATAATCGCAGCCCCAAGCAAGTTCCCGGCGTTGAGATGCTTAGCCTCGAAGAACTTTTAAGCACCTCTGACATTATTAGTGTTCATGTTCCTCAGAATGCAGAAACTATCGGCATGATTGGCGAAGAACAGTTCGAGCTTTGTAAGCCCGGCGCTTATTTCATCAACTGCGCCCGTGGTCCTATTGTTGATTCCGAAGCTTTAGCAAAAGCCTTGAACGAAGGACGTTTGGCCGGCGCCGGCATCGATGTTTTTGAAACCGAGCCCCCAATCGCTACCGATCATCCTCTTCTGAATGCAAAGAATGTTGTTGCGACTCCCCATGTTGCCTTTGCAAGCCAGCAAGCCTTCGAAAAGCGTGCGGTAATTATTGCTAACAACGTAAAGAGCTACTTGGCTGGCGCCCCCGAAAACCTGGTCTCGTAATTGTACTTACATGCACTATGTGGCATGGGTGTAAATGCGCACCTGTCATATGATGTAAGGCTCGCGACGAAGCTCCGAAGAGTTCGCTCTGAAAACCATAAAGAGGATTTCGAAGAAATCCGCATACAAAAGCATGAAGCAGTGAGTGCATGAAAAAGGCTAAGGTCTGTACTGACCTTAGCTTTTTTGAACAGCAAAACGGGCGACAACAGCAAAACGGGCGACGCTCTGAGCGGGCTTCGTCACGAGCCTCTTGGGGGGGTCGCCTCGGCAGTTTCATTCCTTGGATTCTTTAAGCGAAATAAGAGCAAAACTTGTTTCAACTCAGGCGGGTCTTACTGCCTTGTTTTGTGCCTTGGGTGCAGTTTCCGATTTGCGACTCGGTGAGCCTTGTCAAGCGGTGGTATAGTGTGAGTTCATAAATTTACTTACTCTGCCGAAAGGAGCGCGCAGCGATGAAGATTATCCATAAGGATGGCGAAGTAACCGAATGCCCTGAAGAACAGGAACTCGAGGTCATTCGTCATACAGCTGCGCACATCTTGGCTCAGGCTGTTAAGCGCCTGTACCCCGAGGCAATGTTTGGTTATGGTCCTGCAACCGAAAAGGGCTTCCATTACGACATTGACCTGGGTGATCGTACTATTGCCGAAGAAGAGCTTGAGGCAATTGAAGCCGAAATGAAGAAGATTGTGAAAGAAAATCTTCCTATTCGTCCTTCCATTTTGCCTCGTGAAGAAGCTATTGCTTTCATGAAGGAGCGCGGCGAGCAGTACAAGGTTGAGCACATCGACGATCTGCCTGAGGATGCTGAAATCAGCTTCTTTACCCAGGGCGAATATGTGGACATGTGCACTGGTCCTCATCTGCGCTACACCAAGGCGCTCAAGGCCTTTAAGCTCACCAGCGTTTCTGGTGCTTACTGGAAGAACGATGCTAACAACAAGATGCTCGTTCGTATTAACGGTACTGCATTCCACAATCAGGCCGAGCTTGATGAGTATCTGACCATGCTCGAGGAGGCCAAGAAGCGCGACCACCGCAAGATTGGCCGCGAGATGGATCTTTTCATGCTGCGCGATGAAGCTCCCGGCTTCCCTTTCTTCCTGCCTCGTGGTATGGAAGTCTACAATGCGCTGCTCGATTACTGGCATGAGATTCATCGCAAGGCCGGCTATGTCGAGGTCAAGACCCCTCTTATCATGAACCGTCATTTGTGGGAGACCAGTGGTCACTGGGATCACTACAAAGACAATATGTACTCCACCAAGATTGACGACGAGGACTTCTGCATTAAGCCCATGAACTGCCCCGGCGGTGTTTTGGTTTACGCTTCTAAACCTCATAGTTATCGTGAGCTTCCTATGCGTGTTGGCGAGCTTGGTCTGGTTCATCGTCACGAGATGCGTGGTGCGCTGAATGGCCTGTTCCGCGTTCGTTGCTTTACGCAGGACGATGCTCATATCTTTATGACGCCCGATCAGATTGCCGATGAAATCACGGGCGTTGTAAATCTGATTGACTCTGTGTACTCCAAGTTCGGCTTTGAGTATTTTATCGAGCTTTCCACTCGCCCTGAGGACTCCATGGGCTCTGATGAAGATTGGGAAGCTGCAACCAATGGCCTGGTGGCAGCTCTGCAGAACATGGGTCTCGACTATATTGTCAACGAGGGCGACGGTGCATTCTACGGACCCAAGATTGACTTCCATCTGCGCGATTGCCTTGGTCGTACCTGGCAGTGCGGCACCATCCAGCTCGACTTCCAGATGCCTATCAACTTCGACCTTGGCTACATTGATGCAGATGGCGAGCGTAAGCGCCCCATCATGATTCATCGCGTTTGCTTTGGTTCGATTGAGCGCTTTATCGGTATCCTGACCGAGCACTTTGCGGGCAAGTATCCTACTTGGCTTGCTCCTGTTCAGGTTAAGGTTCTTCCTGTTTCCGAAAAGGCTAAGGATTACGCCGAAAGCATTTATGAGAAGCTCTTCGACTTGGGTGTTCGCGTAGAGATTGACCATCGCGATGAAACGATTGGCTACAAGATTCGTGAAGCTCGCCAGGTTGACCGCGTTCCTTACATGCTTGTTCTGGGCGAAAAGGAAGCAGATGCGGGCACGATTTCGGTTCGTTATCGTTCTACTGACAAGACCAGCTATGGCTTGAACTTTGACGACTTTGCTCGCGATCTTCTTGAGGAAATCAATACGCGCGCATAAGGCTAGTGCTTAATAATTAGCGGCTTGCTTAAACAAAGGCTCGGGTTTCATAGTGAAACTCGAGCTAAAGCCAGGAAACTGTTATCCAGTAGCGAATGGGGAAGCCAACCAGGGTATCCCCGAGTAAGCTAGTAGTGAAATCTTGAGGAGTTACATCTAGCAAAGCGCACGGCAAAGCCCGCTCAGGCTGTCGCCCGTTCCGCTATTCAAAAAGGAGAGAAGCTTAATTGCTTCTCTCCTTTTTTCATGCGCTCACTGCTTCATGCTTTAGTATGCGGATTTCTTCGAAATCCTCTTTTTAGTGTTCAGAGCGAAGCCTTCGGAGCTTCGCCGAGCGCTTGGTAAACGAATTCCTTTGGGGCTTCGCTCTGTCCTTGGCTTCACCCCGTGTTTGGCGCGGAGAAATTTCTGCGTAT
>CAVCRX010000037.1:0-27656 GCA_963604935.1 Bacteroidaceae bacterium
GCCAGACTTTAAGGTCTTGCCGTTCAGAACAACAGACTTAACGCTGGGCTTTTGGGTTTTACCGTTGTAGGTAAAGGCAGTCTTGGAGAGCGTTACCTTGGCGGCAGAAAGCTCGCTTTTATTGATAGTGAACTTTTTCTCGATAGAACCCTTGTAGTCGTTCATGCCTTCAACCACTGCATAAGCTGTACCGACTTCTACATTTGACTTATAGCTGAGCTCGTAGTCCTGGCCTTCAACCAAGGTTTTACCATCAACAACTACTGAAGCCTTAGGTTTCTTCGCTGTTCCATCATAGGTATAAGAACTGGACTTGAGGCTTACGGCAGTATCCGTCAAAGCGGTTGCAGCTTCAGCATTTACTTCACTAACGGTATATTTATCTCCAGCAAATGCCTTTGCTTCAGATTTAAGGCTGAAATAAATATCTTTCGTGTCATCGGCGAAATTAACTTCGCTCTTATCATCAAGCGTCACTTTCCAGAGATGAGTGTCAAGAACCTCAGAGTCCTCCCTCACAACCTGGTAATTACCAGCAGCTTGCTTATAAAGAGTAACTATCTCATCTAGAGTAGTGCCTTTAGGGAATCCGTTATAGGAGCCACCGGAAGCAACAATCTTTCCATCGCTCTCGATGCTAAACATCGCCTGAGCAGAACTAGATTTTGTAAATGTGCCGCTACAAAGAGTAACCGTAGCCCCGTAAGTATGAATTAATGGATTAACACCCTTAGAGGTAGACATTTCTACATTAGTTAAGTCAATAGCACCCTTTTTAGCTTCTAGACATTCGGCGCCCTGTGTTTTCACCTTAAGCGTATTGAGGTAAAGTTTTTTAGATGGCAAAACATCAATCTTGATGGCAGCATTTCCGTTAGCAATTTGAACAATTGAGCCGGATTCTCCACTGCCGCTACTGTTCTGACCATCAACGGTAACTCCGTAATCATTACTCTGCTTTATGCACAATGCATTTTCATTTTCTGTGTTAGTCAGAGTGTGGCCGTTAAGGAAAATCTGAACCGCAGAGCTAGGATCGTTTATATATATAGATCCTTCGACATCTTCTGCAAGATCATATATGCCACCTGCATTAATCGTGTATTTACCGCCGTTCTCATCCATGAGTTCCTGGTTGATGCTAACTCCTGCTGCAAAAGCAAGGCCAGGCGCCATACAGAACGCCATCATTACGGCAAGCATGCCTAAAACTAGAAATTTCTTCGTCAATTTCATATATCGACTACTCTCCCTCCAAGGTTTTTCATCCGTTAAACAAACATACAAGACTACAAATTTTAACGAAACCCGAGCCCCGAAGTAGCGCAAATGACTACCGAAGCACAAAGGCTTAGCAACTTACTGGTTACCCCATTAATTAGCCGCCTTACCGGTCGGCTGCAAACAAACAAAAACTTAGCGGCCTACTGCTACAACCAGCTTATTTACTGCTTCTTGGATGGTGGTGCCAGCAACTTCGACCGTAATTTCAGCGTACTTTTCGTACAGTGGCGCGCGTTCTTCGAAGAGTAAGCCCAGGTCGTTGCCAATTCCTTCTTTAAGAACAACGCCGCGCTCTTCAAGGCTTCCAAGACGCTCTTCAAGCTCAGCATAAGGAACCTTGATATAAACGACATCGCCAATCGAAGACAAATGACGCATTGCTTCATCGGAATAAACCGCTGATCCGCCAGTGGAAATAATCGTATGTTCGCAGCTGATTCCAGCTAAAACTCGATTTTCAACGGCAAGAAAGCCATCGACTCCTTCGATATCAATAATCTGCTGAAGGGTTCGGCCCTCGTACTTCTGGATAAGAAGGTCGCAATCAAGGAAGTCATAGCCAAGGATTTTTGCCAAAACAACGCCCAAGGTTGATTTACCCGCACCAGGCATTCCGATTAAAACAATGTTAGATTTAGTCATGTAATCTCTCTTAAAATCCCTTTAAAACCCAGTTCAGAAGCTTATACACTCTTCTTAAGTCGCTTAGCGGGCGCCACGTTACATCACTCCCTAGCAACCGCCGCACAGCACCTACCCCTTAGCGGGCGCCGCCACCGCCACCAAAGCCGCCGCCTCCGCCCATGGAGAAGCCGCCACCAAAGCCGCCGCCGCTCGAAAATCCGCCAAAACTATCATCGTCAGCAGCACTCAGCACCGACTGAACAGCATGCATAGATTCCTCAATAGAGGTATCGAGCGAGCTGGCAAACGAGCCAAAATCAAAAGCAGGCGCACTTGAGCTATGCATGATAACCGGTGTGTACCACCAGAAGCCCGGATCGTAATAGGAAGTCATCGAATCAGCCTTTGGCATACCTGCATAGCCAACTGCCTGCAGTTGCTTAGCAGCAACATCGGCCACGTCCAAAATGTAGGCGTACACCATCAGCTTGCCCCAAACCTTAACGTCGGTAAAAGGCCTTTCGTTAAGCAGCGAGAACTCACTCAGCCACTTTTTTAGCGCCTTAGCGCGAGCAAAAGCTTCCGCTCCCTTTTGCGTACGACGAGGCATAAAGCGTCCGAGCAACACCAATATAATCGCCGCAATCAGCGAAGGAATAGCGCACATAATATTGTCAAAATAAAGCCCCAAGCCAACGCACACAGCGATAATCAACACAGCCATAAGCGAATTATGGCGGCGCTTCGAAGTGCTGTAGCTTTCGATAAGATCAGCCTGAATAACTGCGGTACTGAGCAGGCCTTGCCACGATTGCATTTCCTCAGAGAAGCGCTCTGCATCACCTTTTGCTTTTTTGCTCAGGCTCGAAAGCAAGACATTGCCCTGTTCATCAGCGCCAAAATCGAAAACGATATCAAAGGCCCTACGATCAAGCTCGCCAAGGGTATCCAAGTCAAAATCAGGGTTTCGAACCAGGGCATAATCAGTTTCGGTCTTAGTACCCAGAAGTTTTTTGGAAGTCTTCGTAATAGGCTCAATCCTAAACGCGCCATCATTTGCCAAATTCAGCAAGGTAGCCGCAAAGTCTTGTGTACTTTCGCTATCGAAGCGCATCAAACGACCAATTACAGCAGGATGAACGCCCGGCAAAGGCTCATCGCGCCAGTAGGTTTCCTTGAATTCAGGTTTAAGCTCACGGCCATATTTAAAAAAGCGCCAAACTGCCCAAATAATTATCAGCAAAGAAAGCCCAATGGATGCTAGCAGCGACAAAGATTGAGCAATCCTAAAATTATTAGACTCGCCCGCCCACTGCTCTTCTTCTTCCTGAATTTTTTCGAGATGAGCACTAGTGTGATAGTTAGAGTCGCCCGACTTAACTTCTGAAACCCACGAGGTTGGGAAGGCAATGCGAGCCTCGGCATAGGTCCCCGCTTTAACGTTTGACGTCGTGTACGAAATAGTGCCACTCGAAGCAATATTTACCGAGCCTGTTAAATCACCATGGCCCCAAGCTTTCACATTGTCGCCCGCAATTGCAGTTTCACCCTCGGTTACAGGAAGGACAATTTGCGCACTGACGTCGCGCGAATCAACCGCCCAACCATCAGGGACAAACTTCCAGTAAAGCTCGGCGGTGTCAGAATATACCTGCACAGCGTTAGTTACGGTATACGAAAGCGTAAAAGTGAACTCCGCATTTTCCGCATTAAAGAACGCATAGATAGTATTTTTCTTACTATCAAAAGACCAGGCGAGTTTGTCAGGGCCGCCAGATTTACGCCACTCCTTATTGAATTTAACCTCAGGCATTTCAAGCGTGCCATTAGCAGTAGTCATAGTGACGCTTGACATCTTTACCTTGGCGCCATCGGGAAGGTCTTCAATGCTCCACCAAACGCAGCTATAAGACCCTTCGAAGGTAAAAGTTCGCTGCTCGGTAACCGCTAAATCACCGTTCTTCTGAACAACGCCTTTAATATCCACTGGCCCCGAAGCGTAAGAACGCGCTTGGGCGCTTGTGGCCACAAAAGGGCTTGCGCTTACCGCGAACAGTACAGTAAGCATAAAAATGGCAGCAATTACGCCAAAAAATTTATGAAAATATGTCCCGCGAGGCTGGTTCATAAATAGTTCTCCTTGCAAGAACGGACACGACACGGTAATATTGCAAAACGCACACGGAGAGCTGGCCGAGAGGTCGAAGGCGCTCGCCTGCTAAGTGAGTATACCCCACAAGGGTATCTAGGGTTCGAATCCCTAGCTCTCCGCCACTGCAATTTTCAAGAAGCCGGCATTACGTCGGCTTCTTTTATTTTTCTTTCGTGCTTATTTTGAAACCCCTTCCAAAATGTTGATAAATAATATGGCGAACCAAAGAGCGACCGCTTGGATTCTTATCCAATCAGCGGCGCAAACAAACTAAACAAAAGGACGCCATGGAAGATCGCTTTGAAACATTCACTATCTTGATTAATCGAATCAACCGCAATATTCGAAAGCTCAAAAATCAAGAAATGGCTGATTACGGCCTAAAAGGCATCCACGTTTCCTGCTTGCACTACCTCCATACGCTTGGCAGTCTAACGCCATCTGAATTGTGCGAGCACTGCGAAGAAGACAAGGCTGCGATTTCTAGGGCTGTTGACTTCTTAAGGTCCGAAGGTTTTATCGAAGCCCCCAGCGATGAAGTCAAGCACTACAAATGCCCCCTTGTTCTAAGCACCAAAGGCAAAGAAGCTGGCGAAATTATTTCAAAAAAAATTAATTCAATCCTGCATGAAATTAACGACAGCCTAAGCGACGCAGAACGCGCTGCCTTCTATAAAAGCCTTTTCGCTATTAGTAGCCGCTTGGATGTTATCGCTCAAGAAGCAGGAATTCACTAATAGACAGATCCTGTCTAAAGCCAACATAAAAACAGGTCCCAGCCAAAACCAACACAACCCGATGAAAAGAAGCTTATGTTTTTCCTCAAAAAAGTTTATTGCCGCATTTTTCAACTTGGCTTCAGAGCTGCGCTCCCCTTCTTGCCCTATCGTGAGCCAGCGATTATTCCTTCCTGCAAAGACCTTGACCTCGTTTTAAAGAAAGAATCAATTAATTGCGTTCTCATTGTTACCGATACAGGCATTGTGGCAAACGGCTTAACTTCTTCTTTAGAGGAAACTCTTAATAAGGCCAATGTTGGCTTTTCGATCTACGACAAAGTTCTACCTAACCCTACTGTTGACCAGGTAGAAGAAGCTCTAGCTCTATACAAACAAAAACATTGCGATGCCATTATTGCTATTGGCGGTGGCTCTTCAATGGACTGCGCAAAGGCAGTAGGCGCGCGTATAGCCTACCCCAATAAATCCCTTGCTCAAATGAAGGGCGTCCTGCGCGTTTTGCGAGCTACACCTACTATCATCGCCATCCCCACCACGGCAGGCACCGGAAGCGAGGTTACTCTGGCGGCCGTCATTACCGACGCGCGCAAGCATCACAAATATGCCATCATGAGCTTCCCGCTTATTCCTCGTTACGCGGTGCTTGACGCTCAGCTGACCTATTCGCTGCCGCAGCAGCTTACTTCTACAACAGGAATGGATGCACTCACTCATGCGGTAGAAGCCTATATTGGCAGGTCAACCACCAAACAAACACGTAAGTTAGCGCTCGAAGCCACCAAGCTCATTTTCCAAAATATTGAACGAGCTTACTTCTGCGGCACCGACCGCGAAGCACGCAAAAATATGCTCCACGCAGCTTATAAAGCTGGGCTTGCCTTTTCCATGTCTTACGTGGGCTATATCCATGCCATCGCACATTCTTTGGGCGGGCAATATGGCACGCCCCATGGTCTAGCCAATGCCGTAATCATGCCTTACGTTCTTGAAGAATATGGTACCTCAGCCCATAAGAAGCTCCATCAGCTTGGTGTTGCGGCCGGCGTTTGCCGCCCTGAAGATTCAGACGCTGTTGGCGCAAAGTGCTTTATCGAAGCAATCAAGCAACTTAACGCCAAAATGAACATCCCTACAAAAATTAGCGGCATCAAGGCCGAAGATATCGAGCAACTTGCAAAAATCGCGGAACACGAAGCAAACCCGCTATACCCCGTACCCAAGCTTATGACTGCAAAAGAGCTCTCTTCGCTCTATATTAAAGTTGCAGATTGGAGCAAATAATGACCAACGAAGAAATCTCTGAGCTCCTTGCAAAACAGCGCAAGTTTTTTAACAGCGGTGCCAGCCTTGATATTGATTTTCGTATTGCACAGCTAAAGAAACTCTATGCTGCCGTACGTACTCATGAAAAAGAAATTGAAGAAGCTCTTTATGCCGATTTGGGCAAAAGTGCCTACGAGGGCTTTATGTGCGAAAGCGGCCTGGCTCTTACCGAAATTTCATACATGATCAAGCACGCGCGCCGCCTTTCGCGTGCGAAAACGGTTTATACGCCACTTGCCCAGTTTGCATCACACAGCTTTACGCAGGCTGTTCCTTATGGCAACACCCTCATCATGAGTCCGTGGAACTATCCCTTCCTTTTAACCATCGACCCCCTTGCCGACGCCATTGCTGCTGGCAACACCGCAATCGTGAAGCCAAGCGCCTACTCACCCGCAACAAGCAAGGTCATCGCCGGGATTATTGAGGAATGCTTTGCTCCTGAATATGTGGCTGTTGTTCAAGGTGGACGTGCAGAAAACGCCGCGCTGCTTGAACAAAAATTTGACTTCATCTTCTTTACGGGCAGCCAGGCAGTAGGTAAAGAAGTTTTGCGCCATGCAGCAGAATACCTTACCCCCGCCGTGCTCGAGCTGGGAGGTAAGAGCCCCTGTATCGTCGACTCAAGCGCAGACATCAAGCTCGCAGCCAAGCGAATTGTATTTGGCAAGTTTTTAAACTGCGGCCAAACCTGCGTAGCCCCCGACTACATCTTGGTAGAGCAAAAGGTTCATGATCAGCTCGTCTCTGAAATTAACAAGCAAATAGAGATTCAATTTGGCAAGGAACCTCTAAAGAACAAGGACTACGGCAAGATTGTTAATCAAAAACATTTTGAGCGCCTATGCGAGCTTATCGATGCCCGCAAACTTTCTTACGGCGGACAAAGCGATAGCGCAAGCTGCAAAATTGAGCCCACTATCATGACTAAAGTCACCGAAGACGATGCCGTAATGGGCGAAGAAATCTTTGGTCCAATTTTACCTGTTATCAGTTTTACCTCGTTTGACCAGGTAGTTCATGGCTTAAAAACCAAAGCAAAGCCGCTTGCTTGCTATTTATTTTCTAGCAACAAGCAGCATATCAATCGCTACAAAAAAGAGATGCAATTTGGCGGTGGCTGCATTAATGACGTTGTTATTCACCTAGCAACAAGCGAAATGCCCTTTGGTGGCGTTGGCGAAAGCGGCATGGGTGGATATCACGGCAAGCGCGGATTCGAGGCCTTTTCTCATAGCAAATCCATTGTCGATAAAAAGACCTGGATCGATTTACCTATGCGCTATCAGCCCTACACAAGCAAGCTTTACCGAAAGCTTCTTCAAATGTTTTTACGCTAGCTTTATTAAAAAAGATGCGCTCCAGGACAAGATCCGGGGCGCATCTTTTGCTTTGGTATCTAGATAGACGAGGCTGCCAAGCAAGAGCTAACTCGCATAAGAGCAACGTACAAAAACGACGTACAAGAAAGCGAAGCTACTTGGTGAAATTAACAACAGGAACTTTGTCGGCGCCAGCCTGAGCATCAAAAGCCTTGCGCTCAGTAAAGCCAAACATGCCCGCAATCAAAACTCCAGGGAAAGTCTGGATTGCATTGTTGTAATTCAAAACGCAATCGTTGTAGCTCTGACGCATGTAACTAATTTTGTCTTCAGTGTTAGTGAGCTCTGCCTGAAGCTCGCGGAAGTTAGCATCTGCCTTAAGCTCTGGGTAAGCCTCGGATACGGCAAAAAGCGACTTCAAGGTGCCCGAAAGAATATTGTCGGCAGCCATCTTTTCTTCAGGGGTGCCTGCATTCATGACGGCACTACGCGCCTCGGTAACAGCAGAGAAGGTGCCACTTTCGTGTGCCGCATAACCTTTAACGGTCTCTACCAAATTAGGGATTAAATCCAAGCGGCGCTGCAGCTGAACATCTACCTGCGCCCAGGCATTGTCGATGCGATTGCGCAGCTGAACAAAGTTGTTGTAAAGGAAAATTAGTCCGATAGCCAAAATAATAACCAGGACAACAATGACAATAAGAGCGGTATCCATAAGGGCCTCCTTAAGCGTTTTACTTAGTCTATCATGCGCAGGTTTTGCGTCCGTCTAGCACCAGGCCGCGTCACTTAACGCTCACGAATTGCAGCGCCAATACCTACGAGCGAGGTAACGCGCGCCGACCAGCCCTTAAGCTGTGCCTTGCCCGAAAGCTCAGTCGCACGAGCAAAGGAATCGCAGAAGAAAGCAGTGGCCGATCCGCTGCCACAAAGCAAAACCTTTGATACGCCCTCGCAAGATTCGCCCCAGGCGCGAATTTCGCTCAGCTCAGGGAGGATTTTTTCTGCTGCAGGAGCCAGGTTATTAAAAGGCTCAACCTTTGAAGCGTCCTGCAAAACGCCCCATACACCACGCTGAGTATCGGTTGGCAGATTGGGTTCTTCATCGAAGGTGTTATAAGCCTGCGCGGTAGATACTCCCTCATCAGGGCTTACAAGCAAAATAAAATCTTTACGAGGCGTCAAGGAATGAACAAATTGTTCGCCCTTACCCGTGAGGTAGGCGCAACCGCCCTTCAAGAAGAAGGCCACATCGGCACCCAAGCGCGCTGCCACCTCAGCCAAACGCGGGTCATCTTTGCTAATCCCCCACAGCTTTGCAGCACCCACTAGCGCTGCTGCAGCATCCGAAGAACCGCCGCCAAGACCAGCCTGAGCAGGAATCGACTTTACGATATGAATATGAAGCTCTTCGTCTTCTTTACGACCAATTGCCTGCGCTAATTCCTCAACCGCGCGGTAGGCCAGATTGTCCTTGGGCTCCACATCAACCGGAGTAATACCCTCGGTATATTCCATAGAAAGATGAATTTCCAAGCCAATGCCGAAGCCCGTCAAGTCAACGCGGCGCATATGCAGCACATCGTGCAAGGCCAGTGCATGCATAATGGTGTCGGCATAGTGGTAGCCATCTTCGCGCTTGGCGCCAATTCCTAAAACCAAATTGATTTTGGCAGGAGCAATAATCTTAATTCCGCCAGTGCGCACACCAGCAACATCACGCTTTGCGATATCAAGCGCCTGGGACATAACATCCTCGGCAGTCTTACTATCCATCTGATCAAAGAGCTGTTCGTTTTCGCTCACGGCATCTCCTTTAAATTCGAAATAATTTGATTCTATACGGATTAATTCTTTGCAGCTTTATTCTTAGCATCCTTGCGCTGCTTGCGGCGCTCCTTGAAGAATTCTTTGAGTAAGGCTCTGCATTCTTCTTGCATAAGCCCCGCTTCAACCGGGAAAGAATGGTTTAGGCGCTCATCATTATGAATTTGATAGAGCGTACCAAGCGCACCCGCCTTTTCGTCACTTGCACCAAAAACACAGCGGCTCACGCGCGCCTGGTGCATAAGCCCAGCGCACATAATGCAAGGCTCAAGCGTGACATAAACCGTGCATCCCTCAAGACGCCACTCGCCAAGTTCAGCACAGGCTTGCTTCATTGCAGAAAATTCTGCGTGACCTGCCGGGTCTTTTGTTGTTTCGCGCAAATTATAGGCTTTGGCAAGAATACGAGGTTCATCGAGTTTATAGTTACGGGTTGCTGGGTCTATAGGGTCATAAACTACAACAGCACCAATAGGAACTTCACCCAAAGCGTAGGCAGCGCGTGCCTGCTCGAGCGCAAGTTCCATAAAATAGCGGTCGTCCAAGCGAGTGCTTGTCCACCCCGATGATGTCATTAATACATTTTCAGCCATATCGAGCATTATATGGTATTCTCTGTTTTGCCTAATTTTGCAGCTTTGCTTTTTGCTCAGTTTGCACAGGCACTACATAAGGAAGATTGGCTGAGTGGTTGAAAGCGGCGGTCTTGAAAACCGTTGAACCGAGAGGTTCCGTGGGTTCGAATCCTACATCTTCCGCCAGAACGAAATCAGGGGAGCTTTTAGCTCCCCTTTTTCGTTGACGCATTCCTTATTCACGCATTAAAGCGTCTATTAGAGCGCAAGGTGAAACCTCGAAGGCTTCGCTCTGAAAACCATAGAGAGGATTTCGAAGAAATCCGCATACTAATACATGAAGCAGTGAGCGCATGAAAAAAGAGCAAGGTATAGACCTTGCTCTTTTTGAACAGCGGAACGGGTGGCAGACTTCCGGGGTTTCCACCATGCGCTCATTAAAATGCCAACTAGCCCTTCATTGATTCCTGAACCAAGCGACGGAACAAACGACGATGCGTGTAATCCTTGGGCCACAGATATTCAGGATGCCACTGCACACCATAAACAAAGCGCTTATTGGGAGCCTCGATAGCTTCAATCAAGCCATCTTCCGACCAAGCCGCAACGCGCAGCTCGGGTGCAACCTTATCAATTGCCTGATGATGCAGGGTATTGACCTGAATCTTCTTTGCGCCCATTAATTGCCCAAGCTTTGAGCCTTCAACAAATTCCACCTCGTGCTGACGCTGATCGTACGGGGGATCTTGCATATGCTCAAGCTTGTCAGGGAAAGCTTTATTGATATCGTGAATCATCGTTCCACCCAGGGAAACATTGAGCACCTGATGCCCGCGGCAAATTCCAAGTACGGGCTTATCGGCATCAACAATCATGGGAACCATAACAAGCTCCATAATGTCGCGCTCAGGGCACAAGTCACCAATGTCTTCCGAACGGCGGCTACGATAATTAATAGGATCAATATCGTGACCGCCAGGAATAAGGAAGCCATCGTATTCGTCAACCAAAGCCTGAATAAGCGTAGGGTCATCGGTTGAAGGCAGGATCATTGGGATGCCGCCAGCTTCAAGAATTGAGTTGATATAACCCAAACCAACCTGCATGGCGGTGTGATCCATGCTGTAACGAGGCAAAATACCAATCCTAGGAATCTTGCGTGCCTCGGGGATAAAGCCCGTGTAATCCTGTGCAAGCGTTGTTCCGCGCTCGGCAACACCAAGCAAAGGCTGCAGATAGATTGACTCTGAATCGTCCAGTGCACAGCTTGCTAGGTCGAACAGATGCACCAGCCACTCACGAGGAGTACGCTTTTCAAAGCCATAGCCCGGAAGCCACGACAAATCGGCATCAAAACCATCGCGAATGAGGGTGCGCTTGGCTTGCTCAACTGCGCTTTCGGTCAAACCACTCAGCTCAGCTTCAAGCCTCTCGAGATTTTTTTCGCTGTAGAAGAGACCCTTTATCAGCGCCACGTACGCCATAGCATAAGGAAGAGGCAGCGCATCAGCAGGACGGATTTCAAGCACGCCCTTTAGACGAGCATCAGGGAAGACCATCGTGAGCGCGTGCAAAACATCATCGCGCGTCATTTGACGATTCTTATACGCCTCGGCAAAGGTTTCTTCGCCTGAATAGCGCCAATCATCGCCATCGGGAACGATGATTGACTCCATGTTATAGACGTACTCGGCATATTTTTTGAAACCAAAGTCTTCGTCAAAGGTGCCCGGCACCACCGTCACACGCGTTGAGTCGTAATTTGCCCAAACCATCGTGCGAGCCATATGTTGCTTGGTTCGACGGCCCTCAAAAATAGGGGAATTATCGGTAAGCAAGGCAAAAAGCGGCGCCAAGCCAGTGGCAATGCGAATCTTTCGAACCGCATCTGCCTCGGATGTGTAGTCGATATTTACCTGTAAGGCAGCAGCACAGCGCATCATGCATGAACCAAAACGACCAAACATCGTAAGGTAGCGGTCCATTGCCAAATAGCGCTTCTTGGGAATTAACTCCATATTGCGGGAACGAGCATAGGGATGATATCCCAGTTCAGCAAGGCTTAAATCAAGGTCGTCAAGAATGGGCAAGAGCTGCTTTCTGAAACCGCGAAAAGCCTGTTCAATCTGACCAACTGTTTTCAAAGGAGCCGAACTGTATTCAATATAAGCACCTGGCTCAAGCGTAACGCGCGACTTGTCACTCAGATTTTCGAGCCCTAAAACATGCCCTTCTTCAACAATGGGGACATCGTAAAACTGCGAAAGTTGACGCAAAACCTCAAGGACGCCGCCTGGTTCGCTATAGGTTACCGGCTCATAGCTTCCACGTTTTACCAGGATGTTTTCAAATTCAACGCCCAAAAGCTGCTCTGATTTACAGCCATCTTCCAAGCACGAAACTATCTGCTTGATATTGTTTTCGTAAGTTGAATCTTTAGTGTCTGGTTTATTTTGTTCAAAATCTGAAGCCATCAATCCTCCTTGTGAGGCTCAATGCTAGCACGCGCACAAGCTCTCTGGCGCACAGTTTGGCAGCTTGCAATAAAGAAGAAACGAGCAGGGCAAAACAAGTCGCAGCAAAGCGAAGAGCTAAGCACCCAAAAGTTCCGAAACCTCAAGCCACTCCATTTCCAACTCGTCGAGTTGCTCTTGAATTTCGTCAACCTTAGCTTGAGCTTCACCAAGAGCTACGTAATCAGCGGGGTCTACCTCAAACATGCCAGCCTTAGCTTCTTCAAGGCGCTTGTTTGCTGTTTCCATTTTTGTCTCTAAGCTGCGCAAACGCTTCTTTGCCTTTTGTAGCTCTGCATTGCTCAGCGCAGGCTTGGCGCTGGTAGCTGCTTTTTCTTCGTCGGACGAGCCAGCCTCGCCTGCTTCCGCACGGCGTCGCTCACGCTCATTTTGCGCCTCGCGCGCCTTGTCGCGCTCTTTCAACAGATAAAGATAGTCATCGACACCACGCGGACAATGCGTAAGCTTGCCATCAATAAGCGCGAATTGATCGTCGGTCACGCGCTCCATCAAGAAGCGGTCGTGCGTAACGACAATAAGCGTGCCCGGCCAGGTATCCAGCACGTTTTCCATGGCGACCATCATGTCGGTATCCATGTCGTTAGAAGGCTCGTCCAGAATAAGGACGTTAGGCGCATCCAGTAAGATGAGCATGAGCTGAAGCCTGCGCTTCTGACCGCCCGACAAATCCTGAACGCGCGTATTGAGGTAGGCCTTTTCAAAACCCAACTGCTCAAGAAGCATCGCTGGCGAAACAATCTTTCCGTCAACCTCATAGTGAGACTGATAGCGATTCAAAACCTCGCGCACCAAACTCGAGTTTTGTTCTTCAAGCTCTTCGAGTTTCTGCGACAAGAAGGCAAACTTAACCGTTTTACCAATTTTCACACGGCCTGCCTGCGGCGCTAATTTTCCTTGAACCAAATCAAGAAGCGTTGATTTACCAACGCCGTTTTCGCCAAGTAAACCATAGCGATCACCAGGGCCAATAAGCCAGGTGACCTCGTCAAGGATCTTTCGCTCGTTGTCGTAAGAAAAACTTACATCAACGACATCGACGCACTTTTTACCCAGGCGACTTACTGCAGCACGCTTAAGTTCTACGGTATTACGAATGGGCGGCTCCTGTGCAATGAGTTCGCGCGCAGCCTCCACATGAAATTTGGGCTTGGTCGAACGAGCGCGCGCTCCACGCGACAACCAGGCAAGCTCACGACGAGCCAGGTTACGGCGCTTTGCTTCAGCCTGCGCAATCTGACGATCGCGCTCTACGCGTTGCTGAACATAGGCCGAATATCCTCCCTCAAAAGGTTCAACGATGCCATCGTGAACTTCCCACATATTGAGGCAGACTTCGTCCAAGAACCAGCGATCATGAGTAACGACAACCAAGGCGCCCTCTTTGCGGGAAAAACGTGCCTTTAAATGCTCGGCTAGCCAATTAATGGCACCCATGTCTAGGTGATTCGTAGGTTCGTCAAGAAGCAGAACATCCGCAGGTTCGATAAGCACGCGGCACAGGTCAACGCGTCTACGTTCGCCACCCGAAAGCCCCGCGACTTTGCGTTCCAAATCCAAATCACCAATAAGTCCGCTTAGGATTTTGCGGATAGCTGGGTCTGACGCCCACACATATTCAGGAACATCGCCAACAATATTTTGTAAAATCGATGCTTCATCGTTAAGAGCATCGGTTTGGCCAAGCGTCTGAATACGAGCAGTGCGCGTTTTAGTAACACGCCCACCATCAGGTTCAATGCTGCCATTAAACAGACCCAAGAGCGAAGATTTACCATCGCCGTTGCGGCCGACAACACCGATGCAATCACCATCATTGACGCCCAAAGAAAGCGACTCAAAAATCACCTTCGTTGGATATTCCAGATGAATATTTTCGCAGCCGAGCAAAAACGCCATGATTCGCCTTTCATTATGAGTAAAAAAGAAGGGCCCCGCCGGAGCCCTTCCAAGCATTGCAATTGTACGCTTGACTACTTAACCACGAGTACAGGAATGTCGGATTCACGAAGAACCGCATAACTAACCGAACCAAGTACACCACGGATTGCACCCAAGCCGCGCGAGCCCATAACAATCAGGTCGGCATCAATCTTCTTGGCATGATGAAGCAAGTCAGATGCAGGAGCGTAACCAGGGATAACGTCAATCTGAACCTGATCTTTAACCTCATCGAGCGAGTTACCTAGACCCTCTTTAACGGTTGCTGTTTCGTCAGCGATGGTCTTATCGTACAGAGCCTTAACATCGTCAACAGAAAGCAGGTACTGCTGAGGGTCAAAAGTTGCATTGTTAAAGTTAGCAGGAAGCTGAGCATTAGGATGCGTGGTAACAAAAACCACGTGAATCTTGATAGTGGAATCAAGTTTGGCGATTTCTGCCGCCTTCTTAACAGCACATAAAGACTGCTCGGAACCATCGTAAGCAACAACAATATTTTCAAATACCATGTTATTCACCCCTCATAAAACGCGGAATTTATCAGGAAATTCCTGCGCGTAACAACATATCTACACGATAACACGATAGCGAGCCAAATGCTCTATTCGCCTAAGAAAGCTCCCCTATCTACCAGGGGTTCAAGAGTAAATTCAAGCTCTACGCCATCAACCAAAAGGGTTGTTAAATAAATGCGCAAAAGTTCATCGGTCTGATAGGCAACATCGATGCCGCCCTTAAAAACGCACCAATAAAACTGCATGCCCGTAACAATGGAAGCAATACGCAGTTTAGCTTCTTCGATGTCAACATCCTCGCAGATAACGCCTTCTTTTTTACCTTCTTCAAGATAAGCGCCAACTAGGTCGATAACGATTTCGTCTTCGGAGTCGCGATGCTTAAAGTCAAAGAAAGGACTGTTGGTTGCTGCGTACAAGCCGCTTACAAATTCAAGGCCAGCATCCTTTAGGCAACGCAGATAAAAACGATAGACCATCAAGCACTTTTCAATCACGTTATAGTTAGCTGCTTTTTCTTCAGCGGTAAGCTTGTAAGACTCAAAAGAGTGCTTTAAATAGAAGGCGATTAACTCGTCCTTGCCAGAAAATAGGTTATAAAAGCTGCCGGTTGAAAGACCTGCCTCATCGCAAATATTACGAACGGTCAGAGCTTCCATACCGTTGCGCGTTACCAAATCGATTGCAGCATTAAGTAATTTTTCGCGGGTAACCTGGGCGCGCGTTTCCTGAACGGAAACAACCTTGTTACGACGATTCATTAAGGTCTCCTATCGGTGGCTCTATAAGCGAAGTTTCTCTATGATTTCCTCTCGATTATAGTCCGCAAATAAGCAAAAAGTCGCAAATGTGAACATGTTTTTCCGTACGAGCGGCAAGCGGTTATTTGAAATTTCTAACTACGTTTGCGCAATAGCAGGCTAAGCAGATACAGCAGAAAGAACACTCATAGCTTTTTCGAGTGAAGCCTGACGAATAAATTCAGACTTCTTTACACCCTGAATTTTGGCAGCGCGTTCAATAAGATCAGCCGCTGAAGCTGGGCATTTAAATGAGATATTTTTATTCTCTTCTTCCGAAAGTCTCGGGCGCCCGACACGCAGCGTAACAAGGCCACCCTCCCAGGTCCCCTCTTCCCATTGCGCTGCGTTTTTTTCGATCTCTTCGTCGGTAAGCACGTAGCCATTAGCTAACTTATATTCAGCCATAATTAATGCCCCTTACTGCTTATGCCAACTTCACGCTTAGTTCGTTTAGAAAGCGGCGTATTGGCATGAAAAATAAGTATGCCCTCTTCGATAAGCGTCCCAACCATTTCGATATCACGACCTTGGGCATCAATGCCAAGCCAAAGATATTCAGGAAAATTTCGACTACTAGAACGAATGCCCATATAAAACGTATTGCGCCATGCATGCTCTATGTCCGCCGCGCATAACTGGGGATGCTTTTCACAAACTCTTGGATGAATTATTAACTTCATTTTCTATTAATTTTCTACTACTAAATTATAATACAAAATTAAGTAAGAACAGCGAAACCTTTATTTTGAATCTGCTACCCCCCCTTAATAAGGCGGATTCTACTCAGGAAACCTGACACTTTTTGGAAGGGCAATTGAAGTTTTACTGACACCTTGATAGCTATAGCTACAAAAACCCAATCCCTTAAAAGCCCCGGTTCTAGCTATAAAACAAAGAAAGGACCAGCCCCAGAAAACCTGAAGCTAGTCCTTGTAATTAAATCCATATTTAGTTGAATCACAAACACGGGGTAAGAGCTCCCGTTTAGTGGACAGTTAATTCAACTATTTACGCGAAACGCGAGCACCCTGGGGAGTATCCTCTATCACGAATCCTGCAGCAGCAAAGCCATCGCGAACGCTATCGGCAACAGCCCAGTTCTTTTCTGCGCGGGCAGCAGCGCGAGCATCCAAAAGCGCCTGTACAGCAGCTTCGCCATCGGCACCCTCGTAGCCTGCAACCTCGCGAGCTAAATCAAAAATCTCAGAAGGGTAATCTTCGTTTGATTCGGCACCATCAAGATTAATACCCAGAACGGCAAGCAATTCTGCAACTGCATCTGCAGCAGCCAGCAAATTATCTTTATCCGCTGAAGCAAGAGCAGCACCATTAATGAGGGCATTGGCTTCGTTTACAAAAGTAAAGACAAAACCAAGAGCTCCTGCGGTATTGAAGTCGTCATCCATGGACTCCGCAAATCCGCTACGCATTGCCTCAATTGCAGCCTGTAAAGCAGCAGCATCAAGCGTGCTGGCTTGCGCACCGTCATTCTCTGCAGCCTGAGCAGCCCAGC
This sequence comes from Bacteroidaceae bacterium, assembly GCA_963604935.1. Classification (GTDB taxonomy): domain Bacteria; phylum Actinomycetota; class Coriobacteriia; order Coriobacteriales; family Eggerthellaceae; genus Anaerotardibacter. The sequence goes on from CAVCRX010000037.1 coordinate 17,151, forward strand.
GCGTATTCTTTACGAAGTTCTCGATACGAGAAAGAGCAGTCTCGGATTCCTTCAGGCGATCATCGCTAAAATCAAGCGGGCTGCGATAGTGTGTTTGCAGCATCAGCATACGCAAAACCGCAGCTGGAGTTGTCTGCAAGACATCACGCAACAGCAAGAAGTTACCCAAAGACTTGGACATCTTTTCGTTGTTGATATTAAGCATGCCGCCGTGCATCCAATAGTTATTGAAGGTAACGCCATAGGCAGCCTCAGACTGCGCACGCTCATTTTCGTGATGAGGGAAGCACAGGTCAGCTCCGCCACCATGAATATCAAAGGGCAGGTCAAGATACTTTTTGCTCATGGCAGAGCACTCAATATGCCAACCGGGACGACCCATCCCCCAAGGAGATTCCCAGCTAGGCTCACCAGGTTTTGCAGCCTTCCAAAGAGCAAAATCCAGCGGGTCGTGTTTGCGGTCTTCCAAACCCTGGCCATCAGCCCTAAGTTCACGATGGCCCGACTCCATCTCGTCGATGTTACGTCCGGAAAGCTCGCCGTAAGCTGCAAAAGAGCGCACGTCAAAGTAGACATCGCCCTCAGCTTCGTAAGCATGGCCGCGATCAATCAGCTGCTGCACAAGCTCGATCATTGCGGGAATTTCTTCGGTAGCCTTTGGACGAATGTCAGGATCTTTTACACCTGCAGCGCGCATGTCGGCAATGAACTGCTCGGTATAGTGAGCAGCCACAGCCTCGGCGGTCGAGCCTTCTTCGTTGGCTTTCTTAATAATTTTGTCGTCGACGTCGGTAACGTTCTGAACAAAAGTAACCTTAAAGCCGCGCCACTCTAAATAACGACGAATCGTGTCAAAGCTAATAAAGGTACGAGCGTTACCAATATGAATGAAGTTATAAACCGTTGGGCCACATACATACATGCGAACTTCGCCCTCGTGAATAGGGATAAATTCGCGCTTTTCGCGGGCCTTGGTGTCATAAATTTTGATAGTCATAAAAATCCTTCAATTTCAAAAGAAGAACAGGGCTTGCATGATTATAAATAGTTGCCGAGCGCTCGAAGCATCAAGCAACTTGCCGCTCTAACTTAGCTAGTGCGCTAACTTAGCTAGCGCACTAACAACATCGCTCAAGCAGAGCAACAGCTTCGGCAGAAATTCCTTCTTCCCTACCCTCAAAGCCAAGATGCTCGGTAGTGGTGGCTTTAACGCCAATATTTTCCACGTCAATCTTCATGGCACGGGCAAGATTTTCACGCATTGCCTCTCGATAAGGAGAAAGTTTAGGTGCCTGAGCAGATATTACGCAGTCGATGTCCAAGATTTCGTAGCCCTTTTCGCGCACTAAGTCCGCCACAGCTCCCAGCAAAACCAAGGAGTCGGCGCCCTTGTAAGCAGGGTCAGTATCAGGGAAAAGCTTGCCAATATCGCCACCGCGGATAGCACCCAACAGCGCATCGGCAACTGCGTGTGCCAAAACATCAGCATCAGAATGACCGTCAAGCCCATGGCGATGAGGAATTTCGACTCCGCCCAAAATTAGCTTCCTATGAGGCGCGAAAGCGTGAACATCAAAACCAAGGCCAATACGTAAGCCCTTATTTGTCATCGGAAGATCCTTCCTTGGAAGCTTCTTCGTCCTTCATTGCATTTTCAAAAGCGGCACGCACCGCTGCAGAAATAATACGGTAGTCCTCGGGCACTGTAAGCTTGAGATTGTCGCGCTTACCTTCAACCATCAGTACGCGACCACCCAAGCGCTCTATCAGCGAGGAGTCGTCGGTGCCAACAAAGCCCTGAGACAAAGCATCAGCATGAGCGCGGCGGTAAATTCCCGCACGAAAGACCTGAGGCGTTTGCGCATTCCAGAAGACCGAACGATCAGGCGTGCCAACAATGGCACCATTTTCGACAACCTTGAGCGTATCAACGGAAGGATGGCCAACCACTGCGCCGTCGGCATCAAAATTACCCTTGAGCGTTGCAATAGTATGTTCGACCAGTTTAGAAGAAACCAACGGACGTGCACCATCATGCAACAAGATGAAATCAAACTTCTCGGGTACCTGCTCTAAGCCGTTGAAAGCAGACTCCTGACGAATCGAGCCAGATTCAGCCATGACCAAAGGCGTTGCGAATTCATACGGATCAATTGCGCGTGAAAGATATTCAGCGGAGCGTTCCTTAGGAGCAACAACCACAATCAGGCCAACATCGGGCACGCGGTCCATAACCTCGATGGAGCGAGTAAGTACGGGCTTACCAGCAATTTCGACCAACTGCTTGCCGCCCTCTCGACCAAAGCGCTCGCCCGAGCCACCTGCCAAAATAATGGCTGCAGTTGAAGCCTTTTTATCAACGACGCCCTGCGGGCGGTATTCGGCCTGCAGGGCATCAAAATCAGCATCATCAAGAGTTTCCAGCAAGTTGCGTAAGGCGAAGGGAGCAGATACGGGATCGACGATTTCCTTAGCCATTAGTCCTCCTGATAAATCTTATTTAGTAGTTGGCTTTGCGCTTAGCTAGCTTACTTAAGCCACCTAGATGAGGCGGTTTACTTTGCTAGCTTCCTAACTTGCCTAGTCGGCAGCTTGACCTCCATGAGCAGACCCGCCACTTGGCAGACCGGCATGGCCTAGGTCGTACTGAGACATAAGCAACTCGGCTTCTTTTGCAATGGTATCACGCTTACGGGGCGCCGGGATAGAACCCGTGCCAGCCGTGAAAGTAAGTTCTTCGCCATCAAGGTCAACATCGATAACCGAACCAGCAGTCCACTTGCCTTCAAGAATCTGTTCTGACAAGGGATCTTCCAGCAAGCGCTGAATAGCACGGCGTAAAGGACGCGCACCCATTGTAAGATCGGTACCTTCTTTAACAACAAATCGAGCTGCAGCATCGCTTAGGTTGATGGTCATATTTTGCTCGATAAGACGCTCGCGCAAATCGTCAACCATGAGGTTCACAATCTGGAGTAGCTCATCTTCGGTCAGGCTCTTGAATACGATGATTTCGTCAAGACGATTCAGGAATTCAGGCTTGAACAGGCGCTTAACCTCAGACATTACGCGGCTCTTAATTTCGGCATCGTCCATGCCGCCATTCTTTGCGCCGGTAAAGCCCAAGGGTGCCGAAGCGGTAATTTCACGCGCACCAACATTCGAGGTCAGGATGATGACCGTGTTGCGGAAGTCGACAGAACGACCCTGCGAATCAGTTAAGCGACCTTCTTCTAAAATCTGGAGAAGGATATTAAAGACATCAGGGTGTGCCTTTTCAATCTCGTCAAACAAAACAACCGAATAAGGCTGCTGACGAACTGCCGTAGTAAGCTGACCACCCTCGTCGTAACCAACATAGCCCGGGGGCGAACCAATAAGCCTAGACACCGTATGCTTTTCCATATACTCAGACATGTCAAAGCTAATAAGCGCACGCTCGGTGCCAAACAAGAACTCAGCCAAAGCCTTTGAAAGCTCGGTCTTACCAACGCCGCTAGGACCAAGGAACATCAAAGAACCAGCAGGGCGCTTGGGGTCCTTCAAACCCGAACGACTGCGGCGAATTGCCTTCGAAAGCGCTGTGACTGCCTCGTCCTGGCCAATTACGCGCTCGTGTAGTACAGATTCCATACGCAAAAGCTTTTCGGTCTCGGCCTCGGTGAGGTTAGAAACGGGCACGCCAGTAGACATCGAAACAACGTCGGCGATATCTTCGACAGAAACCTCGGTGACCTTCTTGGAGTTTTCTTCCTCCCATTTAGCCATTGCCGCGTCGCGCTCTTTCTGCACAGCCAGTTCTTTTTCGCGAACCTTACCCGCACGGTCAAAATCCTGATCAGCGATTGCTTCGTCCTTTTGGCCACGCAAGGTACGCAGCTTGTTATCAAGCGCTTGGACTTCCTCGGGCAGGACCATATTGCGAATGCGCAGGCGAGCACCCACTTCGTCGATAACGTCAATCGCCTTATCAGGCAGATAACGATCTTGAATGTAGCGATGCGAAAGACTAACCGCCGCGCGCAAAGCATCCTCGGAATAATGAACCTTGTGATGATCTTCATAACGATCGCGCAGGCCTTCCATAATGCGAACAGCCTGCTCTTCGTTAGGTTCTTTTACTGTCAGCGACTGGAAACGACGCTCAAAAGCGGAGTCCTTTTCAAGATGCTTGCGGTATTCTTCCAGCGTAGTGGCGCCAATAATTTGAATTTCGCCACGAGACAGTGGGGGCTTCAAGATGGAAGCTGCGTCAACCGAGCCTTCAGCAGCGCCGGCACCCAAAAGCGTGTGGATTTCATCGATGAACAGGATGATGTCGCCCGCATCCATAACTTCCTTGATGCATTTTTTAAGGCGATCTTCAAATTCACCGCGATATTTTGAACCAGCAACAAGTGCGCTGATATCAAGTGTAAACAGACGCTTGCCACGAAGAGTTTCGGGCACCTGATCAGCTACGATAAGCTGGGCCAAACCCTCAACAATAGCCGTCTTGCCAACACCAGGCTCGCCCAAAATGAGCGGGTTGTTCTTCTGGCGACGCGACAAGATTTGCATCACACGCTCAATTTCGCCAGCGCGGCCAATAACAGGGTCAAGCTTGCCGTCGGCTGCCTTCCTGGTTAGGTCGGTACCGAATTCTTTAAGCATGCTGTCGGTGGAATTTACTATGGGGTCTACGCCATTGGTGCCAGCGTAAATGGGGCTTTGGCCCACCAAATCGTTAAGAGAAGCACGAACAGCCTCGCCCGAGATACCCATACGAGCCAAAACCTCGATAGCGGTACCTTCATTTTCGCGGACAATGCCCAAAAGCATGTGCTCGGTCGAAATATAGGTCTGGCCCATCTGCATGGCTTCGCGCAGGGCATGCTCCAACACGCGCTTAGTGCGCGGCGTAAAAGCAAGGTGACCAGAAACATCAGCGTTTGGATCAATCTCGACAATCTGCTTGATAGCCTCAACCACTGCGTCATAAGTAACGCCCAGGTGAGTCAGAGATTGCGCAGCAAGTCCGTCGCTTTCTTTAAGCAGAGCCAAGAGCAAATGCTCAGTTCCGACGTAAGGCTGGTGCAGAGCGCGAGCTTCTTCCTGCGCTAAAACCAAAACCTTGCGCGATTTATCGGTGAACTTATCGAAGGGCATAACTCCCCTTTCGCATCTTACATAAAACAAGGCAAGCGCCAGAAACGACGCTTGCTGTTAGAACGATTTTAGTTGATAGCCTCGGGACGCATGTGAGGGAACAACAAAACATCACGAATCGTCGCTTGGTTTGTAAGCAGCATAACCACGCGGTCGATGCCGATACCAATGCCGCCCGCAGGAGGCATGCCATACTCAAGCGCACGAACGTAGTCATGATCGTATTCCATGGCTTCGTCGTCACCGGAAGCCTTTTCTTCCATCTGCGCCTGGAAGCGCTCGGCCTGATCCACTGGGTCGTTAAGCTCGCTAAAGGCATTACCGTACTCGTGACCTGCGATAACAAGCTCAAAACGATCGGTCAAACGAGGCTCATCGTCAAAGCGCTTAGCTAAAGGACTAACCTCTACCGGGTAGTCGATAACAAAGGTTGGGTTAACGATGGTAGGCTCACCGATTTCATCGTAGAGCTCGGCGATAAGCTTGCCGGCTGTCCACTCAGGCTTGACCTCAATGCCGTTTTTCTTAGCAAGCTCTGCTAGATGATCGACGGGAGTATCGAGCGTAACTTCTTCGCCCAGCGCATCAGAAACAACCTTGGTCATAGGGATAGAGGGCCAGTCGCCCGAAAGGTCGATGGTCATACCCTGGTACTCAAGCTGCTCGGTGTCGTTAACTGCAGCGTTAGCAGCCTTAATAACACCCTGAGCAAGAGCCTTCATACCCTGCAGGTCATTGAAGGCACAGTAGGCTTCCATAGTGGTGAACTCAGGGTTGTGAGTGGGGTCCATGCCTTCATTGCGGAAGATACGACCAATCTCGAATACGCGCTCAAAGCCGCCAACCAGCAGGCGCTTCAAATGCAGCTCGGTAGCAATGCGCAGGTAGTTTTCCTGGTTCAAGGCGTTGAAGTGCGTGATGAAAGGCTTTGCTGCTGCGCCACCCTGAATGGTTTGAAGAATGGGAGTTTCTACCTCGTAATAGCCATCCTCTTCCATATAGCGACGGAAAGCAGAAAGAATCTTTGAGCGCTTAAGGAAGGTTTCGCGAACATCCTCGTTAACAATCAGGTCGACATAACGCTGACGATAGCGAATTTCCTTATCGGAGAGACCATGGAACTTTTCAGGCAAGGGGCGCAAGCTCTTGGAAAGCAGCTCAAATTCATCAACAGCAACCGAAAGCTGGCCACGGCGAGTGCGCATCATGACACCCTTTGCACCAATCCAGTCGCCCATGTCTAGGTCTTTCATCTCGGCAAAAGCCTCTTCGCCAAGAGTGTTAATGCGACAGAAAAGCTGGATGCGAGCCGTGGAATCCATCAACTCAAAGAAGATGATTTTGCCCTGCACGCGCTTTGCCATCACACGACCAGCAACCGCAACGCGATCTTCGGTGGTCTGACCGTCTTCAAGCTCTGCGTACTTTTCTTCAAGTTCATCGACGTGATGAGAATATTCAAAAGCGTGTCCGTAAGGATTTTTGCCAGCAGCCATAAGGGCTTCACGCTTGGCGCGGCGAACCTCAATAGGATCGTCTTCAATTTCAGGCGCAGTAGTTTGATCTGCCATAGGGCGCTCCTTTACAGGGTTAACAAGAAAGAAAGTTCCCCCACCGGTGATGAGGGAACTCGAACAGGAGCTTAGTGCTCCCACATGTTTTTACTTAGCGAGGGAAATAACCTTGAGTTCAATCTCACGACCGGTAGGGCCAACGGCGGTTACAACGTCGCCCTTCTTGGTGCCAAGCAAAGCAGCGCCAACAGGAGACTCGTTGGAAATCTTGCCTTCAGCAACGTTGGATTCGGCAGCGCCAACGATGGTGAAGGTGCGCTCCTGGCCGTTCATGTTTACCTTGACGGTGGAACCAATGTTGACGCGGTTACCAGCCTTGCCAGCAGCAACAACAGTTGCCTCGGACAGGATACGGTTAATCTCGATGATGCGAGCCTCAACCTGAGCCTGCTCGTTCTTAGCGTCGTCATACTCAGAATTCTCAGAAATGTCGCCGAATTCGCGGGCTACCTTGATGCGTTCGCCAATTTCAGCGCGCTTTTCAGTTTCAAGAAAACGAAGCTCCTCTTCGAGTTTTGCTTTGCCTTCTTCAGTGAGAATGTAATTGTCCATGGTTCCTCCGGCTACTTTTGTAGCACTTCTCTCGTTGGGCTAAACGTCAAAACGCGCCCCATTGCGGGGCGCCAGGTTTACTAATTACTCGACAGTTTCCTTTTCGGCTGCCTTAGCGCTTGGTGCAGGCTTACTGCCAGGTGCGGGCTTGTCGATAACCTCTACCAATTCAGCTGCCTCGGTGGGCTGCTCCTTGGTTTCGGTTGCTTCCTCGGCTTCCTTTTTAGTGGAGCCCATGCCTTCGCGGAAGTTCTTGATTGCCTTACCAAAAGCAGTACCAAGCTTAGGCATGTTCTTGGGTCCAAACACAAAGAACACCAAGAAAATAACGATGGCGATGATTAAAATTTCCAAGCCACCAAAAGGTCCAAATTTCATATAAACACCTCCATAAAGGAAGACTTCATGCCCACCACCTTACGTGGTTGACTTAACCTTACCAAAAAAGAAGGCTTGCCTTATTAAGGTACCTTCTTAACGGTTCATGGTCGGGATGACAGGATTCGAACCTGCGACCTCTGCGTCCCGAACGCAGCGCTCTACCAAGCTGAGCCACATCCCGTTTAGCGCGAACAATTGCTCGCAGCAAGCGCGTGATATGTTAGCACACTTGCCTCATAAAAAAGCGGCCCCTTAAGGGCCGCTCCATAACTTACCTACGAACTAGTAGCGTACGTACCACATATTAGAAGGAACTGGCGAAATTTTAACGACGTCACCAGTGTGGGGAGCATGAATCATCATGCCGTTACCAATATAGACACCAACATGACCACTGCGTACGCAAATGTCGCCAGGCTGAGGGTTGGAAACCTTGGTCCAACCGCAAGCGGTGCTCGAGGTCATCCAGCGGCCAGTGGAGCCGGTGAGGCAATAGCCAACCAAGCCAGAGCAGTCAAAGGTCGACATACCCGTTGCACCCCAAACGTAAGACTTACCAAGCTGAGCATAGGCACGAGAAACTACCGTGCTACCAGAAGTGCTTTGAGACTTGCTGTTGCTTGAGCTGCTTGAGCTGCTGGAGCTGCCTGAATCGGAGCTGGAGCTATTTTGCTGAGCTTCACGTTCGGCCTTAGCGGCAGCCTCTTGTTCGGCCTTGGCGGCAGCTGCTGCCTCGCGAGCCTGGCGCTCTTCCTCAGCCTTTTCTTCGGCTAAGAGCTCTTTTGCTTCTTTGCTAAGCTTTTTGTAAGCGGATTCTGCGTCGCTTGCAGCAGATGCAGCAGCGGTCTTAGCGCTCTTTGCTGCAGCAGCCTGCTTGCTTGCCTCTTCGGATTGCTTCTGAGCCTCGGCAGCCTGCTCTTCAAGTTCTTTCTGAGCAGCTTCGAGCTTTTCGCGCGATGCCTTAGTTTCAGAAACCAGTTCTGCATCGTTTTCGTTCAAGGTCTCGAGCAAAGACCAGCTAGTTGCAAATTCTTCAAAGGAAGAAGAGCCAAGCAGAACGTCGATGAAATCGTTTCCACCGGAGCGATACATCGCACGGGCGCGGTCACCAAGTTGCTCCTGATAACCCTTGATTTTCTTCGTTTCTGCAGCGATATCTTTTTTAGCCTGGTCGACCTTGCCTTCTGCTTCTTTCTGAGCAGCCTGAGCCTGGTCACGAGCAACAACAGCATCGTTGTATGCCTCGGACTTTTGCTCGGCAACGTCGTAGAGCTCATTCATCTTTTCTTTGGCTTTGTCGGCCTCTGCCTGCTTTTCGGCGGCGGTTACCGCATAGGCGCTATCCAGATTGACAGGCAATGCCAAACCAGTGCACAAAATCAAAGAACATGCAGCACATGCAATAGAGCGTTTATTGATATTTTGCAGATGCTCGATCATCGTTTTGGGCCTCCTCACGAGTGAGCATTAAAGTGTGCATTCGAACAGATATATGCCAGACATGGTAGCAAAACGCACGATAAAGCCAAAATAAATGTGAAGAAGCCCTTCATAAAACCAGCAAGTCAAACGGTTTATGAAAGCAAGTAAGGATGCGCGCGGACAATACGGATGCCTTTTGAAGGTGTCTAGGTTTGAAGGTGCCTCAGTTATAGACGGCAGCTTTATAAACATCTTTAAGAATCAAGTATGTTGATTAATCGCTTTATTCTTTGCCAGTTTATGAACATGCTCAATATTTTTCTGACTTGGAGCGAAACTGGAGTAAACTAAAGCTATCAAGAAAACGGTTTTCGAGGGGAAAGATAAGGCCGTTCTCTCGTCGGTGCTCCCGTCTGGGTGCGTGCCTGGCGTCCCTTCGTTTACTTATGGGACCCCTAGTTAGAAGAGGTGAATCATGGATATCACCATCACCGGCCGCAAGATGCCCGTCACCACCGCTCTGCGCGATTACGCCGAAGAAAAAATCGGCAACTCCATGAAGGTCATGGACATCGACCCACTGACTGCCGAAGTCGTCCTTGAAGTCGAACAAAATCCCGCAAACCCCACTCCTGCACGCTGCGAAGTCACCATGCGCGCACGTGGCCATGTTATTCGTGTAGACGAGCATGAGCAGGATATGTACGCTGCTATCGATGTTGCTGCTGTTAAGGCCGCTCGCCAGCTTCGCAAGTTCAAGACTCGCGTTATCGACAAGAAGCCCGCTGGTGGCATCGTTGACAAGACCGCTGCTCCTACCGAGCTCGATCTTGATGGCCTTATGGCTGAGCTTTCCGCAGATGACGAGGTCGTACGCGTAAAGGAAGTTAACCTTGAGCCTCTGACTGAAGAAGAAGCTCTTGTTCAGATTGATCTTCTTGGTCACGACTTCTTTGCTTACACCGATCGTGACAGCGGCGCAGTCTTCATCATGTACCGCCGCGGCAACGGTGGCTATGGTCTGTTGAAGACCGCTCAGTAGTTGCTATTAGTAGCTGTAGTTAATAGTTGCTCTTTACCGACTACTTTTTACAGGTTTGCTATTTAGTAATTGCCCATTTACTAGCCTGCGGGTCGACTTAGTCGACCCGCTTTTTTGTTGGCAAAAAGCTTGAGGTAAAAGAACTCTGCAATGCGCAGAGTTCTTTGTTGCTTGTAGGACAAATTGGGTTTATAGGAGTAGGGTCATAGGGCAAAAACTGGCGCGAAATGGCCTCTGTGTATGATGACGTTCCTGTTTGGTAGCGCGTTTCGGCCTCTGTGTATGATGGCCTCTAACTAGAGTGGCGCGGAACGGGCTCTGTGTATGAAAACGCCCCTTTTGAGTGAAAATTTGGGGTCACTGTGGCGCGCTAGGGGCTGTGTGTAT
>CAVCRX010000038.1:0-8794 GCA_963604935.1 Bacteroidaceae bacterium
CAATATTTCTGCGCAAAATGCCGAAATCATACACGCAGCCCATTCCGCGCCACACTTCATCATGCACAGAGGCCGTTCCGCGCCAGAGGCTTAAGTGAGTCATACACAGAGACCGTAACGCGCCATTACATGAGAGTTTTCGCTATACGCAGAAATTTCTCCGCGCCAAGCATATGGCGAAGTCCCAAAGGAATTCGTTTACCAAGCGCACGGTGAAGCCCCGAAGGCTTCGCTCTGAACGCCAAAAAGAGGATTTCGAAGAAATCCGCACACTAAAACATGAAGCAGTGAGCGCATGAAAGAAGGCTAAGGTCGATACAGACCTTAGCCTTCTTGAACAGCGAAACGGGCGACAGCCTGAGCGGGCTTTGCCGGGCGCTTACTAGACTGACACTCATTGCTAGACCGCCTGGACTTCGATTTACGCTTGACGAGAAACGCCTTTCGGGAATTTCGACTTGCGTTTCGTATGTAATTCGCTCGTTTTACCTTCGACCACACAATCTTAGCTGCATCTTTAACCACTTAGCCAAGCGGACAAAACCTAAGCGGATTTCAACTTGCGCTCGTTGAACGGCAGTCTTTTGAGGCTTTCGTCTTGCGCGCTATTACCAATCGGCCTCATTTCCCAGAATTAAACCCTATCCAAGTAAAGTCAATTAGCGACAGTCTAAAAGGGTTTCGGCTGGCGCTCACCAAGCGACATCCTATCCGACTTTCGCCATGCGCTCTATCGTTACTCCCCTATCCGAACAAGGGGCTAAACCATGCCTGAAGAACAGGCAGCCAACCCATAATCAGGACAACCACAATCAGCAGGGGCAAAATATAGGACATGTAAATACGTGCGGCCTTTGCTGCAGGAAATTTAAGCCCTTGACCAGCGTCTGCTTCCGCCAAGAAGTTCTCGAAGCCCCAACCATTCTTGCGTGTACAGAAAAGCAGGTAGCACAAGCCACCAAAGGGCAAAAGGTTATTAGAAACGATAAAGTCCTCAAAAGTCTGAATGTCGCCAATACCAGGAACAACAACATCTGACCAAACGTTGTAACCCAGAAGACAAGGCAAGCTCAAAACAAAGATGGCAACACCATTGATGGCAACCGCGCGGCGACGCTTCCAACCCCAGCTATCCATCGTGAAGGCCATGATTGCCTCGAAAACAGCAATTACGGTAGACAGCGCAGCAAAAGTCATAAACAGGAAGAACAAAGTGCACCAAAGCTGACCAAAGGGCATCATCTCAAAAACGGAAGGCAGGGTAATAAACACCAAAGAAGGGCCGCTGCCAGGTTCAACATTAAAAGCAAAGCAAGCAGGGAAAATAATCAGACCAGCCATGATAGCGACAAAAGTATCAATCAGGCAGACGCGCAGGGTTTCGCCAGGCAAGCTGCGATCCTTGTCGATATACGAACCAAAAATCATCATGGCGCCGATACCGATACTAAGCGTAAAGAAGGCCTGGCCCATTGCGGCATAAACTGCTTCCCACAGGTCGCCCAAGCCATTACCCACAAGCGCCGAAAAATCGGGGATCAAATAGAATGCCAAACCCTCGCCAGCTCCAGGCAAAGTAACAGCGCGTACTGCAAGAATTACAATAATGATAAAAAGGCAGCTCATCATTGCTTTTGAGATGCGCTCAACACCGTTCTTTAAGCCAGCGCTCGTGCAAGCCAAACCAATCACGACAACAAGTGCCATGTAAATAAGCTGCTCACCAGGGTTTGCCAGCATGTCGCTAAAAACCGTGCCTACCTCTTCGGCACTCATACCAACAAACAAACCCTGAGCACTCTTAACAGTGAAGGCAAGCATCCAACCAGCAACCGTGGTGTAGAACATCATCAAAATGTAAGTACCCGCAAAGTTAAGCCACTTTAGGCGATGCCACTTGCTTCCTTTTGGCTCCAAGGCCTCAAAAGCAGCGCCGGCGCCCTTCTGAGAAGCGCGGCCGATGGAAAATTCCATGACCAAAATAGGCAGAGCAAACAATACCAAAAACACCAAATACATGATGATGAAGGCAGCGCCACCATATTCACCTGTGATGTAAGGGAAGCGCCACACATTACCTAAACCAACCGCGCAACCTGCACTAATAAGCAAGAAGCCCATGCGTGAGCTAAAGCGCTCACGTGGCGCGACTTCTGTATTTTTAGACATACTTAACCTTTCGTTTCAAAAAACGCCTCAAATAAACATCCGATGCTTGGCTGCCAGAAAAGCTGACATGGCAGCCGAACAATTCAAGGCATTGTTCACTATCCTTGCATCCGATGCCTAGCTGCCAAAGCAAGCGGCCGGGGCGGCTGCTTCAAAAGGCACCCAGCATACGTCTGGGGCTTAGCCACCGAAGCAAGCGGGAACCCGGGACAGCTGCTATTCCAAAAAAATGCGCATCAGACACAAATCCGATGCGCATAGATAGCACTAAATTTAGCCGCGAATTTCAGCACCTGTTGCCTTGGCTACCTTGGTAACCAACTTGCTGTGCTGCTTGTCTACCTCTTCTGCGGTAAGCGTACGATCGGCAGCGCGATACTCAAGCGCAAAAGCCATCGACTTCTTGCCAAGACCAACGCGAATAGGGTCGCGATAAACGTCAAAGAGCTTCACGGAATCCAACAGCTTGCCACCAGCAGAGCTAATGACCTGCATCATGCGCTCGGCGGTTACATCCTCGGAAACAACGAAAGCCTGGTCCATGGTGACAGCAGGATAAACAGGGACATCCACATAAGGACGTGAAAGCTGGCTTGCCTTGATAAGAGCCTCGATATCAAGCTCAAAAGCAACAACGGGAGCCTCAGCGCCAAAAGCCTGAACAGCCAAAGGATGAATTTCTCCAACCCAGCCAAGGATAGAGCCACCAGCCAAAACCTGAGCAGCACGACCGGGCTGCAGATAAGGTGCATCTTCGGCATCAAGAGCCTTATAACGAACCTTCTGGATGCAAAGCTCACGAACCAAATTCTCGACAACGCCCTTGCCGTCAAAGAAGTCAAAGTCAACGGGCTTATGATTCCAGGTGCCGTTGCCCATAGTGCCTGCCAAAACGCCTGCAAGCTTCTGCTTTTCGCGAGGCTGAGGCTTGCCTTCAGAGCCAAAGAATACCGTGCCGGTTTCGTAAAGCTGAATGTCCTTAACGCCGCGAGCCTGATTATGAGCAACAGAACGAAGCAAACCAGGAATAATCGTCTGGCGCATAACCGACTGATCGGTAGTCATGGGATTAAGCAGCTCAACAGGAATACCCAGGCCATCAGCTGGCATACGCAAGCGCTCAAGGTCGCTTGGATCAGCGAAGGAATAAGTCATGGTTTCGTTCATGCCGCTTGCACGAAGCGTATCGTTGATGAGGTCCATCTTTACCTGAGCATCAGAGCGAGTACCCAAGCGACCGCGGCCACCAGGCAGGGTTGCAGGAATTCGGTCCATACCATATAAGCGCAGAACCTCTTCGTAAAGGTCGATTTCGCGCTCGAGGTCGGGGCGGTTGGTAGGAGCAACAACCTTCAAAACGTCGGCATCGTCGGTTGCAGAAACAATGCAACCCAGGCGCTCAAGAATATCCTGCATTTCTGATGCGGGAATTTCGTCGCCGAGCATTGCCTGACAACGCTTAACGCGAAGCTCAAGTTCAATGGGCTCTGACTTCTTGCCGTAAACATCAATGATGCCAGGGCAAACCGAGCCACCAGAAACTTCAGCCATCAAAGCAGCTGCAAAGGCAGAAAATTCTGCGCAGGTATTGTCGTCGACGCCGCGCTCGTAGCGCAAAGAAGACTCACTAATTAAGCCAAGATTACGGCTGGTACGGCTGGTGCGACCGCACTCAAAGGTGGCGGATTCCAGCAAGATGGTGGTGGTTTCTTCTGTGACCTCGGAATCAAGACCACCCATAACACCCGCAAGGGCAACCGCGTGATCAGGCGTTGCAATTACCGTCATATCGTTGGTAAGCTCGCGCTCTTCTTCGTCAAGGGTAACAAGCTTTTCACCCTCGGCAGCGGCACGAACAACAACGTTTGCCTGGCCAGTGCCGTCAACCAACTTGTCGTAGTCGAAAGCATGCAAGGGTTGACCAAGCAGGAACAAAATGTAGTTGGTGACGTCAACAATATTATTGATAGAACGAGCACCTGCTGCCTGTACGCGCTCTGCCAGCCACTCAGGAGAAGGACCAACTTTTACGTTCTTAATAACGCGTGCTGTATAGCGGGGGCAGCGCTCGGCGTCTTCGACGGTGACGCTTGCAATCTCTTCAACCGAAGGCAGCGAATTATCAACAACCAGTTCGCGCTCAGGATAAGTAACAGGAACGCGATACATTGCGCCAACCTCGCGCGCCATGCCAGCCATAGAAAGGCAGTCGGGGCGATTAGGAGTAATCTCCAGGTCAAGGATGGTATCGGAAAGCTTAAGGTAGTCGGCAATACCCATGCCAATAGGAGCATCGTCAGGCAAAATCCAAATGCCTTCATGCTCGTTACCCATGCCAAGCTCGCGCTTAGAGCAGCACATGCCACAAGATGCTACGCCGCGCAGCTTCGACTTCTTAATCTTGAAGCCCTCGGGCATAACGGTGCCAATGGTGGCAACAGGGGTCTTGATGCCCAACTTCATATTGGGAGCACCGCAAACGATCTGCAGTGGCTCATCGGCTCCCACGTCAACCATGGTGACGTGCATATGATCGGAATCAGGGTGAGGCTCGCAGGCCACGACATGGCCAACAACAACTCCAGCCAGATTGTCGCCCGTGCGCTCAACGCCTTCTACGCCCGTGCCGGTAAGGTCAAACTTATCGCACAGGGCTTTAATATCGGTAGGTAGCTCAACGTATTCGCTCAGCCATTTTAAAGAAACTAACATACTGACCTCTCCCTAGAACTGACGCAAGAAACGCATATCGCCTTCAAGAAGCATGCGCAGGTCGGGGACGTTATATTTCAAGCAAGCCACACGCTCGATGCCAACGCCAAAGGCAAAGCCAGAGTAAACCTCAGGGTCGATGCCTGACATCTCAAGAACGTTGGGGTCTACCATGCCGCAACCCAGAATCTCGATCCAGCCAGTGCCCTTGCACATGCGGCACTTTTCGCCGTCATGCAGGTGGCCAGTACCGCCGCAAACGCCGCAGCTAACGTCAGCTTCTGCGGAAGGCTCGGTGAAGGGGAAGTAATGAGCACGGAAGCGAGTCTTGCGCTCGGGGCCAAAGACCTGCTTGCAGAAGTAATCGAGCGTGCCCTTCAGGTCGCCGAAGGTGATGTTTTTGTCGATTACCAGGCCTTCGCACTGATGGAACTGAGGAAGATGGCTTGGGTCGGCAACGTCGCGACGATAAACCTTACCAGGGGCAATGATGTAAATAGGAAGCTCACGGTCTTCCATTGCGTGAACCTGGACACCTGAAGTCTGCGTGCGCAAAAGAACGGCAGACTCACCCTTAACGGCAGTTTCGGCGCCGGTGTTGTCCTTAACGTAGAAGGTGTCGGCCAAACCGCGGCTGGGGTGATCTTCGGGAGCATTAAGCGCCGTAAAGTTGTACCAGTCGGTTTCGACCTCGGGGCCGGTAAGAACGGTGTAGCCCAAGCCCAGGAAGAGCTCAGAGATTTCATCGCTAATCGCATTAATAAGATGGCGCGTACCCATCTGCTGAGAGCGACCAGGAAGCGTAACGTCAACAGCGCTTGCAGCAATACGAGCCTCCATTTCCTTAGCGGAAAGTTCGGCCTTCTTTTCTTCAAGAGCAGCTTCGATTTCGTTGCGAGCTAGATTTACCGACTTGCCAATTTGTGCACGATGCTCTTTAGCCACCTGGCCCATCGAACGCAAATAACCTGTCAAGCTGCCAGCCTTACCCACAACCTCGACGCGAATAGCCTCGAGTTCCTTGGAATCGCCAATAGCGCTGATGCGCTCAAGCGTTTCCTTGTGGAGGGCTGTGATGTCATCAATAATTGCCATTCCTCCATACCTTTCCAAATAAAAAGAGTCCCTCGCATCCTTAATCAAGGACGAGAGGGACTCCCGTGGTACCACCTTGTTTGGCATAACTCCTGCAATTCGCGCGTTGATCACACAACGAGCCATGCCCGCTCATTCAGCCTGATTACGGAGGCTATCCGGCTTACCTACTAGCTTTTGCTTGGATGCGCTTGCTTCTAGCAAGGCCCGGCCAACGCAACGCTTGACCACCAAGAACATAAAAGCGTTCAGTTTGCTGCTGATAAAGTGAATTGCACATCAACGGCCTAGGCTCTTTCAGCAAGCAAGCCCTCTCTGAGAAGTCGCAAACGATGCACACTGTCTTCGTCATAGCACGCACCACGCACGCGTGATGCAAGGTTTGAGTATAGCTGTTTTCTTTCGCTCCGCAAACAAGAAGAGCCCCAGCGGGCTCTTCCGATGTTTTAAAACGGTAATTTTGATGCACGGAAACTGAGGCTTCAACTACCGAAGCCGAGCTTTCCGACCAAGCTTTAAAGCAGGCTTAGCTTTTCAAATTCAGCGTAACTATTTAAACCCAACCAGCCTATCGAGGCTTCATCCTTGCGCGCTTTAGTGACGCTGCTTCTGTCCGTACATGATCATGTGCGAAATATTGAACATCTTTCCGTCAGACAAGCGGTACTGCTTTACTTCCCACTGACGAATACGACCCCCTAAAGAAAGAGGCTCAGCGATAGTTTCGACGGTGTCGCCTTCAAAGACGGGCAGCAAGTGCTTGCTTGAAACCTCAACGCCCAGCCAATGAACTTCGTTTGGATCCGAGTGATCAGTGTTTACCTGACTTGCAGCATGCTCTGCCAAAGCAGCGCTAATGCCACCGTGCAAAACACCATGAGGCTGGAGCATATCGGTAGTAACCTTGGTATGCATAACGTAGCGCTCGGGCGAGCTTTCAATAACTTCAATTCCAAGAAGGTCGACAAAAGCCATATATAGTCCTTTCATCTGGATATTTACTAGAAAGCAGAGCTAATTCTCTGCATTGTTACCTATAAAGAGCGATTTTATCGCGAGTGTTTGCGCGAGTGCTTGCGAAAATTTGCAGACAAACAGCCAGCCGAAAAATGACCAGACAGACATCCAATAAAGCAGACGTCCAACCGGGCAAGTATCCATTCAAGCGGTAGCGCTCGCAGCTGCTAAAACTTGCGATAAAAGCAAGTTTGCTGTCCGGTATGACAAGCAGGGCCAGCTGGGACAACCTTTGCCAAAAGGCAATCGGCATCGCAATCATAGCGAAGCTCAACAAGCTGCTGAGTATTGCCTGATTCTTCTCCCTTATGCCAAAACTTGCTGCGGCTACGACTCCAAAACCAGGTGGTTTTTTCTTCAAGGGTGCGACGGACCGATTCTTTATTCATCCAAGCCATCATCAGGACTTCACCCGTTGCATTGTCTTGAACTATACAAGGAATAAGCCCCTTATCGTCGAAGCTTAAATCGTCGATTGTCAGATCTGCAGTTTCTGAAACACTCATGTTCTAGCGCCTAAACAATCCAGAAATTTTGCCAATAATGCCGTTGCCTTCAGCGGCTTTTGCGATGGCGCTCTTCTGGGTGCGCATACGAGCCTGCGCTTGCTCAAGACGTTGCGCCGTCAGATGGGCGTCGTCCCCCATAGCTTGCGCGCTCTGACGACGGCTATAGTAAGCACCCCTGCGCTTTCCGCCGCGGATAAAGCCTTCATCACCAGGCTGTAGGCGAGTTTCTTGCTCGTTTTGTTCCATGATGCCCTCCCATCAGTGGGAAATTTTAAGCTACCCACATTATGCAACATCTACCGAGCTATCGGCGACTATAAGCGAACAGGGATTCCTTGCGCCGCCATATATTCCTTAACTTCACGCACAGTGAGTTCGCCAAAATGGAAAACGCTTGCTGCCAAAACAGCGTCAGCTTCGCCCTCGATGATGCCCTCGGCAAAATGCTCGAGCTTGCCAACACCACCTGAAGCGATAACAGGAATGTCAACTGCGCGCGCAACCGCACGAGTAAGTGCCAGGTCAAAGCCATCTTTTGAACCATCGCAGTCCATCGAGGTCAAAAGAATTTCACCGGCGCCACGCTTGGCTGCTTCAATAGCCCACTCAATAGCATCGATACCGGTATCTTTACGGCCACCGTGAATGTAGGCAGTCCACTTATTCGGGTTGCCAGGAACCCGCTTAGCATCGATTGCCACGAGCACCGCCTGGCTGCCAAAAGCCAAAGCGCCAGCGGTAATTAAAGAAGGGTCGGCAATGGCGGCTGAATTTAAACTCACTTTGTCGGCACCGGCGGCAATCATGGTTCGCATATCTGCTAGTTCGCGGAAGCCTCCGCCAACAGCGTAAGGAATATGAACCTGCTCGGACGCGCGCGAAGCCATGTCGATGGTGGTTTTACGGCCTTCGTGCGTTGCGGTGATGTCCAAAAAGACAACCTCATCTGCGCCTTGGCGGTCGTATTCGGCCGCAAGTTCAACAGGATCGCCCGCATCGCGCAGGTTAACAAAATTAACGCCTTTTACAACGCGACCATTTTTTACATCCAAACAAGGAATAACACGCTTGGTAAGCACGATTCCTTCCTTTCGTTACTTTTGCGTCCAATTGGCCAATGGCTCGGCTTGCAGTGCGGCTCTATTTATTGCCGCACTTTGCGATGATGCAGCCTAGCTTTACGAGGTAATAATCTTGTAGTCTCTGCCCTAGTTTGTAGCTTCTGCCTCGCGGATTGCGGCGATTCCTTCTTCAACCGTAAAGTTGCCCTCATAAATTGCTCGACCGGTAAT
>CAVCRX010000038.1:8804-12840 GCA_963604935.1 Bacteroidaceae bacterium
GCCGGTAATTGCGCCGTCGATATCAGCACCGGTTGCCACAAGATTTCGAAGATCAGCCAAGCTTGCCAAGCCACCGGAAGCGGTAATTTTTACTCCGGGGCATTTGCGTGCCATTGCGGCATAAGCCTCGGCATCGATACCCGTTTGCATACCGTCACGAGCAATGTCGGTGTAGACCAAATTGGTGATACCCATGTCCGCAAGTTCAGAAATTAGCTGCTCGGCGGGAACGCCGTCGGCGGTATCAAGCCAGCCTTCAGTTGCCACAATGCCATCTTTAGCATCGATACCAGCGACGATTAGCTCGCCATATTTTGCAGCTGCTTCCTGGGCAAACACCTTATCTTTAACCAGGGCAGAACCCAAAACCACACGACGGACACCAGCCGCAACGTAGCGCTCGATAGCCTCCATGGAGCGGATTCCACCGCCCACTTCAACCTCTACATCCAAGCCAGAAACCATGCGCTTGATAAGCTCCATATTGGTAGGTGCGCCATCACGTGCGCCGTCCAGGTCAACAATGTGGATACGCTCGGCGCCGGCGTCTGCAAAAGCGCGTGCCTGAGCCACGGCGTCTTCGTTGTAAACCGTAACCTGGTTATAGTCGCCCTTTTTCAAACGGACCGCTTTTCCGTCCAAGATATCGATAGCAGGCACTAAGATCATGCGCGCCCCCTTTGTGCGTATTCTTCTACCAGCTGGCCAAAGTTTGATAAGAGTTTCATGCCCAGCGTTGAGGATTTTTCAGGATGAAACTGTGTTGCAAAAATATTGTCACGCCAGACAGAGCTAACAAAACGCTGCGCGTGTTCGGTTTCCGCAGCGATGTCTGCCGGATCTTGAGGCTCGCCAATATAGGAATGCGTGAAATAGAAATAGGAGTTGTTGGGGATATCCTTGAACAGTGGATTTTCACCCTTTACCTCAGCAGAATTCCAACCAACATGAGGAACTTTTAGCTTGCGCCCATCTTCTGTATACGCGGGCATACGAACCACCTGACCAGGGATAAGCCCTAGGCCTTGTGTCCATTCACCTTCGGAGCAGCCCTCGTTGCCGCGCTCATAAATAAGTTGCAAACCCAAGCAAATCCCCAAGAACGGCGCACCTTCGGAAACACGCTTGCGGATAGCTTCGGCCTGGCCTGTTTCGTTAAGGAAATTCATCGCATCGGCAAAGGAGCCAACGCCAGGCAAAAGCAAGCCATCAGCAGTAAGGATATCTTCTGCCTTATCACTGATGAAAGCATCAAAACCACAGTCCACCAAGCCGCGGTGGACACTGGCCAGGTTTCCGCGACGATAATCGATAACACAAATGCGAGCCGTCATTACAGCGCCCCTTTGGTGCTGGGAACAATCTCTGCAATACGAGGATCGATTGCCACGGCTTCTTTAAGAGCACGCGTTACCGCCTTGAAGCTTGCCTCCAAGATGTGGTGCGAATTTGCGCCGGTGATTTGACGAAGGTGCAAGGTGATGTCGGCGTTACTTGCAAATGCGATGAAGAATTCAAGGCCGAGCTCAGTGTCGAAATTTCCAACCTGTTCTGCGGGGATATTCAAATCCGCATAGCATGAACCGCGGCCACTAAAGTCAACCGCCGCCATGATGAGCGTCTCATCCATAGGCAGCAAGCTGGAGCCGTAGCGCACGATGCCCTTTTTGTCGCCAATAGCCTGCTTAAGTGCCTGACCAAGGACAATTCCGCAATCTTCCACTGAATGGTGAGCATCAATTTCGATGTCGCCTTCGCAATGCACCGTGAGGTCAAACAGACCATGGCGACCAAAGGCGTCCAACATATGATCAAAGAAGGGAACACCGGTGTCGATGTCGGTTACACCCGTTCCGTCCAAATCTATCTTGACCTGGATATCTGTTTCCTTAGTTTTGCGGCTTATTTCAGCAACGCGACTCATACATCTTCCCTTTCAGAATCTTGTTCTTAAGGCAGCTTTATTCTTAAGATGGCTTTGTTCTTAAGGCAGGAATTTTAACCTGATTGCACATCTGATTGCATTCAGTGCTTCATTATTGCACGGCGGGGGCACTTTAGCGCGCTCGAGTAGTTTCAGGTGCGTTAAATGATTCATGTATGGAAATATACGGAAATAGCGCGGGGTCCACACTATGCACAGACTGCCCTGTCTACCGTTCCACTAAGGTGTACCCTACCCCCAGATCTCCGCGCGCCCTATCCTCTTTGCCTTTCAAAATCCAAACAAAACGTAAAAGCGCGATGAAAAATCGATGCAAGCTTCCCTGCAGCCACCCAGAAACTGCAAGATGCTGGTAAACTTGCAGATAATTATTGGCAATCGCGTAAGAACAGAGGTTATTTATGCTCGTCAGCGCAACTGCAATGCTTCAGGCCGCCGAAAAGGGCCACTACGCAATTCCTGCGTTTAACACAAACAATCTTGAGTGGACCAAGTCCATCCTCACTGCAGCCGAGGAAACTCAATCTCCCGTAATCATCGAGTGCTCCGCTGGCGCTGCCAAGTGGATGACTGGCTATAAGGTAGTAGCAACCCAGGTAGCAACCATGGTCGAAACCATGGGCATCACCGTTCCTGTTGCTCTTCACCTTGACCACGGCACCTATGAGGATTGCTTTAAGGCTATCGAGGCCGGCTTTACTTCTATCATGTACGACGGCTCTCACGATGACTTTGAGACCAATCTTGCTCGCACCAAGGAACTGGTTGCACTTGCTCACGGCAAGGGCATTTCTATCGAGGCCGAAGTTGGCGGCATTGGAGGCACCGAAGACGGTGTAACTTCCAATGGCGAACTGGCTGACCCCGAGCAGTGCAAGATTATTGCCGAAACCGGCATCGACTTCTTGGCTTGCGGCATTGGTAACATTCATGGCCTCTATCCCGACAACTGGGCTGGCCTTTCTTTTGATCGCCTGTCTGAAATCAAAGCACTCGTTGGAGATTTGCCCCTGGTTCTGCACGGCGGCACTGGCATCCCTCAAGATCAGGTATCAAAAGCTATCAGCATGGGCGTTTCTAAGATTAACGTTAATACCGACCTTCAGGTTGTCTTTACCAAGGCTGTCCGCGAGTACATCGAGGCTGGCAAGGACAAAGAAGGTAAGGGCTACGATCCTCGCAAGGTTCTTAAGCCTGGCACCGAGGCTGTTGTTGCTCGCGCTAAGGAACTACTCGAGCAGTTTGGTTGCACCGGCAAAGGCTGGGATAAGTAATCTTTGCGTGATAAGCAGCAAAAGTGCTTAGCGCATAGCAAAGTGTGCAAGACTGCTTAAATAATCAGCTTAAAGAAAGCTCGGGTTTCTATTGAAACTCGAGCTTTTCTGCGCCTGGTGGCATTTGGATGCTGTCGTGTCTTAGGGCGAACTGAACTACTCAGGCTAGACTGTTATCCAATGAGCGCATAGTGAAATCTTGAGAAGCTTCACCGAATAAAGTGCAGAGCGAAACCTGCTCAGGCTGTTATCGATTGAGCTCAAGACGTAGCCCGCTCAGGCCTCGCCCGTTCCGCTGTTCAAGAAGGCTAAGGTCCACGCTGACCTTAGCCTTTTTTCATGCGCTTACTACTAAGAAGGAAGATTCCAAACCTTGCTTCTTTCATGTCCCTATTGTTTCATGCTCTAGCATGTGATTAGTAGTGGATTTCTTTGAAATCCTGGGTTGTAGAGCAAAAGCGCGTTCGAATTTACTTGTTACACAGGTTAGTGTCCTCTTATTGCTTTTCATAGCGAAGCCTTTGGGGTTTCACTCGGCGCTTTTTGCTTAACTGAGCCACTTTCTCTTCTCTTAGTTCTGACGGCGACGAATTCCTTGATCGAAATTCTGTATTGCTGGCGCGTTAGGGCCTCTGTGTATGCAAAGCTCTCTTCGGATGGCGCGCTACGGTTTCTGTGTATGATGAATTCAATCCTCTGGCGCGGAATGGGCTCTGTGTATGGATTTATGTGGCGCGGAATGGGCTGCGTGTATGATTTCGGCATTTTGCGCAGAAATATTGGCTTAAGGTGGCGCGCTACGGTCTCTGTGTATGAC
>CAVCRX010000039.1:0-695 GCA_963604935.1 Bacteroidaceae bacterium
CGTTGCCTACGCCTGAGCTCACGATAAATCTGACCCATCAAATCATGCTCTGGTGCCGTCATCGAAAGAATCTGTGCATTAAGTTCGCTATCGCTTCGACCAAACAACAAATGAATCGTAGCTTCTTTACCATCTCGACCAGCACGACCACTCATTTGGTTAAATTCGATTTCACTAAAGGGCAAATGGTACAAAACAACATGACGAACACCAGGAACATCAATACCTTCACCAAAAGCTGAAGTAGCTACCAAAACTTGCAGTTCGTCTTTACGGAAAAACTCTTCTATTCTTATACGCTCTTCACGGGTGAGGCCGGCATTATAAAAGCCAATCAAGGGAGCCATCTGAGGAACACGAGAACGTAAATCACGCACGAGAGTGATGCTTTCTGCACGCGAATTAACATAGACAATCGTCTTTTCGCCCTGCACAACAAGATTTGCCAAGTAGCGCTCACGTTTTCGGATATTGCGTTGATCATCGATAGTAAGATTCACGCGTTCATGGGTGTCAGTGATTAACTTATCGATTTTTAAATCCGTCTTCATTGCATCTATTACCCCTGTATCAGCAGTTGCGGTAGTAGCAAGAACCTGCGGATTACCAAGCTTTTCTAAAACCTCTGCAAGGCGTCGATAGCTCGGACGAAAGCCAGCACGTGAAGTCGAAACATGATGAGCTTCATCAATAAC
>CAVCRX010000039.1:705-27020 GCA_963604935.1 Bacteroidaceae bacterium
CAACAAAGCCGATACGTTGAGTATTCAAGAATTCATCAACATGAACATCTAAGAATTCAGGTGTCGTCAAAATAAAATCGAGACTGCCCTCATTAAGGCCTTGAAGGATTTTATTGCGCTCTTCAAAAGGCGTATCACCATTAAGAACAGCCACCGTCAAACCAAAGGGTTCAACAATGCGAGCTAAATGAAATACCTGATCTGATGCTAATGCACGCAAGGGGTAGACAAATATGCTTGCCTTGTTTGATTCAAGCGCAAGCTTAATTGCATGAAGTTGGAAAATAAGAGACTTTCCTCGACCGGTTCCCATTACGCAAAGAGCAGACAAACCCTGTTCAAGGACCCGAAGAGCCTCTAGCTGCGAATCATGAAGGCTCCCCTCGCCCAAAAACGCCTGAACAAGAGCCTGCTTAAGCAAAGAGGAATCACCTTGCGCAATCTGAGACCACTCATATCTTTGTTCTTGAGCTTGAGTTTGAGGCGCAGGCAACTTATGAGCAAAACCGGAACCAAGATGGGTGCGCTCCGCCCCATCCACAAGATTATCTACGTAAGAAACGTTTTCATTATCGAGACAAGCCTCAAGCCCCACACAAGGCAAAACAGGCTCTATTGCTGAAAGGACCGCCTTAACCGAGCGACGGCCGCGCCATTCGTCAATTTGCAACTGGAAAACTGCATTTACGACCGAAGAGCAGCCCAAGATAGCATCAATATCAGGACAGTGAAACATAATGCAGCTTAAGGAGTCGCTACCATCACTTAAGGTACAAGAAAGATGATTCTTATCGGCGCCAACAGCACGTCCCTGCACAATGGAAACCCCATGGGCCAAAAAACGCGGCTGCGTATTTTCCTGCCCAAAGGGAGCCAGACAATCAAGAAGTGCCACATTAACCAAATCGAGTTCCGAAAAATCTACAACCGCATCAACCTCTAGACGTGCCAAAAAATCTTCAGCAGGAAGGGTGAGCATATAGTTGTTCAAACGCTCGGTAAATTCTGGTAAAGATGCCGCAGGAAGCGTTACTCCAACAGCTGCTTCGTGTCCACCAAAACGCGTAAGTAAGTCCTCACAAGAGCGAACTGCTTCGAATAAATTGACACTACCAACGCTTCGGCCAGAACCGCGCGCCTCGTCACCGTCAATAGTAAAAAGAAGCGAAGGGACGCCATATTTATTTGCAATACGTGAGGCAACAATCCCCTTAACACCCTCGTGCCAGCCCTCACCTGCAACTACAACAACACGTTTATCACGGTGAGCCTCTTCGGCCTGAACAAGAGCAACCTCGGCAAGTTCGGCTTCAATCTCGCGACGACGCGTATTCGTTTCTTCAAGCTCTTGAGCAAGCTCTGACGCTCGCTGGAAATCATCTTCCAGCAACAAATCAAGAGCGAGCTGCGCATTACCCATACGACCAGCGGCATTAAGACGAGGAATAAGTGAGAAGCTTAAATTAGAAGCGGTTAAGACTTTACCCGTTTGTCCAGAAGCTCCAATGAGCGCTGCAACGCTTGGCCTGGGGTTTGAGTTAAGAACCTTTATACCTTCTGCAACTAAGGCGCGATTTTCGCCTACCAAAGGCATTAAATCCGCTACCGTACCTAGAGTTGCTAAATCGATAAGCTCTAACCATAAATTAGGTTTGCCCAAACGCCCACCCATTACTTGAATAACTTTCAGGGCAACGCCAGCACCGGCAAGAATAGAGCTTTCACAATCGCCACATTTAGGATCCACTACAGGCACACCCTCGGGTACTAAATGCGCAGGCTCATGATGGTCGGTAATTAGGACTTCAATGCCAGCTTCCTGAAGAACCTTTACTTCTTCTTTTGCGGCAATTCCATTATCAACAGTGATAAGAACATCAGGTTCGTAGCTAAGTGCACGCTTAATTGACGCTTCTGACAAGCCATATCCCTCTTCAAAACGCAAAGGGATAAAAGGGACAACCTCGGCGCCAAGAGCGCGTAAGCCTCGCGTCATAATGGTTGTAGCCGAAATACCATCTAGGTCAAAATCGCCAAAAACCAAAATTCGCTTATTTTCAAGCACTGCTTCTGACAGACGATCTGTCAAAGCATGCATATCGCCAATCGAATAAGGGTCCAGCCAATCCCTCTCAAGAGAGGGATTCAAGAACCGCTGAGCAGCTTGAACGTCGGTAATCCCGCGAGCCGCCATAACTGTTGCAATAAAAGAAGGAAGCCCCAGCTCTTCGCTAAGGGTTTCCGCCACGGACTTATCCGCGGGCAGAATACTAATACGAGCTGACATAATACAAACCTGATTCGCTAAAGTCTTTTTTCTTCTCTATTGTCGCACACCAATGAAGCAGCACCTGTCCCAAAATCAAGCCATCGGGAAACGGTTAAACAAAAAATTGGGACCCCCGCAAAACGAGAATCCCAAAAAGAGTCAGTATTTATAGATGGTAGAAAGTTTTTAATTTGAATCTATGCCTTGCAAGCAACATTTATCGCTGATTAAAAAGCTGCTGAGATTTTTCTAAACCCTGCGCCATCAGTGATTTAGCTGCCTCGGCACCACGGTCACAAGCATGCATAAATTCATCCATTGCATCCTTGCGTGGTACTTGAAGCACAAAATCTGGAACAGGCATACGTCCAGGAGGACGACCAACACCAACACGAACACGCAAAAAATCACGCGTACCCGTCTTATCAATGATAGACCTTAGGCCATTATGTCCGGCATGCCCACCACCACGCTTAACACGCGTTGTGCCTGCCGGAATGTCAAGCTCATCATGAACAACAATCCATTCATCAGAGGCAAGATTGTATTGCTTTAAAAGCTTAACGACCGGACCACCAGAAAGATTCATGAAGCTCTGGGGCTTAGCCAGAATGAGCTCTTCAACCTTGCCATCGCCAAGACAAATCTTTCCTTCTCCCACCAAAGAGCCGCAGGTGTTTTTCCAGTAACGAATGTTGGCTTCTTCTGCCAAACGATCAATCACTTCAAAACCAGCATTATGACGACTATGTTCGTACTCTTCGCCTGGATTGCCCAGACCAACAATCAGAAACATTGATTACAGAGCAAAGTTGGGATCAAACATCTCGGAAATTGAGGTGTTTCCAAAGACATTCTGGATTGCGCGAGCAAACAAAGGTGCAACGGAAATTACGTGAACCTTACCTGCTTTTTCTTCGTCAACAGGAATCGTATTTGCAACGATAACCTCGGTGATATCAGGATCGTTCAAGCGCTCCAGAGCAGCACCACTAAAGACAGGATGCGTACAGGTCACATAAACGCTCTTTGCACCCTTAGCCTTAAGTGTCTTAACGGCAGCAACAACAGATCCGCCGGTGTCAATCATGTCGTCGTTAAGAATGCAGACCTTACCTTCAACATTGCCAATAAGTGCAGTAACTTCGGCCTGGTTGTGCTTGGGGCGTTCCTTGTGAAGGATTGCCATTTCGCAGCCAATGATATTAGACATCTTCTTGGCCGCCTTAGCACGTCCAAGGTCAGGAGAAACAACAACCATATTGTCGGCATCGAGGTCTTTGGTCTTAATATGCTCTGCAAGCGTCCAAAGAGCAGAAAGGTGATTAACAGGGACATCAAAGAAGCCCTGAATCTGACCCTGGTGCAAGTCCATCGTGATAATAGAATCAATGCCTGCAGTGGTAAGCAAATTAGCAACAAGCTTTGCCGTGATAGGCTCGCGAGCTGCAGCTTTGCGATCCTGACGAGCATAAGCATAATGAGTAACAACAGCATGAACAGTACGAGCGGAAGCACGCTTTGCAGCGTCGATCATAATTAAGAGCTCCATAAGAGACTCATTAACATCGCCCGAGATAGACTGGACGATAAATACATCAGCGCCACGAACAGTCTCAAGATAGCGCGCGTAAATTTCACCATTTGCGAATTTTTCAAGCTGAACATTGCCAAGTTCAACACCCAAACAACGGGCTACTTCTTTAGCAAACTCTGGATACGTAGAACCAGAAAACACCGCAAGACTCTTAGTCATGTTGCTCATAGTGAAATACCTCTATCAAATAGCTGCGCACAATGCGCCCAATCCAACCTAAGCCATAGTAACGCTAACAAGCACAATGCTTGCCTAGAAATTACTTACCTTTGTTCCAACCTTCTTTTTCTACCTGGCGAGCACGACCCAAAATTAGCGATTCGGGGCTTGCATCCTTGGTAACAACAGAGCCTGCAGCGACCAAGCAATGGCGACCAAGCTTCACCGGTGCAACCATCATCGTGTCGGAACCGATAAATACATCATCTTCAATAACGGTGGGCCACTTTGCCTTGCCATCGTAGTTGCAGGTGATTGATCCAGCACCAATATTGACACCAGAACCCATGGTGCAATCACCAATATAGGAAAGATGAGGAACCTTTGAACCTTCACCAATGGTTGATTTCTTGATTTCAACATGCGTGCCAGCCTTAGAGCCCTTACACATATGAGTTGCAGGACGAAGGTAGGCGCGAGGACCACATTCAACTTCGTCATCGATTACCGTTTCGATTGCTACAGTTTCATCAAGAACACAGTGAGCACCTACGGTGGTATCGGTCAAACGAGTGCAAGGTCCAATAAGACTGCCAGTTCCGATCTTTGAGGAACCAACAATGATGGTCTGTGGGAGAATTTCAACATCCGTGTCGATTACTACATCAGGACCAATCCAGGTGGTGGCAGGATCCCAAAGAGTAACACCGTTATCCATATGATAATTATTGATTCGAGTCTGAAGAGACTTTGTAGCCTGGGAAAGCTGACGACGAGAATTTACGCCCAAGCATTCGTCGGGGTCTGCTGCCTTAAGACCTAGGACTTCCCTTCCATGCGCACGAGCAATAGCCAAAACATCGGTTAAGTAATATTCACCTTGAGCGTTGTCGGTCGAAACTTCATTTAAGGCATCGAACAAAAGCTGAGTATCAAAACAGTAAAAGCCAGAGTTACATTCGGTAATTAAAGCCTGTTCAGGTGAGCAATCTTTCTGTTCAACAATAGCAGCAACCTGAGCGTTTTCATCGCGAACAATACGACCATAGCCCGTAGGATCTTCTGCCTCCATCGTAAGAACAACAACACCAGCAGCACTTTCTTCACGAAGTGCTACAAGCTTAGCAATGGTTTCAGAGGTAACCAGTGGACTATCACCAGTTAAAACAACCAGAGAATCACAAGCACCAAGAACAGCCTCACGAGCCATATTGACGGCATGGGCAGTACCCAGTTGTTCTTCTTGAACAACGATGGTGGTATCGGATACCAAAGGCTCAACCTGTTCACGTGCGTGACCAACAACTGAAACAAGCTGGTTAATGCCTGCTCCATGAGCAGCATCAACCACCCATCTCACCAGTGGTTTACCCATGATTTCGTGAGCAACTTTAGGCTTTGAAGACTTCATACGGGTGCCGGCACCTGCGGCCAAAATCAATGCTGCTGCATTCATATCTTATCTACTTTCGTTCGTCTTGAAGAATAAGAGTTGCTGAACATACCGCATCAAGCAAAATAATTGCGAAATGCTGAGCGGTTCTTTCAACTCCAGCATCTGCCCAGGTATCGCCCGGCAAACTCAAGGCTACACGCGAGCCAGGCTTTGCTTCAGTAGTGCGAAATGCCTGAGTGAGACGCAATACCAAGGTGTCACTCGGTTCTAAATCAACCGTAGGAACACCAGCAACAGGAGCCTGGTCGGCTCCAAGAATCTGTAAGAACATTGTTGAATCCTCGGGGGCAACATTGAGCGATTCAGCACTAGTAACCCGAGAATTAGGATTGGTTGCCATAGCAAGATTAGACATGCGTGCAGCAACTAATCGAGGCAACTCTTCGGTACCAAATAGGCAGAGGAAATTTTGCTCAAGCGCCTCGGCAGCACGAGCAAAGCCCATATTTACAACAGGGGTATGCACATTCTTTTCGCGCCACGAATGAGCAAGATTATTGATTGCCCTAAAAGTCATTGAGCCAGCAATGCCGTCGTCAGGCAAACCCATATTTAATTGGAAGCGGCGCAGAGCCTCTTCGGTATGAGCGCCGAACATGCCATCGATTGCTCCCGTGGAAAAACCTAGAGCAGAAAGCGCAGACTGCAAAACCTCAACATCGTGACCATGGAAGAAGGGGACGCGTAAATACAGATTGCGGTCACCCATCTGAAAGCCGGCATCGACCAAGCGCGACCAAACCTGCTGATCAACATAATCAACAGGCTCTAAACCATGATCCGAACAGAATGCCTTAACAGCCAACATGGTGGCATCGTCAAAAATCTGTGTAATTTGATCTTCGTTTAAATATTCAAGATCAGCCAAACGGCGCTGCACATCAGCAACCGCCGCACCGCGATCGTGTAACTTAATGGCTTCCATTTGAAACCTACTTCAAACGGCTTACAAACCAGTCCGCCATAGAAACGAGCAGTTCATAAGCATCGGTGTGTTCGATAATGGGTGCAAGCTTTTCTTTAGCCTCGGCAACAAGCTGCTGCGCATAATTGCGAGCGTAATCAATAGAGCCTGCTTCTTGCATAATCTCAACAGCTTCCGCAAGAATCGCTGGATCCTTTTCCTTGGAAGAAAGAATGCTTTCCAAACGATCGCGCTTAGGCGAGTGAGCCAGGGCATGCACAGCAACCAAAGTACGCTTACCCTCGGTGATGTCGGAACGATAGTCTTTTTCTTTTGCTTCCTTGGTACCCACCAGGTTAAGCAGGTCATCCTGAATCTGAAATGCAAGGCCAGTTGCCATACCGAACTCACGAAGACCCTCCACCTGAGCATCGGTGCCGCCACCAACGATAGCGCCGATAGCCAAAGGCACACCGCCAGAATAGTAAGCAGTCTTATGGCGAGCCATGAGCAAATAATCATCAATACTCAAATCGTAGCGATTATCGCGAGCCCAACCGATATCAAGTGCCTGGCCTTCAACGGTGGAGCATGCCATAGAAACAAGCTCGAGCGACACACGGACCTTCTCGGAGTCGGAAAGCTGTGGATCACACATAACAATGCCGTTAACAACAGCAAGACCAAGGTCGCCAGCGTTGATTGCAAGCCCCTCGCCTTCCTTTAAATGGAAGCAAGGCTCGCCGCGACGAAGTTCGGCATCGTCGGCAATATCGTCATGAATAAGAGCAGCTGTATGAAAATGCTCGATAGCTGCACCAGAAGAAAGAGACTTCTTCCAATCTCCACCAACAGCCATTGCAGAAAGAGCACAAATCAAAGGACGATGACGCTTACCAGCGTTTTGACTGTAGGTGGTCAAAGGACCATAAAGATAAGTCCACATGTCGGGATGAGAGCCCTGAGGAATAAAAGCGTTAATAATGTCGCCCATAGAGCTGGCACATTTATTGAGGTAATCCTCAAAAGAACCCTTTTCAACCTGAGCAAGTGAATTAGCAAGATTTTCGCAAAGAGAATGCAATTTTTGTTCGTCTACCGAGAACAAAAGCTCAGGATTAGCTTGCATAATAAAAACAATCCCCTTTCAGGGCTATAAGGGTTCATCATTAAAAATAACTGGTAGGAGCGGTGGGACTCGAACCCACAAGACCAAGGTCGGCGGATTTTAAGTCCGCTGCGTATGCCAATTCCGCCACGCTCCCAAATGTTATGTCCTGCCGTATTGTAGCAGCTATATGCGCCATGCGCTCAAACTACTATA
Organism: Bacteroidaceae bacterium; assembly: GCA_963604935.1. Taxonomy (GTDB): domain Bacteria; phylum Actinomycetota; class Coriobacteriia; order Coriobacteriales; family Eggerthellaceae; genus Anaerotardibacter. Next base: position 8,415 of record CAVCRX010000039.1, read on the forward strand.
AACCGGCGGCATCCATAATGATGCCCTGCAAAATGTCGGATTCGCTCACGGTATAACCATGAACACCAACAAGATCAAGCACAACCTGAAGAATTAGTGCACCAGCTACAATAACAGGTGCGCGCTTAGGTTCCAAGCCTGTAATTATTTTTCTTTCAGAAAGTGGCATTCCTGCAAGCATTTTATAAATGCGATTGAGCGTTTCCATGCTCACAAACGAACCGTCCACTTTTGAAGAATCGTAGACTTCCATCTTTTCGTCTATCGAAACCATAGATGTTGCCGTGCCAGCAACAGCAAGAGCGCGTTCACAAACACAACCAGACTTTAGCGCTTCTTCAATGATAGGCGTCATAGTCTCACGAATCCAAGCTTCGGCGTTTGAAAGTTCATCTTGAGAGGGTGGATCGCTATGCAAAAAACGCTCGGTAAGCCTACGGCAGCCAATATTAAACGAATGACAAAAGACAGGTTTTTCACCACCTATACCAAAAACAATCTCAGTTGAGCCGCCACCTACATCGATCACAAGCAGACGTTCGCCCACATAAGCGCTAGAAGCACCCTTAAACGAAAGAGAAGCCTCACGTTCGCCCGGAATGACACTTAACTCCACACGAGACTTAGCTAGCTCGTCTATAAGCTCTTGAGCGTTTTTGGCGTCGCGCGAAGCACTGGTTGCAAGCGCAGTCACCGGGATTTCATAATCTAAGCCTTCTTGGTAGCTATCAATAATTTTTCGACAGTTAGAAATTGTCGAAGAAACGCGCTCGATAGAGTCAGAACGCAAAACACCCGTTTTATCAACATCGAGACCAAGATTTGTGATTTCAACGCAACGTTCAAGCTCGTTTAAAGCGCCGTCTTTAACATCGGCAAGCAATAATCGGCAAGTAACTGTGCCAATGTCTATAGCAGCAAAACGCTTAGCCTTCATAGCCAAAGACCATATCTAAAACGCCTGAATACCAAGTCTCGGGGGTTTCAGCCTTTGCTGATGCTGAAGCAAGAATCTCTGTCGTACTTTTAGCATCGGTGCCTGACGAAGCCTGCTCAGAATCGCCAGAAAGGCCGCTTACTGTAACGGAGTGTTCGCCAGACTTAAGCCAACCAAGCTGCTGATGGGCGTAATCTGCTAAACCTTCATCAGTCGAAAGATAATCAACGTCGGCTTTCACTTGCTCATATTCAGCAGAAGTAAGCTCATACTGAGCCTGCAGTTGCTGCAAAGAACGACCTTCGTTATACCAGTCTGCTACAGGCTGATATAAAACACCAAACGCGAACAAAAACCCAATAAGCGCAAAAGCAAAACCTTGACCCACACGCGTGCTCACCAAGAAAGCTAAAGGATTAAATCCAGCAAAAGCATTTTGCGTCTTGCCTGATTTCTTTTCTTCTTGCATCTGAGCAGAGCGGCGATGATCCTTACCCATCTTCATTTCGTATAAAGCGGCACGGCTCGACTGCTCTGGGACGGCATTGCGACTATCAGTTGAACCAACATTGCGCTCAAACTGACGTTCCGCCTTAGCGGAACGGAATTTATGCGTTAACTTAGCTAAACCCGAGTCCTTCTTTGAAGAGCGAGCACGTGAGCTTCTTGCCGCATGAGAACCAGCAACAGAGGCGCTCTGGCGGCGCTCTTCAGTTTCTGAGAAGGAACCCATAGACATACGCGCAGAACCCTGCTTGGAGCCTTGACTCGAAGCACCACGTAAAGCCGATGCGCCAGACTCTACATCACGAGTAGCGGCATGCTTGGGCCTAGACGAAGACTCCGCAACAGAAGAATAGCGACCAACATCAACCCGGGAATTCATCTGCCTTGAGCGATTAGTGGAATTTACCTGATGAGCAGGGGTTTTAGTTTTAGTCTGAGAAACACGAAAACGCGGAGCTGCTGCTCGCGCGTCGGCAAAAGACAAAATGTTGGCAGTGTTAGACACTAAAATAAGGCCCCTTTAGCATGTAGTGAATTTAAGTGCTGCGTTTATGCTTTTAGAACTAGAGGAATAGTATCACAGGAATTGATATTACTTTGAAACTAAGTGAGCTTTTTCGATAGCTAACAAAATCATGACAAATAAAAAAATGAGCCGCCCTGAGAGCGACCCATTTTGGGGTTAGAAGCCTAGATACTAAGACCTTATGGAAGCTTTGTAACTCTACTTACTCTTCGTCGAGAGCGGCAGCAACTTCTTCGGTAATCTCCATGGTGTGGTAGACATTCTGAAGGTCCTCAAGCTCTTCAAGGCGATCGATAAGACGCATGACTTTGCGAGCTTCGTCAGCAGTAACCACGGTAGGAGTGGTAGGAATCATGGTGAGCTCGGAGCCCTTAATTTCGATACCCTGCTCTTCAAGAGCGGTCTTTACGGTATGCAGATCGGAAGCGCCGGTGTAGACAATCCACTCGTCTCCGCCGTCTTCATAATCTTCGCCGCCAGCCTCTGCGACTGCCAACATAAACTCGTCCTCATCGACTGCGTTTTCCTTGTCGGCAACCTTCTTCTCTTCAGACTTGATTACCTTCTCTACAAGGATTTGACCTTTGCGCTCAAACTGAAATGCAACAGAGCCGCTTGTGCCCAGGTTGCCGCCATGCTTGGTGAAAGCAGAACGAACGTCAGCTGCAGTACGATTAAGGTTGTCGGTCAGAGCCTCGCAGTAAACAGCAATACCACAGGGACCATAACCCTCGTATACCTTGGTTTCATAGCTTGCAGCATCTTTGCCAGTACCAAAAGCCTTGTCGATTGCGGTCTTGATTTTGTCTTTAGGCAAGGAGTAACCCTTTGCCTTGTCGATAGCAGCTGCCAGAGAAGCATTGTTGTCTGGATTTGGGTCGCCACCCTCTTTAGCTGCAACAGTAATGTTACGAGACAGTTTAGAGAACAAAGCAGAGCGCTTTGCGTCCTGTGCTGCCTTACGATGCTTGGTGGTTGCCCACTTTGAATGTCCGGACATTTGCACTTCCCTTCAGGATAAATATTTTTATTGTAATAAGGTATAAATCTTATTACTAATGAATGCTTACGCGACTCGTCAGTGTATCACAAGTTAGCTAAGCTTATTAGTATCGACATTCCGCTACTACAACTGGAGGAAGTATGCAGCGACAAGTTATTGAAATCGACCGCGACAAATGCGATGGCTGCGGCTTGTGCGTTAACGCCTGCCACGAAGGCGCACTTGGCCTCGTTGATGGCAAAGCTACCCTTTTACGTGATGATTTTTGTGACGGCATGGGCGACTGTCTGCCCAGCTGCCCTCAAGATGCAATTTCTTTCATTTGGCGCGAGGCAACTCCCTATAACGAAGCAGCCGTAATTGCTGCTCAGATGGCAAAAGCAAAAGCTGAATCACATAGTAATATGCCCGCAAATTTTGCCTGCCCAAGCACTCAAGCAAAAACTTTGGAGCGCAAACCAGCACCAAATGAACAGGAATTAGGTAGTTTAATTTCCGAAAAACGAGAGTCTCTTGTGCCCAGCTCACAGCTCGGTCAGTGGCCCTGCCAGATCAAGCTTGTTCCACCAACAGCGCCTTATTTCAAAGATTGCGACTTACTAATTGCAGCAGACTGCTGCGCTTTTGCATATGGGAATTTCCACAATAAGTTTATGTCAGGAAAAATAACCCTTATTGGCTGCCCAAAACTTGATGGAGTTGATTATTCCGAAAAGCTCGGAGCTATCATCGCGTACAACAGCATAAATAGCATTGAGATCGTGCGCATGCAAGTTCCTTGTTGTGCCGGCATCGACATCGCAACACGTAATGCAATTATGCAATCAGGCAAAGATATCCCCTGCCATACCACTATCATTTCCACCGATGGTCACATTGTTGAATAACGGCAAGCTAGCTTTATGTGTCTACTGTTGTCTTTCTGCCATAAACGGGGCTTTATAGATAAGATAAAGCTTTCGGCTTATTACCAAATAACATTAAGAAATGCCGTCCTGCTAGCTTGAGCAAGACGGCATTTTATTACACAAAGATTTCTGGCAGATCGAAAAGTTATTCGTGTAACCCCATTTCAGCATCAACTACATCTGCAATAGCCTGAGCTACTTCATGAGCAGTCTCGAGGCTTGGAGCTTCGACCATAACGCGAACCAAAGGTTCGGTGCCTGACGGACGAACCAAAATTCGTCCAGAGCCTGCCATTTCTTTATTCTTATCGGCGATTACCTGAGCAACTACAGGGTTATCTACTACAGCATATTTATCGGTCACGCGAACATTAATAAGCTCTTGAGGGAAACGCTGCATAACCGAAGCAGCCTCTTTAAAAGACACGCCCTGACGAAGAACCGCAGCAAGGAATTGCAATGCAGTAACAAGACCATCACCGGTAGAGTTATGCTCAAGGAAAATCATATGGCCGCTTTGTTCGCCACCAATAGCGTAGTTACCTTTGCGCAAGACATCCAAAACGTATTTATCTCCAACACTCGTCTGAATGACCTTAATTTCGGCAGCTTCCATACACTTTGTAAAGCCAAGATTGCACATAACCGTTGAAACAACCGTATTGCCAGAAAGTAATCCGCGACGCTTCAAGTCGAGAGCGCATACAGCCTCTACCACGTCGCCATCGATTTCGTTGCCTTCAGCATCGACGAACATCACGCGATCAGCGTCACCGTCATGAGCGATACCAATATGAGCATTAGTTTTTGCGACAAGCCGCTTGAGGGGTTCAAGATGGGTCGAGCCGCACTTAACATTGATATCAGTACCATCAAAATCATCGTTAATAACAACAAGCTCTGCGCCCAATTCCAAAAGGGCACGTGCGGTCGTTAGAGAGGCAGCACCATGGCCTGTATCGAGGGCAATCTTAAGCTCGCTGAAGGGCAGGTTTTCATTGGCTACCGTGCTAATTGCATGCTGAATATAACGTTCGCAAGCATCCTTAACAGGAACAATAATTCCGACCTTATCACCTGCAGGTAAATCAGCTATGGCAGCACCACCGCGAATTACATATTCCTCAAGCGCCGCTTCTCGCTCATCAGAAAGTTTAAAACCCTGATTATCAAAGAATTTGATGCCGTTATATTCAGGTGGATTATGGCTTGCGCTAATAACAATGCCGCAATCAGCAGCCTCATTGCGCGTTAAATAAGCAACACCGGGAGTAGGAATAATTCCACAAGCTAAAACCTTGCCACCAAGGCTCATAACACCAGCACTGAGTGCAGCTTCAAGCATGTCGCCTGATAGACGTGTATCCTTGCCGACCAGGACATTCTTACCAAACAAAGCAACAGCAGCCTGGCCAAGCTTATAAGCAATATCGCAGGTTAATTCCGTATTGGCAACACCACGTGCGCCATCAGTTCCAAAGAGCTTTGCCATACGAGCTCCTTACTATTTCTCAACATGATTACCGCGATTGCGGTAATCGGGATTTAAACGAATGGCACCTGGATTCTGAGAAAGCTCTTCAGGGGTCATACGCGCATTAAGTTCTGCTGCAAATTCATCGAGAGCAATACCTTCTCGCTCAAGCAAAACCATAAGGTGATAAACCACATCTGCTGCTTCATAACGTAGATGATCAACATCGCCCTCGGCGGCATCGCAGCGTGCGCAATCTTTTGCTGCAAGTGTCGTCTCGTGAGCTTCTTCAACAAGCTTCTTAAGCAAGTTGTCCAAATCTCCCGTAAGCAAACGATAGGTATAGCTTTTTTCGCCTGCGCTACGACGTACATGAATAGTGTGAGCAAGCGTTTCTAAGGTATTACCAATTTGACTAGAAGCAGGAGCAAGCAACTCCCCTTCTGGGATAAAAGTTTTTGAACTCATGTCTCTCCTAGAAAAAGGGTGCAGCTAGCACCCCTGGAAAAATTTGCAGTCCCAATCATAGCGCAGTCAATCAAGTTTCGCGCATATAGCCAACAAAGAAATGAAGCCCAAAGGAAATCCTCTGGGCTTCATTGATTTTAAGCTTGCTCTAAGAAGCTTGTTGCTGGCAGCTATCTAAGACTAGATTTCCTGCTGTTCAGCGTTAGATGCTGCCTCATCAGATGCTGAGGTCAGACCAAAACCAAGGTCGCTTCCCAGAAGAGCGTCGAGTTCATCAAGGTTGCGCTGATAAGAGCGAGGAGGCAGTGCCTCACCAAGCATCTCTTCGTTATCGTCGTAAGCTACACGAGACTCACCGCCAATAAGGACGGAGTCGTCAGGGCTAAAGACCATATCAAGCAACTGGCTTACATCGTCGCGAGAAGCGTTAAGGTCGTCTTCGATGACGCGAGAGAGATTATGAGCCTCAAGGCCAGCCTTGAGCTCCTCGATTGCCTTAGCGCCAATGCCTTCGATGCGCAGAAGCTCATCTTCGGTGCGGCCTACAAGATCAGCAACAGTTTCGATTCCTGCCTCTGAGAATTTGTTAGCCCAACGCTGAGAAACTCCCAGGTCGTCATAGATGTAAAGACGAGCCTCTTCGTCGGAGAGGTTGTTGGCACGACGTCCGCTTATGGAAGCAAAGTAGCTTGCATAGTCAGAGCCAGAACCAAGGTAGCCCTCACCGTCAAGCGCCCAATCTTCTTCCTTGGGAAGAAGTTCTTCGATGTCGCGAAGAGCAGCAGGCGCAGAGTCAGGCAGTGCATCGCCTTCGACCTTATTGGTAGGAACACCCTTATAGGTAAGGCCTGCCTTACGGTAACGCTCAAGGCCAGTACCAGCAGGAATAGGCTTACCAATAATGACATTTTCCTTAAGACCGTGAAGGATGTCGACCTTACCTTCGATAGCAGCGTCAGTAAGAACCTTTGTGGTCTCCTGGAAGGATGCGGCAGAAACCCAAGAGTCGGTAGCAAGCGAAGCCTTGGTAATACCAAGAAGCAAAGGCTGACCAACGGGAGGATTCTTGCCTTCAAGAACCAGGTTGTTAGCAACATTTTCGAACTCGAAGCGGTTGACCTGACGGCCGGGCATAAGCTCGGAGTCGCCTGCATCAACAACAGTAATCTTACGAAGCATCTGACGAGCGATAACCTCGATGTGCTTGTCGTTGATGTCAACGCCCTGAGAGACGTAAACGTGCTGAACCTGAGAAACGATGTAGCGCAGAGTTGTGTCGGCATCGGTAAGAGCAAGCAACTCGTGGGGGTTAACAGAACCCTTAGTGAGCTGCTGACCAATGGTAACTAGGCAGCCATCTTCGACACCAGGCATAAGCTGAGCACGAGCAGAGACAACTTCCTCCTGGATGTTGCCTTCCTGATCATGGACGGTAAGGGTCTTAGACTGCTTATCGCCACGAACCTGCAGAGTACCCGAAACCTTAGCCAGAACAGCCAAGCCCTTGGGCTTACGTGCCTCAAACAGCTCGGTAACACGAGGAAGACCCATGGTGATGTCTTCACCTGCAACACCGCCAGTATGGAAGGTACGCATCGTAAGCTGAGTACCAGGCTCGCCAATGGACTGAGCAGCAATAATACCAACAGCAGTACCAATATTGACAGGACGGCTTGTAGCCAAGTCCCAACCGTAGCACTTCTGGCAAATGCCGTGCTCGGAGTGGCAAGTCATAACAGAGCGATGCTTCAAGGTTTCTACACCTTGCTCAACCCAAGCCTCAAGTTGATGAACGGAAGCAATGTACTCATCCTTCTCTGCGAGGATTTCGCCAGTGGAAGGATTAATAACGGGCTCAGCCAAGCAACGTCCAACGAGCATCTCGTCGACGCCCTTTTCGGTACGAAGAGGAGCAACGGTGCCATCACTAGTACCACAATCAATCTCACGAATGATGATGTCTTGAGCAACGTCAACCAGACGACGGGTAAGGTAACCGGAGTCAGCAGTACGCAAAGCGGTGTCAGCCAGACCCTTACGAGCACCGTGAGTTGAAATGAAGTATTCCAAAACGGACAAGCCCTCGCGGAAGTTTGCCTTAATAGGAGTCTCGATGTAGTTACCCTGTGGGTCAGCCATCAGACCACGCATACCAGCAAGCTGACGAATCTGCTTGATGTTACCTCGAGCACCAGAGAACGCCATCATATAGATTGGGTTAAAGCGGTCGAAGTTGTTAGCCATAGCATCGCCAACTTCTTCGTTTGCCTTGGTCCAAACATCGATGACCTGCTGATAGCGCTCGCCATCAGACATAAGACCCATCTCGTACTCTTCATCAATAACAGCAACTTGCTCGTCTGCAGCAGCCAAAATTGCAGGCTTCTGAGGAGGAATGGTTGCGTCATAAACAGAAACGGTAACACCAGCACGCGTTGCGTAATGGAAGCCCGCAGCCTTAAGACCATCCAGAATTGGCTCCATGCGAGAGGTGGTGTAACGGTTGCAGCAGTCCTCAACCAACCAGCTGATTTCAGATTTGTTCATCTCATAGTTGAGGAAAGGATAGTCGTCGGGCAAAACGTTATTGAAGGTAATACGACCAATCGTAGTCTCAATACGTTCGCCAGCCTTGTGCTCAACATACTGTTCACGAGTCTCAGCTACCAAGGTATCGCGAGTCAGACGAACCCAAACCTTTGCCTGCAAGTCAACATCAGCACGAGCGTCATAAGCGCGAAGTGCATCGTCGAAGTCGATAAAGGCACGGCCTTCACCAGGGAAACCATCACGAGCAGCGGTCAGGTAGTACAGACCGATAATCATGTCCTGAGTAGGAACAGTCAAAGGACGACCATGAGCAGGGCTCTTAATGTTGTTTGCAGAAAGCATCAAGACGCGAGCCTCGGCCTGAGCCTCGTTACCCAGGGGAACATGAACAGCCATCTGGTCGCCGTCGAAGTCGGCGTTAAATGCAGTACATACCAAAGGATGCAGCTTGATTGCCTTACCTTCAACCAGGACAGGCTCGAATGCCTGAATACCCAAACGGTGAAGGGTTGGTGCGCGGTTAAGCAAAACAGGATGTTCAGTAATAACCTCTTCAAGGACGTCCCAAACATAGGTTGCACCGCGATCAACAGCGCGCTTTGCAGCCTTGATATTGGCAGCATACTCAAGCTCAACCAAACGCTTCATAACGAAAGGCTTGAAGAGCTCCAGTGCCATCTGTGAAGGCAGACCGCACTGATGCAGCTTCAGGTTAGGACCAACAACGATAACGGAACGACCGGAGTAGTCGACGCGCTTACCAAGCAGGTTCTGACGGAAGCGACCCTGCTTACCCTTCAGGTTGTCAGACAGGGACTTCAGAGGACGGTTACCAGGGCCGGTAACAGGGCGACCACGACGACCATTGTCGAACAGGGAGTCAACAGCTTCCTGAAGCATGCGCTTTTCGTTGTTAACGATAATCTCGGGAGCACCAAGATCAAGCAGACGCTTAAGGCGGTTATTACGATTGATTACACGACGGTACAGGTCGTTGAGGTCAGACGTTGCAAAACGGCCACCATCGAGCTGAACCATAGGACGCAGATCGGGAGGAATAACTGGGATAACATCCAGAATCATATCGGAAGGCTTGTTGTCAGAGTGCAGGAATGCATCGACAACCTTCATACGCTTAATAGCCTTGGTGCGCTTCTGACCCTTGCCAGTTGCGACAACTTCGCGAAGCTCCTCGGCAACTGCCTCAAGATCAAGATTATCAAGCAGGTCACGAACAGCCTCAGCACCCATGCCACCCTTGAAGTAATCAGAGTAATTAAGGCGCATCTCACGATAGAGAGCCTCGTCAGAAATAAGCTGCTTAGGCTCAATCTTCAAGAACTCATCGAGAGCCTTCTTGCGAAGCTCTTTGCGCTCGTTGAACTCTTCGTAGATGTCAGAGATTTCGTCTTCAACCTCTTCAGGGCTCAGGCGCTCTTCATCTTCAAATTCGTCAACAAACTCATCGTCCTCGGGGACATAGTCGACAGACATACGACGAACAGACTCGACCAGACGATCGCGCTCTGCATCCATTTCCTCAAGGTCAGCTGCGAGTTCATCACGCAGATCCTCAACGTCTTCCTCACGAGCTTCTTTGTCAACCTCGGTGATGATAGAAGAAGCAAAGTAAAGAACCTTTTCAAGCTCTTTAGGAGGAATGTCGAGCAAATAGCCAAGACGAGAAGGAGAACCCTTGAAGTACCAGATGTGGGAAACAGGGGTTGCCAGCTCGATGTGACCCATACGCTCACGACGAACCTTAGAGCGAGTGACTTCTACACCACAGCGCTCGCAGACAATATTCTTAAAACGAATACGCTTGTACTTGCCGCAGGCGCATTCCCAGTCCTTGGTAGGACCAAAGATCTTCTCGCAGAAAAGACCGTCCTTCTCGGGTTTGAGGGTACGGTAGTTGATGGTCTCAGGCTTTTTAACCTCGCCACGAGACCAACCACGAATATCCTCCGCACTTGCGAGAGAAATGCGGATCGCGTCGAAATTATTGACGTCAAACTCGGACATTTAGTTCTCCTCTCCCAAACCGATCAGGTCGATGCTTTCGTCACCGGAGTCCTTCAAGAGGGCTGCGGTAAGGTCGGCGATAGAGCCCAGCAAATCTTCGTCGGCTTCGGTATCAAGGACGGGAGCCTTGGGCTCTTCCTTGGTACGAGACTCTTCAGGATCAGCGGTAACGTCAATAGTGCCACCGTTACCCTCAAGCTCGACATTGAGGCACAAAGAACGAAGCTCTTTGATAAGAACCTTGAAGGATTCAGGAACCTCAGCTGCGGGGATACTCTCGCCCTTAACGATAGCTTCGTAAGCCTTAACACGGCCGGAAGTGTCGTCGGACTTAATTGTCATGATCTCCTGCAGAACATTAGATGCACCGTAGGAGTAGAGGGCCCAAACTTCCATCTCACCGAAGCGCTGGCCACCGAACTGAGCCTTACCACCCAGAGGCTGCTGGGTAATCAAGCTGTAAGGGCCAGTTGAGCGGGCGTGGATCTTGTCGTCGACAAGGTGACCCAACTTCAGGATGTAAGTCTGACCAACAGTGATGGGCTCGCGGAACTTTTCTCCCGTACGGCCATCAAATAACCAAGTCTTACCAGTTGCGGAAAGCTGGGGAACAAACTCGTCACGAGCCAGCTCACCAAACTTGGCATGGTTTGCATTAATAAGGTTGCGATTTGCCTTCAAGATGGCGTCAGAAATTTCTTCCTCAGTAGCGCCGTCAAAGACAGGAGTTGCAACATACATAGGACCTTCGACGACTTCGTCGGTTTCCTCTTCGTCAGACCAGCCCCACTTAGCAGCCCAACCAAGGTGGTTCTCAAGCAGCTGACCAACGTTCATACGAGAAGGAACACCCAGAGGATTCAGGATGACGTCGATAGGAGTACCGTCTGCCATGAAGGGCATGTCTTCAACAGGAAGAATACGGGAAATAACACCCTTGTTACCGTGACGACCGGAAAGCTTGTCGCCCTGCTGAATCTTACGCTTCTGAGCAACGAAGACGCGTACCAGCTCGTTGACGCCAGGAGCAAGCTCGTTGCCGTCACCGCGAGACTCACGACGAACATCGATAACACGACCGCCGGAACCATGAGGAACCTTCAAAGAGGTGTCACGAACCTCGCGTGCCTTTTCGCCGAAGATTGCACGAAGCAGACGCTCTTCAGCGGTGAGTTCAGTTTCGCCCTTGGGGGTAACCTTACCAACCAGAACATCGCCAGGACCAACCTCAGCACCAACACGGATGATACCGTCAGCATCAAGGTCAGAAATCATTTCTTCGGAGATGTTAGGAATCTCGCGGGTGATTTCTTCGGGACCAAGCTTGGTGTCTCGAGCATCGATTTCGTACTCGGAAATATGAATAGAGGTAAGCAGGTCTTCAGCTACGACGCGCTCAGAAAGAATAATAGCGTCCTCGTAGTTGTAACCTTCCCAAGGCATATAAGCAATCATCAGGTTGCGGCCAAGAGAAAGCTCAGCATGGTCGCAGGAAGGACCGTCAGCCAAAACGTCGCCAACCTCTACCTTGTCGCCGGGGCGAACAATAGGCTTATGGTTGATGCAGCCGCCCTGGTTGGAGCGCTTAAACTTAGGAACAAGGTACTCGTCGTATTCGCCATCAGGACGCTCAACGATGATAGTTTCACCGTCAACGTAGTCGACAACGCCAGCGTTCTGAGCGATCAGAACCTCGCCGGAGTCTACAGCCAAACGATGCTCGATACCGGTACCAACCAAAGGAGCATCAGGGCGCAGCAGAGGTACAGCCTGACGCTGCATGTTGGAGCCCATCAATGCACGGTTAGCGTCGTCGTGCTCGAGGAAGGGAATCAGCGAAGTAGCAACGGAAGTCATCTGACGAGGAGAAACGTCCATGTAGTCTACGCGATCGGGCGTAACGTCCATTGCTTCACCGAATACACCGCGAGAGTCGCGACCACGGCAGAGAACACGAGTAGCAGGAACAAAGTTGCCATTTGCATCGCGACGACCAAACTCACGGGTCTCCAGGTCAAACATTTCGTTTGCCTGTGCGATAGTGTGATGCTCTTCTTCGTCTGCAGTCATGTAGTCGATTTCATCGGTAACCTTGCCGTCAACAACGCGGCGATAAGGAGTCTCGATAAAGCCGTAAGGATTGATACGTGCATAAGTTGCCAAAGAACCAATCAGGCCGATGTTAGGACCTTCAGGGGTTTCAATGGGGCACATACGACCATAGTGAGAAGTATGAACGTCTCGAACTTCGAAGCCTGCACGCTCACGAGACAGACCACCAGGTCCAAGAGCAGACAGACGACGCTTGTGAGTAACACCAGCAGCGATGTTTGCCTGGTCCATGAACTGAGACAGCTGAGAAGAACCGAAGAACTCACGAATTGCAGCAACGATGGGGCGAATGTTGACGAGTGTCTGAGGAGTGATTTCGTCAGGCTCCTGCATACCCATACGCTCACGAACAACACGCTCCATACGAGACAAACCAATACGGAACTGGTTCTGGATAAGTTCACCAACAGTACGGATACGACGATTACCAAAGTGGTCGATGTCGTCGGTGCTTACGCCCTCATGGCCATCATGCAAAGCAACAATGTAGCGCATGGAAGCAATGATGTCTTCCTGGGTAAGGGTGGAGCAATCGTTCTCGGGGTCAAAGCCGAGCTTCTTATTGATCTTGTAGCGACCAACCTTTGCCAGGTCGTAGCGCTGAGGATTAAAGAAGAGACCGTCAAGCATAGTACGAGCAGAGTCAATCGTAGGAGGCTCGCCCGGACGATAGCGACGATACAGCTCGATTAAAGACTCTTCCTTGGTGGTAGCAGGGTCGCGATCAAGAGTACGGATGACCATTTCAGAGTCGCCCAGAATCTCGATGATCTCTTCGCGAGTTTCTGCAATACCCAGTGCACGAAGCAAAAGGGTGGCAGGCTGCTTACGCTTACGGTCGATACGAACCGAAAGGATGTCGCGCTTGTCAGTTTCGAATTCAAGCCAAGCACCACGAGAAGGGATAATCTTGGCATTGTAGAGAGTCTTATCGGAGGTCTTGTCCTGCTCTGCTGCAAAATAAACACCAGGAGAACGAACCAACTGAGAAACAACAACACGCTCAGTACCATTAATAATGAAGGTACCGCGGGAAGTCATCAGAGGGAAATCACCCATGAAGACTTCTTGCTCTTTAACAACACCAGTTTCGGTGTTAACAAAGCGAATCTCAGCAAACAAAGGAGCCTGATAAGTAACGTCACGCTCTTTGCATTCATCTACTCCGTACTTAGGATCGTCAAAACGGTACTTACCGAATTCAACGAACATACTCTTGTTGTTAGAGTAAATAGGGCTGATATCAGCAAAAGCGCTTGCTAAGCCTTCCTCGACAAAGCCCTTAAAGCTTTCAGTCTGGATGGCAATCAGATTAGGGACGTCCATGACGTCAGGAATCTTTGCAAAGCTCCTGCGATTCCGATAACGGCTGGTAGAAGCCTGGTTTTCAGATTGAACCACGAACTGTTTCCTCCTTCGATGGAACCGGGTTTTTGGCTAAAAACACAAATACAAAAATATATGTGTGAACCCCCCTTTCGTCAAGACATTTTTTTACTAGTTATGGAGGTTTTATGTTCTTTGACAAAATTTAAGGGGAGCAGCCCTGGGCCACTCCCCTTTAGAATTTGTCATTGTTGTTTTGCAATGCTTTTACAAGATTCGCTCCACGCCTAGCAAGCAGCCAAACTTACAGCTTGCGAACCTTCCGACACTTAATTACTGACTTATAGTGCCTAAGGCCACTCTTAGGAACCTTGATGACCGCCTTCTTCTTTAACGATTTGAAGGTGCTGTTTCGAACAAAAAGACCCTTTGACTTGATGCGTAACTGCTTAAGCTTCTTACAGCCCGCAAATGCTTTTGTTCCAATTTCTGTAACAGTGTATTTTTTGCCCTTGATTTTAATCCATTTAGGAATAGTGATCTTCTTGGCTTTCTTATTTGAAAGACCAACAACTTTTACACTGCGACCATTTTTAGCATTGGTGCACGTTACCTGATAACGAACACCCTTCTTGCTGACAATGGAGCCCAATAAAGGCTTTACTACCGTTTTGTTATCGTTATTATTCGCGCTAAATAATGCCGTGAGCGTGATGTCACAAGGAACCAACATGCTTTCATCTTCGTTCACGATAGTCGTAAAGCTGTAGCCTTCTTTTTTGAGCTTCTCAACAAAGGCGCTACCCTCTTTTTCAATAAGCTCTTCTTCAGTAAGTCCATTTGCCCTTAGGTACTGATCGTAGTTGATTTTATAGCTCAACTGCCAGCCTAAAAACTTCGACCCAGCCTTTGTTGGCTCTTCACAGTCAAGCATGAAGTAATCGCCCACGTAGGCATTTACCTTCTTAATAACAGTATTGCCGCTCTTATAGCTGATGGTGCAGGCACTCGGAGCTAGCTGATTAACATGATTGTTTACCCATGCCTCACGCTGCTCAATCCACGCACGCAGACGGTCAATCTCCTGGTCGAAGCTCAAACTACCTTTTTCGTCGCTGATTACAACAGGCTCTTCAGAGTCTTCTGTACCCTCGTCGTAAGCAAATGATGTCATGCCATACTTTTCTACGTTGTAGTTAACAGCTGTAGACATACGCGCCGCAAATTCGTCAAGCTTTCCACCCAAGCGAGTAATTTCATTCATTAGTTTTTTAAGATCAGACCAACGAGAAATAAACTGCTCAGCGAACTCAGGGTCTTTTAATAAACGATTTACCCACATTCGCCCGGTTACCGACCACTCGTTAGTAACGATGGAATCTTCGTCATATTCAGTTGCGCCCCAAGCCACATAATCAAAGTCCCAGGCTGGGCCAAAATACAACATGCCTTCGCGTTCTTTAAATAGATAGGTGCTGCCACCAAGGTAGCCATCACCATTCATACTGAATTCTTGCAACCAAAGGTAGTCGACAGCGGATTTTAAATCTAAATAATCGCTGTAGCGCTTCCCGTCATCATCACAAAAATCATCGCTATACAGGGCCGATTCTACATTCTCTATATAGTTGCGAATGTAGCTATATTGCTGTTCATTGAAGTAGCCATCAAAATCTGGGCTTTCAATAGTCCAACTAATCAGATCGCCCGAGGTTGTAGTGTTAAAACCCTTGTGCTTATCTTCAGAACTTCCAAGGTTTAGAAGATAGCCACCTGAGTTTGTAATCTCGTCAGTTGATTCTTTTTCGTCTTCAAGGTCATCGATATCAAGGCGATTTTTACCAACACGGACCTGCTCGCACAAGAAGTAACTACCATAGTATTCGTCACCCATAACAACTTCAACAGGCTCAAGTTTTACGGTGTACTTGAAACCAAGCTGCTCGCTGAGCCAGTAGGTAATCTTGTTGCGCAACTGACTATTGTCGTAATAGTTAGCAATTAATACCCAATGTTTATTTTTACCCATACCCAAAAGTCCAGCTTTATTATCAAGCTTTACTTTATAGGGACGATGGGTTGTATCTGCCAACCAGGTGGAATTACCACGACCGCGCACATAATCAAGCTTATAGCTTGCGCTGTCGACGTGCTCACCTGTATATTCACTTGTCCAGTTTTCGGGTACATTAATATTTAGCGAACCATAGCACTCAACACTATGATTGGTCGAGGTATTCATAGACTCAATGGTATGACCCTTGGTTTCGTTAATATCAAAATTAAGTACCGGCACCGAAAACTTCATAAACTCAAAGCTCTTAAAAATAATTTTTTGATCCTTAAGGGAGTTTTCGGAACTCACTTTAGTCACTTTGAAAGAAATATGATGCTTGCCCGTAATGTTTTTCTTACTGATATCAAGGCAATAATCCTTAGTGCCTAAATCCCAGTTATTTGATTTCTTTTGGTCGTTTAACTCAAAACTTGCGAGAGGTACTGTTTCGTCATCAAGATAACACTCGACTGTCGCTTGAGTTTTACGTGCTGTCATCGCCTGAAAACGTATGCGACTTACCTGATTTTCATCATCGAAATTAAACTCCTTAGACACCGACAAAGTAAGCCCATCAAGACTTTCATCTGCGCTTGAATCTTCAGAGTCACCCTTAAGACTAACAAGAACACCTAGCGTCTCATTTTCGCTTGTAAGCGTTTCTGTATTTACATCTTTGCTAAAAGCTAGGCTTTCATTCTCCAAAAGATCAGCGAAGTACTGATTGCTGTAATCGCTTTGCTCAGCGCTGCTCTGCTCATCAACGCTAGTATCTTTCTGGGCTTCAACATTGTCAGCTTGAGCTAGCGTTGGCGCCACAAAACAGGTAGTAAGTACCAAGACAAAACTCAAGAAAAGCTTCAGCAAGCAATCAAGAAAATTCTTTTGTTGTTCCATAATCCCACCCAAGATTTAAAAACAAGCGCCCCAATACTTCCTTACGCTTGCTTTTTCACAGTACCTTAGCTTGCAAATCTTGCAAACAAAAACTAAGCAAAACTTAGTAAGCAAGACAAAGAGAAAGAGTCACATATAACGTGCGTTATCGCTCATTAGCGGCATCTATCAGGCCATAAATACCACGCGTGGCAACACAATCCATCAAAGCCATTTTTTCGGGTGGAGTCCGCATTCCACGCCTTGCCCATTCAATGACCATATTTGCAACAGCATCAGAAGTAAAGCGCTCATAGAACTCAAGCAAATCCGGGTCAAACTTTTTATCTTCACCCATATATCCGCGAATCAACAATTTCCAACTATCAAGATTACGCTTGCGCATATAGTCCTGAAGATTATTTTGACCACCATAGCGCACGGCCTGGCAATAGAAATTTCGATTATGATACATTTTTTCAAGGCATTGCTGGGTAATACCCGACCACGAACTGTCGTGAGAAACAATGTAGTCTTGTAAGGGTTTGACGATATCTTCCTCGAATATCCAATTAATCAAGTCATAGATGTCAAGAAAATAATTATAGAAAGTCCCTCGACTTACTTCGCATTCCTGGGTCAACTCAGAGACTGTAATGTTTTCTAATTTCTTTTCTTCGGCCAAGCGAAAGAGGGTTTTAGCAAACTCCTTTTTCATTAAGTCTTTTCTGTTCACCAAAACCTCCTTTTATAAAAATCCCCTGTTCAAATTCTAGCGTTAAACAGAGCATTACGTCTGTTTTAGAAATAGACAATCAAGCTCGAATGTTCACCAAATGAACAGGCAAGAGTCTTTGCCAATGGCTTTGAAGAACAAGCAAGCTTAAGCTCAAAACATGAAATGAACGCGTTCACGATTACAACAAGAAACGTATTTGGGGGCTCCTTGGTTGGACAAAAAGCCAAGCCAAGCAAACAATAAGGAGTGAGAGCAATGGAAGACTATCAGGGGAAAGTCGTTCTTATCACAGGTGGTACCTCAGGATTAGGTTACGCCTTCGCCGAGATTCTTGGCGAAAAGGGAGCACGCATTATCATCACGGGTCGCCGCGATGATAAAGGCCAAAAAGCAGAAAAGGAGCTGCAAGCAAAAGGCTTCGATGTTAGCTATATGAAACAAGACATCACCTCTGAAGATGAATGGAAGCAAATTGCTTTTAAAATCAAGAGTACTTACGGCAAGATTGATTATCTATTCAATAATGCAGGTGTCATGCTTCAGCCAAACGCACTCATGAAGACGAGCATGGAAGACTGGAAATGGATTATGGACACCAATTTCTGGGGCTCACTCTATGGCTTACGCATTATAGGCGGCCTAATGTTTACGCAGCCTGAGGGTGGACGCATTGTTACTACAGCCTCGACAGCTGGCGTTTCCGCGTTCTCAGGCTGGGCACCTTACTCTGTCACAAAAACAGCCCTTGTTCGATTGGTGGAAAACTATCAAGCTGAGGCACTCAAATTTGATTTAACGAAGGTCAAATACAATATTTCGCTTCCTGGAGTTTTTGAATCAGAAATTGCAAACAGCAGCCTGTATCGTGGAGAAAAATATCACAATATTACAGGCGACGGTAAAGAGATGCCTTTATCCCAGGCCCATACCGAAAGCGGAGATCGCCTTGGTATGCTAACTGGCCCCGAAACAGCACAGATTATCCTCGACCAGATTGATGGAGGCTGCTTCTATCTTCTGCCCCATGCCGATTTAACCGAAAGAGTTGTAAACGTTGAGGCTGAAGCCCTAAATAACAACGGCAACCCTTGCGACCAGG
>CAVCRX010000039.1:27030-54461 GCA_963604935.1 Bacteroidaceae bacterium
ATTACTGGCGGTGGAGACAATGTCGATCGCCTAACTATGGCCAACAAATAACTTGCATCTTTTTTGGCGCCGCTTGAGGTGGACTCCGTTGTACCAACGTGCGCTAAAGCGGTGCCTCTTCTTTAAATTCACGTTTATACCAACTTATGAAATCCTGAATTAATCAGGCTTAGTAAACATATGCCTAAAAGGAGGAACTACCATGTCTTTCTTTCTTAATGATGACCTAGAGCTTTTGCAGCAATCAGCAAAAGAATTTGCCGAAAAATATGTAGCACCACGCGTTGATGAGATGGAAGAAAGCAATAAATTTCCCAGGGATCTCTATCTTAAGGCTGGAGAGCTTGGCTTTTTAGGTCTTATTGTTCCTGAAAAAATTGGAGGCTCTGGTTTAGGCTTAACAGCCGTAGGTGTAGTAACTGAAGAAATCGCAAAGGTCTCCCCCGCTTTTGCCATTAGTTATTACGTAGATGCTTGCATGTCGAGCTATCTTATGGAGTCACCCAATAGGGTTGAACTCCTGCAAAAATATCTTGCTGGAATTATGACTGGCTGGACAATTATGGGAGCCGGTATTACCCCTCCTCAAGGCTCAACCAATCTTTCTGAGTGGCCCGTTATGGCAGTTAAGGATGGCGATGAATGGGTCTTAAATGGCAGTAAGCTCTATGTGACCAACACCTCACAATCTGATTTGGTTGCTTTCCTTGGTATGACCGAAGATCACGAAATGCGCTGTTTCTTTGTGGAAACAAGCCATCCAGGACTTGATGGTTCACAGGTCGAAAACAAGCTAGGACTCAATGGCAATTGTTCTGGCTCTTACTTCCTGACCGACGTTAGGGTCCCTGACTCGTACAGCTTCCCCAAGAATCCTCTTGACGGTATGGGCCCAGGTAATGCACTTTGCGCTTGCGTTGCTCTGGGCTGCGCTGAAGCTGCATTCGCTAAAACTATGGACTTCATTAAAGAGCGCACCCATGATAGCCGTCCCATTGCTGAACGACAGGTAGTCGCACATCGTATGGCTCGCATGTGGGGCGAAATCGAGAAATGTCGCGCTTTAATTTTTGAAGCGCTAGGCACCGCTGATAAAGTCTTAGCAACAGGAGATAAAGCTCTTGGCGTTAAAGCAAAGGCGCTTATTAGCACCTCAAAGTACTCAACCTGCGAAATGGCAATCGACGTAACCAAGCAATGCATTTGGCTCCACGGAGGCCTGGGTATTGTCGAAGAAACTGGTCTCGCGCGTTATTTCCGCGACGCGCAGACGCTCTCTATCGCAGATGGAACGCCCGACCTTCATGTAGAGAGCGTAGCTCATGTGATTGGAGTGCCTGGAGCTGAATTAATTATTTAGCTTCTAGGCTAAGCATTAAACGAAGATAGAGGCAATGGCAAAAAGTCATTGCCTCTATCGTTTTACGTAGTTAAATCTTTTAGGCTCAAGAAAGATATTCGCTTTATCTTCTATAAGAGGCTGAGCTAATTCGATATATAAGATAAGCGCATCAAGACGCGCTTACTCTTCTGCTCTTTTATTGTCGTTTGCAATTAATACGAATAAAGCAACGAAAGCCATCGCGGTAAAACCTACGGTCAATCCGGCGCTGTTAAAAATACCAACAAAAACAGCAACGCCTAAGGCGCCAAAAAGATTTCGAAAGCTCGTTAACAGAGCGGTTGCATGAGGGAGCTCACTTTTATTAAGTAAAGAATTAGCCCAAACAACGAGTGGCATTTGCAGTAAGCCAATACCAAGATATCTAAATATTGCCAACAAAATAACAGCCGGCACACTTGAGCTAAAGCTTAGAATGCACATAAGAATATTCCCAGCAAACATAAAGACACAACTTAAGCAAGCAAGCTTGCGTATACCAAGACGATTAAGCATTTTTCCAGCAAAGGGGTTAACAAGAGCCATCGCTAATGCAGCTGGGAAAACCACGAATCCCGCAAGAGTAGCGCTCCACTGCAAATCGCCCTGCAAATAAAGAGGCAGAACAGCTGCCCCTCCCATCATCACCGCATATAAAGCAGAACTTGCTATAACGCTGCGTGTGAAGTATTGGTTCCTAAATAAAGCAAGGTTTAAAAAAGGCTTACTTGCGCACAACTGGCACGGAATAAAACAAACAGCCGCCAAAAGAGCGCAAAGCAGAGGCATCAAAGAGCTCAGCGCAAGAAACTCCCCAGCCGACAAACGGGAAAGACCAAGAGTCAGCCCACCAAAAACAAAAACACTTAAAACAAAACTCGGGATATCAAAAGAAGCAAGCTCGACATCAATAGTATTTTGCATAAAGAAAAACGACGAAAGCAAACAAAGAGCCGCCCCGGCCGCAATAACAAGAAACAAACTCCTCCAACCAAATAGATCAACCATCACCCCACCAAAAGCGGGGGCAATAACAGGAGCAACGCCTACACTTAAACCAAACCAACCCATTCGGCTCCCCTGCTCTTCTTTATTAAATACAGAAAGAATCGTAGTTTGCGTAAGATTAGAAACAAGCGCATTTGCTGCTGCTTGGCCTATGCGTGCAACCAAAAGCAATTCAAAACTTGAACTGAAAGCACAAAGAAGCGTACAGAGTAAAAACAAAATAAGCGAAGCTGCATAAAGAATACGAGCCGTAAAGCGTGAAACAAAGTAAGCAGTAGCGGGCATAAATACCGCTAAACTCAGTGCATAAATACTTATCAGCCACTGAACACTTTGATTATTTACCCCCAAATCAAAAGCAATAGAAGGAAGAGCGGTGTTTAGTGCCGTACTAAGCAAAGCCAAAATAAAACAAGACGAACACAGCAAAAGAAATAATGCATTTTTAGAAGTATCCAGCATGAATTCAAACACCAAAAAAGAAAGCCCCAACTAAACAACGTTCAAAATATAACGCAGTTTAGTTGGGGCCAGACATATCAAGCTTTATTCAAAGTCGTATAAGTCCTTTGTGGCTTGCATAAAGTCTTGGTAAACCTCTTTAATAAGCTCCTCATCATTTGGAAGCTCAAAGCCTGAAGGATAGGAATCTTCATCAAATTCGGTTACCTCAAGAATGACAATCTCACCGGAAGCACCCGTACCCTTTTCTTGGCCGGCTTCCACAGGGAAGAAGCAGCCATACTCATGATCCTGATGAATGATTATCCCAAGGAACTCAAGCGAAGTTACATCGCCCTTATCGTCCTCTAAGGTTAAAACCATGCCTTCTTCTACAGGAGGGCAAAAGTTTGGAGCTGATCCTTCACGCATAATATCTCCTAGTCTTTCTTACGGCGATAACGAGGACGCTTTGTTTCTGGCGCCTTTTGTTTAGGCTTAAATTTTTTCTCGTCTGAACCACTTGCCGTATCAGTCTTTACTGCAGTAGCAGACGAAGCCCCACTTGTTGCTTCAGTTGCTGTACCCGTTGCCGCAACAGTGGAGTTTCCTCCATCGGCTGCACTAAGCGCCAGAACAGGAGTACTTGCGAACGTAAAGATTTCAACAGCATCACCCAGCTTACGGCGAAGCTTAGCGAATGTTTCCTCGCGAGACTTCCAGATGCAGAACAAAGGCGTTGCTACACAGATAGAAGAGTAAGAACCGGAAATCAAGCCGATAGCCATTGCAAACGCAAAGTCTTGCAGTGTTTCACCGCCGAACAAACACATCGCAACAACAGGGACCAAAGAAGTCGTTGTGGTGTTGATAGTACGGATAAATACCTGATTAATGGAATGGTTTGCCATCGAAAGGAAGGTTGTTTTAACGTTAGATTCCTTGATGTTTTCGTTAATACGATGGAAGACAACAACAGTGTCGTAGAGTGAATAACCCAAGATGGTAAGCAATGCAGCAACCGTATTAGGCGTAATTTCTCGGCCAACCAAAGCATAAATTCCCACAACGATAATCAAGTCGTGCAAGAGAGCAATAACTGCCATTACACCCATCTTGTACTCAAACCTGACAGCGATATAGCAAATAATCAGGAGCAAAGAAACGATGAAGGCAATTACAGAAGAGTTAATAACACTTGCTCCCCAGTCAGGACCAATCGTGCTTACCTGATATGAATTAGTAGAAAGACCAAGGCTACTTGCTACGGTCTGCGCATGAGAAGCGGCGTCCTCGGCTGAAGTAGTAGTGGTACGAATCAAGAAGCCATTAGAGCCATTAGATTCTGTGGTCTGGATGACAGCATCACTTTCACCAGCTGCGTCAAAAGCAGAACGCATCTGATCGGTAGTTACATCACCAGTATCGTTAAAGGTGATTGAGGTACCGCCAACAAATTCAATGCCGAAATCAACGCCCTTAATGCCAACAACCAAGAAGGACAGCACAATCAGGCAGGCTGAGAATGCAAGCAGATACTTGCGGGCGCCCATGAAGTTGATGTCTTTCTTAATGAAGCGACCCTTAACAGCCTTAAAGTGACCAAGCACTTCGGAAACCATTGAAGGCTCGGGGTGAGCAGTTGCCTGAAGCTCAGTAAGTTCAGCATAAACAGGAGCTGCCTTTTCGCAGTCTTTAATACCCCAGAAGCCAGGATGCTTAGCGATTGAAATAGGTGCCAGCAGGCGAACCAAAGGAGCTTTCAAAATCAGCATCATGACGATATCGCAGATAATGCCAAGAGCCAAGGTCATACCAAAGCCCTTAACAGAAGCGCTAGCCAAGAAGAACAAGGTAAATGCGGAAACCAAGGTAACCAGGTCGGCGTCGATAGAGGTCAAAATACCGTGACGAACGCCGGTAACGGAAGCAGCACGAACACTGCGACCCATACGAATTTCTTCACGGAAGCGCTCCAGTACCAGAATTGAAGAGTCCGCCGCCATACCAATGGTTAGAACAACACCAGCCAAACCAGCAAGAGACAAGCTAAACAAGCCAAGCGAAGACAAGAAGCCCAACAAGCCCATGTAAAGAACTGCGAATACCGCCATTGCTGCTGCGGTCAAAAGGCCTAAGCCGTGATAGAAGAACAGCAGATAAAGGATGACCAGGACAAGACCTATCAAGGCAACTAAAACGCCAGCAGCCAGAGCATCCTGACCAAGCGTAGGACCAACAACCTGGCTCTGCTCATATTTAAAGCTTACAGGCAAAGAACCAGATTCCAGAACAGTCTGAAGTGCCTGAGCTTCCTTTAAGGTGTAGTTACCCGTGATTGAAACCTCGCCGCCAGTGATTTCAGACTGGACGGCAGGTGCACTCTGGATTTGGCCATCCAAAATGATGACAATCTGACCCTTATCGGCAGCAAGTTCCTTAGTAGCCTCGGCAAATGCCTTAGTTCCAGCGGAGTCAAGCTTAATATTTACTGCATAGTCAGTGCCGGTCTCGGAAGCACGATCAACGCTAACACTTGTGATATTTTCACCAGTAATAAGGGGTGTGTAATCACCCTTTACGCTTGCATAACTTGTTTGAGTACCCTGGAATGAATTACCAAAGTCATCAGTAAATGTCTGAGTGCTTGCATAAGAATTGTTTTCGATTGCAGTTTTATCTTCATCGTTTGTAAACGAATCAGCTCGTGCGAACTCAAGAACACCGGTTTTACCAATAGTATTCAGAGCAGTTTCGGCGTCTGTCATGCCAGGAATCTGTACCAAAATCTGGTTATTACCCTGGATTTGCACGACTGCCTCGGAAGCACCAAGAGCGTTAACGCGGCTCTCGATAACAGAACGGGACTTCTCTAAGTCATCAGACGAGATATCGGAGCCATCGGTAGTGTTAGCCGAAAGGACAACCGATAAACCACCCTGAACGTCCAGGCCCTGATTAATTTTTTCTTGAGGAGGAATAAAAGCGAAGCAAGCGCCAATCACCAGAAGAGTAGTAAGAATAAGCAGCCAAACATTGCGGCGATTTGGATTCTTAACCTTGCTTTTCTTTTTGGCAGCACGACGGGCGTTTTCTTTTGCAATATTGACCGAACGCTCATGCTTATCGGCCTTCTTTTGAGCTTTATCGCGACTCTTGCGCTGACTCTTCAGAGCCTTAGCTGCCTGCTTTTCCTCGCGAGTTGGCTTAGAACCTTTAGCTTTTTTATCTGCCTTGTTGCGGGCTTTAAACTTAGGGGCGCTCGTTTCGCCAGCCTCAGCTTCCTTAACTTCAGAATCGGCGCCCTCTAGCTTGGAGTCCTTTGCTTCAGATTTATTTACCAGAGCTTCCTTTTCTTCAGGCGCGGGTTCCGCTTTTGATTCTTCAGCCTCAGGTTTTAGAATCTCGTCCTTATTTAAGGACTGATCGTTATTTTCTTCAGACATACGCTCCCCTATTGGAATCGCTTGTATTACCTAATTAAACAAAGCAAGCGCGCCAAATGCCAGATTGCATGAGGGCGCACTGCTCGAATTTATATTTGTTCATATTACCGCGAAACTACCTGTATAAAAGGAATTAGTTTTTATTTTGCACGACCTGCATAAATTAGCAGACAAACATCCTAGTAGTCGTTTGCGGCCGGAGAGTTCATCCAGCCTTGATAGAACTCTTCAAAATTACCTTGATAAATTGCTGCGCGAGCCTCATTCATAAGATGCAATAGGAAATACAAATTATGGATAGAAAGCAAAATTCCACCAAGCATTTCTTTTTGCTTAACCAAATGACGAATATAAGCACGAGAATGCTTTTGGCAAACAGGGCAAGAGCATTCAGGATCAAGCGAGCCGAAATCGCGTGCATATTTTGCGTTAGTCATGTTCATACGACCATTGTGGCTGAATGCAGTTCCCATACGAGCAGTACGCGTAGGAAGAACGCAGTCAAACATATCAACGCCCTCATGAACAGCGCGCATTAGAGTTGTTGGATTGCCAACACCCATGAGGTAACGAGGCTTATCTTCAGGCAACGCACGAGCGACGCTCCCCAAGGTCTCAAACATAAGATCATGCGGCTCGCCTACTGAATAACCACCAATACCGAAGCCACCAAAAGCCTGACCACCACGGGCAACAGATTCATCATTGATCTGCTTTAGGCGCTCAACTGACTGCAGTCGCAGGTCAAGATGCATGCCTCCCTGAACAATACCAAACAAAGTTTGATCAGGACGAGTATGAGCAGCTAGGCAACGTTCGGCCCAAGCAGCTGACAAATTAACCGCGCGCTCTACAAAACTTTTCTCCGCCGGATAAGGAGTGCACTGATCAAGCTGCATGACAATATCAGCACCAAGCTTTTGCTGGATATCCATATTTTCCTCAGGCGTCCAGTAATGACGAGAGCCGTCATAGATGCTCTGCAACTTAACGCCATTAGGGTCGAGCTTGAGCGTTTTTGCCAAACTAAAAACCTGGAACCCGCCCGAGTCGGTAAGTATAGGGCCGTCGTAGGCCATAAAGGAATGCAGGCCACCTGCTTCGGCAATAAGATCAGCGCCAGGGCGCATAGCCAGGTGATAGGTATTAGAAAGAATTACCTGAGACCCAATCTCTTTTAGGGTTTCAGGGCGCACACCCTTTACTGTTGCACAGGTTCCAACAGGCATAAACAAGGGTGTTTCAAAAGAGCCATGCGCAGTTTCATATACGCCAGCGCGGGCATGGCCACACTGCGCCTTGACTTCATAATCAAATAAAGCCACGGGCTATTCCTCTTCGTCTTGGAATTCGGTACCCATCTCGAGCAGGCTCATGAAATCAAGCTCGTGAGGTTCGCAATCGGGCAAAGATTCAGCGAACTTTACAAAGTCGTCAAAGCTGCCATGACGAACCTGAGACAAATCGTAGTCGATGGGGTCAATCATCATGTCGGTTACCAAGAAGGCATCACAGCCGAGCTCCATTGCTGCCAGGTCTTCAGAGGTATTGTTTCCTACCATCAATACGTCTTCGCCCTTCAAGCCGGCATAAGAAAGATTTTCCTGGTAGTAGTCAAGACTCGGCTTTACATGAGAAGAATTGCTATACGTCGTCATGCGCTCAAAGTCATCTTCGTTTAAGCCAACCCAAGAAATTCGCTTACGAATAGCAGTTGTGGGGAAAATTGGCATCGTAGTCAGATAGAGCGGATAGCCTTTTTTACGCAGGAGCTTAACAACATAAGCAGCCTGGGGAAAAGGCTCCAAATCAGCGGCGATGTCGTTATACATACCGCAGTAAAACTCATACATCTTTGGCTCCATGAGTTCCTGGCTTAATCCAGTTTCACGCTCAAATTCAGCCCAAAATGCCTCTTTATTTGTAAGACCTTCGTGTTCATCACACATAGCAGCCGTGCAGGTGAACACCTTCTTTACTAAAGCTTGAGGGTCATCAAAACCCTGAGCAGTAAAGAATTTACCCAGCTGAATACCATATTTTTTTAGGAAATCATCGATATCCATAGGAAGCAGCGTTCCATCTAAATCAAAAAATATGGCCTGGTACGATCGGTCTTCCATCAATCACCTTTCACGAGGCTTATAAACAAAGACAAACCCGAGATAAAATTTAAACCTTGGCGCAAGTCATGCAAATCGTCGCCAAAATTAAGCTTTACCTGCGGATTGTCTATCAGACAAACAAAATTTGAGAGCCTGAATAAACAAGAGTATCAATGACACTTCTTCTATAGTGTGAGATGGTACTATATGTTTCCTAAAGAAAGCCCCTAAATTATTGTCTTATTGAAAGGAGCACAAACCAAATCATGAAGCTCTTGCTGCATGCCTGCTGCGGTCCGTGCTCCTTGGAACCTTATCGAATGCTCCACAAAGAAGGACATGACATTACCATCTTCTTCAGCAATGCCAATATTGAACCAAAAGAAGAATATGTCACAAGATGGAATACGCTTCTTGCCTGGGCAGATTCGCTTAAGATTCCTGTAGTTCAAGACAGCTGGGACAATAAGGAATGGGATTCTTTCATTCATCAATTTTGGCAAGAAGATAAAGCTCGCGCACACCGATGCAGGGCTTGTTATCGATTTAGGCTCGATCGCGCAGCAAATTATGCACATGCGCATAATTTTGATGCGCTTGGTACAACACTTGCAGTAAGCCCCTATCAACTCTTTAAAATTTGTGGCGAAGAACTTTGTCAGGCCTGCAAGCCTTATCCTGAGCTTAAACCCATCCATAACGACTATCGCCCTTATTACCAAAATGCCACAACGCGCAGTCGCGAACTTGGAATGTACCGCCAAAACTATTGTGGTTGCCATTGGTCAATCGAAGAAGCTCAAGCCGACCGAGAGCGACGCAAAGCAGAGCGCAAGGCTATAAAAGAACAGAAGCGAAAAGAGAAGCTACTCAAAATGAAAACTGATGATTTTGATTATGATTTGCCCGAAGAGCTCATCGCACAAGAACCAGCCGCCATTCGCGATGAATGCAAGATGCTTGTCATGCGTCGCGATACGGGTGCACTCGAAGATCGCATTTTCAAAGACATTGAAGAATATTTAAAGCCAGGCGATTTGCTTGTAGCTAACGAAACGCGAGTTATGCCAGCTCGACTGCTTGGAACTAAACGAGGAACCGGTGGTGCAGCTGAGGTATTTTTACTTCGCGAACGTTTTGATGTCGAACCCAAAAAAGACGCTTCCGCAATCTGGGAAGTCTTGGTCCGTCCTGGAAAACGCCTAAAACCTGGTTCGGGTGCTTTAGTCGACTTTGAAGATAAAAACGGCGAAGTTTCCCTTACAGCAGAAATAATTGACTGGGTTGAAGACGGTCAAAAAGGTGAGCGCTTGGCACGCCTAACTACAACGCGTAGCTCTCTTGATGAGGCGCTTCATGCCGTTGGCCACACACCTCTCCCGCCTTATATCAAGGGATATGCCGGTAATGAAGAAATGTACCAAACGGTATACAGCCGTGAAGAAAAATCAGCCGCAGCGCCTACCGCTGGACTTCACTTTACCCCTGAGCTCATTGAGCGACTCAAAGCAAAGGGTATTGAGTGGGAAACTGTTCACCTTGAGGTTGGCCTTGACACGTTCCGTGTGGTAGACGAAGAAAATCCGCGCGACCATGCAATGCACACTGAGTTCTACACCGTGCCCCAGCGCACCGTAGATGCAATCAAATCCTGTAAAGAACGTGGCGGTCGTGTAATTGCAGTAGGAACAACAAGCGTACGCTCTTTGGAGTCGGCATGGGACAAAGAAGCTGGAGAGCTAAAAGCTAGAGACAGGGATTCTACCAATCTCTTCATCTTGCCGGGCTACGAGTTTCATGTAGTTGACCAGCTTATTACCAACTTCCATGTGCCCCGCTCAACACTCATGATGCTCGTTAGCGCCTTTAGCACACGCGATAATGTTATGCGTGCCTACAAACACGCTATCAAGCGTAAATATCGCATGCTTTCATTTGGCGATGCCATGTTTATTAGGCTCTAGGTTATTAGGCTCTAGATTTCTTGAGCCAAAGGAGCTTTTTAAGCTTCCTCTGACTCAAGAAACTGATTGATTTTTGGAATTTCGATGTCATCTTCAGCTAAAGGAATGCCAAAAGTCTGAGCTACAGCAAAAGCCTGACCATACCTCAGCTTAGCCTCCAAGTGACGTTGCGCCATTGTTAAATAATGAGACTCAAGCAAGAGCATTCGAGCAACATAGGTCATAAGCTTTGGGTCTGAGCCTGAAATCTGCAGCATCGCAGCCATAGACTCAGGCTCCAAACTTAAAAGAAGGCTGGAATCCATCTCGGTTGCCCCATCGAGCGTTGCCTCCAGAAGCTGAGCTGCCCCCTCTGGATCATCGTCTTCATTTGCAGTCAGAATACTTTTTCGTATAGCTCCAGCCAGCTCCAATATCATGCGCATCAGGTAATCCTGAGTAAACATTTTTTCTCCTTGTTTAAATGCCTTCTGGAGCAATAATACCCAAATGATCAAAAGCACGAGCAGTAGCTTGCCTGCCTTTAGGTGTACGCATAAGTAAACCTTGTTGCAGTAAATAAGGCTCGTAAACATCCTCGATAGTATCGGGTTGTTCGGAAAGGGCAGAGGCAAGCGTAGATAAACCAACTGGCCTTCCCGAAAATTGCTCGCAGAGCAATAAAAGAATGCGATTATCCATAGGATCTAAACCAAGTGAATCTACCTCAAAAAAGCTTAAGGCCTGAGCTGCGCAATCTTCATCAATTACCGTATTCCCTTTTACCTGCGCCCAGTCTCTTACGCGCTTTAGCAGGCGATTCGCCAAACGCGGTGTCCCTCGGCTTCTTCGAGCAATCTCTAGCGCTCCTTCTTCCAAGATGTCGATTCCAAGAATAGAAGCCGAGCGTACTACAATTTGAGAAAGCTCTTCGGGGCTGTAATAATTAAGCCTAAAAGCGATACCAAATCTATCCCTTAAAGGACCAGTCAAAAGACCAGTTCGCGTAGTTGCACCAATAAGCGTAAAGCGAGGCAAATCAAGCCTAATCGATCTAGCAGCAGGACCCTTTCCCACCACAATATCAAGAACAAAATCTTCAAGAGCTGGATACAGAACCTCTTCAACCATGCGATTCATGCGATGAATTTCATCAATAAACAGAACATCGCCTTCTTCAAGGTTGGTAAGTATTGCCGCTAAATCACCCGTTCGCTCAATAGCTGGACCACTAGTTGTTTTAATGTGAGCACCCATTTCGTTGGCAACAACACTTGCAAGCGTAGTTTTTCCTAAGCCCGGGGGCCCACTAAACAAAATATGATCGGTTGTTTCGCCGCGGCGCTTAGCAGCCTCAATAAGAATAGAGAGACTTTCCTTTACCTTGGTTTGACCCAAATAATCCCCAAGGTATTTAGGTCTCAAGCTACGATCAAGCACTAAATCTTCTTCAGCTAATTCGGCAGAAGTCGTGCGCACTGAAGAATCAGCAGAATAGGTACTACTTGTACCTGCCTCAAATAAAGCGCTTTCTATTTCAAATTCGCCAGACATAAAAGCTTAGTCTCCCAAACGTTTTAATGCATACTGCAGCAAAGTAACCTCACTCGCATCAGTAGGGCAACCTTTAAGTGCAAGTTCAGCTTCTGTTTCAGTGAAACCCATCGACAAAAGAGCTTCAAGGGCTCCAGCAATAGAATTATTAAATTGCACATTTGACACTTCTTGAGGCTCAGCTGCGGAAGCATCAAAACTATCTTTAAGTTCAAGTATTATGCGAGAAGCCATCTTCTTTCCTACGCCAGGAACTCGCTGAATGGCAGCTGCATCCTGTAAAGCAATAAAAGAGGCTGCCTCTGCTGGACTGTATGTCGACAACATGGCTAATGCAGCCTTTGGCCCAACCCCTGAAACTCCTGTCAGTTTTTCAAAGATAGACCTTGCTTCCATGCTTAAAAAGCCATACAAAATCAAAGCGTCTTCACGAACAATAAGCTTTGTTAAAACTCGCGTCTTACTGCCAGGCTCGGGTAAATTAGCTAAATCACGAGCAGACATAATCACTTCAAAACCAATACCTGAAACTTCGATAATTGCCGAAGCACTTTGACGAGCAAGTATTTCACCATAAAGCGTAGAAATCATAATGAGCCTAGCCTTACAAATCTAAAAGGAATACTGATTAAAATCGTGAGTAGCAAAACAAATCGCAGCAGCCAAAGCATCCGCACAATGATCAGGTTTAGGGACTGATTCAAGACCTAAAACCTGCTTAACCATATATTGAACCTGTGCCTTATCAGCTGAACCAGTACCTACCACGGCAAGCTTAATTTGGTTGGGGGCAAACTCCCCTACCGAAATATCCCTAGACGCACAAGCAACTAAGGCAGCACCACGAGCCTGACCGGTAGCAAAAGCACTTTGGACATTTGCACCAAACCAGACCGTCTCTATTCCAACGCATACTGGATGATAGCGCTCAACAACTGCAGTCATTTGTTCATATACTTTTCGAAGCCGTTGCTCCAACGGATCTTGACTATCTGTTTCTATACAACCATATGCCAGGCAAATAAGTTTTGAGCCTTCTTGCTGCACAACACCCCAGCCTGTATGAGCTAAACCTGGATCTACACCAAGAATAACTCGTGCTTTTTGCCTGGGCACCTAGTACTCCTTCTGCCTTAACCAAACATTTGTTCGTATCTTAACACACTAATCCATAACAAAACAAAATAGAGCCACGATGCTTTGGTGTTTCGTCTTAGCCTTTACATAAGCGCAAACACAAGCTTCGTGGCTCTTTTTAAAAGCGGGCAAATATGGCGAGGTAACTTAGCGTTACCCTAGCCAGTAAATAAACTCACCTGATATCAACTACGCAAGAAAAGATTCAACAGCCCCTTCAAGAGCGTCAACATCCCCGTCAATTACATCCGTAAAACGAATAGGCAAAGAATCAAGTTCAGCAAGACCAACAGGAATGTTGTTTACCCCTGTTTCTTCAGCGATAAGTTCATTCAGCTTGCAGTCGCTAAGATTTGCGACTTCTTCAGGTAAGTCCTTGTCTGCTGCAATATTGTGCAGCGCACGATAAACATTAACTCCAAACTTAGCCCAATGAGCCGTTGATGCAACAAGCATGGGATTTTTACCCTTATGATTTTGTGCAACCTTCATTGCCACAGCAGTATGAGGATCGATTAAATATCCCTGATTTTCAAATACTTCTTTAATCGTTGCTAAAGCGGTCGCATTGTCAACATAGCCAGCAGCGTAATCATCCTGCAAACGCTTCTTTGTTTGAGGGTCAAGCTCAAAATACTTTTCCTCTTTAAGAGAACGCATCCACTCTGCAACAAGCTCAGAATTTCGGCCCGACAACTCAAAGACCTGGCGCTCAACATTCGAAGACACCAAAATATCCATCGAGGGAGATGCCGTAAGGATGAACTCGCGATCACGAATGTCATAAATACCAGAATTGATGAAATCGGTAAGAACATGATTGTCATTAGATGCACAAACAAAGCGCTCGATAGGAGTACCCAGCTCGCGAGCATACCAAGCAGCAAGAATATTGCCAAAATTACCCGTTGGCACACAGACATCTATAGGCTTACCAGCCTCAACCTTTCCATCTGCCACCATCTGTGCATAACTTGAAACGTAATAAACAACCTGAGGCAGCAAGCGACCCCAATTGATCGAGTTTGCGCTCGACAATGCAATGCCGTAATTAGACTTAAGCTGAGCAGCAAAATCAACGTCGCCAAAAACCGTCTTTACGCCAGTTTGACAATCGTCAAAATTTCCACGTACAGCCCAGACCATTACATTATTTCCGCGCTGCGTAGCCATTTGCTTGTACTGAATATCAGAGACACCACCATCAGGATAAAGCACCGCAATCTTGATGCCCTCTGCATCGCAAAAGCCTTCAAGCGCGCCTTTTCCTGTGTCTCCCGAAGTGGCAACAAGAATCAAAAATTCGTGATCAAGCTTGCCCTGTTCACGAAGCTGAGCTGCACTTGCGCTAAAGAAATTTGGTAAGCACTGCAAGGCCATATCTTTAAATGCACTTGTAGGACCATGCCACAGCTCAAGAACATGAATATCATCTGCAAGTGAAGTAATGGGTGCAATTTCCGGAGTATCGAAACGCTCTCCATAGGTTTTCTGCATAAGCTCATCAACTATAGTGTCGGGCAAATCGATATTAAATGCCTTATAAATAGCAGCTGCGCGAGCATGATATGGGAGTTTTGCAAAGGCTAGAATCTCATCCAATTCAAAATGAGGAAGTTCCTCAGGCACAAAAAGTCCACCACCATCAGCTAGACCTTTTACTATAGCCTCAGTGAACTCGATAGGTTCCCCACAACGACCTCGGGTGTCAATATAGCGATTGCTTGGCATATGATGCTCCTTAGTAAGGTATGATTTCCGAAGTATAAACCACACGAGGGGTATTGCGCTGTATTAGAGTGCAGAATGTAAACGAACATTGCGAACGGATTTATCTCACGAGAAAATCTGTTACCCAAAACGTCGGCTCTGTTAAAGCTTATACAGAGTCACACAGGAGGCAGATGATGACAAAAGTCTCAATGTCACATGAAGAATATCTTGAAACTATCGTTATGCTCGGAGGAACAACAACGAATTCCGTTCGTTCCGTAGATGTAGCCAACAAGCTTGGCGTTTCAAAAGCATCAGTATCAAAAGCAATTTCATCATTGCGCGAAGCAGGAATGCTTGACCAGCCTTACTACGGCGACATTACGCTTACTGAAGCTGGTTTTGAATATGGCTCAGCCCTGCTTAAGCGCGAAAAGATGCTCGAGCGATTCTTAGTTGAAAAAATTGGTCTTTCACCCGAAGAAGCTGAAGAAGAAGCCTGCCATATCGAACATTGCATCAGCGATGAGGCTTTTGAAAAGTGGCTCGCATTCCTGGAATCTATTGGAATCAAATAATCACATCATTATTTAAGAGCTGTTATGCGAGGGGTTTGGCAAAATCTACCAAACCCCTCTTTGTTGAATTCAGATTAGGCAGCTTTTAATAAGGCAATAAATTTATCAGGGATACGAATGCTTACTTCTATTTCCGTAAAACCTGAACCACTCATAAGCTTTTCTGCCTGAGCACTATTCTTTTTGCAAAGCGCCTTAAGCCCATCAACAGCATTTAATGAAGTCTGACCTAGTTCCCGCTCCAGACCTAGTGCCTGCTCTAGACTTAGTTTCAAATCTTCATCCGAAAGCTTGAGCTCCTGTATGTTTGAAGATGATTCCAAGGCCTCGCTTTTTACTGGCATTTTTGTATCACTTACGAGCTTAATATCATCACAAGTCAAAGATTGATGCGCCCCCTCGGCCCCAACGAACACGACAGGCTCGTCTTTCCCAAAACGATGCAAGCATCCATAGCAAATATCCATGTCAGAAAAACAAGCAGAGCCACATACGGGACACTTCTTTAAATTACTCATATAAACCTCCTCATAAACAAAATTCCTCTATGTTTTAAAGTCACTCAGGGCAAAACCCTAGATTCCAGTCCTAAGAGAACCCCAACGTAAGCTGATCACCTACTTCAAAGCAATGCTCAGAATCCTTGGGGATACGCCGCTCAATTACCCCTTCAGCTCCCGGACACGAAAAGACTCTAAAGGGAACAACACGCCTGCTAGCAATCACGCGTCCCTGTTTATCAAAGAAAGCCACATCAATAGCCTTTTTTAAGCCAAAAGTATGAATACTATGGCAAGGCATAATAAGCAGAGTGTCGCTCTTGAGCTTCTTATCAAATAAACCCAACAGACGATGGTGTGCTTTTCCGGCAAAACCTAGACAGGTAGTCGAGGTTTCGTTTGAACTTCGCGAAGCCCTACAAGGCAATTCTCCTTTGTTATTTGTCATATCCCCTCCCTTATCTCAGCATTAAAGAAACACAAGTACCCTCATCAAAACCCTGACAAACGACATAACACCATTGATAGATGCCATCCTCTTTTACAAAGGTGCTGAGGTTGTTTGAATTTGATTCAACCTCTAACCAGCCTTTATGCTTTAATTCGCTTGAAATCGAAGACTTCACTGCTACAGATTCCTCTTCGTAAAACACCCCAACAAGCTTTTTGTCTTCGGAGACCCAAGCTTGACGCTCCCCTATATCAAGGACCTCGGATATAAATTCATTAGGCAATTCATCTGATTCGTGCGCTATAAGTGATTGAGCAAGCGAATCCGGAGAAAACTCGCTTGTTGTTGATCCTTGAATTACATCAACCAAAACGGGTGCTGTTTTAAGCATGGGAGACTCAGCGATTCTTACAACAAAAGACCCGAAGTAAATAAACAAACCCAAAACAAAAACGAGCAAAACCACAGCTTTACTTTGCTTTGACTTCAGTACTTTCAAAAACGATTCCTGAAAGCTCCCGTAATTTCTCATAGCAAAACACCAGGCTTATATTCGTCAATTGCTATTTTTTGGTGGTGTTGCAATTTAGGAAACGAAACTCCAAAAATACCTTTCAGATTTCCTGCGCCAAAAAGTGTTGGCGAAAAAGAAATCACACCTTCATACGTCACTAAACCTGCACTTGACTGACGAGTAGATACCGAAACTTCAAGGTAGTCGCGATTAAAAGACTGTATTAAATCAGTTTGTATTTGCCCCGCAATATCTCCAGACGATTGCTCATAGGCAGGAGATGAAGCCAAGCGACTTACCTCCTGCCTAAACTCCCTATCAAAGCCTGAGCATTCGGAGAAAAACAGAATTGCATTAGTCGAAATCAGCGCAATAACAAGCAAGACAGGAAAAGCAACAACAAATTCAACCGTCATCTGTCCTTCCCGGCCTGTAAAACCAGCAATAAAAGATTGAGCGGTCTTCTTTAGATTCAAAAAATTTCGCACTATTCCCACCTTCTTTCCCCCGATAAGCTCGAAACCAATTGAGCTATCGAATTAAAGAAAGAAGAAACAGTTCCGCTAGCAAAATCTTGAACAAAAGGAGGTAGCGACACGACAATTGGTATCTCAATTGCGCCGTCAAAAATTTGTATTGAACCGAGGTTGATATCTTTACTGTATTTAGAAACAGAAGATAAGGCAGCCTGCTCTGCCTGAGCTAAAGCACCCGAAAATAAGCTTCCATCCTTCGATTCCATGGCCATTCGCTTTAAGCTAAGCAAGCGAGCCGCAAAACTACCCTCCGCATATGCCAATACATCTCCTGAATTTACCAGCACTGCTTTAGCAGCTCGCAATTCAGGCTTCTCAAGGCCGGCACCTTCGATAATTTCTGTCAGTTTATTTACGGCCCAATCACCTAGGCCACTCTCGCTTGCAAACGGAATCGAATCCAATACGTTTTTCACGCTTGAAACTAAAGTATCTTGGCCGTCGGAATACCCCGTCAAAAGCCCCGACCAAAGCTTCATTGCAAGATCAGCAGCCCCAATCAACCCAGTTCCCTCATGACTAAAGCCATCCAAGAAAGAAGAAATAACAGTCTTACCCTCTTCAGAATTTTCCCGTAGTAAACAAGCAGAAGAAAGTGCAATTCTTGGACCAAGAGAACCGGAGTTAGATACAAAACTAGAGGAAAATGAAGCATCCGCAAAATGAGCAGAAAGATCGGCAGTAATAACAACTGCACCCATTCTTCCTGGAGGTAAAACTTTTATACGAGATTTAGCCGCCTCAGAGAGGGCATCTTTAATCTTTTCAAATAAAAGATTGGCTATGTTGGTTGTTTCTTCTTTTGCCGGCTGAAGGCGGTTTATAGCATCTTCGTAATTCTTTGCAGCTTCAGCAACAATCCGATAATAGTATTCATAGCCATTTTCGATATTGGTTGAAGCAGCTAAGACTTTACCCATGCTGCTCGGCTTAAATTCACAACGGCTGCAAGTTTCGAACGAACCGGAATCCAAGTCAGAAATTGAACCCTTACCAGCAGAATTTCCCTCCATTCCAGGACAGCCAGACCAAGCATGCATGATTCGTTTCCCATCGTTTACCGTAATAGGGTAAACCGATTGCGTATAAAGTTCGGTATCACGCATTTCAGACGTATTCTTGGGAAGTAGTGGGAAATAAGCCGAAAAGGTGTTTTCGGATTCCTTTACAAATCCCTGCTTCATCTGTTTAACGGCGTATTTAAAAACCCGTTTTCGCAGAGCAGATCGCGCCTTTTCCATAACGGAATCATCTTCAGGGCTTTCTGAACTAAGACGTTTTTTGTAGTACTTTTTCGTCCTTTCAAAAGCTGCAGTAAAAGACCATGTTTCCACAGAAGAAAAATAGGGATTCTTGGAACCACTTAGATTAGCTAATGTTTTAGCCCTCTGATACATACAGTACTCAGTTTTGCTTCCAGAATCAGCCTCATACGCTTTTTGCTTCCATTCGTTTGCTTCTTTTGCTGCCTCTTCAGCCTCTTTTGCCACTTCTTCCAAATCGTCAATTTTTTGATTTGCAGAATCGCTAGCCTTATCTGCCGCTTCAAAATGTAGCGTTTCTAAATCAGTGCCTTCCAGAGGAGAAAGGACAACAATACTCACATAGTTTGCTTGGTCGTTTTCGTTATTCGCTGATGCAATTTGGGCTGCTTTAAGCATCGAAAAGTAAGGCAAAATACTCTGTAACTTATTAAGACCAGCCGTTGCTTTTTCGCTAAAAGCATTACGCGCCTGAGTTAAATCATCGGCAAATGACAAAAATTTGTCAGCCAAGCTTGCCGTAGGAGGAATACACGCCGCTGCAACTCCGATACCCAGGCAAGCAACCGAACCCAAAGAAAGAGAAAGAACGATTGCATCACACACAGAAGCAACAATATAAAACTCGCCTATAACATTTTCAGAGGCTAGAGCAGTGGCATCGGCGACATCCTGAACATCAGCTGAAGCGGAATCAACCTCATAAACCTGAGCAGCACTAAAAATCAACGAAAGCGTGAGTAATAACGCAAGGGCAACCCCTACTGTCGAAAAGCCATCTTCTTCATACATTAGTTCATTAACTTTATTTAGACTTCTTTCCATCCGCCAATCCACCCCCTTGGACTTGACCCCTGCGAGCTTTCCAATACCCAATCAGGCCAGCCGCTCATCTTTGAGCTAACTTCCATCGTGAAACAACCATCCGAGTCAAGGATTCCTAATGCTTTTCCTCCCCAATCGAATAGCGGCAAAAACTTAAGCTTGTTTTTTATGCGAACTGAAACCTGCTTTGACCCTTCCCTTCCAGAAAGCTCTATTTGCCAAGAGCAGGATTCCCCGTGAACATGAAAACAATCTTGTTCAGGAACTGCAGCCAAAGCCCTTTTAATCTGCGCCTCATAAATTGATATCGATTCGCCAGCCGACCTTGTTGTCAATAAACGACAGCCTTCAGTCGCTGCAGCATTCATCACCATACGGTCGTAAAGCACAATCCCTGGCTGAAGGAGCATAAGTAAAGAAATCAGAATTACTGGTATAAGGAAGGCCCCTTCG
This sequence comes from Bacteroidaceae bacterium, assembly GCA_963604935.1. Taxonomy (GTDB): domain Bacteria; phylum Actinomycetota; class Coriobacteriia; order Coriobacteriales; family Eggerthellaceae; genus Anaerotardibacter. The sequence goes on from CAVCRX010000039.1 coordinate 46,878, forward strand.
ACACTAGCTTGCCCGCCTTGCCCAACACTAAAAGCCTTAAACCAGGAAAACATCAGCAAGCACCCCCGAGAAAACCCCAGTCAAATGATGAGAAGCTGAAGCAAGTGCATGGCTTACCAAAATTCCACCATCAAGCGCATGCCACATTGAGCCAAGAGCAAACACGAGAGATAAGAAAGCAGCCATGATCACGGCATATTCAACACTCGATTGCCCAAGCTCATTAAAGGCCATTAATTCCGCTCGAGATTGCATCCCAAAGCTCCTGAATCTTCGGACGGAAAACAGTAATTGCCAGAATTGCAATTACAACCAACACACCTACCAAAATGGCATACTCTGTTGTACCCTGCCCTCGCTCGCAAGCAAGAGTACGGAGCTTTGTCTGACTTACTGCACACAATTTACAAGCAAGGCCATTTACCCTAGTAAAAATATTTTTCATAACTAAAATTTCCTTTCTTTAAAACCAAGTTCTATTGCTTAAAAGCGGTTCATTAAATCCAATAAAATTGGACCAACCACCAAGATCAACATCGCTGGAAGAATTAGCGTCCCAACAGGCAATAACATCTTTACAGGAGCCTTAGCCACCTGTTCTTCAAGTCGTGCCTTGCGACGAGTTCGAGCGCTAAGCGCTAAATCACTTAAGTCGTCTGCAAGAGAAATTCCATACCTTAAAGATCGGTTAATGCTTTCAACCGCTTCGCGTAATAATTGCGAGCCAAAAGAACCCACGAGCTCCAAAAGAGCCTCTTCGCGGCTTAATAAACCAAAGGACCACTGGGTTTGCGCTAAAGAAACCGAAGCAGACAAACCACCAGTAAAGTACTCGGAGTAATAAGAAAGAGACTGATCGAACGAAAGCCCTCCCCGCAAGCCCAGAACTATAACCTCAAGCATTCGAGCTAAATCACGCTCAACTGCATCGGTTCGCGCTTGCCTCTCTTGTTTAAGCGCCAACAAAGGCAAAACATAACCAAGCACAAAACCCGTAATTAACAACACAAACGCCAATAAATCAGAAAACAAAAACCCAAGCAGGAAACCAACTGCCGCAAAACTAAGCGATAAAAATCTACGAACATTTGCAATTCCAAGTATCGATACTTGTCCGTTTAATCCAGCCTGTTTTATGAGCTGATCCGCGGAGCCCAGACCCAAAAGCCAAAGCTTCTCAAAGCTTCCAAAAAGAAAAGATTGCGGCGCCTTAGTTCGAAAAATCAGCATCGAAATAAGTCTTTTCCATACGCCAGATACCTCAAGATTCACCGAAGCACTCGCCAGAATATCGCCCGAACCCAAAAGTTTGTGAAACCTTTCTTTCCGAACAGCAAGCTTTCGACGAACAAGAAAAAATAGGCAAGTAAAAAAAGAGGCACAAGCAGCAGAAGTAATGCCTGAAATTAGTAGGATTTTAGCCACTTAAGACACCCCCACGTTAAGCATCTTTCGCACAAGCAAAATTCCGCCCAATTGCATTACAAGTGCGCAGCTTAGCAAAGCAAAACCAGCGATACTCTCGAAGAAAGGAGATAGAAAACCCTCCGAAAGAAGCGAAAACAAAGCAACTAGAGCAAAAGGCATAACCGTTACAATGCGCGCAGAAAGACGAGCCTGGGCTGTCTGAGTCTTTAGCGTGCGCCTCATCTCCAAATCCCCTTCAACTACAGATCGCGTAACCTCCAAAACCTGTTGGATACTGCTTCCGGTTCGATGCTGGATTTCAAGAGCCGTCGACAAAAACAACAACTCAGAATCGCTTGTCCCCTGTTTTAGACAATCCAAAGATTCTTGAACTGTTCCACCCGAATCAAGAACACCAGCCGCACGCGAAAATAACGCAGATAAAGGCCCGTATGTTCGTTGCGATACTTGATCGAGGGTTTGCCTAAGTGAATGCCCTACCGAAAAGCATGCCTGCATCGTTCGCAATGCATCAGGTATAGCTTCCTTAAATTCATCAGCAATACGTTCTTCGGTATGTTTAGCCCAATAACCCAGAACAACAACAAATAAACAAGCAAAAGCAAGACCAAACACAGGAGAAGCAGCCGCTAAGGTGCCCAGAACCAAGCAAAACAAAAACACCCACAAAACCAAACTTAAAACTTGCGTTCTACCTGTTTCATAAGCTTTCACATTGAGAACACGTACTAAGCAATCTGAATAATCTCGAGCTACAGCAAACCTTAGGAGGTACCCAGCAAAAGGGATAAACGAAGTAATTCCATTTCTAATCAAGCGAGCGCGTAGTGTTTCTCCATCACGAGCAGCCCCAACACTTAATCGTTCTCTCTTAATGCGTTTTAAAAACAAACTCAGGGCTATCACTAAAAAGAAGATCGCAGCAAAACCGCTCGCAAATATCAAGCCGCTGGCAAGAGAAGAGATTTCCATTCTTCCACCTCCTTTTCATCCGCGATACCTAAATAAGGCAAGTCATCGATCCATGCTGGTATATCTATCCAAGTGCCACGTTGATGAACCATGTCCCACGAGTAATACAAATGGGTACTACAATGCCCCGATTCTTCATCCAATTCGAATCCAACAATGTCGGTAACTCGACGCTTGCCGCCATGCTCGCGACTTGTCTGAAAAACAAGATCTATCGCACTCGCAATCTGTGACTCAATAACAGAAACTGGCAAATCCGCACCATACCTCACCATGGTTGTTAGTCGAGAAATCGCCTCCAACGGTGAATTTGCATGAAGCGTAGTCAAGGAACCATCGTGGCCAGTATTCATCGCCTGCAACATATCAAGTGCCTCAGCACCACGACATTCGCCAACAACAATGCGATCAGGTCGCATTCGCAAGGAATTAATAACCAAGTCGCGAATATTTACTTCCCCTAAGCCCTCTGCATTGCGAGGTCGAGCTTCAAGCCTAACCACATGAGGATGCTCAAAAAAGCGCAACTCCGCAGAATCCTCGATAGTAATGATTCGCTCATCTGGCGGAATAACACATGAGAGAGCATTGAGTAAGGTTGTCTTACCACTACCTGTCCCGCCTGAAACCGCAATATTGCAACGTCGTAATACCGACCAAATCATCAGCTTCTTTATCGATGCATCAAAAGAGCCAAGCTGCTCCATTTCATCAAGCGAAAGAACCTTGGTTCGAAATTTCCGGATAGTAAGAGTAGGACCGTCAAGCGCAAGTGGAGGAATAATTGCATTAACGCGATGACCCTGGGTAAGGCGCGCATTAACCATAGGAGAGGACTCATCAACCCTACGCCCAAGCGGAGCAAGGATTCGATCGATAAGAGATCTCACTTGTTCATCATTTGTAAAAGCTGACTGCGCACGCTTTAACCTACCCTCACGCTCAAAAAACACTGAGTTGTAGCCATTAACCATGACCTCAGTTATCGATTCGTCGGCAATCAAAGGTTCGAGCGGTCCTAGTCCAAAGATAGAGTCAAGAAAGCGCTCAATAAGCGGTTCTCCCCCATCATTACTTCGAGTAAACCAAGGGCATTCCTCGATAATCTCTTCGCAGGTTAAGCGAATCTCGCTTCGCGCCTGAACGGGGTTTCGCTTAATCAACGCAGCAATCTGGGAGGGTGATAGTCTTTTTGCGACTTCTTCTTTAAATTCCTCAAACACATCATCGCCTGGGATTATCACCTCAAACTGACCCCAGGAGTCAGATAAGGCCCTGCTTTTTTCAACGCGCTCCGTTAAAGTCATGACGCCCTCCTCTTCTTTTGCTTTTGCAGGCGCCTGCGCATGAACCCCCTTGAGTTAGCCTCGCCAGAAATTTTTACTGCCGAAGAAGGAAGTGGCAAAACCTCATCAACATAGCCAACTAAATCCAGAACAAAAGGATTCTTTGAATCAATAAGCTCAAGCGGTAAACCGGCACCCAATAATTCAGAAACATCCTTGCCACCATCACGAAATTCACGTACTTTCACACCTTTAAGAGCACACGATGCATCGAGCGAACTCAGCAAAGCCTGACGAGAGCAACGATTAAGAGCAAAAGAAAAACGTTGTAGAGGTAAACCACAGCGCACACAAAGCTCAATTGCATGCGAACAAGCTCGAATAGAGGTTGGGCGCTGGTCCATCAAAAAGAGTGTTTGATCAGAGGATTCCAATAAATCCAAATGCGCATCCATCCAAAAAGAGCCTGTATTTACCACAATGATGTCAAAATCACTTCGCGCTAAAGCAATAAGCTGCTTGATTGAAGCTATGGCAAATTCAGATTCCTCAAGGCGTATGGGAGCAGAAACAACAGCTGGCAAATTACCGTCAGGGACCAACTCAAGCACCCGATTACCCCGACGAGCCAGCTCAACCAAATCAAAGGGAGCCTTCCTGCCTAAAAGCCATTGCTGATCACCAAATTGGAAATCCGCATCCAAAGCAAGAGTCTTAGCGCCCGTCGATTGCGCAAGCGTGGCAACGATTGCAGCAACGGAACTTTTACCAGAACCACCACTTCCGCTCACTATCGACAAAACAAACGAATCACGCGAAGAAGGCTCTGTCGTAGACCTATTTAACAAGACATTGGGTACCTGCTTATCTGCAGAACTAATAACTTTAAAGGGAACAGTTTTATCATTGGAGACTATTGCTGACACTTCTTTTTCATCGAGTAATTCTTTATCTAATAGGCCAGGCTCACTCAAAATAATTTCTGACTTAGCTGCAATATTTTGAGTTACCACAGAAGAAGTCTCTTCGCTCTTGATCTCAGTAAGAGGCCTTCCGTATATCTGCTCAGCAGAGCGAAACAAACCAACAACCGCACTCTGGCCAACACGTGCAACAACATGCGCTGCATCGCAGCGGCTCAAAAATGAACCACTGCTCGATTCTGCCAACAAAAATACGCGGAGGTTTTTACGCTCAAACTTTAATCCAGCTGCAAGATTTAAGGCCTCCATATCATCGGAGCCATACACCCAGACTTCCAGAATCTCCTCATTTTTAAGTATCAATTCGCGAGCAGAAATCGAATCATGACACACCTCAATCCAAGACTCAGACCAATTCTTTCGAGCCAGCCCAAGCTTCCCTAAGGATGAGACCTGATTCACTCCAACACACAACATGACCGGCCTTACCTGCTTTTTTGATAATTCTGTCTTCAATTTTTCACCCACTTATCCCGTAATTGCTTTTGACATGCTTCGAACGAACACCTTCAACCGGAGACTAAGCATTACTATTTGGATTTAGCCTTTGTAGAATTCGCTTGTTTTTGAGTGTCCGACTGCTTTTGCTCTGCTTCGGACTTGCTCACAGAATCCTGCGCAGAGTCTTCTTTTGACTCAGTTTTCTCTGCGTTTGAGTCCTTAGCTTCCGTAGAAGACTGCTTGTCTTTAGCCTGAGAAGAATCGCTTTCGAAACTATCGGCGCTCAAAGATTCATCTTTAGAAGCCGAATCCGCCTGAGAGGCAGGTAGTGCTAGATAAATCTCCAGATCCTCAGAAGCTGCAATATATTCCTGAACACTTTCAGGTTTGACGGCTAAAGTCACCCACTCGACTTTCGTCTGAGATTGTTCATCTTGAGATTTTGCGCTTGTTTCCAGGACGAGAATATCTGTGCCAAGACAGCTTGTTTTAGTTCCAACTGCATATACATCGACCTTGTTACCGGAAGCTACTCGCCCACCTACAGCTTGCACATCTTTAGCTGGAACAGAAATCGCAACAAAACCTTCAGGAATTTCAACTGCGCTGTTTTCACCTTCAAAGCGCTTAGACGAAACAACTTCCCCGGACAAAATAAGCGAAGTTGCTTTTTTGCCCCACATATCTGAAGTATCTGTTACGGAACCTTCAGGCAGAAGATTACTCACCCATAATTCCTTCTTAGAATTCGTTGCATCAAGTGTTTCACCTGGCTGAATGTCAGTTGTCGCAACTAATACTTCAACTTGTTCCCCGCCGTATTGCTCAAGAACCTGCAAACGCTGAGCCTCTGCTTGCCGCTGAAGTAGCATCACATAGCCAAATAAACATGCTGCACAAAGCAACCCACAGACCAAGGCAGTAATAATCATTTTCTTTTCCATGTGGCCTCCTTTTCACAGGCCACATAATGAAGAAAAACGCAGAAAGAAATATGAAGAGAAGTAGTAATTAGCTTGAAACGTCAGCAACACGAAAACTGAAAATTTTCCGACCTCAAAACAAAAGTAGACAGGTCACAACCTAGCTACTAAAGCCTTACTTTTAACCACTAAAGCTGAGTGCCATAAAGCAAGCTTAAAGGATTAATCCACGGCTAAATTTTTGAAGAAGACACAATTCCTTTAAGCACTGCAGATATTGCTCCCTGAGATTGTTTTTGATACGGCTTACCATCAAGCAATAAAGCCTCAACCTTAATATCACCCAAATCAGCCGGATTAATCTCATATGGATTAGTCGAAAGAAGTGCAATATTAGCGCGTTTTCCCACTTCAAGGGAGCCAAATTCATCCTCATCAAAGGTGGTCCAAGCGCCATTATAGGTACACATACGAAGTGCCTCTTGCGGTGTAAGATTCTGCCCCTCCACACTATGATTGCAAGCTCTTTGCATCCATAAAATAGGATCCGGATCAGTGCAAGGAGCATCACTGCCAGCACTTAAATAAATCCCTCTATCCCAATATTCACGAAGGGGGTTAAGGTGAGCAGCGCGCTCTGTGCCTAAAATCTGAACTAAATATGAATCAGGCTCTTGAGGCCAGTCAATAAAGCTGGTTTGCATGGGAAATTGGATCCCGTATTTTTCGCAAATAGAAAGACCTTCGGCCGTGGGAAGGCATGCGTGAATAATTCCATGACGATGATCATCTCGCCAATAATCATCAAGAGCAGCTTTAATTGCACGACAAGCCTGATCAAAAGCAGCATCACCTATTGCATGTATTTCAATTTGCAAACCAGCACGATTTGCTTTCTTGCAGAAATCAATAACGGTGGCATCGTCGTAATACAAGACGCCTTTATCAGTGCTTCCTTCATAAGCCTCATGAAGTGCTGCATCCTGACTTCCAAAACAACCATCCAAGGCACAAGCAAAGCAGCCTCCGATGCGAGGCAATTTACGCTTTAGTGCAACATCAATATTCATCGACTGAGGGAAAACACGCACCTGAAATCCATTTTGGATACTCCGCCCCAGCCATTTTTCGAGACTGATATCTAAATCTCCAGTAAAACCAACGCCGCTTACGGTATGCACCATCCCGATACCTCTACTGGCTAAATAATCTATTGCGTGCTGAATATTTTTTACCAGCTGAGGAATCGACAAAGAGTTCGTTATAAACTCACTCACCGCAAAAAATGCCTCTTGATTCATCTCGCCCGTATCAGCATGAAAACCACGAAGACCCACCGCCTTTGCTTCAATTTTTCTTAACAAAGGGGTGTTTACGATACAGGCATGACCATCGTACTTAACCATCATAATGGGCTTATTAGAGCAGGCTTCATCAAGCTCTTCGCGCGTAAGAAGCCGTCTCTCCTCAACAGAATAAGGAGACGCGCCAAAAGCAATAAGGGTTTTAGCTTGCGATTTTTGCGCAAAGGCAGCAACAAGTTCTTTAATC
>CAVCRX010000040.1:0-2490 GCA_963604935.1 Bacteroidaceae bacterium
GACTTCAAGAAGAACTACCTGAAGAAGCTGCGCAGGAAGCGCTTGGGGTAGCGGATAGGGCCGAGTATCGCCCCGCATCAACCTTGGCATCAGATCCCCGCACTGGGCGATGTTTCAATTCCTCAATCCACGGGTAACTCATAGGCTTGTCTGTCCCCATAATTACACAAGGCGCCTCTCCCGTTCGCCGTGACCCACCGTGACCTACGAAACCGCCCTGCCCCACCCCGAAATCCGTGACCCAGATTTGACCGCATGCCCGCGCGGATTTTTGTGAGACTCAGTGTCACTGGAACAAACTGGGGCAAACTGGAACAAACTGGGGATACTTTTCAAGAATTGAGCGGGAATAAATCAGCACATTATCGTGAGGTTTGTTTTTGTTGATTTACCAGGTGTTTTAATGGCTTGATTTGAGTCGAAATTACCTGCAAACCACCAGCGACATAAAGCATGGAAGCCCTTCTGATTTAGCTCGGAGGGGCTTCTTTTTTGCATAAGAAAACCGGCTCTCATACTTGAGAGCCGGTCAAGAAGCAAACAATCCTTCAGTTTGTCGGGACAGGAAACGCACATGGCAACGAGTTGCATCGAATGCAACTCTTGGCTTACGCCTCCGCTCCCGCACCTTTAACCGCAAACGAGAGAAGATCACCAAGCAGGAACTCAAGGGTCTTCTTCGAGTGAATACAAGATCTCTCGTCGATGCAATGCAGACCACATTCGGGATGCATCAACCGCGCATTGACAGGACAGCCGCCGCCACAGATGCCAAGAGCTTCACACGACAAGCAATCATCGTTATGTATAGCCGTCAAGCCGGACCACATTTTCCAAGCAGGATGCTCGTTTGCAATGAAGTCGTCATCCCAGATGTCGGCAACATAATTTTCCTCGTCGGCCATCAAGCCTTGGCAGATTCCGATACGGCCATCGGGCGCGAACAGAATCTGGCCGCCAGAGGTAGCCCCGCAGTCCGAGAAATGGACGCGCGAATGGGCAAAAGCGTTGAGCTTGCGCATGATGCGGTCTTCGTAGACACCATGCTCCCTGAGGGCAAGGAAGGAATCGATGATGAACTGAGATGCGGCCTCATAATATCCCCCACCGCCCTGTTCATCCTCCCGCTTGAGCAACACATTGTATCCGAAACCACGGATGCCGTAGTCTCGCACCAGCTTGATCATGCTGGGGAGGTCTTCGATCGTCTGCTCGGTGAGCGTCACAGAAAGCGATGGGGGTTCGACGCCAAGCCGCTTGTAGGTCTCAAGCACCTGAACAATCCGGCTGAAAGTCTCCTTGCCAGCCTTGTCGACGCGCATAGAGTTAGCTTCCTCGGTAAAGCCGTCGATGGAAATGCTCACAGCCACGCCGAGAGAATCGAGGGCCAGAATGCGTTTTTCGTTGAGCAGCATGCCGTTTGTAATAACCGCCAGACTCGTGTTTCGCAGAACCGGGCGTTCCTTGCCCAGCTGCCTCACTCTACGAGCCACATACTCCAATACATCGAACTTGAGCAGGGGCTCCCCGCCAAAGAAGATGATGTTCGACTCGTATTCCGTGTAATCGTAGGTCGAGCATTCAAGTTGCCTTGCAAAAACGTCAAGCGCCTTTTCGGCAATCTCTATCGTCATGTCTTTGTTGGTCGAGATGCCTTGCCCGCATGCATCGCTGCCCACAAAGCAATACTTGCAGGCCAGGTTGCAGTGCTCGCTCAGAATGAAATAGGCCAGGTTAACATCAGGCTGGGGAGCGCTCTCCCTCAGCCTGGCAATCACCCGCTCGTCCTCGCCTTCGCAGGAGAGGAGGATCTTCTTTTCGATTAGCTCACGCTCGAGGTCTTCGCTGCACTCGCCCTTTTGGAAGTTCTCGTATACTTCCCTCTCCAGGAAGACGGGCTTCATCCGCAACGAATGCCAGAGCGCAAAATGTTCGCCCAGGTCAAAGACATGGGCGAAACGGGACATTTTATGCATCTGGAAGGCCTTTACCACATGATGTCTTCGTAGCAATCCTCGACGTACCTACCGCACCTGCAGTGGCAAGAGCAATTGCAAGCGCAAGAGCACAGGTGACGACCCTTGGTGTCCTCGCCGACAGTTCCGAACATCTTCTGGTACAGGGAAGAGCTGATGGTCAACATAACGGTTCTCCTTTTCTAAAAACGCAACACTTAGCCAGCATCAAGCCGACTAAATAAATTGCATTGAATGTACCCCCCCCCCGAGCATTTTTGTCAAGTTACATCGTGCCTCGTAAACCGTGCCAAATTTGGAACGAACCCTATATTACGCACGCAGAAATCAGATTTGAAAAGACCGCAACTTGGCCTTCAAGGCGCCACATAAACACCTTCGCAACTCGCCAAGCTCAAAAAGAACTCGGCGCCAACAGAATGGGTTGACTCCCGGGAAACCCCGGGAGCCAACCCATTGCCGCATGGCTTTTCTAGTGCGAGGGGCCGAACAGGTTGACCATGACCACGCCGGC
>CAVCRX010000041.1:0-2152 GCA_963604935.1 Bacteroidaceae bacterium
GCACTTGACTGGGGGTCAAGGGGTCGCAGGTTCGAATCCTGTCAACCCGACCATTGAATTCTGGCAAGGTAGACTATCTACCTTGCTTTTTTGTTTTCTGGAGCTGCGTCTTTTTTAAATGTGATACCGTTCATTTGTTTGGCTTTTAAGCTAACTCTATTTGTTTATTTGCTGGTGTTTTGAGGAGTACATATGTTCTACGAGATTGAAGTTGCAGGTCTTAAGCGTCAGTTAAAGCTTTTTCCTGTTAGCGACAGTCTTTCAATCGCGGCTTTTATTATTTTTGGTGATGTTGAACTCACTAAAAAGAGTGCCGCTGAACTTCTTAAGAAGGCACCTGAATTTGATATTTTGCTTACTGCTGAAGCTAAAGCGATTCCTCTAATTCATGAAATGACTGCTCAGGCTGGCCTTAATGATTATGTTGTTGCTCGTAAAGGCTTAAAGGTCTATATGACTGATCCTATTTCAGTTGGTGTTGATTCGATTACTACCGCTAACGCTCAGCATCTTTATTTAGGCCAGGAAGATGTGTCTAAGCTCAAAGACAAACGAGTACTCGTTGTTGACGATGTAATTTCGACAGGTGAAAGCCTTGCTTCTCTGGAAGCTTTGGCTCAGCAATCTGGGGCTAACATCGTAGGCAAGATGGCTATCCTTGCCGAAGGCGATGCTATTAATCGAAAAGATATTTCTGTTTTAGGTAAGTTACCTTTATTTAATCCTGATGGCAGTATTAAGGAATAATGAGCCGGTTTTAATGTTATCGATTGTTGGCAAAGCGTATTTGTTTTTCAACTCGTATTCAGCTTTGCGGCAGCCTGTACTCCTGCCGTTTTGCTTGACTAAGCAAAACAAGTGCAAGTAGGCACTAGATTTAAATGTAGTTAAATTTTGAGCGCTAGGAGATTTGCTCCTGGCGCTTTTTTACATCCACATTATGTTTCCAGCCAAAGAAATGCATAGGCAGTAAAAAGCAGCAAAGATAATATTTATGCTCACAATTTGAGCCATTGCACCGTCTCTTGATTGCTGGATAAGTGGATTATTGAACAAGGCACGAAGCACAGGAAACGCTCCTAGAAGCATCAGGATAAGCCAAGGTGTGCTGGCTGTATAGCCGATGGCCACAAGAAGGGCTATTGATACAATCCAGGCTACTAAGCTAAGTTTGTAGACTTTAGGTGCTGCAACTCTGCCAAGGCATACAGCGAGTGTGCTTCGTTTTGCAAGCTGATCTTTTTCGATATCGCAGGTGTTATTGGTTGCGTTGATTAAGCCAATACCAAGCATGATAGGAATTGCAAAAAGTAAAACGAAGAAGTCAAGTTTTTCCATGAGTGCATATGAGCATGCTAAGGGGATAAGTCCGCCCATGACCACTCCGCTAACTAATTCGCCGATAGGAAGATGCGAAATAGGGATCTTTCCTCCAGCATAGCAAACAACAATTAAGGCACCAACAAGGCCAATTGCTAAGGGAATCCATCCTGTTTTAACTATTACGTAAAGACCAAAAAGGAAGGCAATTACTAAAAGGCCTACGCCTAAAGCAAGAACTGATTTTGGATTGATGCGATTATAAATAAGAACAGCATCAAATTTATCTTCAGAAGAATTTTCTAGTGTGTCAGTGCCTTTTTTGTAGTCGAAATAATCATCAAATACATTGACTGCTGATTGCATAAGAACGCAAATAACAAAGAGTACAAACATCATAAGCAAGCTTATTTTGCCTCCATTGATGTTTTGCGCGGCAATTTGTACTGAAGAATAGGTAAAGGCAAAGCTGCAAGCTGCTATGCTTGCTGCCCAAGTTTGGGGTCCACAGAGCTGCCAGGCGAGCTTTGGGGATAGGGGAGTATAGCTTTGGTTTTTATGCTTGCTGTTACGTTTTGCTTCTTTGGTCATTTTTGATTTCGCAAATTCTTTCTTAGTAAATTATCTAGAAAAGCTTTATGTCTAGCTTTTGTTCGTTTCACATAGTATCCAATGCCCCTTTAACTTTCTTTTTGTTTCTAAATTTTTTCGAGTAAAAATAGCTGAAATTTTTTTCAGTTTGGTGGTACACAAAAATCTTCTTTTGTCCGATTTTTATCAAAAAATTTGCACAAAATTTTGAAAAAAATTTCAGAGAGAACATGTTCATTAC
>CAVCRX010000041.1:2162-45613 GCA_963604935.1 Bacteroidaceae bacterium
GGGGTTTTGAAAAAAATGGGCTTAAATCTATTTTTTTCAATAGGTAATTGAAAAAAATACCCAATTTTAGCGTTTGTTGACATTTTCGTGTCATATACTCCATAGCTGTTGGAGCATATATCTTATTAACGAAAGGGCTACTCGTGGAAAACAAGATCCCCGAACTCACCCCCGAAGAGCGTCAGGCTGCACTCGACAAAGCCCTCAAGGCTCGTCGCACTCGTGCAGAAGCTCGTGAAAATTTGAAGGCAGGTAAGCTTACTGTTGCAGAGCTCATTGAAACTGATGATGAGGTTTTGAAGCGTATGCGTGTTTCTGCAATGCTAGAGTCTCTTCCTTCAATTGGTGACACCAAGACTAAGCGCATTATGGAAGAATGCGGTATTGCCGAAAGCCGTCGTATTGGTGGTCTAGGTAAGCATCAGAAGGCAAAGCTTCTCGAGCGTCTTGCTAAGTAGTCTTGCTTGGTAGCTAAGATTTGAATATCACTAAGTAGATTTTTTGGGAGCTCGACATAAAGTCGGGCTCTTTTTTATCTCTTCTGTACTGTGTTAGAAGTTCCTCTTCTTCAGCTTTTCTTGCTGGTTATAAAAACATGAAATTAATCTAAAAGAGGCTAGCAATAAGTTTTGGTTTGGCGCATACTGGTTTAAGTCTTTAATAGCGGTACAGAGAGACCGACAAGGCGCAACATAGTTACTAAGATTTCTTTGCATAGCTCTTAAGTTTTTCAAAGAAAGTTATTAGTTTTGTTTGATTGCCCTAGGTCAGTGTGCCGGGGTTATTTTTTTGCTCTGGCTCCACTTTTCTAGGTTGTTCAAATAGCGGCTTGCATGTATAGACTTTAACCGCCCAAGATAGAAGGGAGTGTGCATGAGCATCAACACAGATGAAACCACCGTTGTTATGGATGCTAATGAAATTAACAGCACCCTTGTTCGTATGGCTCATCAGATTCTTGAGCAAAATCATGGCGCCGATAATCTTGCTTTAGTTGGAGTTGTCACGCGCGGTGATATTCTTGCCTCACGTTTAGCACGCATTATTCATGATATTGAGGGAAAGAATATTCCTGTTGGATCGGTAGATATTAGTTTCTATCGAGACGATCGTCCTCGTACGGAAAACCCTCAGTTCCGCGGCGCAGACATTCTTTTTAATCTTGAAGGCAAGCATGTTGTCTTAGTTGATGATGTTTTGTTTACTGGCCGAACCGTACGTGCTGCATTGGATGCTCTTTCGGCTATTGGACGAGCGGATCGTATTAGCTTGGCTGTTTTGGTTGACCGCGGTCATCGCGAGCTTCCTATTCGTGCTGATTATGTTGGGAAGAATGTCCCAAGTTCGCGCTCTGAACGCGTGCGCGTCCACTTAAATGGTGTTGATGGTGAAGACTGCGTTTTAATCACGCGTGTTGACCCGGATTCTCATATAGGATCCGACCCATTAGCTCGTCGTTCTTTTTAAGTAAATTTGTTTCTAGCAGCTTATTTAGCGGGCTAGATTGTGTAAGTCTGTATGAAAGAAGGTGCTTTCCTTGGGTACTGCCGCCGATCTTCTAAGGTATACCACCACAGGTAGTCGCCCCACTGCTAAGCTTGTGCTTGAAGATGGCACGGTGTTTACGGGTTATTCTGTGGCTGCTGAAGGTGAGGCTTTTGGCGAAGTCTGCTTCAATACTTCGCTTGAAGGTTACTTGGAAGTTATTTCTGATCCCTCATATGCTGGTCAGATTATTACTATGACGTATCCTCAGATTGGTAACTACGGCGTGAATCTTGACGACCTTCAGTCTGATAGTTTGGCACTTCGTGGTTTAGTTGTGCATGATATGTGTTTTACGCCTTCTAACTGGAGGTCTGAAAAGACTCTGCCTGAATTCCTTACCGAAAACGGCGTAGTTGCTATTGCTGGCATTGATACACGCTCATTAACTGCCCACCTTCGCGATAAGGGTGCACAGAAGGGTGTAATTTCTACTGTTGATTTAGACGATGAGAGCCTTCTTGCAAAAGTAAAAGAATCGCCTTCTATTGTTGGTATCAATTTAGCAAAAACGGTAAGCCGTTCTGAGGTTACCAGCTTTGACCAGATGCCTGCTTCGCATGATTTTGCAGTAGCAAAGCCCGCTCCAATTAAATATAAAGTTGTTGCTTACGATTGCGGCGTAAAGCGTTCAATCTTGCAGGGTTTGGTACGTGTAGGAGCAGACCTTACGGTTGTTCCTTGGGATACTCCAGCTGAAGATGTTTTAGCTATGAATCCTGACGGTGTCTTTCTTTCTAATGGACCCGGAGACCCTGATGCGGTAACTCAGACTTATGAGCAAGTTCAAAAGCTTATTGGCAAGGTTCCTCTGTTTGGAATTTGCCTTGGTCATCAGATGATTTCTTTGGCATCTGGTGCCACGATGGAAAAGCTTAAGTTTGGTCATCGCGGCGGCAATCAGCCTGTTATGAATTTACGTACGCAGCGCGTAGAAATCACCGCTCAGAATCATGGATTTGGCTTGCTTTTTGATTCTTTGGGTCCTCTGGTGCCTGAACTTTCAAATGGAGAGACAGAACACGTTTCTGATTTGCGACATTGGGTTGAGGCTGGTGTTGCTCCTGTTGTTCAGAATGAACGATTTGGTCGCATTCAGCTGACACATGTGAACCTCAATGACGGCACAGCAGAGGGTATCGCATTCCTGGATCAACCTTGCTTTAGCGTTCAGTACCACCCTGAAGCATCACCTGGACCAACTGATGCCCATTATCTGTTTACTGCTTTTGCTCGTCTTATGGACGGCGATGCTGATTATCTGAATATCGATATTGCTGCCGATCGCCTGAATGGCTGGGTTTTCGGTGCCGAGGAAGGAGCCCTCAATGCCTAAGCGCACTGATATTAAGCGAATCCTGGTTATCGGTTCTGGCCCCATTGTTATTGGTCAGGCTTGTGAGTTTGACTATTCTGGCGCTCAGGCATGCAAGGTTCTTAAGGAAGACGGCTATGAGGTTGTCCTGGTAAATTCAAACCCTGCAACTATCATGACCGATCCTCAATTGGTTGATCGAACCTATGTTGAGCCAATTACTACAGACGCTATCGAAAAGATTATTGCAAAAGAGCGTCCCGATGCTTTGCTTCCTACCCTTGGTGGGCAAACGGGATTGAATGCTGCAGTTGATTTGGCCAAAGCTGGAATTCTTGACAAGTATGAAGTCGAGATGATCGGCGTAGACCTGGCCGCTATTGAACGTGGTGAAGATCGTAAGCAATTCAATGATGCTATGGCAGAAATCGGCCTTGAGGTTGCTCGTTCTGGTTATGCCTATAGCGTCGATGATGCTCTTTCGCTCGTTAAGAATTTGGGCTATCCCGTTGTAATTCGTCCTTCCTTTACCTTGGGCGGTGCAGGTGGCGGAATTGCTCACAATGAAGATGAACTACGCTTGATTGTTTCTCAGGGTGTTGAGCTTTCGCCTGTCAATGAGGTTCTGGTTGAAGAATCCATTGAAGGTTGGAAAGAATATGAGATGGAAGTTATGCGCGATAAGGCTGGTAACGGCATTATTATCTGCTCCATCGAAAACTTTGACCCCATGGGTGTTCATACGGGCGACTCAATTACGGTTGCTCCTGCTCAGACCTTATCCGATGTTGAATATCAGCGCATGCGCGTTGCTTCGCTCGCTATTCTTGAAAAGATTGGTGTTGAGACTGGCGGTTCTAACGTTCAGTTTGCACTTAACCCCAAGAATGGTCGCCTTATTGTTATTGAGATGAACCCTCGTGTTTCTCGTTCCTCTGCTCTTGCTTCTAAGGCAACAGGATTCCCAATTGCTAAGGCTGCCGCTAAGTTAGCTGTTGGCTATACTCTCGACGAAATTACTAACGACATCACTAAGGCAACGCCTGCGGCTTTTGAGCCAACAATCGATTACTGTGTTGTTAAGGTTCCTCGTTTTGCGTTCGAGAAATTCAAGGGCACTGATACCACGCTTTCAACTCGCATGAAGGCTGTTGGCGAGATTATGGCTATTGGCCGCACCTTTGAAGAATCCCTGGGCAAGGCAATGCGCTCGCTTGAGAATGGTCGCGAGGGTCTTGGTGCTGATGGCAAGGACTTCTTTGACGAAGAGAATTTTGACACTTGCGTAGCACGTCCAACTGAGGATCGTATTTTCTACGTGGCTGAAGCATTCCGTCGTGGTTGGAGCATCGATAAGGTATTTGATGCTTGTAAGATTGATCGCTGGTTCCTGACCCGAATGTATGACATGGTTATGGTTGAAAAGGCTGTTTCTGAATTGAGCCTTGAAACCATTAGCGCAGATGAAATGCGTACCGCTAAGCGTTATGGCTTATCTGACGCTCAACTTGCACACCTCTTCAATAGTGATGAGTTAAGCGTTCGTGCCAAGCGTAAAGAACTTGGCGTTATTCCTGTCTTTAAGACGGTTGATACTTGTGCTGCCGAATTCAAGAGCGAAACCGAATACCACTACAAGACTTATGAGCAGGGCGAGTCTGAGATTAAGCACACCGATAAGCCTCGCGCTATGATTTTGGGCGCTGGTCCTAATCGTATTGGTCAGGGTATTGAGTTTGACTACTGCTGTGTTCATAGTTGCTATGCGCTCCATGATATGGGTTACGAGACTATCATGGTTAACTGCAACCCCGAAACGGTTTCTACCGACTACGACACCTCCGACCGCTTGTACTTTGAGCCTCTCACCTATGAAGATGTAATGGACATCGTTGATGTCGAAAAGCCTGATGGGGTAGTGGTTACCTTGGGTGGTCAGACTCCCTTAAAGCTCGCTCGCGCTCTTGAAGATGCCGGCGTTACTATTATGGGTACTAAGCCTGAAGCAATCGACCTTGCTGAAGATCGCGATCGCTTTGCTGCAATATTGGATGAGCTGCATATTACCTATCCTGCAGCAGGCATGGCTTCTTCGTTTGATGAAGCCTGTCAGGTGGCTGATCGTATTGGTTTCCCGCTTTTGGTTCGTCCTTCTTATGTTTTGGGCGGCCGCGGTATGGTTATTGCCTACGACTCAAAATACCTACAGAAATACATGGCTGAAGCAACTCGTATTACCCCCGATAGGCCGGTCTATTTGGATCGCTTCCTTGAAGGAGCTGTCGAGTGCGACGTTGATGCTTTGTGTGACGGCGATGAGGTTTATATTGGTGGTGTTCTTGAGCATATTGAAGAAGCTGGTATTCATTCCGGCGACTCTGCTTGTTGTATCCCACCCTTTAGCTTGTCTGAATACCAAGTTCACGAACTCCGCTCTATCACGCGCAAGCTTGCGCTGCGTCTTGGTGTCCGCGGCTTAATTAATATCCAGTACGCAGTAAAAGATGGCGTCATCTATGTCATCGAGGCAAACCCACGTGCTTCACGTACTGTTCCCTTTGTATCGAAGGCAACAGGAGTTCCTCTGGCTAAACTTGCAAGTCGTATTATGGCTGGCCAGAAGATTGCTTCCTTTAACCTTCCTTCAGACGAGCGTCGTCAGCGCCACTACAGCGTTAAAGAAGCAGTAATGCCCTTTGGTCGTTTCCCCGGTGCTGATGCGATTCTTGGCCCCGAAATGAAGTCTACGGGCGAGGTTATGGGTATCGGTTATAGCTTCCCAGCTGGTTATGCAAAAGCTCAGGCTGGTTGTGGCAATGAACTCCCAACCGAAGGCACTGCCTTTATTTCGGTTCCTGATCGCGATAAGCGCAATGTCGTTTCTTTGGCACGCGATTTATCTCGTATGGGCTTTAAGCTCATTGCAACATCGGGCACCTGTCGTGCTCTTACAGCCGCAGGCATTCCCTGCGATTTGGTTAATCGCATTTCAGAGGGCGCAACAGAGGATGTTCCTTGTATTGACGACCTTATCAATGATGGCAAGATTGATCTCGTCATGAATGTTCCCTTTGGTCAGGACACTCGTGGGGATGGCTTTAGGCTGCGTACACTTTGCGTTCGTCATAATCTTTGCTACGTTACAACGCTTGCTGGTGCTCAGGCTTTCTTGTCTTCAATTGAAACTTTGCGTCAAGATTCGCTTGAAGTAATTGCTTTGCAAGATTTATGGCAATGGGAAGAATGCTAGTTTAGCCTGGAGGTTTAAACACTTATGTGTGTTTCCGAAAAGCTTGTCGATAGGGAAGGGCTGGTTGTTTCTAATACAGCCCTGACCTCTCGTTTATTCGAAATGGTTTTGAAGGTGCCTGATATTCCTGAGCGTGTTCAGGGTGGACAGTTTGTTCATGTTCAGATTCCTGGTATGGAAGGTCATATGCTTCGCCGACCATTTTCGGTGTACTACGTCGACATTAAGGCTTCAACGCTGGGAATTCTGTATCAGGTTGTAGGTTTTGGATCTGCCCAATTTTCAAAGCTTGTACCAGGCCAGAAGGTTAACATCATTGGATCTATTGGTAATCCCTGGAAGGCTCCTTCAGAAACCAAGCGTGCGCTTTTGACGGTTGGCGGTGTGGGCGCTGCTCCTCTCTTTATTCACGCTTGCAATCTTGTTTCTCAAGGGGTGCAGCTTGATGTTGTTATGGGTGCCCAAACCAAGAATGCCCTTGTTGCCAAAGAACGCTACACCCAATTGTTAGGCCATGAGCCTTTTATTGCTACCGATGATGGGTCTTATGGTCATCATGGTTTTGTCACAGATTTAGTAGTAGAGCGTTTGGCTGTAGAAAGCTATGACTATGCAGCATGCTGTGGTCCAACTCCCATGATGCGTATTGTTTCTTCTAAAACTATGGAAGTTGGTATTCCTAGTTTTGTTTCGATGGAACAGCATATGGCTTGTGGTGTAGGAGCCTGCTTAGGTTGCATTGTTTCTACTGTTGATGGAAATCGTCGATCTTGTGTTGATGGTCCTGTTTTTGATGCTGCAAAGGTGGTGTGGTAAATGAGCGTAAATATGCAGGTCAACCTTGGTGGCCTTCTTATGAAAAACCCCGTTACCACAGCTTCTGGAACTTTTGGTTCGGGTATGCAGTATTCAGATTTTTTGGATGTTTCTGCATTGGGCGCTGTTACTACGAAAGGTGTGTCTATCGTGCCATGGGAGGGCGGTCCTATGCCTCGTTTGGCGGAGACTCCCTATGGCATGCTTAATGCGATTGGTCTTCAGAATCCCGGCGTTGAACACTTTAAAGAAGTGGATCTTCCTTGGCTTGAGTCGCAAGGTGCTACGGTTATCGTCAATGTAAGTGGACATAGTGTTCCGGAGTATGTGCAGTGTCTGCAGGCTCTCGAGCAATCGAGTGTCCCTGACGCCTATGAAATCAATATTTCTTGCCCTAATGTTGATGCTGGCGGAATGACTATCGGAACTGACCCAAAAATGGTTGAAGAGGTTGTGAGCGCCTGCCGTAATCAAACTTCTAAACCAATGTTTGTTAAGCTGACTCCCAATGTTACTGATATTGCCGAGATTGCACGTGCTGCCGAAGCTGCGGGCGCCGACGCAATTAGTCTCATTAATACCTTACTTGGTATGGGTATTGATATTCGTACACGCAAACCTTTGCTCGCTCGAGTAACTGGCGGACTTTCAGGTCCGGCTATTAAACCGGTAGCTCTTGCTAAGGTTTGGCAGGTATCTCAGGCGGTTAAGGTTCCTGTGCTCGGTATGGGTGGTATTGCTTGCGCTGAGGATGCAATCGAATTTATGCTTGCTGGCGCTACTGCTGTTGCGGTTGGTGCTTATAATTTTGTTGATCCCACTGCTAGCCTTAAGGTTATAAAAGGCATTGAAGAATATTGCGAATCTCAAGGTCTTACTGACGTTAATGAATTAATTGGAGGTATGGTTTGCTAGGTTTCAGCTCCATTCCTGAAAAGGATCGAATTATCGTTGCTTTTGATTGCGACCGCGCTCGTGCTCTTGAGCTTGGGGAAATGCTTAAAGGTCGTGCGAGCTGGGTAAAAGTTGGTATGACACTTTTTTATCAAGAGGGTCCCTCTATTATTCGAGAATTAAAAGACATGGGCTTTAAGGTTTTTCTTGATCTTAAGCTTCATGACATTCCTGCCCAGGTGAAGGGTGCAGCTCGCGCTGTTGCTTCAACCGGTGCTGATATGATTACCGTTCATGCCTTCGGTGGCGTTTCGATGATGGAAGAGGCTCACACAGGTTTGCAAGAAGGCGCGCAGGGCAATGAACCTATTAGTCTTGGTGTCACTGTTCTTACTTCGATGGGGCAAGAAGAGCTTAATCGAAATGGCGTTCCTGGCGATGTTGAAGACCAAGTTTTAAATCTTGCAGGCTTGGTTAAGCAAGCGGGTCTTACTGGAGTTGTCTGTTCTCCCTGGGAGGCTGCTCAGATGCGTGAACTCCTTGGTGCTACTGCAGCTATCGTAACACCAGGTGTACGTCCTGCTGGCGCTAGTTTAGACGACCAGACGCGCGTTGCTACTCCAAGAATTGCTTTTGATAATGGTGCAAGTCATTTGGTTATCGGCCGTCCCATTACAAAGGCTGATGACCCCGCTGCTGCCTTTGATGCGATTGCGGCATCGCTCTAGCAATTACACTTTGGATTTATTTTTTTGAAAGAGGAAAAATGAAGAAGGAAGAAATCGTCGACTTATTGCGTCGTTCTTGCGCTCTTAAAGAAAATGCCAACCTTCCTAATGGTCAGATTGTTGAATACCTTCCAGTAATGGATCGCCTGCTGGAAGATCCAATTCTTACTAATAAATTAGTAGTTGAGATGTTCCAAGGTTTTGATTCTCAGTTAAAAATTCAGAAGGATGCCAAAGTAATTCTTTCGTATGAGGATGATCAATTATTTGGCTTTATGACTGCTGCTGTTGCCTGGTGTAGGTTCTTATACGCCTCTAAAAAGGATGATGGAGCTACATTTGAGCGCGGGTTTGTCATGAATAAGAACGAAGGCCTTGTCTTGGCTATCCCAGTGCTTTCAGATAAAGAGCAAGTTGATGCTTTGGTTGAGCTTGCAAACAAAGCTGAAGCAAAGGTTTTAGCTATTGTTAGTCTTGCTAATTATTTGCCTAAGGATGCGCTTTCTATTCCTATTTCATCTCTTTTATAGATTTTATTAAGACTCAGATAAATGTGGGTGCCATGTATAAATGGTGCCCACATTTTCGTTTTAATTGTCGAATTCTTTTTAGATAAATTTTGCCGTTTTATCTTTCTTTCTATTATTCAGGCTAGCTTAATTTCTAACTTTCTGATGACTTTTCTTGATTTTGTTGCGAAGACATTCTTTGTTCAAATCTTTTAAAAAATGCGCTCTTAACTGGTAAAAAATAAATAATAAAATCTGAATTAATGTAAATCTGCAATAAAAATAGCCTCCTCTTAACTACACTAATCTTTATTGGATGTTTGTCTGACGTAGTGGAGCGTCAGTGTTGAAAGGAGCTCCAAAATGGCAGTACCAGAACTCAGCCTTGAGCAACGTCAGGCGGCGTTAGAAAAAGCAAAAGCAGCACGTATTCGTAGGGCTGAAATACGTGAGCAGCTAAAAAGCGGTAAACTAGCTTTGCAAGAGGTTCTTGATATGAAGGATGACCCCATAGTAGGTCGCATGAAGGTAACTTCTCTTATCGAGGCTCTTCCTGGTTTTGGTAAAGCTAGGTCTGTCAAAGTAATCAATGAGCTCGGAATCGCGGAATCGCGTCGCATTAAGGGCTTAGGTGATCGTCAGAGAGAGGCCTTACTTGAACGATTGGGCTAATTAATGCGTGTTGGCAATCTATTTGTAATTTCTGGGCCATCAGGGGCAGGTAAAGGTACCCTGGTGGCTCGTTTGCTTGAAGTTGTACCCGATGCCTGGGTCTCGGTGTCAGCTACCACCCGTAATCCGCGTCCTGGCGAAATTGACGGGGTTCATTATCGCTTTATGTCGGTAGATGATTTTAAAGAACTTATTGCTAAGGATGGTTTCCTTGAATGGGCCGAAGTCCATGGAAACTATTACGGCACTCCTATAGCACCCATTAAGGAACATATGGCTTCTGGTTCTCAGGTAATTCTTGAGATTGATGTCCAGGGTGCCCTTCAGGTGCGCAATCATTTACCTGAAGCACGTTTGATTTTTATTGAGCCTCCTTCTTTAGAGGAACTTGAGCGCCGTCTTCGTGGTCGCGGTACCGAATCAGAAGAGGTGATTGCGACACGAATGAAAAATGCCGAGGTGGAGCTTTCTTTAAAAATGGAGTATGATATTCAGCTCGTGAACGATAATCTCGACGAATCTTTGAGCCAGCTGGTTCAAGTCGTCGATTCCTACGCACGACAGTAAGAAGGAAACCATATGTCACTTATTGAACCTAAGATTGATGTCCTGCTTGACCAGGCTGAAAACGATCGTTTTTTGCTCTGCACTTTAGCTGCTAAGCGCGCACATGATATTAACGACATGATGCGTGGTCAGCGTAATCGTGCTATTCAGCTTGAAAAGGCTATTGACATTGCTAAGTCAAACAATCGTCGTCCCCTGAGTCTTGCATTCGATGAAGTTGCTTCAGGCGATGTTTCTTATGACCCTGCAACTATTGATGTTGCAAATCACTAGTTAGCTCGAGTTTCTAGCTCCCATCATAGGAGGACTTATGTCTCTTCAACGAGTTTGTCTCGTTCATTATCACGAGATTGGCTTGAAGGGTCACAACCGCTCCACATTTGAAAAGCGTCTTGTGAGCAATCTCAAGGCGCTTCTTGCCGAATGCCCCATTATGGGCATTCGTCGTATCTCGGGAAGGTTGTGCATCTTTATTAAAGAAAACGCTAGTTACGAAGATGCTTGCGCTGTAGCTGATCGTATTGCTGGCGTACCTGGTATTGCTCGCGTAAGCTGCGGTTATCGCTGTAAGCAAGAACTTGAAGAAGTATATGCAACTGCTGTTCAGGCTCTGCGCGACTGCGAACCGTTTACGACCTTTAAGGCATCATGCAGGCGTAATCATACCAACTGGGAAATCCCTTCTATGGAAATGATTAAGTTGATTGGCGCTGAGTTATGCCGCAATTTCCCAGATCACAAGGTTGACGTTAAAAACCCTGGCGTTGACGTACGTGTTGAGTTTATTGAGGGTGGCTGTTATATCTATGGTCGAAGCATTGTGGGTGTTGGTGGCCTACCAGTAGGTAGTGCCGGTAAAGCAGTGTGCCTTCTTTCTTCGGGCATCGATTCACCTGTTGCAACCTGGAAGATTGCACGTCGTGGTGCAACTCCTATCGGTGTGCATTTTTCGGGTAGACCTGAGTCTTCTGCAACGAGCGAATTCTTAGTTGATGATATTGCTCATGTTTTGGAGCGCACGGGTTGTATTGGTCGCGTCTATATTGTTCCTATTGGCACTTATCAGCGTGAAATTGCAAGCGTGGTGCCGCCTTCTCTTCGCGTAATTATTTATCGTCGCTTTATGTTTAGGGTGGCAGAGCGAATTGCTAAGTTTGAAGGGGCTAAAGCTTTAGTAACTGGCGAGAGCTTAGGTCAGGTTGCCTCGCAGACTATGGACAATATTATGGTTACCAATGCTGCTGTTAGTTTGCCAATCTATAGACCTCTTATTGGCTCTGACAAGGTAGACATTATTAATGATGCCGAAAAACTTGGGACCTTTGCTATTTCGAGCGAGCAGGCTGCAGACTGTTGCACTTTGTTTATGCCTCGTAACCCAGAGACTCATGCCAAGCTTTTTAAGGTTGAAGAAGCCGAGGCTCTTTTGCCGCAGCTTGACGAATGGGTGGAGGAAGCTTTCAACTCTGTTGAAATACATGATTACGCTTGCCCAAGCTACAAGCCTCGAAAAATGCGAAAGCCCGAAAAGGAAAATCAAGCTGAGCAGCCTGAAGGTTCATTAGTTTTTCTTCAAGAAAGCTAATCAGATTTATCTCTAATTTCCTTTAAGTTCTCTTCAAATATCTTTTAGTTTTTATGGCTAATCTTTCCGCAAGGGAGGTTAGCCATGTCTTTTATTAGTGAATCAAATTCAATAGGTAAAAAGCTTCATGTACAGGGTTTACGCGCACCTGTTCTTGCCGGGCTATTTATTGTTGCTGCTGTTTTGCTGGTGATTTTTGGTCAGACAGTATGGGGGATAATTGCAGGCAACATAGACGGCGGCTCTGGGATCGATATTGAAGCAAGCCAGACTTCTTCTGAGGGAGCCAAAACTAATCAATTTGTGGACGATTCTACAGAACAAAATTCTTCTTCAGGAGATGAGGATTCAGAGTTCAGTACACAATCCAAAACCATTTTCGTTGACGTTGTTGGACAGGTAAAAAAGCCTGGTCTATATGAGCTAACAGAAGGATCACGCTTAGCCACTGCTATTGAAATGGCTGGTGGATTTACAAAGAAAGCAGATTCTTCAAGCGTCAATCAAGCACAAGTATTGACCGACGGGGAACAGATTATTGTTTCCGCAAAGAGCGAAGATTCTGAAGATTCTTCATCTAATTCTTCGTCTTCTTCAAGTGGAGCTTCATCGAGCAGTAGTGCTTCTAGTGGTAAGTCGAGCACGTCAAACTCAAAGATAAATATTAATTCAGCAAGCGCTGAGGAGCTCACTGCTCTTTCAGGGGTTGGAGAAGTTACTGCAGCAAAAATTGTTGCAGACAGGGAAGCGAACGGACCATTCAAAAAACCTGAGGATATTAAACGAGTTTCTGGCATAGGGGATAAGAGATATGAAGCTATAGCTGATTTTATTAGGGTTTAAGGTCTAGTAATGAAGCGCCGAAAACTGAAAGATCAAAGCAAGAAGCGAAAGTTTACGCCCACATACAGACCATCAATTCCGCCTTTATTGCTTGCTGGGCTTGTGTTTTGGTTTGGGACTTTAGTAGCTCAAGCTGAGTTTTGCCTGGGAATCGTTTTGTTGGTTGCTGGCTTATTAGTGGCGCTTTGCCTTGTAATTCTGCGTAGGGTTTTGAATTCTCCACTTGCTGTACCACTGCTTTGTGTTTTGGCTTTAACTTTTGGCTTTGCATGTGGCTTAATTCAAGACTCATACCTAGATTCCGAGCGTAATACTTTGTTGGAAAACAAACAACTTGACCAGGCTTTTGGCTATGTTCTTAGTGACTCAAGTAAGACAGCCTATGGTTCTCAGTGTTTAGCTAATGTCTCTTGTAGCGGTAAGGTCTATAAACTTGTTTTGTCCTACTCTGACGACATGCAACTGTATTTTGGCGATGCTTTTTGTCTATCAGGAAATTTAAGCTTGCCTGAGGACACGGATTATCTTGATGGAAAGGGCGCCATTGCAAAGCTTGCCGTCAAGCAATTAGAGATTAAGGAATCATCAAGTCTTATTGCTGTTCTTGGCTCATTCAGGAAGCGCTTGATTTATTCAACTGAGTATTCCTTTGATACAGGCGCAAAGCTGATTCTTAAAGGCTTTCCGGGTGCTAAAGTTTCTTCTTTGGATGAATTGTTAGAGATAAAAATTCCAGGTGGGATTTCTCTGGGTGAAATTAAATCGCTAATCCTTGCTTTGGCCTTTGGCTTTAGGCCTAACTTTTCTACAACCCTTATCTATGGTGATTTTAAGCTTGCGGGTTTAGCTCATCTTGTTGCCGTTTCTGGTGCACATTTAGCTTTAGTTTCTGGCTTTATGCTAAGCCTTTTAAGAAAACTCGGTTTTAGCGTTAGAAGAACCTGCTTGGCATCTTCAGTATTTTTGTTACTTTATCTATTTATGGTTGGAATTCCTATTTCATGCCTACGAGCTGCGGTTATGGCAATTCTTTCCTTGTTATCATCCTTAAGTTCTAGGAGGGCTAGTTCGCTATCCTCGCTTGGAGTCGTGATTGCCTTATTTGTAGGCATAGACCCTAGTTGTGCAGGCTCGGTATCTTTTCAATTATCAGTTTTGGCGACGCTAGGTATAGCGCTCTTTGCGCCGTGGGTAAGCTGGTTCTTATCTAAGCTTGATGTTGTGCCAAGCTTTATTAAGAATTCGTTTGCAATTACCTTAGCTGCTACTGTGCCAACGCTTCCTTTAACTATTAACCTTTTCTCTCAAGTTCCTCTGGTGTCACCACTTGCAAACTTGATAGCGGGTCCCGTATTAAGCATTGCGATGGGCTTTTGTTTGGTTTTGCTTCCTTTGACGCTGATACCGCCTCTGTTGAATTTTGTCATTATTTTGCTGAGTGCTTTTTTAGGCTTATTTGTTATTGCTGTTCATTGCTTAGTTTGTCTACCCTTCGCATGTATTCCCTTGAGTCTCAACGATGAAGCAGCCTTGATCTTAGGAATAATAGTGTGTGTTGGTTGGTGGCTAACTTGGCCAGCGCCAACAATGCCCAATACGCTAATTATTGCTTCTGGTGCATGTAGCTTCTTGCTTGTATTTTTGTTTATTGCAGGAGGAAGCAGGCTCATCTTCCATGGTGATGACCTGGTGATGTTAGATGTCGGGCAAGGCGACGCTTTCCTTCTTGAGAGCAAGGGTTGCAATCTGTTAATTGACACAGGGCGATCCGACAGCAAGCTTCTTCAAGGCTTAGCTAGCGAGGGGGTAGGGCATCTTGATGGCGTAATGATTACGCATTGTGACGACGATCATTATGGTTCTTTAGCTGCTTTAAGAGGGATTGTTCGTGTTGATACTGTTTTTCTTGCTCACGGGATAAGTAATCTTGATAATCCTAAAGCTAAAGAAATAACAGATGAGGCTTTGAAGCTAACAGGTAAAGAAGCTCAAGAATTAGATGCAGGATCAAACTTTTCTGTTGGCAATTTTGAGTTTTCTGTTTTGTCTCCAAGCGAGGTTGTAGACGGTGGAAACCAAGATAGCTTGATTGTTGAAGCGCGTATAACTAAAGGCTCAAAAGAGTGGAAAATCTTATTTTGTGGTGATGCCGAAAGCGAAACCCTTACTATGCTTTCGTATAAACAGGGCCTAGATGATATTGATGTTTTCAAGGTAGGTCACCATGGCTCACGCGTTTCGGTAGACGATGAACTACTTGATTGTATTAAGCCAGAACTTGCCCTTGTAAGTGTTGGTGCTCATAACAGTTATGGACATCCAACTGAAGAAGCTCTATCGGCCCTAAAGAATGCGGGCGCTGAAATTCTTAGAAGCGATCAGTTGGGTAAGGTTATCTGTAGCTTTGAATCTACGTGTATAAAGATTAAGACGGTAGGGTAAAATGCAGCTATGACTAAAGCAAACAACAAAGCCCCCCTTCTTCCAGCCTATCTTGTTGTGGGTGAAGATGAACTCAAACGCGAGACCGTACTTAAACGTCTTGATGCGCGCCTGTCCACAATGGGTGATTTAAGTTTTAATTTTGATCGTTTTCAGGGTGAAGACGTCACTGGTGAAGAAATAGTAAACGCAGCTAATACCTTGCCTTTTGCAAGTGAGGTGCGACTTGTTCGTGTTGATAATGTTGAGCGCCTAAAGAAGGCTGATTCCGAGATTCTTGTTTCCTATCTGGAGCAGCCTTGTTCGACTACAGTCTTATTGTTAGTTGCAAATAAGCTTGCTAAAAATACGCGTCTCTATAAGGCAATTGCTGCAGTAGGGAAGTCCTCGGTTATTGATTGCGCTCCGCTTGCCAGGCGTGATCTTGGAAAAACTGTTATGGGTATGGCACAGGGGCATGGTGTGCAGCTTACGCCTGGTGCTGCAAATGCCCTTATCGATTTAGTTGGTACTAATACTGTTGCGCTTGATTCTGAGGTTCGCAAGCTTGCTTTGTCGCATCGCGGTAGCGATGCAATTAATGAAAACGAAGTTTTTTCGCTTGTTGCTCGTACGGCAGAAGTTAAGCCATGGGAGTTTGTCGATTCATTTGCGGGGCGCAATCTTGAGCGCTGCTTGGTGCTTTTGCGAAAAATGAATGGCTCAACGTCATCTTATGCTTTGCTTTCTTTTTGCGTTACCCGTATTAGGGAATTGATAACAGCTAAAGCGCTTGCCAAAAGGGGAGACTCTAGGCAGCTCGCAAGCTTGCTTAAAGTTCCTGATTGGCGTGTGAAAAATCATAATTCATGGGCGCGTAATTTTACGATGAATGAATTGATAAATGCGCTTTCTAGTGCCTGCAATGCCGAGCAACTTATGAAAAGCGGCGGAGAACCCGATACCGTTTTTCTTGATTGGCTTGTTGCGACGATTCGTCGTTAAAAAGTTTGAGCCTGATTATATGTCTGCAATAAAAAAGAGAGCCATTCGACTCTCTTTTTTATTAGATATGCGAATGAACCCGTAGGGATTCAAGAAGTAAACTGATTTACTCAGCGTCCTCGGTAGCCTCTTCGGCTTCAGCAGCAGCGGCAGCAGCCTCTTCCTCAGCCTTCTTCTTAGCGGCAGCAGCCTGAGCAGCCTGAGTTTCCTTGCGGTTTGCTTCCTTGACCTTAGCCTTTTCAGCGTAAGCAGCCTTCTTAGCTTCCTTAGCAGCAGCCTTCTTGGAGCCAGTTGCAGCCTGCTCCTTCTTAGGTGCGGGCTTGTAAGCAGCGATATCTTCTGCGGTAGCAACGGTGTTAACAAGCTTCATGATGCCAGACTTGCGGTTTGCAGCCTGGTTCTTGTGGATAACGCCCTTGGTAACAGCGCGGTCGAGCAGGCGGCATGCCTTCTGAGCAGCAGCGTATGCGGTAGCGCCATCGCCAGCAGCTACAGCCTCACGTACAACGCGAGTTGCGGTCTTGAGCTCGGCACGGACAGCACGATTGCGACGACGAGCCTTTTCGTTAGTGATGATGCGCTTCTTCTGGGACTTAATGTTTGCCACGTTTATTCCTCCATATAATTAGTTCTTGAAGACGAAAGCTTTGAAATAATACCATATGCATTAGCTATTAGCACGGAATTTCTCTTCTTTAGTTTTAAGAGATTCATTTGTGCTTTGAACAGCTCTAGGGATTTTATCTTATAGAGATGATGTTTGCTTTCTAGCTTATTTGAAAAAAGCCTAGGTATAATCTTTCTTAAATTTTTGGTTGTTAGCCTAACTAAGTTAATAGTTTTGTAGAAATATTGCTCAAAGGAAAATATGTCAATCGACCCTCGTTATATTCGAAATTTCTCAATTATTGCTCACATCGATCATGGTAAATCTACCCTGTCTGATCGTATTTTGGAGCTAACTGGCACGGTTGCTTCACGCGACATGCAGGCGCAGCTCCTTGACTCAATGGATATTGAACGTGAGCGCGGAATTACTATTAAAAGCCAGGCTGTTCGTGTTGACTATAAGGCCGATGATGGCAATACCTATTACTTTAACCTCATCGATACCCCAGGCCATGTTGACTTTACTTATGAGGTTTCTCGTAGTTTGGCGGCTTGCGAGGGCGCGGTATGCGTTGTTGATGCTACCCAGGGTGTAGAAGCTCAAACGGTGGCTAATTGCATGATGGCCATGAATGCCAATCTTGAAATCATTCCTTTAATTAATAAGATTGATCTTCCTGCGGCGGACCCTGAGCGCGTAAAGACTGAAATCGAAGATGGCTTAGCGCTACCTGCTGAAGATGTTGTTTTGGCTTCGGGTAAAACTGGCGAAGGCGTTCATGATTTGCTCGAGTCGGTTGTTTACAACATTCCCACGCCTGAAGGGGATGCTAATGCTCCATTGCGCGCACTTATTTTTGACTCGTACTTTGATGCTTATCGTGGCGTTGTTGCCTTAATTCGTATTGTTGATGGCTCGATTAAAAAGGGTCAGACAATTCATATGATGGCCACCAATACCGAAACCTCAGTCGAAGAGGTTGGCGTTCGTCGTCCTACCGAGGTTCCTTGTGATGAGCTTGGTGTAGGTGAGGTTGGCTATTTGGTCACTGGCCTTAAGGATCCTTCTAAGGTAAAAGTTGGTGACACAATCACCCTTCCTCAGGGCGGCTGCGGTGAACCCTTGCCTGGTTATCGTGATGTTAAACCGATGGTCTTTACGGGTTTGTTCCCTATTGATGCCGATCAATATGAACCTTTAAAGGATGCCCTTGAAAAGCTTTCTTTGAACGACCCAGCCTTAATCTGGGAGCCTGAAACTTCGCATGCTCTTGGCTTTGGATTCCGTGTCGGTTTCTTGGGTTTGTTGCATATGGAGGTTATTAAAGAGCGCCTTGAGCGTGAATTTAATCTTGATCTTTTGGCTACTGCTCCAAGCGTTGAGTACAACGTCTATCTTAAGAGTGGTGAAATGATTTCACTGCATAGTCCACAAGATATGCCAGATCCAAGCGCTATTGATCACGTTGAAGAGCCTTATCTTAAAGCTAAGATCCTTATTCCGCCTGATTATATTGGTGCTGTCATGGATTTAACTTGTGCTCGTCGTGGTGAGTTTAAAACCATGAATTATTTGGGTATGCAGACAGTAGAAATGCTTTGGGAGATGCCTCTTTCAGAGCTTATTATGGATTACTTTGACCAGCTAAAGAGCCGTACTAAGGGCTATGCGTCCCTTGACTACGATTTTGATGAATATAAGCCTTCAAAACTGGTTAAGTTAGATGTTTTGCTTTCGGGTAAGGCTATTGATGCTCTTTCATTTATCGTGCATGAGGACAAAGCCTACGATAAGGGTCGAGTCCTTTGTGAAAAGCTTAAAGAGATTATCCCTCGTCAGCAGTTTGAGGTGCCTATTCAGGCTGCGGTTGGTTCGCGTATCCTGTCTCGTCAGACCGTGCGTGCTGTTCGCAAGGACGTTTTAGCAAAGTGTTATGGTGGTGACATTTCTCGTAAGCGCAAGCTGCTTGAAGCTCAGAAAAAGGGTAAAAAGCGCATGAAGGCTATTGGAAACGTCGAAGTTCCGCAAGAAGCATTTATGGCCATTCTTAAAGTTGATGAGTAGCATGCTTTTTGATGACTGCAAGGTGATTTTGGCGCCTATGGCTGGTGTTACTGACGAAATCTTTCGTGAGTTGTGTATAGAGCAAGGCGCGCAACTTACTTTTACCGAAATGGTTTCTGCCAAGGCGCTGAGCTACAACAATCAAAAAACCCATGACTTAATGCGTCTTTCGCCACTTGAGAATAAGGTTAGTGTTCAGATTTTTGGGCACGAGCCTGAAACTATGGCTGCACAAGCATCGACAATCGAAGAGCTATTGGGTTCTCGCTTGTTTTCTATTGATATCAATATGGGCTGCCCTGCGCGCAAAATAGCTGGTAAAGGTGACGGTTCTGCGCTCATGCGCAATCCTGAGCTCGCAGCTTTAATCGTGCGTAGTGTTAAGAATGCGGTTTCTTGCCCCGTTACGGTAAAGTTTCGTCGTGGCTACGAATTAGACCACGAAACTGCTCCTGAATTTGCAAAGGTTCTTGAGTCTGCTGGTGCAGATGCTTTAACGGTTCATGGTCGCTTTTCTCAGCAGTTTTATCGAGGAGATGCAGATTGGGGAACTATTGCTCGTGTCGTTGAGGCGGTCACTATTCCGGTAGTCGGAAATGGCGATATAAACTGCGGAAATGATGCTCGTGCTATGTTTGAACAAACTTCCTGCAAGGCAGTGATGGTCGGGCGGGGAGCTCAAGGGAATCCCTGGATCTTTTCTGATATTCAATCCGTCTTAACTACTGGAAAACCGCAGACAGCACCTTCAATTGAAGAACGTGTATTTATGGCAAAGCGTCATGCTCGTTTGTTGTCTGAACGTGATGGACGAAATATCGTACGTATGCGCAAACATGCTATGTGGTATTGCGCTGGTTTGCATGGCGCCCCCAAGATTCGTGGACTTATTAATCAAGCTTCAAGTTACGAGGATTTTGAGGCTCTATTTGATCAACTCTTGGAGCTTAACCGCCAATGAGCCTTGATGCTTTAGATAAATACGGTTTCCAGGACTCAAGCCCTTTGAGTGGCTTGCTTGGCTTGAATTTACAGGAACAAGCAGAGGCTAAGGTATGGAACCTTGAGCCAGGTTTTGAAGCTTATAAGGCTCTTTATATTCATGTGCCCTTTTGTCATAGAAGATGTGCCTACTGTGATTTCGTGACAGAAGCCTGCAGCCCTGATGATCCTTGCCTTGATACTTATCTTGAGCAACTTGAACAAGATATTCGCCAGGCTTCTGCTTTTGGCTTATTAAAAGATATTAAAACGATTTATTTGGGCGGTGGTACGCCGAGTTACCTTGGTTTGCATCGCCTTACTCGCTTGCTCTATACACTCAACCTTTGTATGCGTGTTGAGCCTGATATTGAATTCACTATGGAAGCAAATCCGGATAGCTTAACCGAGGCTATGGTGAAAGATGTTTATGCTCTTGGTGTTACACGCTTATCTCTGGGTGTTCAAAGTTTTAACGATAAAGAACTTACGATGCTTGGGCGCCTTCATTCTTCTGAAGAAGCCTTACGGGCACTTGAATATGCCCGTTCACGTTTTCAGCATATAAGCCTAGATTTAATGTGTGGCTTACCTAATCAAAGCCTTGAAAGTTTTGATCGTTCTCTTTGCCTTGCTTTGTCAACAGGTATCGATCATTTGAGCGTATACCCTTTGACACTAGAAGAAGGAACGCCTCTTGATTGTCTGGTAGAAAAAGGGGTGTACCCTAGTCCTAATGATGATCTTGCTGCCGAGATGATGCAGCTTGCGGAAAAGCGCTGTGCATCAGCTGGGTTCTATCGTTATGAGGTAGCAAGTTACGCGAAACCTGGTGGCGAAAGTAGGCACAATCAAGCCTATTGGACAGGTCTTCCTTATTTGGGTTTAGGGCCTGGGGCCGTTGGCATGAAACAGGATGCTAATTGTCGTGTGCGATATGACCAAAATGGAATTATCGAAACAATTGATGCCCATCAAAAAATCGCAGAAGATTTGATGCTTGGCATGCGAAGAAGTATCGGAGTTTCTGCTGACGAAGTAATTAATGCTTGCTTTGAGCTCCCTGAAGCATGGGAAGTTTTTGATTCTCTAGTTGAAGATGCTTATGCCTTGTATTCCGAATCTAGATTTAAGCCAACAAAAAAAGGTTGGCTTTTGGGTAATCAGATGTATGGACGGATTCTGGATTTAGCCCCGTAATTCTGTATACAAAAAGAAATCACCTCTTCTCCATATGAATTAGCACTTGAGCCTTGAGACTGCTAAAATCTCGAATGATTAATCGTGTGATTCAAGGAGGTGGATATGCTTTCAGATCGTAGAGCGCTCGTTCTGCGCGCCTTGATAGAGGAATATGTCAGCAATGCTCTGCCTGTTGGATCAAAAACACTATTTGATCACTATGATCTTGGCTGCAGTTCGGCAACGATTCGCAATGAGTTATCGCGTCTTGAGGATGAAGGTTTTCTAAAGCAACCTCATACTTCAGCGGGTCGTATTCCTACTGATTTGGGCTATCGCGTTTTTGTGGATGAGCTGTTAGCTCACTGGTCTGGTAATGCTTCGTCTTTGCAAATCGAGGAGCTCAAAGAAACAGCTCAAGAACTTGATGATTTGTTTGAGCGTACATCTTTGGCTCTTACGCGTCTGACTGATTGTTTGGCTTTCGTTGTTCCTCCGCGTATGCTTTCTTTGCATATCAAGGTTGTAAACCTTGTGCAGTTGTCTGCGCAGCGTTTGATTTTGGTTGCGGTTACTCATGAGGGAACTGTCTTAAACCGTAGCATCGATTTGAATAAGGCTGTTAGCGCTGACGCTGTTATACGTGTACAGGAAAAGCTTAATAATTTGGTAGGTTCCCACTATCTTGAAAGCCTTCATGTGCAAGATGAACTTGATGCAGAAATCGCTAGTGATGACCTTTTTGCCCTCTTGGTTCAAGAGCTTTCGGCTTGTTTAACTGGTCAGCGTCGTAAACGCCCTTATCAGCTTGGCATGGCTAATCTTATGGCTCAGCCCGAATTTAGCGCTTCGGCAAGTTTGCTGCCCGTTTTGTCAATGCTTGAAGATGACACCATTTTACTTAAGGTCTACGACGATGCTGTAAGTCATGAGGGTCCAGTTGTTCGTATTGGACATGAAAATGGTACCGAAGAACTTAATGGTGTTTCGGTTGTGGCAAGCCATTTTGGCGAAGGAGACAACATGGGCGTAGTGGCTATTTTGGGCCCTACACGCATGAATTATTCTCAAGTTATCGCCGCAGTTCATGCAGCTAAAAATGCACTAGGGGATAGCTAGTTTATTCAGGAATTAATGTTTAGAAATCTTAGATTTATTAGAAGGACAGTGATTAAGGCTTATGGCAGATAAGGACCTCTACGAGATTCTTGGTGTTGCTAAAGATGCAACGGACGATGAAATTAAAAAGGCTTTTCGCAAGAAGGCCCGTACATTGCATCCTGACGTTAACAAGGAGCCAGACGCCGAAGAGCGCTTCAAGGAATTAAACGAAGCTTACGATGTTTTATCTGATCCTTCTAAGCGTTCTCAATATGATCGCTTTGGTACTGTTGGGGGCGCTGCTGGTGGCGGAAGCTACGTTGACCTCGAAGACTTGTTTGGTGGCGGCTTTGGCATGGGAGATATCTTTAGCTCCTTCTTTGGTGGTGGCAATGCATCAGGTGGTGGCCGCCCTGCTCGCCGTGATGGCCGTGATATGTCGGTTGGCCTGCGCATTACTCTTGAAGAAGCAGCTCGTGGTGTACACAAAGAAATCGTCTATGATCGCCTGTCGCCCTGTGATGAGTGTGGCGGCTCTGGCTTAGGTGAAGATGGTAAAGAAGTAACCTGTCCTGAATGTAAGGGTCAAGGTCGCGTTGTAACTGTTCAGCAAACTTTCCTTGGAGCTATGCAATCAGCCGCTACTTGTACTAAATGTGGCGGCACAGGTAAGACGGTCGAAAATCCTTGCCCAGAATGTGAAGGCCAAGGTCGCGTTCCTGATAGGCAGCGTCTTGGAGTCGATGTTCCGGCAGGTGTCCATAGCGGGCAGTCTATTCGTCTTAAAGATTTTGGTGAAGCCGGCGTTCGTGGTGCCGTATCAGGTGATTTGGTTGTTACAGTTCGTGTCCAGGATCATGAATTGTTTGAGCGTGACGGCGATGACTTACATTGCTCAGCTGTAGTTAGTATGGTTCAAGCTGCCCTTGGTTCTACTATTGAGGTTGAGGGAATTCTTGAAGATGAAAAGGTTGAAGTCAAGATTCCTGAAGGCTGTCAATATGGTCAGGTTGTGCGTGTGCGCGATGCTGGTATGCCTCGATTAAATCAGGATTCTCGTGGCGATATGTATGTTCATGTTGATGTGCGTATTCCTGAGCGCCTGAGCAAGTCTGAGCGAGAATTGCTTGAAAAGCTCGCTGCAGAAATGGGAGAGGATTACTCAAAGCATCGTTCCCCTTTGCAAAAGATCAAGGATGCTTTTAACTAGTCTTCATGGGAAGCCTATCGCTATTTAAGTGTTAGTCTTCCTGGGATGCATAAGCTCTGCTTTTTAACAGGAAAAGATATGTCACTACAGCATTTCTATTTAGATAATCAAATATTAGCCAACGAAAAACTTGAGCTGTTTGAGCTTTGTTTGAGCAGTGAAGATCTTCGTCATTTGAAGGTCCTTCGCGTTCGTCCTGGTGAACATATTGCTGTCGTTGATGCTGCGAGTGACTATTTTGAATGCGAGTTTGTTGACCTTGCTGGAGATTTGCCAGTTGTACGCATTTGCCAGCATTTAGATGCAGTTGAGCGGCCAAAAGTCATTCTTGTTCAAGGCTTAGCTAAGGGTGACAAGATGGAAGAAATCTTCCGTCACGCCACCGAGCTTGGTGTTTCGTCTTTCTTGCCGCTTAAAGCATCTCGATGCGTGATGAAGCTTGATACTAAAAAGCAGAGCAAAAAACTTGAGCGATGGCAATCAATAGCTAAAAGCGCAGCTCAGCAGTCGGGTCAGCCTTTTGTTCCTGAAGTTTTAGAACCTATGTCTGTTCCGGATGCTGCCGCATTCTTAAAGGATGCAAGTGTTGTTGCTGTATGTTGGGAAGAGGCGCCCACTTCTTTGAATATCAAAGAAGCCATTAAGAAGGGCTTTAATCTTTGTGATATTAAGAATGCTTCTGAAGCATGTGTAGCAGTAATTGTTGGCCCTGAAGGCGGTTTGACTTCAGATGAGGTAAACACCTTTACTACTGTTTGTCCTAGCGCCTCTTTAGTAAGCTTAGGCTCTTCGATATTGCGTACTGAAACAGCTGGAATTGTTGCTCCAGCCCTTGTTTTGCATGAGCTTGGTTGTTTGGGTTAATCCATGAAATTTTGTATTGTTAACCTGGGCTGTCGTGTAAATCGCGTTGAATCCGACAGCATTGCTCAGGCATATTTGGCGCGTGGTGCCGAGATGGTGAGCATTTCGTATGCAGACGTGATTGTAATTAATACCTGCACGGTTACCGGTGAGGCTGAGAAAAAAACGCGCAAAGCAATACATCGTGCTTTACGTGCAAATTCTTTTGCAAAAGTTATCGTAACTGGTTGTGCGGCAAATATTGATCCAGAAGGCTATGCTGCTCTTGATGATCGTATTGCTGTAGTTGATAAAACAGAG
Source organism: Bacteroidaceae bacterium (assembly GCA_963604935.1). Lineage (GTDB taxonomy): Bacteria > Actinomycetota > Coriobacteriia > Coriobacteriales > Eggerthellaceae > Anaerotardibacter. Next base: position 26,625 of record CAVCRX010000041.1, read on the forward strand.
CTTCTTAATATTGAAACAGAAGCATTTGTTCGTGTTGGAGAAGATTTTCCAGCACGCGTGGGTGTAAAGATTCAGGACGGCTGCGATCATGCCTGCACCTTTTGTATCGTGCATGTTGCTCGTGGTAGGGCCTGGTCACGTCCTTCGGAGCAAATAGTTTCAGAAGTGAAGTCTCTGGTAGATGCTGGCGTATCAGAGATTGTTCTTACGGGTATCGACTTGGGTTCTTATCAAGAAAACCCAGAGCGAGATTTAACCTGGCTTTTGCGTTTACTTTTGAACGAAACTAAAAATTGCCGCTTCCGTATTTCGTCTATAGAGCCTATTTCTATCACCGATGAATTGATTGAGCTTATGGCTTCAAGTGAGGGGCGCATTTGTCAGCACCTGCATCTCCCATTGCAGTCGGGTTCAACTAAGGTGTTGGGCGAGATGGATCGTCCTTATGATGCTGAATTTTTTAAGGCATTAGTAAAGAAGCTTCGCTCTGCGATGCCTTATATTTCTTTAACGACGGATATCATGGTGGCTTTCCCGGGCGAGAGCGATGAGGATTTCTTGGCTTCGCTGGACATGGCTCGTTTGGCTCAGTTCTCAAAAATTCACGTCTTTAGATATTCAAAGAGAGCAGGTACGCCTGCTGCTTTGCGTACTGATCAGATTGCACCTGAAGTTTCTGAAGAACGAGCTCGTAAACTTCGTGATTTATCTTTTGAGCTACATGCTTCCTTTGGTGAGAAGCTTATTGGTAAAACCGAGCTTGTCGCAATTGAAGGAAAAGGTATGGGTATGTCTGATTCTTTCTATCGAGTTCACGTGAACGACAAATTAAAACCTGGTTCTCTTGTGCCCTTACGCTTAACGAGTATTGATAGGTCTGGTATCTTTAACGCATGCTAAATACTACTTCTTCCTTTATCATTCCTGACGACATTGACCAGCTTGCTTTTGTGGGAACAAATGACGAGCTGCTCAGGCTTATTCAGGACTCTTTCCAGGCAAAAATTACGCTTCGTGGTAATCGTATTTTGCTTGAAGGCAATGATCTTGAACTCGCAAGTTTAACTACCTTATTCACCGATATGGTGCATTCTATGCGTCTTGGTGAGGCGCCTAATTTTAATGAAGTTAAGCGCTCGATTGCGCTTCTTAAAACAGGTGAACTTGCTCCTGCGCCTTTAAAAAAGGATGTCATTTTGAGCCATAAGGGTCACGCTATTCGCCCTAAAACTTCCACGCAAAAAAGCTATGTAGATTCTATTAGGACTAATACGATTACTTTTGGTATTGGACCTGCGGGAACAGGTAAGACTTATCTTGCTATGGCTATGGCTGTTGATGCTTTGACTAGGCGAGAAGTTGGTCGAATCGTTTTGACGCGTCCGGTAGTTGAGGCTGGAGAAAATCTTGGCTTTTTGCCGGGTACTCTCACCGAAAAGATAGATCCTTATATTCGACCTTTGTACGATGCCTTATTTGAAATGATGGATGGTGCTCGTGCTCAGCGTTTGCTTGATGACGGAACGATTGAAATTGCTCCTCTTGCGTTTATGCGCGGTCGTACCCTTAATGATGCTTTCATAATTCTTGACGAGGCTCAAAATACCACCCCTGAACAGATGAAAATGTTCCTTACTCGTCTAGGCATGGGCTCAAAGATGGTGGTAACTGGCGATATTACCCAGACCGACCTTCCGCGTGGAATTTCTGGATTGAAGACGGTTCGCCAGGTTTTACAGGGAATTGAAGATATCGCTTTTTGCGAATTCCATTCTTCAGATGTCGTGCGTAATTCTCTTGTCGCTAAAATCGTAAGTGCATATGCGCGCGCTCAGGAAATGAACCTTAAGCTCTAGGGGGAATCATGGAAGTCACTATTCTTGTTGAACATGGTGAAGAAAAAATCGCTGGTCTTCCTTTAAAAGAACTTTGTACTTTTGTCATGGAGTACATGAAGTGCCCACCAAATACTGAGCTTTCTTTGTCGTTTGTTACCAATGAAAAGATCCATGAGCTCAATCGCAATTATCGTGGTATTGATAGGCCTACGGATGTCCTTTCGTTCGAATGCGACAATCTTCCCTTTGAAGGCGAAGATTTTGATGAGAGCGAAATCTTTGAGCTTGGTGACACCATTATCGCAACAGATGTTTGCGAAGCTCAGACGGCGGAGTATGGAACAAGTTTTGAGTCTGAAGTTACGCTTTTAATTACGCATAGCATTCTTCATTTATTAGGTTATGACCATATCGAAGAAGAAGAAGCCGAAGAAATGGAAGCTCTTGAGGATGAGATTATTGCAGCTTGGAAAGAGCAGCGCTCATGACGCGTCCTGGCTTTACGTTAATTCAAGCTTTTAAGTGCGCCATGAATGGCGTTCTTCTTGCTTCTAAAGAACGTAATTTCAAAATCGAAATTTGCTTTTTACTTGTCTGTGTTGTGCTTGGATTCTTTTTTGGAATTAGCGCTATTGAATGGGCAATTTGCATTTCTTGTTTCGGCCTAGTTTTAGGTGCTGAAACCTTAAATACCGCTATCGAAGCGGTGGTAGATTTAGTTTCACCCGATTACCACGAACTTGCTGGCGCTGCTAAAGATTGTGCTGCAGGTGCAACTTATTTGCTTTCACTTTCATCGCTTTTGGTAGGGATTATTCTATTCTTGCCTCGTATTCTTTCACTGATTGGATTTTAGTTATGACTTTCGATCCTGCCTCGTTTGACCCAGAAGATTTCGATCCTTCAGCACTAGGGGACCAAGGCGTCGATTTATTTCAAGCCAGTAATGGTTTTAAGAGTGGATTTGTAACGCTTTTGGGTAGGCCAAGCGTTGGAAAATCCACGCTTCTCAATGCCATTATGGGTAAAAAGCTAGCCATCATGAGCCAGACTCCGCAAACTACTCGTCATCGTTTCCGTGCTATTTATACTACCGATGAATTTCAGTTAGTAATTGTAGATACGCCAGGCATTCATAAGCCTCACGACGCTCTTGGGTCTGAACTCAATACGACGGCCCTTAAATCGCTTGAAGGAATTGATGTTGCAGCATTTCTTCTTGATGCCAGTGCGCCTTTTGGTAGAGGTGATGAATGGGTTATTAACGAGCTGGCAAAAGCAAAGCGCTGTAAGAAAATTCTTGTTATCTCTAAAAGTGACCTTGTTGATCAGGTTACTTTGGAAGAACAACGCGCTATGGCGTCCAAAACCATTGATTGGGATGCGGTTGTTTGCCTGTCTGCTGTAACTGGTGAAAATGTTGATAACTTTGTTTCTGAGGTTGCAAACTTGCTCCCCGAAGGCCCTTTGTGGTTTCCGGAGGATATGGAAACTGACCAGCCTGAAGAAATGATTGTTGCAGAGTTTATCCGCGAGAAAATCTTGAACTCTATGCGCGATGAGGTCCCTCATGCTGTTGGAGTTGTTGTCGAAGAATATGAGTACAACAAAAAGAAGGATTTGCAGCGAATCTATGCCAGTATTTATGTTGAGCGTAAGTCACAAAAAGGCATCATAATCGGAAAAGGTGGAGCTGCTATTAAGCAAATCGGAATAGAGGCTCGCCAAGATCTGGAAACCCTTTTAGGCTGCAGGGTTTTCTTGGAGATGCAGGTTAAGATTCGCAAGAATTGGCGCCGTGATCTTAATCAGATTCGACGCTTTGGTTATGGCGAAGGTGAATATTAAGCAATGGCGCGTCCTACCTATGGGGTGCGAGCTCTAGTTTTGAGACGCACCAAGCTAGGGGAGTCTGACGTAATTGTTACGCTATTAGCTCGGGATGGCTCTCAGATTCAAGCGGTAGCTAAAGGAGCCAGAAAACCAACGAGCTCATTTTCTTCTCGCTTGGAGCTATTTTGCGTTTGCGATCTTTTACTTGTGGAGGGAAAGTCTCTTGACATAGTAAAAGAGGCGCGTCTTATCGAGGGATTTCCTTCATTGCGAGGGAATATTGAATTGACGACTGCTGCAAGTCCGATATTGGAACTTCTTGCGCGCTCAACTTATCCGGCACAGGTTAATGATCATCTGTTTGAAATGGTTGTAGCGGGACTTACTTATATTGCAGAGAATTCGTCTAGTAATCCAAATCAAATGCTTGCAGCGGTACTCCTTAAGACCTTAGCTTTCTTAGGCTTTAGGCCAAGCTTTATTAACTGTGTTACTTGCGGAGCTACGGTTTTAACAGATGAAGCTTCAGACTCTTTAAATAATCTGCCTTTTTCGTATTTGGATGGTGGAGTGGTTTGTGCTCACTGTTCAAATCTCATGCAGACTGTTCCTGTTAAGCGTGGTGTAATCGAATGGGCAAATGCCCTTCTTTATAGTCTTTTTAGCGACATAAAAGCTTTTCTGGTTCCTGAAAATGATATAAGAGAGCTATTAAGATTTTTACAAATCTGGCTAAATATCCAACTTCAGTTTAAATTGAAATCTCTTGATTTTTTGTTTGTGTTTTATGGCTGGTAAATAAGGAAGGGGAGAGCTGCTGATGGTTGATTGGTCCTTAGTATGTGAATATCTCGCCCTCATTATTTTGACGCTTATTACGTCGATGTTTTACCAGCGCGAGACGGTCATGACTCGCAAGCGCAAGATGTTTCTTGCTTGCCTTGTTTCTTCGATGGCATGCATTCTTATAAACGTAGCGACTTACTACTCGTTGAACGCTTTTGATGCATTTCCACTCTGGTTTCATTACTTCATAAATAGCCTGTATTTTATTTCAAGCGTTTTGATGGCGAGCATTATTACCTACTATATCTTGTGTCGCGTTTACGAATTCTTTTATGACAAGCACGAGCTTAAGTTTTTGTTAGCGCTCCTGATCGGTATCAACACTATATTCTTGTGTGTTGTAATCCTTAATATTCCAACGGGTATCTTGTTTTACTTTGACAACGGCACCTATGTTCGTGGTTCCTTGAATATCCTTGGATATGTTGTTGTTGCCTTATTCTGCATAATTCTTTTGGCTTGTTATTGGTTTAATCGTAAGAGTGTTAGTGCTAATGTTCGCCGTATTATGATTGTTTCACCCGCAATCGTTATTTTTCTTATTCCCTTTCAGGTGATGTTTCCTGATCAGCTTTTGAATGGCATTATTGCGGCTATTGTTTGCTTGATTATTTTTCTTAACTTTCAGAATGTTTCGGTTGAAAATGACTCACTAACTACACTAGGAAATCGCTCAAAGTGTATTGCTGAGCTTTATTTACGCACTCGTTCTAAACAGCCTTTTCAGATTGTCTTGGTTGCCTTGCGCAATTTCTCGCAAATCAATCATATTTATGGGCATCGAGGCGGCGATAAGGTTTTGTTTTATATCGCAAAAGAGCTGAATTCCTTATTTTCTGAAGCTCATGTTTTCCGTTTTAACAGTGTTGAGTTTTTGATCCTTATGCCTGCCTGTGCTTCCTTTGTTCATGAGCTGCGTATTAATGATGTTAAAAACTGCATGGATCGTAAATGGCCTGCCAATACAAGTCATGTAAAGATTTCTTATTGCTTGGCCGAAATCACCGATCGTAGAGGACTTTATAGCGTTGAAGGTATTGTCGAGCGTCTTGATTACGAAGTTGCTCTAGCAAAGTCTGAAGATCTGCAAGTGGTGCGTTACAACAAAGAAGTTGAGCAGCGTTTTAACAGGGAGCAAGCGCTTGAGCTGTATATGCGCAAAGCTCTAAATGAACGAGCATTTGAGGTTTGGTATCAACCTATTTTTTACTGTGAATCAGGCAAGTTTGAATCCTGCGAGGCGCTTGTTCGTTTAAGGGATAAAGACGGGAATCTTATTTCGCCTGCTGAATTCATTCCCATTGCAGAAAATAACGGCTTAATAGACGGTATTACCGACTTTGTTTTAGAAGAGACTTGTAAATTACTTGCAAGTGATGATTTGTATGGGCCTCGGTCAATTTCGGTTAATTTAACGGTTCGTCAGATTCTTCAGTACGACTTAGTTGATCAAATTTCTTGGCTTCTTGATAAATACAAAATTGAACCAGGCTCTTTAAAGCTTGAGGTCACCGAGCGTATTTTGTCCGAAAATGAGGATTTAGTTTTGTCGGTCATGCAGGAGCTTGAAAAACTTGGTGTCCACTTTTTGCTGGACGATTTCGGTACTGGTTATTCCAATTTTGCAACGATACTTAATTTATCTTTTGAATGTATCAAGATTGATCGAAGCCTAGTTAAAAATCTTCCTGAAGCTAAATCTAAGCATCTTCTTGCAGATGCGCTCACACCCTTTTTCCATGATGTTGGCCATAAAGTCTTAGTAGAAGGCATTGAAACAAAAGAACAATTAGATGCTGTTATTGATAGTAGTGTTGATCGTATTCAGGGCTACTATTTTGCAAAGCCTATGCCTCAAATGGATTTGATTGATTGGTATAAAGGTGTTGTAAATTCCAGTAAGAGTGGCGAAACATTAAGCTAGAAATTTAATACATCTTGCGTAAAGAAGCTCGAAAAGAAACTTTTTGTTGTTACGAAATTTATCTTGAAGCCTCTGTATGGCTTACGTATACTTAAACGGCTGCAATAATGCAGCTTGAATGTACTTCATGCCTAGCCTGCATGCACCACCGCTTGTTTGCTCAGCATGAAGATGAATCCATGTGAAAGGTGGAAAAATGGCAGATAAACTTAGCATCTCTAAAGAGCGTACCGCAGAGCTTATCGCAGAGTATGGTAAGAACGCTCAGGACTCCGGTTCAGCAGAGGTTCAGGTTGCAATCCTGACCGAGCGCATTAAGAACCTCACTGAGCATCTTAAGTCTCATCCTAAGGACAACCATTCTCGCCGTGGCCTGCTGATGCTTATTGGTAAGCGTCGTCGCCTGCTTGCTTACATCAAGAATGGTGATGTTCTTGAGTACCGTGCTCTTATCAAGAAGCTTGGTATTCGCGACACGCTCTAGTTTATAGGTCGCTTTAGCCCGCTCCCTTCAGGGTGCGGGCTTTTTGCGTATAGATTGGCGGTCGGTGCGGAGGGTTCCGTGCTGCTCGCGTCCTTAAACAAAGGGTTTCAAGGGCAAAGAGGCTTTGTGCAATCCGGCACAAAGGAAGAGAAGGAATTATTCCATGAATAAAATTGTTGAAGAGTTTGAGCTCTACGGCAAGAAGTACACCCTCCAAACAGGCGAGCTTGCTAAGCAGGCAACCGGTGCTGTTTTGGTTACCCAGGGTGATACCACCGTTTTGGTTACGGCGGTAATCTCTAAGCAAGAAAAAGATTTCGATTTCTTCCCGCTAACAGTCGACCTTCAGGAAAAGATGTATTCGGTTGGCCGTATTCCTGGCGGTTACCTAAAGCGCGAAGCTAAGACTTCAGATCAGGGCATTCTTATTGCTCGCATGATCGATCGTCCTATTCGCCCTGGTTTTGTTGATGGCTTCAAGCAGGAAGTTCATGTTGTTGCAACTACCTTCGTATGTGACGACGACAATCCTGTAGATGTTATTTGTGTCATGGGTGCATCTGCTGCTCTTATGTGCGGTTCTGCTCCTTTTGATGGTCCTGCAGCTGCTGTTCGTATTGGTCGAGATATCGATACGGGCGAATTCATTGTTAACCCCACCTATGAAGAGCAGGAAAATTCTGACCTTGAGCTGACAATTGCCGGTACTGCTGACTATATTTCTATGGTCGAAGCTGGTGCTCAGGAAATCTCAGAAGAAGACATGCTTAAGGCTATGACTTTAGGTCAGGAAGCAATCGCTGCCTTCTGTGAGGCCCAGGCTCGTTTCCTTGAAAAGGTAAATCCTGAGCCTAAGGAATGGCCTGTACATGTTGCAGATCCCTCTATTGCTGAGCGTGTAAACAGGCATCTTGATGAAATGTCTGCAGCTCTTAAGGATGCTGACAAGCTCTCTCGTATGGCAAAGGTTGAAGAGCTCAAGTCCTCTATCAAGGAAAATGACTTCACCGAAGAAGAGCAGGAAGCTTGGGGTTCTGATATCGCTGCTGCAACCAAGGCCTTGGAGAAAAAGGCTATGCGTGCAATGATTATCGAAACCGGTGAGCGTGCTGATGGTCGTACCTCAACCGAGATTCGTCCCTTGCACATTGTTCCTGGTTATCTTCCTCGTGTTCATGGCTCCGGTTTGTTCCAGCGTGGTCAGACCCAGGCTCTTTCTATCTGCACTTTGGGTATGCTCAACGAGTGGCAGCGCCTCGATAACATCTATCCCACTCCTGGCAAGCGTTATATGCATCAGTACAATTTCCCCCCTTACTGCACCGGTGAAGTTGGACGTCTTGGTGCCCCTAAGCGTCGCGAGATTGGTCATGGCGCTTTGGCTGAGCGTGCTTTGATTCCTGTTCTGCCTTCCGAGGAAGAATTCCCTTACGCCATCCGCGTAGTATCCGAGATTCTTGAATCCAACGGTTCTTCTTCTATGGCTTCTACCTGCGGTTCTACTCTTGCACTGATGGATGCAGGCGTACCCATTAAGGAGCCTGTTGCAGGTATTGCTATGGGTCTTATCAAAGAGGGCGACGATATCGTTATCCTTTCTGACATTCAGGGCATCGAAGACTTCCTGGGCGACATGGACTTTAAGGTTTGTGGTACCAAGAATGGTATTACTGCTCTTCAGATGGACAACAAAGCTAAGGGTCTTTCCGTCGACATTCTTGCTCGAGCACTCGGTCAGGCTCGTGAGGGTCGCGCATTTATCATGGATGCCATGCTTGCAACCATTGAGGCTCCTCGCGAAGAACTTTCTCCCTTTGCTCCTCGTATTGAGACTATTCATATTCCCGTTGACAAGATCCGTGACGTCATCGGTTCTGGCGGTAAGGTTATTCGTGGTCTCCAGGAAGAAACTGGCACTACCATTGAAATCGACGATGATGGTACTGTGCGCATTGCTTCTCTTGAGGCGGAATCTGGTGCTGCTGCCAAAGCTGCAATTTTGGGCATTGTTAAGGTTCCTGAAGTCGGCGAAGTTTATGATGGTGAGGTTGTTGGAGTTAAAGACTTTGGAGCCTTCATTCGTTTGACCCCTGGCAAGGATGGTCTGCTGCACATTTCCCGCATGGCTAATGGCCGTGTTGGTAAGGTTGAAGATGTCATGAATGTTGGTGACATCATTAAGGTTGAGGTTATCGAGGTTGCTGATAATGGCAAGATTTCTCTCGACCGAGTAGACAAGCCCACTATCGAGTCTGCTCCTCGAGAAGAGGGCGATCAGCATCGCCGTGAGCGTCGTGATAACCGCCCTGGCCGCAACCACAATGGTGGTCGCAAGCCTCGTCGCCGTCACGAAGATCAATAAACCTAGGTTAAGCTATTTCAAAATCTAGGTTGTAGCGCTTTTCGTGTTACTATCAGGAGACCCTTTGATTTATTCATGGGGTCTCCTGTTTTTTATTTGCACGTACCATCTGAACAGGGGTTTTGCTTTTGGTTTTCTCAATGAAAGCTCAAAGCGGCTTATAAGAGAGGCTAGATATGTATAGCTACAAAACTTCACGTACTTGCTCACGAATGATCTATTTTGATATTAAAGATGGGCTGGTCACTAATGTTAAATTTGAGGGCGGATGCGCCGGCAACACTCAAGGTGTTGCTCTGCTTGTAGAAGGCCGCCCTGCACAAGAGGTTATTGATTTATTGGAAGGCGTTGATTGCCAGGGTAGGGGAACAAGCTGTCCCGACCAGTTGGCACAAGCCTTAAAGCTGGCTCTTGAACAAGAAGCAAAATAATTTCCTTATAGATTTAGGAGACATTCATGATTAAAGTTGGTGTTGCTGGTTACGCTGGTCGTATGGGTTCTGCTGTAGTTAATGCTGTTACGGCTGCCGACGACATGGAAGTTGTTTGTGGTATTGATCCTTTTGCCAAAGAGGCTCCCTTTACTACCTATAAGACGATTGATGAATTGCTGGAAAGCGGCAATCTTCCTGATGTCTTAGTTGATTTTACGCAGCCTAGCGTTGTTGCTTCAACCCTGGCAAAGGCTCTTCCTGCAGGTATTGATTGCGTTGTTGGCACAACGGGTATGTCTACTGAAACGCTCAACGAGCTTGCTTCAAAGGGAGCCAGCGATACTTGCTTGTTTTATGCGCCCAATTTCACCACTGGTGCTGTGCTTATGATGCAATTTGCAAAAGCAGCCGCTCCTTACTTCCCTGAAGCTGAAGTCATTGAACTGCATCATTGCAACAAGAAGGACGCTCCTTCTGGTACCGCAATTCGAACAGCTCAGATTATCGCTGACGCTCGTGATTTTGTATCAGCAGCTCCTGGTTCAGAAACAGAGATTGAAGGCGCTCAGGGCGCTCGTGGTGCTTTAGTCGAGGGTGTCCCCGTACATTCTGTTCGATCAATGGGATATGTTGCTTCCCAAGAAGTAATTTTTGGTTCTATGGGTCAGAGTCTTACTATTCGTCATGATTCTTGGGATCGTGATTCTTATATGCCTGGCGTTTTGCTGGGAATTCGTGAAGTAGGACCGCGTAGTGGTCTTATTGTCGGTTTAGAGAACTTCATGAACTAAGCCTTGTTAGGCTGTGGTAGGCTCATTAAAACGCTAGATAGCAAACAGTATTTGTTAGGAGATAGTAATGGCAGGTTCTGAACTTCAGTTTGGACGTTTAATTCCAGCAATGGTCACTCCCTTTACCGATGACCTTGAGCTCGATCTTCCTCGTGTTCGCGAGCTTGCTAATCGCTTAATCGAAGGTGGCGCGGACTCTATCTTGGTAAATGCAACTACCGGCGAAGCTCCTACTATTTTCTATCCTAGTAAGATTGAGCTTTTTAAAGCGGTAATCGATGAGGTTGACGGCAGGGTTCCTGTTATTGCTTATTCTGGCGATAACTGCACTGCAGACTCCGTTGATTTCTCTAAGCAGGTTGAAAAGCTTGGAGTTGATGGTCTTCTTCTGGTTGTCCCTTATTACAACAAACCTCCTCAAGAGGGAATGTATCAGCACTTCAAGGCTATCGCCGAAGCAGTAGATTTGCCTTGCTTGCTCTACAACATCCCTGGTCGTTGTGGTGTCAACATGACTGCTGAAACAACCCTTCGTTTGGCTCATGATGTTCCTAATATTGTGGGCATCAAAGAAGCCTCTGGCGATCTTGATCAGGTAAAAACAATTATCGACGGTGCACCTGAAGGCTTTGTTGTTTATTCTGGTGATGACTCTTCAACGCTCGACATCATGAAACTTGGTGGCGTAGGCGTTGTAAGTACTATTGGTAATGTTTGTCCTGAGCGTATGAAAGAGATTATCGATTTATTCGTTGAGGGTAAAGTTGAAGAAGCAGAAGCTAAAAATGAAATTCTGCTTCCTTTGATGAATGGTCTTTTTGCGACAACAAATCCCATTCTTCCTAAAGAAGCCCTTAAGCTTTTGGGCTTCCCCGTAGGTGGCGTTCGTCTTCCTTTGGTAGATGCCACCCCTGAGCAATCAGCTCAACTTGAAAAGGTAATGCGCGAGGTTGGAGTTTTATAACTAATAAATCCGCATCGCGCATAAGTTGTTCAAATTACCCTTCATGGTTATTGGTTCCATGAAGGGTGTTTGGCGTTATGTATAGATTGGATCTACATGGCTGAAACACAGGTTTCTACCAAAACAAAGAAAGGTAAAAACTTTTCTAAAACCGTAAAGAAAGGGGAGCTTAGCAAGCAGAAAGCCAAAACTTCAAATGGTGCTTCTAAGGCTGCTGCTAAAAATTCCACTAATACCGCAAAGCCAAATTTGCATGCTAAGGCTAAAGCTGCAAATTCTACGCCCCGTCGTACTGAGCGCGTAAAGCATGTTCATATTGATCGTGAGCGTCCGCATTTATCAAGCTACGGTAATGACACTTCAAAATCTAACAAGAACAAGAAGCGTGCAGATCAGCGTGCTCGCGCCGCTGCTCGTCGTGCGCGCGAAGGCAAAGAGACGCTCAAGATTATCCCCTTGGGTGGTCTTGATGCTATCGGAAAGAACATGACTGTCTTTGAATGTGGCGATGACATCATCCTAGATGATGCTGGCGTTATGTTCCCTGATGATGATCATCCTGGCGTAGACCTAATTCTGCCCGACTATACTTATTTGCTGGAAAACGCCCATAAACTTCGTGGCATTGTTATTACTCATGGTCATGAAGACCATACAGGCACCTTGCCTTATCTACTTAAAGATTTAGACATGCCCGTACCTGTTTATGGAACAAAGCTAACGCTTGGTTTAATCGAAGGTAAGCTTAAAGAACATAAGATTAAAAACGCTAAGCTATGTGAGATTAAACCTGGCCAGATTGTTAAATTGGGTTGCATGGAGTTTGAGACGTTTTCAGTCAATCACTCTATCCCTGGTTCTTTAGGTTTGTTTTTCCGTACTCCTGGTGGCAATGTTTTGCACACGGGCGACTTTAAACTTGATCAGACTCCAATTGATGGCGTTCACACCGATTTCAACGCTCTTGCTCGTTTTGGGGAAGAGGGCGTTGATTTGATGATGAGCGATTCTACGAATGCGCTCCATAAATCCTTTACGCCATCTGAAGCAGAGGTAGGCAAAACCCTAAGACCTATTATTGCTCAAGCAAAAGGGCGAGTAATCATTGCTTCTTTTGCTTCCCATATTCATCGTCTGCAGCAAATTTGCGATGCTGCTGTGGCTAGCGGACGCAAGGTTGCAGTTACAGGACGATCTATGGTCCAAAATACTGATATTGCTCGTCGTTTGGGCTATTTGCATATCGCTGACGAGAATCTTATTGATTCTTATGATTTGAAAGATTTGCCAAACGATCAATATGTTCTTATGTGTACTGGTTCTCAGGGTGAGCCCTTGTCGGCGCTTTCGCGAATCGCAAATGGTAACCATCGCACTATCTCTATCGAAGAGGGCGACACCGTTATCATTTCTGCTACACCTGTTCCCGGTAATGAAAAGGCTGTTACGCGTGTAGTAAATCAGCTCGCCAAGATTGGTGCTGATGTTTACGACAAAAGTCGTGCTTTGGTGCACGTTTCTGGCCATGCTTCATCGGAAGAGTTAAAGCTGGTACTTTCTATTGTTCAGCCTGAAGCTTTCATGCCGGTACACGGTGAGCCAACTCATCTTCGCGCTCATGCCAAGCTCGCTGAAGAAGTTGGCGTGAACCCCGATAATATTTTCATTATTGAAAACGGTGACTCTTTAGAGCTTTCTTCTAAGGGAGTTCGCAGGGGCGCAGCAGTTCCTAGTGGAATTGTGCTTGTTGACGGACTATCTGTTGGTGATACCTCCGAAGAAGTGCTCAGTGAGCGCGTTTCCTTGGGCTCTCAGGGTGTCGCAGCCATTGCTCTTGTGACCGATAAACAGGGAACAAAGTTATTAAATAAAGTTGCTCTTACCATGGCTGGCATCCCTGGTGGAGACGATGAGCATCTTGTAGAAGTAGCTTCGACTGCTATTGGAAAGGCTGTCACACGTTCTTTGGAAAAAGGGGAGGACTACGCTGATATTCGTAAGTCGGCTCGAAGTGCTCTTCTTTCAATTTTATGGGAACGCACTAACCAGCGTCCTCTTGTAATTGTTAACGTGCTTTCTGTATAGTTGCATGCCATTTTGTAACCCAAACAAACCATCAATACACCAAGGATTATTACGTGGCAAAAGGACAAAAAAATACTAAGAATTCACGCGGTGGCGGTCCTTCTAAAAGGGCTATTGCCGGTGCGCATTCAAAAAATAAACCTACATTTCAGGCTTCGAATGCGGGGACTACAAAAGCCCCTCTATTGGACGAGCGTACAAAGCTAGACATTATCGGTGTTGTTCTTGCGGTAATTGCAATTGCTTTATTTGTTTGTGTGGCGCTTAATCCGGAAGGGGTTTTAAGTCAGGCTATTTCTACTGGCTTAAGGCTTCTGCTGGGTTGGGGTGCCTATTTACTTCCTTTTTTGCTTTTGGGTTTAAGCGGTACTGTTCTTGTACGTTCTAATAATGAACATTTAACCGCACGTACCGGCTTGGGCTTGGGGCTTTTGCTGGTGGCTCTGTTAAGCCTTTTTTCGCTTTTTGTTCCAGGAGCCGAAGGGGAGCCTTATTTGGTTTTCACTTATGAGAACCTGGTAAATCATGGTGGCTATATTGGTTCAGGTATCGCTTGGGTGCTTCTTAATCTGGTTGGACTGAGTATCTCGGTTATTATCATGATTGGTCTCATCTTGATTTCCTTGATAGTCATCGGTTTTTCTCTTTCTGGTTTAATTAGCAATCTTCGTTCGATTCCTTCTGCTCGTCGTGTCAACAATGAAGAATCTGATCAGAATAATTCCGTTCTTTTACCTGCGCGTGTTTTGCGAGGCAAGTCTAAGGCTGCAGATGTTGCTGAGGCAAAAACTCAACTTTTAGACACTCCTAAAGAAGAATTAGTCCAGGACGAAGTGGATCCTTCGCGATTGGTTACTCGTAAACTGGGCGCTCAGGGTAAAAAAGCTGCAGCTGCTGGAACTACCCAAATTCTTCCACCTCATCCTCTTCCTATTGAAGATGAGATTGATACTGCTGCTGCCGAAAGCAGGAAGCTCACTCGTAAGCTTCCTGATAGAAAAGCAAACTTAGATATTGAGTCTAATGACATATCAAATCTTTCTGAGGCTTCTGAGCAACAGGAGCAAAAAAAGCCTGAAGCAAAGAAGAAGCCTAAGATTGCTGTTGCGGCTCCTCAGCGTCAAGAAGGATTTGATTTGCCTTCTGCGGATTTGCTCAATGTTAGTAAGCCAACTAAACAATCTCGCCAGATGGCGGAAGCGTTGGCGGAAACCGCTGAGCATCTTGGAGAAACGCTTTCTGAATTTGGTATTAATGCCACCGTTGTCGATTGGGTGGCAGGCCCTACCGTTACCTTGTTTAAGGTAGATTTACCTGCTGGCGTTCGCGTCAGTCGTGTAACAGCCTTAACTGATGATATTGCGCTTGCATTAGCTTCACCTGGTGTTCGTATCTTTGCGCCTGTTCCTGGTACTAATTATGTAGGTATCGAGGTGCCAAACCGCGAGCATCAAACAGTTTTGCTTGGTGATGTTTTGAAGAGCGCTCAACCAGGACCTTTGCAAATTGCCATCGGTAAGGATGTTGAGGGGCACTCAATTGTCTCCGATCTTGCAAAAATGCCTCATCTTCTTATCGGTGGTACTACAGGTTCCGGTAAATCAGTTGCTATTAATGGCATGATTATGTCCATCTTGATGCGTGCAACACCTGCTGAGGTTCGCCTCATTATGATTGACCCCAAACGCGTCGAATTCACGCCTTATAACGGAATTCCGCATCTTTATGTTCCTGTGGTTACCGAATGTAAAGAGGCCGCAAGCGCGCTTGCGTGGGCGGTCGCTGAAATGGAGCGCCGTTTAAAAGAGTTTTCTAAGCTGGGCGTTCGTAATATTGGTCAATATAATGCCAAGATTTACAAGCAGAATGAAGAGATTGAAAACGAAGAAGACAAGCAGGATCAAGAACCTTACATCGTTGTAATTATTGACGAGCTTGCTGACTTGATGATGAATGTTGGCAAGGAAGTTGAATTTTCAATTGCTCGTTTGGCTCAGCTTGCTCGTGCGGCGGGAATTCACTTAATTGTCGCTACGCAGCGTCCTTCTACCAATGTGGTTACCGGTCTTATCAAGGCTAATATTACTAATCGTATGGCTTTTAATGTTGCCTCTGGTATCGATTCGCGCGTTATCCTTGATCAAACAGGTGCCGAAAACCTTATTGGTCAGGGCGACTTGCTACTCAGTAAGCCTGAGTATGCAAAACCTGTTCGTATTCAGGGTTGTTTTGTATCTGAAGATGAGATTGAAGCAGTGGTTGAACACCTTAAGACTCAGGGTGAGCCTGATTATCATACCGATATCCTAAAAACTAATGTTATTCATATGGGTGACACCAATCCTGATGGTTCTGGCGGAGTTTCCGGTGCTCCCGCAGACCCACTTATGTGGGAGGCTGCAGAGATTGTATGTAACAGTGGACTTGGGTCTACTTCTAACCTGCAAAGGCGCCTTAGTGTAGGTTATGCTCGTGCTGGACGAATTATGGACCTTCTTGAAGAAAAGGGTATTGTTGGACCCGCTAATGGAAGTCGTCCACGAGAAGTTCTATTGGATCCCTTGGATCTTGAGGGTTTAAAGGCTCTTGAGATGCATGATGAATAATCAATTAGGAGCACTTCAATGAAGCATGTTAGCTTTGGAAGCACCCTTAAAGAGGCTCGTATTAGTAAAGGGCTTGATCTTAATACGGTTTCTACGCGTTTGCGTATTCGCCCAGATATTCTGCAAGCCATCGAGGAAGCTGATTTTGAGCATATTCCACCTCGTGGGTATGCGCGAAATATGATTAACGCCTATGCTCACTTTCTTGGCCTTGATTCAAATGATATTACGCGTCGCTATCTTGATGAAGCGTATAGCTATTCAGTTAAGGTTGAGCATAGCCATATGACTGATCAGAACCATCAACGCAGTGCTGCACGCACTTCTTATGCTTCAATGGGTGCTACTTCTAGTTTCGATAGGCTTGAAAATGGTAGGCCTAGCCGTGAGTCCCGCAAGCA
Source organism: Bacteroidaceae bacterium (assembly GCA_963604935.1). Taxonomy (GTDB): domain Bacteria; phylum Actinomycetota; class Coriobacteriia; order Coriobacteriales; family Eggerthellaceae; genus Anaerotardibacter. The sequence goes on from CAVCRX010000041.1 coordinate 43,193, forward strand.
AGCTCAAGTTAATAGCCTCGGCCGTGTTACTTACTCACTTGAAGCAGAAGATAAAATTTCTGGTGGCGTTAATCGTACAGCGGCATCGCGCATGAATCATGAAGCCGCTGCACAGGCCCGTCCTCATCGTGCTCAGCGCTCAACTGCTGTAAATGGGCGTTATCTTAATGCGGTGGAGGGTCGATCGAGCGCCCCTTCCTTTGATATCAAACCTTATGTGCCTTATTTGTTAGGTGCAGCTATTGTTATTGTGGTTCTCTTTATTGTTCTTAATCTAACGGTTTGTCATCAGAGTGAACCTGAAGAAACGATCCCTGTTACTTCAGAGAGTGTAAGTACTGATTCAAGTACAGCATCAAGCGATACTTCTACTTCTTCGAGCGACGGTTCTACGGATACAACAAGTGCCCAAACTGTTACCGAAACAGCTCCTACTGAATTTACTTTGAGCTATGAAGTTGCAAGCGGTAAATCAAGCTATATCGAGATTTATGTTGACGACAAGATTGTTGTCTCTGACGATATTTCTGGTTCCAAAACAGACTCTTATACAAGCTCGGGAAAGATTCGTTTTGTCTGCGATAACATCAGTGCGGTAACACTGAAGATTGATGACGAAGAGCAAAAACTTAAAGAAAATTCAAACGGAATGTATGACACAACCTTTAAGTTCTCGAGCATCCTCAAAACTTGGAAAAAGAATCATTCCAGTTCAAGCTCTACCAGTTCTACGTCTAGCACATCCTCAAAATCGGATACTTCTTCTAGTTCCACTTCAGGTTCTACAACGACCGGTAATTCTTCAAGCTCGAGCACAGAATCAGATTCTGATAGCACCACGAGTTCAAGTAGCACTTCAGAATCTAGTTCCTCGAGCAATAGTAGTTCGGGATCATCTGATGTTTTGAGCGTAACAGGAGGAATAGATTCTTCAAGCTCAAGCTAATGTCTGAGTTTGCAATCTTAATATTTTATAAGCTGGTTTACTGATATTCTTAATTAAGTAGCTTTTGAAAGGGGCTTTTGATGGCTAAAGATTCTAGCTTTGATGTCGTATCGCAGGTTGATATGCAAGAAATCGATAATGCATATGGTCAAGCAAAAAAAGAAATCGCTAATCGCTACGACCTAAAAGACACGGGCTCAAGCATTGAGCTTGATAAAGGCGGAAAGAAGTTGACCATATCTGCCCCAAGTGATTTTGTTGCTAAGCAGGTTATGGATATTATTACTTCGAAGCTTCTTAAACGTGGCATTGATTTGTCTGCTGTTAAGTGGGGGAATATCGAAAGCGCTTCTGGCGGTACAGTTCGTCAGATTGGTTCGATTGTTGAAGGTATCGATAAAGAAACTGCTTCAAAAATCAACAAAGATATTAAAGGCACAAAGCTCAAGGTTAAGGTCACTATTGAAGGCGATAAGCTTAAGGTTTCTGGACCTAAGCTTGATACCTTGCAAGAAGTAATTGCTTTTCTTAAGGGTCAAGACTATGGGCAGCCCTTACAATTTACTAATTATCGCTAGTTTTAGTGCATGATTATTTAGCTAGATTTATTGCGAGCATCTCTTGAGGGGAAGGAGCCACCTATGGGAAAGCGAGTTGCTTTTGTTACCTTAGGCTGTGCAAAGAACGAGGTAGATTCTGTCCATATGCAGGAAAAGCTTTTGCAGGCAGGCTACACAGTTGTTGGCTCGGACGATGCTGCTGATGCTGTTATTGTTAACACCTGTTCCTTCATTCAAGATGCCGTAGAAGAAAGCATCGATGTCATTTTTGAGATCGCAAAAGAGCAAGCGGTAATTGATGGCGATACTAAGCTTATCGTTGCTGGTTGTTTGCCTTCTCGCTATGGCAATACCCTTGGAGAAGAGCTTACCGAGGCTGACCGTTTTGTTCCTTGTGCGCAAGAGGATGATATTGTCGGTATTTTGAATGAGCTCTTTGATTGCGAGAATGAGCCTGTGGTTAACGGTAAAGTTGTAGTTACTGACAGCCCAAGTGCTTACGTTAAGATTTCTGATGGCTGCAATCGTTATTGTTCATATTGCACCATTCCTTTTATCCGCGGACCTTATCAAAGCCATAGCTTTGACGCTATCGAAGCGGAAGTTTACGCTTTGGTGGATGCTGGCGTTAAAGAAATTGTTTTAATTGCGCAGGATTCCGGCTTGTGGGGTCTTGATCTTGTCGACGATGGTAAGTCGCCCACCAATCTACCACTTCTTTTAAAACGCCTTGCACGTCTTCATCCCGATGTTTGGTTCCGTGTAATGTATTTACAGCCTGGCGGAATTGATGATCAGCTACTTTCAGTAATGGAAGACCACGACAACATTTGTTTCTATCTTGATATTCCTTTGCAGCATGCAAACGCAGATATCTTGCATTCAATGAATCGCTCGGGAGATAAAGCTTCCTTC
>CAVCRX010000041.1:45623-47200 GCA_963604935.1 Bacteroidaceae bacterium
CTGGATAGCTTGCATAAGATTCGTCAGCGCCTAACGGGTGTTGCGCTGCGAACAACGGTTATTGTTGGCTATCCTGGTGAAACAGAAGAGCAGTTCGAAGAGCTTTGCGATTTTATCGCTGAAGCTGAATTCGATTATGTTGGCGTATTCCCTTATTCGCCAGAAGAGGGTACTCGTGCAGCAAATATGCCTAATCAGGTATCAGAAGATATCAAAATGGAGCGTTTTCAGACCCTCCGTGATTTAGCTGATCAGATTTCTTCCTCTCGTATCAAGCGTCATATTGGCGAAACCATGGATGTTTTGATCCTTGGTGAAGAAGAAGATGGACAGCTTTATGGTCGCTGTCAGTATCAAGCTCCTGAAGTCGATGGTGTTGTCTACCTTGACAAGGGCGAAATCGGCGATTTTGTTTCGGTAACTATTACTGATACCTTAATGTATGAGATGGAGGGCGAGGTTGGATAAACCAAGCCTAAACACCACCGGAAGAACCTCGAGCAGCTTATGGACTCCAGCCAATATTGTTACTTGTATACGTATTGGTTTAGTCCCTGTTTTCATGGCGGTTATTATTTCACCATGGCCCCAATGGGTCCCTTATGGTGATATTGTTGCCCCTTTTCAGCCATGGATTGCTGCTCTTCTATTTGCGCTCATTAGTTGCACAGATGCCTTAGATGGATATTTAGCTCGCAGCAGGGGAGAAGTTACTGATTTTGGTAAATTTGTTGATCCTCTCGCGGACAAAATTCTTGTTGCTGCCGCTCTTTTGGCGCTTTGTGAGCTTGGTCAACTACCTTCCTGGGTAGCACTGGTGATTATTTGTCGCGAGTTTATTATTTCGGGCTTGCGCATGCTTGCGGCTACAAAAGGACTGGTTATCGCTGCTTCTTGGTATGGCAAAGCTAAGACAGTTACCACCATCATTGCCATCTTGATGTTTATCATTAAGAACTCAGTCTGGATGCTTTCGCAAGAACAAAACTTTGTCCTTGCTTTCTATGTTGCATCCTGGATTGTCATGTTTGCTGCTGTGGTGCTAACAATATGGTCAATGATTGACTACTTTATTAAGGCTAGTAGTCTTTTTAAGTCCGAACACAAACTTGATGAAGAATTAATTCTGAGCGCCGAAGAATTGGCTGCTCAAGTAATTACTGCAGCACAGGAAAAGAAACTAAAGCTCTCTACTGCTGAAAGCTGCACAGGAGGTTTAATCGCTGGCGCTCTTACGAGCGTTCCGGGTAGTTCCTCAGTGGTTGAGGGTGGTATCGTTTCCTATTCTAATGAAGTAAAGATGGCTTCGCTTTCTGTTTCTGCTGATGATTTAAGCAAGCATGGAGCAGTAAGCGAACAAGTTGCTCTTCAGATGGCTCAAGGTTCTTGTGTGTCTTTATTGAGTGACGTAGCTGTGTCTGTTACTGGTATTGCTGGACCAGGTGGGGGATCTGACGAAAAGCCCGTAGGAACTGTTTGGTTTGGCGTTGCTAGCCAAAATGGATCTCATGCTCAAGTCTGCCACTTTAATGGCGATCGAAGCCTTGTTCGTGAACAAACTGTATTTCATGCTTTGG
>CAVCRX010000041.1:47210-75222 GCA_963604935.1 Bacteroidaceae bacterium
AAATTACGACTGATCAAATTCAGCGTAAGTTTGGCAAAGGCGCCATCATGAAATTAGGGGATAACGTCGACATGAAAGTCGATATTATTCCTACAGGTGCGCTTCCTCTGGATGTTGCGCTTGGTGTCGGTGGTGTTCCTCGGGGTCGAATTGTTGAAATCTATGGTCCAGAGGCAAGCGGTAAAACCACCCTTGCTCTCCACATTGTTGCGGAAGCTCAAGCGGCGGGTGGAATTGTTGCTTTTATTGACGCAGAGCATGCATTGGATCCTGTTTATGCAGCAAAGCTTGGTGTTGATGTTGATGAGCTTTTAATTTCTCAGCCTGATACAGGCGAACAGGCTCTTGAGATTTGCGACATGCTTGTTCGTAGTGGCGCTATCGATTGTGTTGTTGTCGACTCAGTCGCTGCTTTGGTACCCCGAGCAGAAATTGAGGGTGAAATTGGGGATGTTACGGTTGGTTTGCAGGCTCGTCTGATGAGTCAGGCTCTACGTAAATTGGCTGGTTCTCTTTCTAAGTCAAAAACTACCTGCGTGTTCATCAATCAGCTTCGTGAAAAGATTGGTGTTATGTTTGGTAGCCCCGAAACAACAACGGGTGGTCGAGCTCTTAAATTTTATTCAAGTGTACGCTTGGATGTACGTCGTACCGAAACCTTAAAACGCGATGGTGAGTTTGTTGGAAATCGCGTTAGGGTTAAGGTTGTTAAAAATAAGGTTGCTCCTCCGTTCCGTCAGGCTGAATTTGATCTTATGTATGGTGAGGGCATCTCAAAAGAGGGCTGTGTTTTAGATATGGCTGTAGATGCCAACATTGTTAACAAGAGTGGCTCTTGGTTCAGTTATGGAGAGGAGCGCCTTGGTCAGGGACGAGAGGCGGTAAAGGCTGTTCTCTATGAAAACCCTGATTTACGAAATGAGATTGAAGATAAGGTTCGTGAATACTATGAACTTGCTCCTATCGCTCGCAATGGCGAGGTTGCGGCTAAGGAATAGTTTTGGTTCTTATAGACAAAGAGTATATTCAGCGTAATTTTACTGTCCCGTCTTCTTACTATCTAAAGACTGAGCCTTTTCACTCAAAAGAACCTGAAAAGGATTGTTGTATTGAATCCTCTGAATCCGAAGAAGGTAATTTAGCCTGGAAAAAACTCTTGGCATTGCTTTCTGTAAGGGATCGATCAATTGCTGAGTGTAAAAGAAAGCTCAGTGAAGCAAGTTTTTCTGAAGATGCTATCGGGCATGCAATAAAGCGTGCCCAAAGATGCCATTTGTTAAATGATGCTCGTTTTGCAGACTCATTTATACGTGCAAAGCTTAATGCGGGTAAAGGCTTAAAGGGGATTACCTTTTCATTATCCGAGCATGGTATCTCTTCCAGTAATCTAGTTGGTTTTCCGGAAGAATATCTTGGTGGCGTTACAGAATACGATCGAGCATGTTCTTTTATTGCTTCTCATCCATCCAGATCTAAAAATCTTTGGAATGGAGCATTTAATAAGCTTATTCGTGCTGGTTATGACCAAGATTCCGCCTATCGCGCGGCTTCTTGGTATTCGCAGCAAGTTAAGAATAAGAATGACTGAGCATTTGTTTTAGCTGCTCGTTTACCAGGTTGCTTCTAGGCAAGGCGAAAGAATTCCTATAGTATTAAACATTAGCTTGAGTATTCGTGCCGTCGCTGGCACCTTTTTATAGACATAGTCTCTTAGACCAGTATTTGTACTGGTGTCTACTCTTGCCCTTGTGTATTCAGGGCATTCTTTTTTGCTTAATGAATACTGCATATGATCAGTAGTTATGTATAGGAAGGGATCTGTGATGGAAGGTATTATTACTATTATCTTTGTCATCGTGGCAATTATTGTCGGATTCCTCATCGGCTACTTCTTGATGCAGCGTGTTTTGAATCAGCGCAACGCCGCTACCGCTCAGCAGGCGCAAACTGTTCTAGATGACGCAAAACGCGAGGCTGATACCTTGCGTCGTGAAGCAATTCTCGAGGCTCAAAACGAAGCTATCAAGTTGAAGCAAGATGCGGAAGATGAAAGCAAAGAACGTATGAAAGAGGTTCGTGCGAATGAAAATCGCTTGAACCAACGTGAAAGTTCGCTTGATAAGCGCACTGAATCTCTTGATCATCGTGATCACCAGCTTTCTTCTTTGCAGGGTCAGCTCGACCGTCGTGCTCGCGATTTGGATGAGCAAGAGGGCAATATTAAATCTCGTCTTGAAGAGGTTGCTGGTCTTAGCGCCGAAGAAGCTAAGGTTGAGTTACTGGAAGATTTGCGCGACGAAGTAGTCCATGAGTCGGCTGCAATTATTCGTGATGCAGAAGCTCGAACCAAGGCTGAAGCAGATAAAACTGCACGTGAAATCTTAAGTTTGGCTATTCAACGCTTGGCTTCTGACCAGACAGCTCAAATTACTGTTTCTACTATTCATATTCCTTCTGATGATTTGAAGGGTCGTATCATCGGTCGTGAGGGTAGGAATATTCGTCATTTTGAGCAAATCACTGGTACTAATCTGATTATTGATGACACGCCCGAATGTGTAACTGTTTCTACTCATGATCCTGTTCGTCGTGAGATTGCTGCTGTTACTATGCAGAACCTTATTGCGGATGGTCGTATTCATCCTGCACGTATTGAGGAAATGTATAACAAGGCTAAAAAGCTTGTTTTACAGCAGATTAAAGAGGCTGGCGCTCAGGCCACCTTTGATACAGGCATCCATGATTTGCATCCTGAGCTTGAGCAAACGCTTGGCCGTCTTCGTTTCCGTACTTCGTATGGTCAGAACGTATTGACGCACTCTTTAGAAGTTTCCTTCCTTTGCGGAATTATGGCTTCTGAGCTTGGTTTGGATCCTATCCCCGCAAAACGTGCCGGCTTGCTTCATGACTTAGGTAAAGCTGTTGATCATGAAATCGAAGGCTCTCATGCTGTTATTGGTGCTGATTTAGCGCGTCGTTACGGCGAAGATCCTTATATTGTTCATGCCATCGAGGCGCATCACAATGACATCGAGCCTAATAGTGTTATTGATGTTTTGGTTCAAGCAGCAGATGCTATTTCGGCTTCTCGTCCTGGCGCACGTAAGGAAAATCTCGAATCCTATATCAAGCGCCTTGAGAAGCTTGAAGAAATTGCTAACTCTCATGAAGGCGTCGAGCAGACTCATGCAATTCAGGCTGGTCGCGAGGTTCGCGTAATCGTTACACCTGAAAAGGTTAATGAATCAGAAGCTACTGTTCTGGCTCATGATATTGCCCAGCAGATTCAGGCAGAAACTAGATATCCTGGTCAAGTTAAGGTTGTCGTTATTCGCGAGACCCGTGCTGTTGATTTTGCAAAATAACATATGCAAAACGCTGACCTGGTAAACTTCGTAGAATACGTGTCAGGAGAAAGCCACCTTCGAGTTCAGGATGATCTCGGGGGTGGCTTTGTACGCCTACGTGCTGCTGAAGCTCAACGAAGGCAGGCTCAACAAGACATACGCTCGTATGAGGATGTTGTACTTGAGCTTTTGCGTAATTCAAGAGACGCACATGCTCGATCAATTTTTGTGGCAACTTGGAAAGAAAATGATATTCGTCATTTAACTATTATCGATGACGGTGATGGTATCCCTCAAAGTCATCACGATTTGGTTTTTGAACCTTTTGTTACCTCTAAGCTCGATAGTTTTCATTCTGATAGATGGGGTGTTCATGGTCGCGGTATGGCACTTTACTCTATCAAGGAAAATGTTGATGAAGTAAAGATTGCAGCCTCAGCTCCGAAACTTGGATCGGTTTTTGTTGTTGAAGCTGCGATTTCTCGTTTAACTGAAAAGCGCGATCAATCCAGTTTGCCTTGTATTATTGAGGATGAATCTGGCGCTAAAGTTTTACGTGGGCCCCACAATATCGTTCGAACCGTGCTGGAGTTTGCAATTGATGAGAGGGATAGGATTTCAGTCTATTTCGGGAGCCCAACCGAAATTGCAGCGACATTGTTCTCTTTAGGAAGTAAAGCGATTTCTCGCTCTAAAGTAGTTTTTGACTCTAGTCAGAATCTTATGCCTTATATGCTTCGTTTTGCTTATTGCCTTGATCCAAAAAGCGTAGCAGAGCTTTCGTGTTCTTTAGGGCTTCCTATGTCTGAACGTAGTGCCCGTCGAATTATCGATGAGGAAATTAAGCCTGTTGAAAGTCTGATTACTCAATTCTTTTCACCTAAGCCTGTAATTGTTTCTCAAATTGCCGAGCATTCAGAATCTAAATCGACTATTACTGATAAGAATTCGCCCGATTTGGAACAAAAGACAAGAAAAGTTTCTTTTTCTCAGGATGAGCTTGAAAATTTCCAAAACCTTATCAAGGCTTCTTATCGCGAATTAGCAGAGGCTTATTACCTTGATCCAGAAATTGATATAAGCATCAAAAACACAAAAGCTGGCTTACAGATTTTAATACCGGTATTACCTGCTCAGAATAAAGATTAATTTAGGCGTAAAACAAGAATCATAGCTTAAGACACAATTAGGATTTAACTCGCAATGGAGGCCTAAGCGCTGACTTTTTATTGAAGCTTGTACGGGGCTTTTGTACAATTCTTCAGGTATGCCAAATAAACAATAAATTGCACTATAAACACGAAAGTAAACAAACTAAGTATGAACAACAATTCGACTAAGGACAGTTTGCCTGTTGATGAAACAGGAATTCATTGCTTAAAGGTATCGTCTAAATCATCACCAGCTTCAGTTGCTGGCGCAATTGCAGGAATGACAAAAGATGGAGTGCCTGTTGAAATTCAGTCAGTAGGAGCTGGAGCGGTAAATCAGGCAATTAAAGCAGTTGCTATTGCTCGAGGATTCTTGGCTCCTTCAGGTATTGATATTTGTTGTGTTCCATCATTTGCAGACATTGTAATTGACGGAGAATACAGAACGGCAATTCGCTTTACCATCGAACGTCGTGCCCGTTCTTTTTATGCATCAAGAGTGGGGGATGATCAGTAATGATTAAGAGTGAACTTGCTGGTAAGACTTACCATACGATTGTTTACGGCTGCCAGATGAATAAGCATGACGCAGAGCGTATTGCGGGTATGCTTGATTCACTAGGTGCTATTCGTGTTGAAACGATCGAAGAAAGTGACATCGTTGTTTTCGTAACCTGCTGTGTTCGCGAGGCAGCTGATGTTCGACTGATGGGTCAGGCTGCTTCTTTAAAAAATGTTCCTTTGCGCGAAAATGCACCTGTTTCTAAGCGTTTGGTTGCTATTGGTGGCTGCATTGGTCAAAGAGACTCTGGAGAGCTTGTAGAAAAGCTTTCTCATATTGATGTTGTTTTTGGCACGTTTAATCTTGCTAGCTTGCCTCGTTTGCTTGAGCAAAGCTTATTAACGGGCGAACCCATGGTCGAAGTCTTAGATTCAGCCGATGAATTCCCAACAAGCCTTCCAAGCCAACGTGAACACAGTTGGGCAGCTTGGCTTCCTATTTCAATTGGTTGCAATAATTTCTGTACCTACTGCATTGTTCCTCATGTCCGTGGACGCGAAAAGTCTCGGCTTATCGAGGATGTAGTTTCTGATGCTCGTGCTTATATTGCTGATGGAGTTAAAGAAATTACCCTCCTTGGACAAAATGTTAATTCCTACGGTCGCGATCTTTATGGTGAGCCGCGTTTTGCTGAACTTCTTCGTCAGATTTCCGATACTGGTATTGAGCGAATTCGTTTTGCAACCTCACACCCTAAAGATTTAAATGATGACGTTATTAAAGCTTTTGCTGAACTTCCCAATTTGATGCCTGCGTTGCACTTGCCCGTACAGAGTGGCTCAAATCGCATTCTTAAAGCTATGAATAGGCGCTACACACGCGAGCATTATCTTGAAATCGTAAAAAAGATTCGCTCTGTTTGCCCTGATATCGCCCTTTCAACTGATATCATTGTCGGCTTCCCAGGCGAAACTGAAGAAGATTTTCAGCTTACTTATGATCTTGTTAAGGAAGTTGGCTATCACCAGGTATTTACTTTCATATATTCGCCTCGTGAAGGAACTCCTGCAGCCAAGATGATGCTCGAAGATAATACCCCACGCGAGATTATTCAAGAGCGTTTTCAGCGTTTAGTTGATTTAGTTCAAGAGGGCGCATTTGCTGCAAATCAAGCTGACGAAGGTCGTGCTGTTCCTGTGTTGGTTGAGGGCACTTCTCGCCGTGATGAAAATATGCTTACTGGTCGCAGTCCTAAAAATCAAACAGTGCATGCCAAAATCCCTGTTGGTTACGATATTAACTCCTTAAAGGGTCATTTTGTTGATGTCAAAATTAACGAAGCTAAAACCTGGTATTTAAGTGGTGAGCTCGTCTAGGTGCGTTACTCAGACCTTCCTGTAATCTCCATTGTTGGCCCCACCGCTTCGGGCAAAAGTGATACTGCTATTAAGCTTGCTTCAGCTCTTGGTGGAGAAGTAATTTCGGCTGACTCTATGCAGATTTATCGAGGTATGGATATTGGAACGGCTAAAGTTCCTGTTTCTGAACGTATAGTGCCTCATCACTTGATTGATATTGTTGATCCTGGTCAAGCTTACTCTGCTCAGTGTTTTCAGCAGGCAGCACGTGAAATTTTTGAGACTTTATATCAGCAGCGTAAAGTCTCAGTTTTGTGTGGTGGAACAGGTTTCTATGTTCAGGCTGCGCTTGATCACATGGATTTTCCAAGCGGTGAGCAAGTTGACAACCCAATACGCGATAAATGGCAGGCTTATGCTGATGAGTTTGGAGCACAGGCTTTATGGGATGAACTCAAGTTACGTGATCTAGAAAGCGCTCAGGCTGTTCATCCTAATAATGTTCGTCGTGTTATTCGTGCTCTTGAAATGCATGAACAAGGCGTTAGTTATGCTTCTCAGGTAAAGAACTTAAAGCAGGTTAAGCCTGAATTTGCTAGCCTTCGATTTGGACTTCAGGTCGACCGCGAAATTCTTAATGAACGCATTAATAAGCGTGTGGATATCATGTTTGAGATGGGCTTAGTTGAGGAAGTAAAAACTCTCTTAAATAAGGGTTTCGAAAACGCTCTTACTGCGCCTCAAGCGATTGGTTACAAAGAAGTCCTTGCTACCTTGAAGGGGGAGTGCTCACTTGATAAGGCACGAGAGGATATTAAGCTTGCAACCAGGCGTTATGCAAAGCGTCAACGTAGTTGGTTCAGGCGTGATAAGACACTGGTTTGGATTGAGGCAAGCAATCGCTCAAGTGATTCCATTGCTGAAGAGGTCTTAGAAATTTATCGACGAGAAACTGTTGCATCGATTTCGTAAATCATTAGCAATGCTCACAGGTTAAAATTCTTTTATAAAATATAAAGAGCACTACTGCTTGAAAGGATAAAAATGGAATACAAGTTCGTAAAACTTCACGGTCTTGGAAACGATTTTGTGTTTATTGATGACATGGAAGGCACTATTGAATTAAGTGCTGAACAGGTTGCTTTTCTTTGTGATCGCCATTTTGGAATTGGTGGAGACGGTGTTGTATTGGTTCGTCGTAGTCCTCGCAAGGAATGCGTAGGCTATATGCACTACATTAACTCTGATGGCACATTGGCAGAAATGTGTGGCAATGGCGTTCGTTGTTTTACTAAGTTTTTAGTTGATAATGCTTATGTCGATCCGGCTGCTGGATGTCACGTAGCAGATACCCTGCGCGGACCTTTACCAATCGAGTTTGAGGTAGACGCAAGCAATAAAATGACTATCGCCACGGTGGATATGGATGAACCTATTTTGGTTCCTGCTGATGTACCTACTACTATTCCTGCTTCTGGCAAGACCAAAAATGGTGTTCCTTTTGCAAGTGGAATCCTCGAATATCAATCTTGGCCTTTTAAATTTACTTGTGTATCCATGGGTAATCCTCATGCGGTTACGTTCTTGGAAGATATTGATAGCATGCCTGATTCTTTCTTCTTGTCTGATCAAAAATCTCTTGAGACCTTTGACCTCGATCGAATTGGTGCCTTCTTTGAATGCCATGAGGCTTTCCCTGCAAAGTGCAATATCGAGTTTGCTGTAAAAACCGACACTGGTTTAAAGATGCGTGTTTACGAGCGTGGCTGCGGAGAAACTCTTGCTTGCGGCACAGGTACCTGTGCAACTGTTGTAGCTGGCGTTTTAACTGATCACTGCGACCGTGTTTGCGATGTCGAACTTCGTGGCGGTGTTTTGCATATTGAGTGGGCGGAAAACAATCACGTAATGATGACGGGTCCTGCTACCGAGGCCTTTAGTGGCACAATTGAACTCTAATTGGTATTAATCTATGAAACTCTCGCATTGTCTTAGCAATCTTAAGCCCTATATGTTTGTTGACATCAATCGCAAACGTGATGCTCTTATCGCACAGGGCTATGACGTTATCAATCTTGCGATTGGCGACCCAGATGGTTCTACACCAGAGCATATTGTTAAGGCAATGCAGAGCTTTGTTGCTGATCCAAAATGCCAGCACTATCCCTCATATCATGGCTTGCCTGAATTTCGACAGGCTGCGGCAACTTGGATGAAAAATCGTTTTGGTGTTGTAGTTAATCCTGAGACAGAGCTTTTGACTTTAAACGGTTCAAAAGAGGGTTTAGCGCACATTCATAATGCTTTTGTTGACCCTGGTGATTATGTTTTAGTTCCATCGATTGGATATTCGGTTTATGCAAGCGGAGCACTCCTTCGCGGTGCGAAGCCTTATTACATGCCAATGAAGCCCGAAAATCATTACTTAGCGGATTTTGATAACGTACCGTCTGAGGTCTTATCTCGCGCTAAGTTGATGTTTTTAAGTTACCCAAATAATCCCACGGGAGCTGTGGCACCTGTTGAGTATTTCGACAAAGCGATTGAGTTTTGTATTAAGCATGATTTATTACTCTGTCATGACAATGCTTATTGCGAAATCAACTTCGAAAGCTATAAGGCTCCTTCTATCTTGCAACGTCCACAAGCAAAAGAATGTACCTTGGAATTCTTTAGTTTGTCTAAGCCTTACTGTATGACGGGCTGGCGTCTTGGTTTTTGTTGCGGTAATGAAACTGCAGTCAAGGCTCTTGCCACAGTTAAAAGCAATATTGATACCGGTGTTTTTAATGCCGTACAAAAAGCTGGCGTTATTGCCTTAGAGGGCTCGCAAGAGTGTATAGCTAAAATGTGTGCTGAATACGAAGTGCGCAGAAACGTTCTTGTTGAAACGCTTTGCTCCCTAGGTTTAGAGTGTGAGCTTCCTAAAGCCACCTTCTACATTTGGGCTCGCGTGCCTAGCGGGTACACCTCTAAAAGCTTCTGTGAAAAAGCTCTTCATGAAGCCCATGTTGTTCTAACTCCTGGAAGTGGTTATGGTCCTGACGGAGAAGGCTTTATTCGTATTTCGCTGACAAGCCCAACTGAGCGTATTTTAGAAGCTGCTGCACGATTAGAGGAGTGCATGTAGATGCAAGAATTTGATGGTGTTAAAGTTCATGGTCCTGATACTCGCATCAAGCCTGAGCTTGAGCGTGCGGTTATTGTTGGCGTAGATCGCCCGGATTCTGAGTGGACCCTTGAATCGTCGTTGGCGGAGCTTGAGCGATTGGTAAATACCGCCGGCGCTGAGGTTGTAGCTTCCACTCAACAAAAACTCAATTCCATTAACCCCCGAACTTTTGTTGGATCAGGTAAAGCTGAAGAAATAGCTAGCTTGTGTCGCTCATATGCGGCAGACCTGGTTGTTTTCGATGACGAATTAACGCCCTCTCAGCAGTCCAATCTTGAAAAAATTGTTGGCAAGAGTGTAAAGGTTATTGATCGTACGGCCCTTATTCTTGATATTTTTGCTTTGCATGCTACAAGTAAAGAGGGTCGCTTACAGGTTAAGCTGGCACAAAATCAATATCTTTATCCTCGCTTGCGAGGTATGTGGGCTCATCTTGCTTCAAATAGAATGGGCGGCGGCGTTGGTTCTCGATTTGGTGAAGGTGAAAGCCAGCTTGAGGTAGACCGTCGTTTAATTAGAGACAGAATTACTTCTATCAAGCATGAACTAAAAAGGGTTTCAGCTAATCGAGACTTTCAGCGTAAAAATCGTTATGATTCGGGCGTTTTTAAGGTTTCTCTTGCTGGTTATACCAATGCTGGCAAATCGTCTTTGCTCAATCGTTTAACTAATGCTGAAGTACTGAGCTACGACAAGCTTTTTGCTACGCTTGATTCAACTACGCGACAGTTTAGACTGCCGGAAGGTAGGCTTATTACTCTTACCGACACCGTAGGTTTTATTCAGAAACTTCCTCATACTTTGGTTGAGGCGTTTAAAAGTACTCTCGATGAGATTAATGGTTCAGACCTAATTCTGCATGTGGTCGATGCGAGCGATTTGAGCTTCCTGGATCAGATTGAAACAGTTCAAGAGGTATTGCAGCAGATTGGCGCGCAAGAAATTGCGCGAGTAATGGTGTTTAATAAGGCAGACCTACTAAGTGCTGATGAACTTGCAGCTATGAAAACTAGATTCCCTGAGGCTGTTTTTGTATCCAGTCTAGAGGGCTCTCATATTAATGACTTAGTAAAACGCATTTCATTGGTTGCAAGTGCGCAAGAAGAATTAATTGAGGCTTGCATTCCTTACAATAGGGGAGACCTAGTTTCTTTAGCGCATCAGAAATGCACCATTTTGAGCGAATCTTACACCGAAAATGGCACGCATTTGTCTCTTCGTGTGATGCCTGAGCTTAAATCGAGGTTCGCAGACTTCATTCTTCCTAATGCGTAAAGTTTTAAAGGGATGCTGTTTAAACAAGTTTGCTTAATATACTTTACGTAAGACGGCAACAACTTTGCCAACTATAGAGCAATCTTTAACAATGATTGGCTCCATTGAGCTATTTTCGGGCTGCAAGCGAATATGGTCTTTTTCTTTGTAGAAGCGTTTAACAGTAGCTCCATCTTCTATGAGAGCAACGATGATTTCGCCGTTATGGGCAGTTTGCTGCTGCTTTATAACAATCCAGTCTCCATCGTTAATACCGGCTTCAATCATAGATTCGCCATGAACCGTTAATAAAAATGATGCAGAATCACCAACAAGTTCTGTCGGAAGCGTAATAGTTTCTTCAATGTTTTCTTCAGCAAGAATGGGTTCACCAGCAGCAACTTGACCTACTAAAGGTAAAGCCAGCGTATTGCTATAAGCTGGAGCGCTAGTAGGGGAGTCATCGCTTTGAGGCAAAGCAATAGAACGAGATTTTAGAGGGTCTCGAACAATGACGCCCTTATCTTCAAGAGATTTCAAATGAACATGAACAGTTGAAGGTGAAGAGAGGTTTACCGCTTCACAAATTTCACGAACGGTAGGGCCAAAACCTTTAGCCTCGATGTAGCTTTTTATGTAGTCATACACTTGTTGTTGGCGTTTGGTTAATGAAGTGGCCATGATATTCTCCGAACAAATGTTTGTATTTTTGTTGACAAGAACGGATGTTCGATTTAAATTATACACGAACAAAGGTTCTAGTAAAAGGGGAGTTACCCATGAAAACTACCAAGTACTATTGTAATGAGCAAGTAAATACAACGAGTGCTGTTAAGGAACAATATGCAGAAGATAATTTTCTTCTCGTTAAAGGCACAATTGTAGCTTCCTTAATTTCAGTTCTGTTGTCTTTCTTTGGTGCCTAAATAGCTTTGCGCGAAATTGCTGTATAAGCTAGTAAAGAAGGCTTTTAGCATAAGCTGAAAATCTTAGACGCCGCTTGATCCAAAACCTTGCTCTCCGCGATTCGATTCTTCAAGTTCAGCCACTTGTTTGAATTCAAGTTCTTCAACCTTCATAACTACGAGCTGAGCAATTCTATCACCGCTGCAAATCTCAATTGAATTTTTAGAATCAAGATTAATTGCTATAACTTGTATCTCGCCTCTGAAATTGGAATCTATTAAACCTGGGGCATTAACTATCGATAAGCCCTTTTTGATGGCAAGTCCACTACGTGGCAAAACAAAGCCACCAAAACCCTCTGGGATTTGGATATGAATACCAGTTGGAATAAGGGCTCTTTCAAATGGTTCTAGCGTGACAGTGATATTTGAGCAAAGGTCATAACCTGCATCACCTTTTCTGCCTTGAGCAGGGATAATAGCATTTTGCTCGAGAGTTGTAGGGATTGGAAGCAAGTTAACCTCCTTTAATTAGATAAGCCTGAAAGCGCAGAGCGGAATTCTTCAGCGTTCTTAAAATCTTTATAGACGCTAGCAAAGCGAATATAGGCAACCTCATCGAGTTTTGCTAAACGATGTAGAGCCATATCACCAAGTTCTTTAGAACTGAGCTCCTGGCGGCTGCTATGAAGTTCATTTTCTATATCGTTAATTAAGGCAAGGATTTGATCAGAGCTTACTGGACGCTTTGCGCAAGCTATTAATAAGCCTCTAAAAAGTTTATCCCTGTCATAAGCCTCAACAGATCCATCAGATTTAATAATGACAATAGGTGTGTCAGCCAGGCGTTCGTAGGTGGTAAAACGATGACCACAGTTAAGGCATTCGCGTCGTCTGCGAATGTTTGTAGAGTCGTCTGATGGACGAGAATCAACAACTTTTGAATTGTTATTTCCGCAGGATGGACAACGCATAATAAACCCTCTCTTTGTTTTAGAGAATTATATCAATCATGTTCATCTCTTTTTGCTGTTATCTCAATTCAAATACAAATGTCTGATAATAAATGTTATGTAAACTAGCTTTTTTAATAAAAGATGAGCTTTGATAACACGAAAGCTTTATTACTCTCCTGAGTTTTTAGTGCATGTCTCTTTTTCGTTATCTGCAATGATGTCTTTATAAGCCTGTAGTAATCCAGGTATATGTTTTTTCATGCTTACTGGCTTAAAGCTTTTAGCATCAACGATGCAGTGTGTACTTGAAGCTATAACACGAGGCTTATCAGTTTCAGGGTTTTCCCCTTCAAGAAATACACGATAAGAATATTCAGTACGAACAGGTGTAGTTTTGCTTACTGTTGTGTAAATCACAGCAGTATCGCCATATTTGCAAGGAAGTCCATATTCGAGATTGAAACTTAATACGGGCGCCATCAAACCTTGTTCTTCGATTGCGGTATAAGGAAATCCTATTTCTTGGAGTAAATGCGCACGGGCTATTTCAAACCAAGGCAAATAATTAGCGTGGTAAACAATTCCCATCGCATCTGTTTCGCTGTAGCGAACCTCAATCGTGCTCTTAAACTCCATGTGAATCCCCGCTTATATTCGTGTTTGGATTTAAAGGAGTATAGTCCTGAAGTGTGTTTAAATTCATTTTTAAGTTTTATTAACACACTTATACGGACGACTTTTTGGTTTTTGTTCAGTTAATTTAAAAGGAGATCCTAAGGCTCTATGGCTAACCATAAGGACGAAATAACAACAATCAATCAAAGCTATGATTTTGTTAAGTCTCTCCCCTCTTTGCCGGCTTTAATTCCTTCTGAGCCAATGGGATCCAATGAGGTAAAAACTACTCTTGTAGATTATCTTTTGTCTCAGCATAAATCTTTTTCTGATTTGGCTTTTAATCCTGTTGACAGCTTAATTCTCTCCTCGTTAGTTTATCTTGATTTTGAGCTGGTTGATTTTGCTGATATTACGCGTGCAGAGCAAGTTCCTGTCATTGATATATTGCGCTTCTGCGATTTCACTAAGCTTATTTCATTAAGCTGGCTAAAAAATACCGATGATGCAGCAGACTTTTTGGATGCTTTTGCTAGAAATCGGCGCTTTAAAAATCTGTCAGCTTGTTTTTATATCTCAGAGCAAAGCGACAATATCGACAAACAGTTTGCAGCTGTAACATTTATTGCCCCTGAAATGGGTGTTTTTATCACTTTTCGAGGTACTGATGGTTCGGTTGTTGGGTGGAAAGAAGATTTCGGTCTTTCTTACAAGCAGGTAATCCCCTCACAGCGAAGCGCTGAAAGGTATTTATCGGGAGTAGCTTCCTGCTTCCCGGAGACTACTAGTATTCGTGTTGGAGGACATTCAAAAGGCGGAAATTTAGCGGAATTCTCTTCTTCTACCGTTCATGAATCAGTTTTTAAACGAATTGTAGGGATTTATAACTTTGATGGTCCGGGATTTTTGACTGATCCTTCACCGCGTTATCAATCGGTTGACTATCAAAATAAGCTTTTCAAATTTGTGCCTGAATCAAGTATCTTCGGAATGATTTTGGAGGATTCAGACAGAGTGCAGATTGTTGCATCGAAAGCAGCCTCATTCTTCCAGCATCGTCCTACCTCATGGTTGATCCAGGGAAACGACTTTAAATATTGCAACATACAAAGTCAAAGTGCTCGGTTTTTTGACGAAGCTCTCGATTCATGGCTTAGAAGCTGTACTTCGGAGCAACGCGATGCGTTTTTAACGGCAATTTTTAAGCTCGTTGAGGATACGGATTGTCAAAGCTGGAAGGAATTCCAATCTCAGCTTCCTAAGAATCTAGCTGCGGTTTTACGTGGCACGCGTAATCTTGATACTCAGACTAAGGATGCTGTGTATGAGACCTTGAATCACCTTGCGGGGATCTTAAAAGATATGACCTCAGATAGGCTTCGAGGATTCTTAGGTAAATTCTTTAATTAGATGTTTGAACTGCATTTTGCCTAACTGATTGCGAATACAGGTACTATTAATAATCTAATTTACTTTAGAAATGTTTTGATAGGCGGGTATGGCTAAAACACTTGAACAGATAGAAAAGCGTATTCCTATTGCTTTAAAGGTATTCGGGGTGCTCTCAATTATTGCTGGTGCTGGAACAATTATTTCTGCATTAGTGGTTATTTTTGGGTACTTTGTTTCGGTGCTGCAAGGCAAGCCTATCGACTTCACGCTTGATGCAAGTGTTCAGCTTCTTATTCTCTACTCCTTATACTTCATCGTAGAAATCATTATTGCTTCCTGCTTTGTTGTTTTTGGTGTACGTCTTTTAAAAGAAAATCGTACGCGTGCTGCAGTTCAGGCTTATGTGATTACTGTTCTTTTGGTTTTAGCTATCTTGCTTGAACTGATGTGTCACGGTGTGGGCTTTATGCTTATTTGGCATATTGCCAACCTGGTCTTCCTGCTTGTTGTCGCTACCTATCTGGATCCAAGTCTTATGGAAGAACGACGTCTTCAAATTGAGCTAGCTCAGCTTGAAGATAAAAGTGCAGCTGAAGTAGGCATGCTTGGACGAGATAAAACAGGCGAAGGTTATATTGCTCTCAACTTTTTTAACCTCTTTTGGATATTTGTAGTTGCTTCAATTTTGGGCCTAGTTATGGAAAGTATCGTCTGCCCTTTTCTTAATGCAGGTGTTTTCGAGAATCGCACAGGTATGCTTTGGGGGCCCTTTAGTCCCATTTATGGTGTTGGGGCTGTTCTTATGACAGTTGCTCTTAATCGCTTATACAAAAAGCACGCAATTCTTACCTTTGTAGTGGCGGCAATTATTGGTGGAGCCTTTGAATTTGCTGCAAGTTGGTTCTTCCAGTTTGCTTTTGGTATATTGGCCTGGGATTACTCCTCCGAACCCTTAAATTTTGATGGACGCACAGATATAGTTCATATGTGCTGTTGGGGAATTTTAGGCCTATGGTGGGTACGAATGTGCTTGCCCTACATGTTAAGTTTAATCAATATTATTCCCTGGAACAGGCGCTATATCATTACCGTTGTTTTTGCTTTGTTTATGGCAATTAATGCTGGAATGACCTTACTTGCGTTTGACTGTTGGTACTTACGTGCTGATGGTATTCAAAATAGTCTTCCGGTAATGCAATTCTTTAATGAGCATTACGGAGACGATTTCATGGCTCAACACTTCCAAACAATGAGTATCGACCCTGGAAGAGCTGTTCGTCCTTAATCCCCTGCTTGCAATCATACCTACCTTGCTGGGTTTTGTAGCACTATGACAAGCCGTACATTATTCGTGTGTTTATCTAGGTTTTAGATTTCGAACATGTTACTAAGGTATGCTTGGACAAGCTAATTATTCGCATCAAGCCAGGAGCTCTATGTTTCTATTTGCTGCACATACTCAATGCGGTGCTAAGCACGTCCGTAATGATGACCGAATCTTTGTTGGTCAGGATGTTCTCCATGGTGCCGAGCTTCCCGGTTCTCAGGCAGTGATGACTGGCCAATCTGCAATGCAGCGATTTGTTGTTTGTACCTTTGACGGAGTTGGTGGCAGTGTGCGAGGAGACTTAGCAGCTGAAAGCGCGGCTGAGTCACTTCGTACAACAGTTTTAAGTCGTCCTGAACTTTCTTTAGCTGAAATGCTTCAGACCTGTGCAGATGAAGTTGCAGAGGGCCAAGAAGGCATGAGCCATAATGAGCGTGCCTATACAGTTGGCGCAGGTCTTAGGTTTAAACAAGAAAAAGGCAAAAATCTCGCCACTCCCTTTCATATGGGAGATTGCAGGGTTTATTTTTATCGAGCGCCTTATTATGTTTCACTTACTCGTGATCATTCGCTTGCAAATCGTTATCGCGACGAAATGGGAGCTGACGTAGTAATCCCTGCCAATATTGCCCACGTAGTAACAAGTTACGCTGGCGGCGATATTCCTTCCCCCTTTGAAATCGGGGAAACTTTCGAAATCAAAGATGGAGATTTGTTTCTTTGTGCAAGCGATGGCCTCTGGGAACACATCGATGAAGATCTGGTCGAAGGTTTTCTTCTCCTTGCTGATTTTCACAATGAAGAAAGCCTTTCGGTGGCGCTTTCAAATATTTGTCAGTGTGCCTATGAAAACGGATCCCCTGATGATATTTCAGCGGTCTTGATTGCCTACAAAGAAGAAGCCTAATTTGCTTTTGGCTAATTAGGCTCCTTCTTGTTAAGACTTTATAAACCTACGCTATTTGATGCGTTTAAGCCTGCAGGCAAAATGAATATCAGGCCCATTAGCAGCAGGATTGATAAAGAAATACTTCAGTCCATTTGTAATGGCTTGAATTTCAAATGCTTGGCCCTCTTCTGTCTCTAAGAAGCGATTAATAATATCTTCGTTTTCTTCTTTAAAGACACTACAAGTTGCATAGGTAAGTACGCCACCGAGTGCAAGCTTTGTTGCTGCTTCTTTGAGAAGTTTAAATTCCAGTTCGGTAATCGCAGAGACGTCTTCTTTGGTAATACGCCATTTAATTTCTGGGTGCCTGCGCATGGTGCCACTACCCGAGCATGGTGCATCAAGAAGAATTGCGTCATAAGACTCATCTAAGCTAGACAAATCTGTTGCATCAAGACAGAGAACCCTTGATTCGACCTGTGCTTTTTTGCACCTATCTTTTAGAATTCGTGCTTTATGTTGATTGACTTCAATAGATGTCAAGTTCATTTGCGTGCCAAAATTCCGTTTAGAGGTATTTTGCAGCATTATCGTTTTAGTACCGCGACCTGCACCTATTTCCAAGAAAGATTGAGGCTGCTCTAAGTTGTTAAGGCTAAGCGCAACAACTGTTTGGGCTGAATAGTCGCTTACAACAAGAGCTCCTTCTTTGAGAAGACCGGTGAACAGTTCATCGCTAACATCCTTGCGGTTTTTGAGTTTAAAGGCGCTAGCTTGATTTGAAAGAGCTTGTTTTTCGGGTGCAATAGAAATACCCCGCTCGATAAGTTTTTCAAGAGCAACGGCTCCATCAACTCGATTTTCATTAAAGATAAACCAAATAGGAGCAGCGCTTTTAACAAGACTTTGCTCTCCAGAGTGCTTCAAAAATGCCTGCGTCCAAGCTTCGCCTCGTGATTGAACTAGCTTACTAATCATCCAATTTGGAAAACCAGCAAGCAAGGCTTCATCCTCAAGGCTTTTTTGTTTGGATGAGGAAAGAGCTTTTTTAGTGTCTATAACGCGACGTAAGACAAAATTGGCAAGCTTTGTAGCTTTAGGGGCAATAGCGCGGACTAATTCAACACCTTGATCAACAGCCGCGTGAGCAGCTTTGTTTAAATAGACAATTTCATAACTAGAAACACATAAAGCATCTCTTACCTGGGAACTTACATCTTCAGGCTTATTGAGAATGCGATTTAAAATCTGGTTGAGTGAGCCATAAGTGCTAATTACACCCGTTGCCAAAAGAAGAGCAAAGGAAATATCTTCGTTTGATATTTGAGTCTTTGGCGAAATACGTCGCGCAGCTTCATGAACGCTAATACCTTCTGTATGAACGCTTCTTACTAAGCTATAAGCATAGAGTCTTGCAGGGGTTACCAAGGACTTTGCGTTATTAGGGCGACGCTTAGTGTTTTTGCGACCTGAGTAGGTAGAGCTTTTGGTGTGTTGCGGAGAGCGATTTTCTTCAAAGTTTTGTTTAGGCATAAATTAGCGGCCTTCCCATGTGTATCCGCCTTTTTTGATATTTTGAATTCCTGCTGCAAAGGCTTTGGCATCCATGGTGTTTTTACCATCAGGCTTAAGCTTTAAGATTTCGTAACTCCCGTCGCTTGCCTGAATAAAGAGCCTTTTAGCAATAAAACGGACATCACCCGTATTTAGACCCTCAAGTAGGTTCTTATCGTCTTCTGATGCAGGTCTACCTTTAATAACGGTGACGCTTTTATTGGCAATAATGCAGCGTGACGAGTGGCTAGATCCCGATGCTTGAACCTTGCGTCTTATGACTACAAGAGAGTCGTCAGGAGAAATATCTAGCTCCCCTTTTTGAATCTTATTTGCATAGGTAACTTTTGATTCATCTTGCTCAACCCAAGTGGAAAGCCCAGCCTCTTCGTGAGAAAGTGCACAAAGGATGGCGCTTGCACCTAAATCAGCTAAGCGCATGGTTAAATCATCAGCGCCTAAATCGGCAATATCCATGGTTCGATTGATGCAGAAATCTCCGGTATCAAGACCTTCTTCCATACGCATTACGCATACGCCAACGCATTCGTCGCCAGCGAGGATTGCGCGCTCAATAGGGGCGGCACCTCTCCAACGAGGAAGGTCTGAAGCGTGAATATTTAGGCAGCCATATTTAGGTAACTCAAGGACTTTCTTCGGTAGAATGCAGCCATAAGCAGCCACAACGATTACTTCTGGCTTGCAGGCAAGTAGGTCGTCAAAGGCTTGATCTTCTTTAAAGGAATCATATTCAAAGATGGGAAGCAGTAACTCTAGCGCTGTTTTTTTAACGGCACTAGGAAGCTTTTTGTTGCCGCGACTATTGACGGCATCAGGGCGAGTAAAAACTCCTGTAACCTCGTGCTGCTCTGCTACAAATCCTAGAATCACTGCGGCAAATTCTGGTGTTCCCATAAATACAACGCGCATATTTCCTCGATTCTTTATAGTTCTATAAAAGGAAATTATTCGGTATCGCCTGGTCGAGCACCACGAGCTAAGGCATCCTGATATTCCTTCATAGCCTTAATGCGATTGATGGGAGAACATGACTCAAGGAGTGTCTTACCATCAAGATGATCAATCTCGTGTTGTAGGCAGCGGCCAAGAAGTCCATCACCCTGGATTTCACATTCCTCGCCGGCAGGAATGCCCTCAAGATCAAAATAGCGAACACGAGCAAATGGCTGACGAGTAATATCAACCGAAATACCAGGAAGGCTCAAGCATCCTTCTGGTGCTGTTTCGGGTTCGCCTTGAAGCTCCACTATTTCAGGGTTTACTAGAACGTAAGGTTCTTTTTCGGTTTCGCCGCAATCGATAACAATAATTCGTTTTTCCACACCAACCTGAGGACCAGCTAAGCCACAACCACTATTTTTGTACATGGTGTTAAGCATCTTGCTGGCAAGTTTATGCAGCGATTTGTCGCCTACCGTACATGGCTCGCAAACTTGATTTAATCCAGGATTGGGTGCAAGAACAATTTTTAAGCTTCCAAAAGGTGCCATTGATATAAGCTCCTGTTGATAGAAATTTAATTACTAGAGTTTCAAAGTATACCGCAGTCAAAAGCTGCTATTCATGTTTTGTATGTTCCGAACGAAGATGATTGAGTTCTTGCTGCAGCGCAATAATTGAATCAAAAAAGGCTTTCTCTGATTCGGGATTTGAATTTGTTTCTTCGCGCATTGCGTCACGCATTTCAGTAATGGTTCGTTCTAAATCTCCAATAGTTAATTCTTCTGCCAAAAACTTAAGGGATTCATAGGGGTTGGCACGACCCATTGTTACCGCTCCAGTCAGAATCCTGGTGGCGTATTTATTAACCGACTGTGCTTGATAGATAAGCTGAGCAGGTGTAACAGCCTCATCCTGCGCGACAATATCCATTATGCAATTAGCTAGTTCGCCATGAACACTCATACTCCACTGGGTTTGACCAAGTACATCAAAGAATTCTGAAACAAGCCCCGTATTCTGAGCGCAGAGGCTCAGAAATTCGCGTTCGGCTTTAATACGATTTCTTTCGGCTGGTGGATAGTCATCGAGTCCACGAGTCTTTTTTGGAAGGGAATTAGTTTTCTTTGAGGCTTCATAATCAATTTGTTTGGGCTGCTTTAAAGCTGCCAAGCGCTCTAAAATATCTTCTTCACGTGTACGCGTACGACTAGCTATATAGATGGCATAATCTTTTGCCAGTAAGGAATCTTTAATTGGTGCCAAAATCGCGAGCGCTTCAACAATCGCTCGAGACCTTCCTTCAGGGGTTTTAAGGTCGAACTTGGCAAGACGACGCTCTATTCCGTATTTGATTAACGGTACTGCATTATCAAGGATTAAAGATAGCGCTACAGATCCCTCTGAAGCTAGGAATTCTGCAGGGTCTTGATTATTGGGCAGGGTGACAGCAAATAAATCAACCTTGGAAGCGCCAGATTCTGGGGCTACAGAGGTATCAATAAAACTAAGAGCGCGATCAGCTGCACGTTGTCCTGCTTCATCGCCATCAAACAAATAGATGATTCGTTTTTTTGCATGATGAGAAAGAAGGCGGATATGCTGCCTGGTTAAAGAGGTGCCTAAAGTTGCAACGGTGTTAGTATAGCCAGCCTCGTGCATGGCGATAACATCAGTGTAGCCCTCACAGATGATTGCATCACCGGTAGCCGCCATACTTGTTTTAGCTTTATCAAGCGCAAACAAAACTTCAGACTTGTGGAACACGGGGGTATCGCCAGAGTTTAAATACTTAGGCTCACCTGCTCCGATTACGCGTCCGCCAAAAGCGATAACTTCTCCACGTATATCGTTAATAGGAAACATTACACGATCAAAGAATCTATCATTAAGACCGCGACCATCTCGAGATTGCAAAGCTACATTTGCGTCAATCATTTCTTTGTCAGAAAAACCTAAAGAACGCAGATGGGTAACAAGTTGACGATGCCCTGGAGCATATCCAAGCTTCCATTTTACGGGTACTTCCCCACCAAGATTTCGCCCTTGAAGGTAATCTCGCGCACTGGAAGCTCCTCCCTCGGTCGAGCGCAGTAAAAGCGAGTGATAAAAATCAGCAGTTTCTTTACAAACGGCTTTTACACGAGCTTTCTTACTGCGACCATGACGTTCTTGTGGGGATTCTTGTAGCTCAATATTTGCGCGGCGAGCAAGGAAACGGACAGCATCGACGAAATCCACATCATCAAGCTTGCGAATATAGGTGATTGCGTCGCCGCCTTCACCACATCCAAAACAATGCCAGGTTTGTGTAACTGGGTCTACTTTGCATGAGGGTGTCTTTTCTTGATGGAAGGGGCAGCAACACCAAAAATCGCGACCTCTTTGACGCATTTGTGTACGCTCAGCAAAAAGGTCAACTAAATCGTTTGCTTCTCGTACGCGTCGAATATCTTCTTCAGAAAAGCCCGCCATCAAGACCCCCTAAGCATTGCGTTGTAGTTGATATAGTTATTGCTTTCTCTAGCTTACAATATGCCGCTCAACGTAATGCTTGCGGTTTATAATTGCTCTACATTTGGTCTGACACTCAATTAGTATCGTGAACTCTAATTGAGTAATCTAAACCAGTAGAAGCAGTGAATACAAATTTAAAGAGCAAGAGTGGTCCGCGTATGCTTGATATTGTTCATTACGGTAGAAATTAGTTCTTCGGTGCTTTCAAATTTAATCATGGGGCGTAAGTATTCCATGAATTGAACTACGATAGTTTCGCCGTAAATATCCCCTGTGAAATCAAGGATATGAACTTCACAGTTTGCCTGAGCGTTTTCAAAGCTAGGTGCAACCCCAACAGAGACAGCAGCACGATAGGGTTTTCCATCAACTACGGCATAGCATGAATAAACGCCATCATCGAGGGCTTTGCGCTGATCGGGAATCTGCAAATTAGCGGTTTTGAAGCCCATATCGCGTCCTTCTCCCCTGCCAGAGATTACACGCTCGGTGATAGCGTAAGGGCGACCAAGTAGCTTTCGAGCTTCGTCGAGGTCGTGTTCGGCAAGAAGTCTCCTGATGCGAGTTGCAGTAATGGTTGCGCCATCGGCTGCCTGTAGGTGATGGGCATTAATAGTTGTGCCTTCATCTTTTGCCCATTCGTTGAGCTCTTTGACAGTACCAGCGGCGCGGCAACCGAACCTGAAATCTGAGCCAACGTGTAGATGACTGGGGGCATGCCCATTAAAGGTTGCCTCCAGGAACTCTTTGGGGGACATTCCCGCAAATTCCAGGGTGAAAGGAAGAACTACGACGTAGTCGACGCCTGTACTTGAAAGCTGCTTAATACGCGCTTCGTTAGTAAGAAGTTTTTTTAGACGATTAGGGTTAAAAACCTCATCGGGATCTTTATCAAAAGTAAGTGCAATGGAGCAACCGCCATCGATAGTGGCGGTATTTTTTGCACACTCAAGAAGGAATTTATGGCCCATATGTACGCCATCAAAAACTCCAAAGGCGCAGGAAGAACCTAAAAACAAGGAATAATCAAAAGATTCGTCAACTTTATAAACCTGTGCCACGTTCAACTCCTTGAGAAAATACGCATCGCGGTTTTAGGCGATTGCTAGAAGCTTGGAATTCGTAAAGTGCGTGCAGCTCATGCCTTACGCAAATACCGATAATTTCTTTATCTTGTAATGGGTCCGGTGAGGGATACACGCTCGAGGTGCAACAAATTGCATCAAAGATGTCTTCTTCGATGGCTTTATTGAGCTTGATATCTTGAGGAGAAAGAAAGGCTCCATTAGCAATACGATCTTCAAGACTATTTGCAAAAGCCCAACGGACACCCAGTAAACGCAGGGGGTCAACAATATTGCTACTTGGATGCGCTTCAAGCTCCTCAAGCTTAATGCAGTCATCAATAGTAAGCTGCCCAACCTGAGTACGTCGGAGACCTCCACAATGCGCGGGACATCCGAGCTTTGTGCCAAGATCTCGGGCAATTGCGCGCATATAGGTTCCCTTAGATACATGCATTAAAACACGCCAGACAGGAAGCTTATTGTCCCGAGCATCGCTAACTACTTCAAGACCGAGTAATTCCGCTTCATAAACTTCAAAAGGGCGCGCTTTAAGTACGATATTTTCGCCTTTTCGAGCAGCGTTGCAGGCCTTTACCCCATTAACTTTGATTGCAGAATATGCTGGCGGAACCTGAATGGACTTCCCCACTAAATCTGCAACGCATTGTTGAGCAAATTCTGTATCAAATAGCTGTTCATCAGGTTTTTGTGACACAAGAATTTCGCCTTCGGCATCATCGGTACTTGTCGAAAAACCAAAGACAATATCCATAATATAGGTTTTGTCATGATCGACCAGATAAGCATCAAGACGAGCTGCAGGTCCAATACATATCGTCAAAACACCTGATGCAAGTGGGTCTAGCGTACCAGTATGACCTACGCGTCTTTCATCATAGATGCGCCTGACAGCATTAACGATGTCATGGGAGCTTTTGCCAACGGGTTTATCAATTGCGATAACGCGTGAAATCCCCGAGGTACCACGCTTTTTAGCCATATAAAATTATGCCTCCCTGACAGTCAGGGAATTCAGTACAAACTGGGGTACCTGATTAAGGGCTTCGCTAAGGCTTCCTTTAAAAGTAAAGCCAGCAGCTGCAACATGTCCCCCGCCATCATAATGCTGAGCCAGAACAGCAACATCAGTGTCATCTTTTGCGCGAAAACTGCCGCGAACGCTACCATCTGAATTTTCTTTAAGGATGAGAGCTACACGCACTCCTTCGATATCGCGCAAAGAGTCAATAAATGGCTCTGCATCAGCTTTAACGGCTTGGCATTCATCAAAGTCAGCGTTAGATAGCCATGAATAAGCAAACTGGCCATTATCAGATAGCTTCATATGCGAATACATGATTTGTTCTAAACGGATACTTTGTAGCCTACGATTCTGGAAGAATTCTCGGGTGATAAAACTTGGGTCTGCGCCCATCTCCATCATTTCGGCCGAAGCTCTAAAAGCTGCAGGCGTGGTATTTTGATGAGCATAACGGCCAGTATCGGTGATAGTTCCCGTTAGGGTGCAGCTAGCCACCTCTTTAGACTGGGCATTCATAATGCCGGCTAAATCCCAAATAATCATAGCCGCACTTGGGCTATCCGGGTCTACATATACCTGTTTTGCGTAAGTAGTTTTATTTGCATGATGATCAAGTGTAATGCTGTGAGATGTACGCTTGAGAACATCCTGCGCGTCCCCTAGGCGCTCAGCGGTTGGAACATCAACACCAATAAAACAATCGGGCGTTTCTGTGTAATCCGCTGCATAAATCAACGAATCTGAACCAGGTAAGAACTGTAGGTTATGAGGAATTGGCTCCGACTTTGCAAGTAAGCAAACGACGCTTTTGCCTTTAGCCTTAAGCGCATGTGCAAGTGCAAGTTCAGAGCCAAGACAGTCTCCATCTGGATTAACATGACCGCAGATGGCAAAACTGTCGTATTTTTCAAGCTCACAGGCTACCTGTTCAAGCGTGGTATTTGTCTGTGGCGTAATCAAAATTAATCCTCTGATTCTTCCTTGCTTGAAGAATTATTACGACGAGCCTCTGCAGCAAGTGCAGCTCCAATACGTTCTGCCTGATCAACAGTAGTATCAAGAACAAAACGAAGCTCAGGCGCAACTCGCCAAGAAAGACGACGTGCAACCAAAGAACGAATACGTCCTGCGCTGCGCTGAAGAGCATCAGCACAGGAAACATATTCGGATTTATCGGTTGTGTAGAACACATTTGCTACCGAGCGATCAAAGCTTACTTCGCAGCCAGTAATGGTTACGCGCTCAAGCCTTGGATCAGACATTTCAAACAAAATAATGCTTGAAACAACCTCTCTTAGCTGTTCATTTACTCGACGAGATGAAGGAGACTGCTTCATTACTCAGTCCTTTCAACCTCAACGATACGGTAACCCTCAATAGTGTCACCAATGTGGATATCCTGATAGCCGGCGATACCGATACCGCATTCGTAGTTACGAGCAACACTCTTGACGTCATCTTTGAAGCGACGCAAAGAATCTATGGTGCCTTCGTAGATAACGGTACCATCACGAACAATGCGAACCTTGTCGTCGCGATGGATTTCGCCATCGGTAACGTAGCAGCCAGCGATAACGCCAACCTTAGGAACACGGAAGGTTTCGCGTACTTCTGCGATACCAGTGTCTTCCTCAACGATGTCAGGCGAAAGCAGACCAACGCGAGCCGCGTTAATATCTTCGATTGCCTGATAGATAACACGATAGAGACGGATATCGACGCCTTCACGTTCTGCAACTTCACGCGTTTTACCAGTTGGGCGTACATTAAAGCCGATGATAATTGCATTGGAAGCAGCTGCCAGGGTAACGTCGGTTTCAGTGATACCACCAACGGCTGCATGAACAATGTTGATGCGAACCTCAGTCTGATCCATCTTGCCAAAGGAGTCGCGCAGAGCCTCGATTGAGCCTGCAACGTCAGCCTTAACAATAAGGTTAAGATCGGTGGTTTTACCTTCTTCAATCTGATTAAAGAGGTCATCCAAGCTCATATGAGCACGATTCTCCTGCTGCTTCAGGCGCGCACGCAGAGCGCGTTCCTCGGCGAGGTGACGTGCATCACGTTCGTCTTCGAAGACGCGGAATTCATCGCCTGCGACAGGAACAGAGTTAAGGCCCAGAATCTCAACAGGATCTGCAGGTACTGCTTTGTCTACATGATTGCCACGAGGATCAATCAGGGCACGAACCTTGCCGTAAGAAGTACCAGCAACAACCGTGTCGCCAGGGTGCAACGTACCGCGATTAACCAAAACGGTAGCAACAGAACCACGACCACGGTCGAGATTGGCTTCAATAACAAAGCCAGATGCCAAGGCATTGGGGTTAGCCTTGAGCTCAAGGATATCTGCCTGAAGCAGAATAGTCTCCAGAAGTTCATCGATATTTAGACGCTGACGCGCAGAAACATCGACAAACATGTTCTGGCCACCCCATTCTTCGGGGATAACTCCATGCTCAACAAGCTCTTGACGAACACGCTCGGGCGTTGCGCCGGGCTTATCAATCTTGTTAACAGCAACAACAATGGGTACATCTGCCGCTTTTGCGTGATTAATAGCTTCAACAGTCTGGGGCATAACGCCGTCGTCTGCAGCTACAACCAAAACAATAACGTCGGTAACCTGAGCACCACGAGCACGCATAGCGGTGAATGCCTCGTGACCAGGGGTGTCAATGAAGGTAATCTGACGACCATTAATGTTTACGACAGAAGCACCAATGTGCTGAGTAATGCCGCCCGCTTCGCCTTCTGCTACGCCAGTTTGGCGAATTGCGTCCAGTAACGAAGTTTTACCGTGGTCAACGTGACCCATAACGGTAACAACAGGAGGACGAGGAACAAGATCTTCTTCGGTGTCATTGTAGACAACCGCATATTCCTCTTCAGGAGAAACAACACGAATCTTGCGTCCCAGATCGTCAGCAACTAGCTCGATAAGCTCGTCTGACATCGACTGAGTCAAAGTCATCATTTCGCCCATCATGAAGAGGCGCTTTACGATGTCGTTAGGGGTAACTTCCAGAAGTTCAGCAAGCTGAGCTACGGTAGAGCCCTGAGGAACCTCAACAACAGATTCATCCAAGACAAGCGTTGGGTCTAAGCCATGCTCAATAGCTTTCTCGGCCATCTTTTGACGCTTTTCGGCCTCACGCTTTTCTTTACGCTTTTTACGGCGACCGCCCTGCTCTTTATTGGAAGCAGCAGCTTCTACAGCAGCACGAGCTTCAGCTAAGACCTTGTCACGCTGGAATTCTTCGGCATGAATCGCCATCTGGGCATAACGATCTTCGTTAGCATTCTGCTCAAGCTCAGGAACGGAAGGCTCAAAACCGCGACGATTGCCTTTCTTGCCCTTTCCTTTGCCGCCACCGTTATTGTTATTGTTGTTCTTTTTGTTGGCAGCAGATTCCTTGCGTTCAGTCTGAAGACGCTCTTCTTCGTTTTTAATCTGGTCGAGCAAGGAGGAGAAATTGCTCTTAGTTACAGGTGCAGCCTTTTTAGGTGCAGGAGCTGGCTTGGCAGAAGCCCGCTTCTCACTTGATTTATTTGCTTTATTGCCACGATTATGGAGAGCCTGTTCAACAGCCTGTTTTTTGGCAACGTCACGTGCACGAGCCTCAAGAATTCGACGCTCTTCTGCTTCACGAGCTTCCCTTTCAAGGCGCTCTTTTTCACGAGCGAGTTGAGATTCGAGGCTCTCAAAGGGAGAATTAGAAATCTTACGAGATGTATCAGATTCAGCCTTTTTAGACTTCTTTACTTCACGACGTGCGCGTTCTGCTTCACGAGCTTCACGCTCAGCCTCTGCGGCTGCACGGCGCTGAGCTTCCTCTTCTGCTTTTGCTGCAGCAGCTTTTGCCTTTTCTTCAGCAAACTGCTTAGCTTCAGCTTCCTCGAGCTTTCCTGCACGCTCTTTGTCTTCGGGTGAAAGATTTTCGCGCACTTTGGCAACGTTTGCTTCACTCAAGATACTTGCATGACTTTTAGCTGGAATCTTC
>CAVCRX010000041.1:75232-96503 GCA_963604935.1 Bacteroidaceae bacterium
GCAGGTCTTTGCTGCTCATGTCGAATTCCTTAGCCAATTCATGTACGCGCATGCCGGCCATAGGTTCTCCTCTTCTCCTAGTCCTCGGGGCAAAGCGTATCAAGCATCTGCCTGCCGATACGCTGATAATCTTCATCATTTAGCTTTACTTTTAAGGCTCCATTGAGTCGTTGAGACTTTGAGGCTTTGTCAAAGCAAGCAAGGCTACACACATAGGCACCACGACCATTTGCTTTTCCGGAAGGGTCAAAGTCGACTCCACCTTCAGGATGGCGAACGATTCGCAGTAAACCGTTTTTAGAGTCTACCGATTTACATACTATGCAAGTGCGCTGATGGGTAGCCATTTTTTAATCTACTGAACTTCCAGGTCTGCATGAATGCCGCAGTAGGGTTCGTCGGGACGTGCATGGTTGCGGCAACGAGTACCGTCTGGCCTGATATAAGAGCACAAACCCTCTTCGTTTTCTTCGGTTACATCAAGAAGATCCTCTTCAGGTGCAATCATGGGCTCACCTGCAAAAGATGCCGACTTAATGTCAATATGCCAACCAGTAAGACGAGCTGCTAAGCGAGCATTTTGACCTTCTTTGCCAATAGCAAGAGAAAGCTGATCGTCAGGAACGATAACGGTTGCATAAGACTTTTCTTCATCAACGTCGACGCGAGTGACTTTTGCGGGCGAAAGAGCGTTGGCAACATAGATAGCAGGATTTTCGTCCCACTGAATAACATCAACGCGCTCATTGCGAAGACCTTCAACAACCATGCGTACGCGAGAGCCACGAGGACCAACGCATGCGCCAACGGGATCAAGGTTGCGCTCCCTGGAAGCAACAGCAATCTTGGAGCGTTCACCGGGTTCGCGGGCAATAGATTTAATCTCGACAAGTCCATCATAAATTTCAGGAACTTCAATCTCGAAAAGACGACGAATCAGGTCTGGGTGAGTGCGAGAAACAACAATAGAAGGACGCATGTGATCGCCACGACCACGTGCGCTTTCAGATTGAGGATCGCGAACACCAATAATTAAAGTCTTGATGCGCTGATTATGGCGATAGCGCTCATTTTTGGGGCGCTCGTTTAATTCGTTGGGATACTTCTTCTGGTCGAAGTGAGGAAGTTCTGCCTCGACGCCATCACGAATCTTGATGATGGTGAAGTCGGGAGTACCCTGTAAAACGGTACCAGTAACCAAATCACCGACACGATCAGAGAACTCTTCATAAATTGATTGACGAGCAGCCTCACGAACAATGGAGCTAATAACGCTCTTAGCATTTTGTGCAGCAATGCGGCTTACGTCACTTGGCGTAACATCGCGCTCTTCAAATTCGGTATATTCGCCGGTTTCTTCGTCGGGATCTCCAACAGGAACCAGCTCATAAACATAAATCTTGCCAGTATGACGATCGATAATTACGCGTGCATCCCATTCAAGGTCAAGAATGGTCTGGTAGCTTTTTGCAAGCGATGCCTCTAGGCGTTCAATAAGATAAAACTCATCAATCTTGCGCTCGTGAGCAAGAGCCTGAAGAGCCTCAATTAATTCGGAAGATGCCATGATTTCCCTTCCCGTTAAGAACCAAAATCAATATTTGCGATTACATTTGCCTTTTTAATGTCTTCGTAAGGAAGAAAAACATCCTCCCCTTCAACATTTATTTGAACCCGATCGTTTTCGTAACCTACAAGTTGGCCAGTCCATTTAGCACGACCTTCGATAGGTTTATCCATGACGACACGAACTTTTTCACCGCTGAAACGTTTGAAATGTTCCGGTGTTCGCAAAGGCCTGTCGATGCCAGGAGAAGAAACTTCGAGGGTGTAGGCCCCTGGGAAAGGATCAAGCTCATCCATTAATGTATTTACCCATTCTTGAGCAGCAGCTAACTCATCGAAGCTAATTCCGCCATCACAGTCAATATAAACCCTGATAGTTGGTGCTTTTTTTGAACCCACAAGCTCCACCGAAACAATCTCGGTGTCATGTTGGCTTGCTACAGGTTCAAGAGCTTCTAAAAGCTTGCGTTCCTTAGTGGTAAGCATGTCCCTCCTTAAATTCATCCCGCAAACAAAAGAAGCGGGACAAGCCCACTTCTTTCAAGACATCGAAAGTATTGGATTAACATCTAGTGATGTAAAAAGATTTATACCATACCTTATATATAAATGTCCAATCGTAAATTCAAGCGATAAGCGCTTTGATTGGTCTTTAAATTTGTGCCATGAAGGCTTTTGCTGCGACTTGCGAGAGTAGTTATCTTTACTGGAAATTTAAGTTCGTCAAGAGTTGATCCTAAGATTTAAAACCAAGGTTGGTAGCTATCGTACGGATGAAGACGATAAGAGGAATAAGGATGGAACTATCGGCTAGCTAACAAATAACTTAGTACCGCTACTGCAACGGCTAAAACGACCACCAGGCAAACTAATAAAGGAACAGGATTGAATTTCTTAGGTTCGGATTGGGCATACACTTTTGCTTTCGTATCTGAATCAAAAGCAACTTTGCCATTATCATCAACAATCTTTTGGATTGGCATTGTGAGAAAGGGGTCGCCCGACCCAATAGTTGGAATGTCGGACAGTGGAGATTCATTTCCGCTGTCCGATTTAATTGGCTTTGCAGGATCGAGAGATTCTCCATCCTTATCTTTGTATGTCCTTGCCTTAACTGGTGGCAACTTTGTTGTTTCATCAGGTCCAACAGTTTCTGCGTAGGTAACCATCTCTACGGCTCGATTAATACGAGCACGCATTTCTTCGACAGTCATCCCACAGTGAGAGCAGACTTCTGCGCCTTCTTCAACCTTTGTTCCGCAGTCAAG
The DNA here is from genome assembly GCA_963604935.1 of Bacteroidaceae bacterium. Lineage (GTDB taxonomy): Bacteria > Actinomycetota > Coriobacteriia > Coriobacteriales > Eggerthellaceae > Anaerotardibacter. The sequence continues at coordinate 78,067 of CAVCRX010000041.1, forward strand.
ACAGTACACAAAAACCTACTTGGATTTTTTGCTTTCAATCAGACGATTCAATGCATTGACGTAAGCCTTAGCAGAAGAAACAACGATGTCAGAATCAGCGCCTCGACCAGAGAAGACTTCACCGTCTGCAGAAGTAACGCGAATCGTAACTTCTCCCAAAGCATCAATACCACGAGTAACAGACTGAACAGAGAACTCAGTCAGGTCGTTTTCGATATCAACAATCTGATTAACAGCATTACAAAGAGCGTCCACAGGGCCTGTACCAACAGAGCATGCAGTGCGCTCGGTACCTGTGAAGTCCTTCAAGGTAACAGTTGCGGTAGGCGTTAAAGGCTGACCGCAAGAAATCTGAACTGCAGTGAGCTCGTATGCTTTATCGGGCTTAACCTCACGATCGCGAGCGTTAACCAAGGACTCAAGGTCTTCGTCGTAGACTTCCTTTTTCTTGTCAGCCAAGTCAAGGAAGGCAGAGTGAAGCTCTTCGAAAGCTTCGCCTTCAATGTGATAGCCAAGAATCTCAAGACGATGACGAAGCGCTGCACGACCAGAACGAGCAGAAAGAACGATAGAAGACTGACCTGCGCCAACTTCTGCGGGGTCAATAATTTCATAAGTGCTGCGCTCTTTGATAACGCCATCCTGATGAATACCGGAAGAGTGAGCAAAGGCGTTAGCGCCAACAATGGACTTATTGGGCTGAACAACAAAACCAGTGATGGAGCTGACAAGCTTTGAAGCACGAATGAATTCGCGTGTATTGATATCAGTGTGAGCATCAAGCTCTTCGCCATGCATCTTAATAGCCATGACGACTTCTTCCATAGCAGTGTTGCCCGCACGCTCACCAAGACCATTGATAGTGCATTCAATCTGACCAGCACCATTCATGATACCTGCAAGAGAAAGCGCGGTAGCCATACCCAGGTCGTTGTGGCAGTGAACTGAGATAGTTGCCTTGTCGATATTGGAGACGTTGTCCATAAGGAACTTGATGCGACGACCAAATTCGTCAGGCAAAGAATAACCGGTAGTGTCAGGGATGTTAACTACCGTTGCGCCTGCGTCAATTACTGCCTCAACAACGCGGGCAAGGTACTCGTAATCCGAACGGCCTGCATCTTCGCAGTAGAACTCGATGTCGTCGCAAAGATTGCGAGCATATTTGGTTGCTTTAACAGCGCGCTCAAGAATAACTTCAGGAGTAGTGCGAAGCTTATCGTAAATATGAGAATGCGAAACACCAATACCAGTATGGATACGAGGACGTGCGCAATCTTTAAGCGCATCAGCAGCGGAATCAATATCCTTGGTAACTGCACGAGTAAGAGCACAAACAGTTGCCTTGTCCCCTACCTCAGCGGCAATCTGCTGAACGGATTTAAAATCGCCAGGCGAAGAAATAGGAAAGCCAGCCTCAATGACATCGACACCCAGGCGCAAAAGCTGTCGAGTAATAACAAGCTTTTCTTCAGAGTTCATTGATGCACCGGGAGACTGCTCACCATCGCGGAGAGTGGTATCGAAAATAGCAATCTTACGAGTCATATTGCTTCCTTTCGAGTGGTCGAATAATGTCAACGTCTGACTATACCATCTTTATATAAAAAATCAGTACATAAGAGCCTTATAGAAGAAAGAATCAGAAAAAAGTTGGACAGGCAATCTTGCTACCTGTCCAACTTCTGAAGAGACAATTGAGCTTGGGGAATAACTCAATCTATACATTTGCTATGAAGAGCTAGACAGCGTCTCCATCGCGCTCACCCGTGCGAACACGGATAACACTGTCAACTTCGGAGATGAAGATTTTTCCATCGCCAACTTCGCCAGTACGAGCTGCTTCGCAAATTACGTCTACCAGCTTATCCACGTCAGAATCATTAACAATGATTTCGAACTTGGTCTTCATAAGCATGTTGACCGTAATTTCAGAGCCACGGACATATTCAGTCCATCCATGCTGACTACCACAACCATAAACCTGGGTGATTGTCATACCAGCGCAGCCAGCTTCAAAGAGGGCGTCCTTTACTACTTCAAGCTTGCTAGGACGAATGATTGCTGAAATTCGCTTCATAATTAATCAGTACTCCTCTCTTAGTCTAAGCCTGTGAATGCAGGATATGCAGATTCGCTGTGAGCCGAAAGGTCCATACCATCGGTTTCCTCAGACTTGCTTACGCGGAGGCTGCCGTGGCAGATGAACTTAAGGATAAAGGCGATGATTGCAGATCCGATACCAACGAATGCAATAGTAACAATGATACCAAGGCACTGAGCGCCAAGCAGGGTGGGATCGCCAGTGTAGAGCAGACCACCGAAGTCAGTCCAGGAAAGCTCGGGGACGCAGAAGATACCGGTCAGGATGCCACCTACGAGACCGCCAACTGCGTGGCAACCAAATGCGTCAAGTGCGTCGTCGTAACCGATAGCCTTCTTGAGGAAGGAAATTGCAAAGTAGCAAACGGGGGAAACGATGAGGCCCATTACGATTGCTGCCCAGGGCTCAACAAAGCCTGCTGCAGGGGTGATAACAACCAGACCAGCGACTACACCAGTAGCTGCGCCAACCAAGGTGGGCTTACCGTTCTTGATAGCCTCAATAAGCATCCAGGAAAGAAGTGCGGCACCAGAAGCAACAACAGAGTTCAGGATTGCGAGATCTGCAACACCGTCGGCAGCGAACTGGGAACCACCATTGAAGCCGAACCAACCAAACCAGAGAAGGGTTGCACCAAGAACAACAAAGGGAACGTTGTGGGGACGAGTGCCCTGCTTGCCGAATTCTTTGCGCTTACCAATGATAAGAGCAAGAACCAGACCAGTAAGACCAGAAGAGATGTGAACAACGTCGCCACCAGCAAAGTCGATAGCACCAATCTTGTCACCAATAAGAGAGCCGTCGCCGCCCCAGACCATGTGTGCCAAAGGAGCGTAAATTACAACTACCCAGATTGCGATAAAGGCAAGGAAAGGACCAAACTTCATACGACCAGCAAGCGCACCGGGGATAATTGCGCAGGTGATCATGCAAAATGCAAGCTGGAAGCAGATATCAATGATTGCGGGATAGCCAGTACCATCACCCTGCTCGTTGATCATATCTTGAGTGGTTTGTGTTAGACCAAGCTGATCAAATCCGCCGAAGAATGGGCAAGAACCATCTCCGCCGTAAGCCAAGCTCCAACCAACCAAGACCCAAACAACAGCAACAACGCCAAGCATCACAAACGACATAAACATCGTATTCACGACGTTCTTGCGGCGTGCAAGACCGCCATAGAAGAAAGCGACGCCTGGGGTCATGAGGAGAACCAACATGGTGCAGATCATCATGAAGGCTGTAGACCCTGTGTCAAACATGTGCATACCTCCTAGAAATCTCATGGGACATGTAATTGACATGGGTAAGAATGCCATGCTGAATCGGTTCAAAAACTGAGACTTGCTATTGTTAACGGCTTGCGAATCGTTGTGTAACACTCAAGATAAATTTGTGACATCGTTTTGAAACATGAAACATGGCATATCGTTTTTTGACACAAAATAGAAACAGGACCCTCTGTTTCAAGCGACAGAGAGGCCTGTTTTAGGTTTCTATGTATGTATTTGAGCGGTTATTTAAAGGTTATTTTTGATGGTCTGAGCGATAGATTGGGCGTCAAGTCCCAGTTCAGCAAAGAGTTCGCTCACACTGCCCTGCTCTATAAAATAATCGGGTAAGCCCAGCAGAACCGTACGCACATCAATACAAAGATCCGAAAGAACTGCTAATACACCTTGCCCAGCTCCACCATGAAGCGTGTTGTCTTCTAACGTAACTATTAAGCCAGTTTTTGCTGCAGCTCTAATTGCCGACTCATCAAGGGGCTTAACCCAACGCATGTCAACAACGCGAGCCTCAATACCCTCTTTAGAAAGAAGGCAGGCAGCTTGTTGAGCATTGGTAAGCATGCGCCCAAAGGAAAGAATAGTACAGTCGCTACCTTCACGAACGAGACGTGAGACCCCTGGCTCGAGGTCGCAGGGATGAAGAGGCATGTCGACTCCGGGAGCCTCTCCCCTGGGATAACGCAGGGCATAAGGCCCCGGATTATTAAGGGCAGTATGCAGTGCATGCGCTAATTCCGCCTCGTCTGAAGGCGCAAGAATTTTCATTCCTGGAATCATACGTAGGTAGCTTAAATCAAAAGCACCATGGTGCGTGGGGCCATCATCACCAACTAAGCCAGCTCGATCAAGGGCAAATACAACATTAAATTGAGGTAATGCCGTATTGATAATCATCTGATCGATGGCGCGTTGAGCGAAGGTTGAATAAAGAGCAACAACTGGCTTTAGGCCGCCGGAAGCGAGCCCGCTAGCCATTCCAACAGCATGTTCCTCCGCGATACCAACATCAAAGCAGCGGTCTGGATAAAGTTTGGCAAATTCAGACAAACCTGTCCCTTGAGCCATTGCAGCAGTAATGGCGACAAGCTTTTCGTCTTTCTTTGCTTCATTAATCAAAGCTTCAGAAAAAGCCTGCGTATAGGTTTTATTATGTGCCTTTGCTTTAGTGGAGGCGCCGCTTGCTATGTCATAGGGGCCTGTACCATGAAAACGTGAAGGGTCGTCCTCGGCAGGTTTATAGCCATGACCCTTTTTTGTAACAACGTGCACCAAGACTGGTGCATCCGTTTTAAGAGCAGCTCTAATTACTGTTCTAAGCTCATGGATATCGTGCCCATCAACGGGGGGCGTGCAAATAATGCCCAAAGCCTCAAACATCATTGAATCAGGAATTACAAATTGTTTAAGGGATTCTTTGGCGCTTTTACCCAGCCCAACGATTGCTTTTCCTGCAGGACCTAGAGCCCTTTCAATAAAATCCTGCATATCATCGCGACCTTGGCGATAGCTTCTTGTGGTACGAATAACGCCTAAATGCTTTGCAAGGGCTCCAACAGGACGCGAAATCGACATCTCGTTATCATTCAAGATGATAACCATAGGAGTCTGAGCCTGTCCGATGTCATTAAGAGCCTCGAGCGCCATACCACCACCAAGAGAGGCATCGCCGATTAAAGCAACAATTTTTTCGTCGGTTCCCTTTAAGTCTCTTGCTCGGGCAAGACCACAGGCGACGGAAAGTGAATCTGATGCATGACCAGAAGGATGCACATCGTGAGCATTTTTGTCGGGCTTAGGAAAACCTGACAAACCATGGAACTTACGCAGCGTAGAAAACTCTTTAAGCCTGCCCGTAATAAGCATATGCGCGTAGGACTGGTGTCCAACATCAAATAGGAAACGATCTTTTGGACTATCAATTAAAGAATGAACAGCAAGAATCGTTTCTACAGCACCAAGACTCGATGCTACATGTCCACCGGTTTTTGAAGTGACAGAAATAATTTCGTTTCGAATTTCTGTAGCTAGAATCCCCAGTTCCTCTTCTGAGAGAACCTTCAGATTTTCTGGTGATTGTATTGAATCTAATATGCGTTTTTCCATGGCTTACCTTTCGGGGTCCAAGGATTTAGCTAACTTAAAATCACAATAAACGACGCAAGAAGATACCAGAGTTAATTCTGCTCTGAAGCATCAGTGTCAGAAGGATTTGAATCTGAGTCTGCTGAGTTTAAGACTTCCTCTTCCAGAAGATTAGATGCCTGCAAGCCAAGAGAAACCGCTTCCTCATATAAGTCGAGAGCAGCATCTAAGGATAAATTTTCATCAGATACGCTCTCGACAATAGAGTCGAGCTTTGACTTAATGCTTGCAAAGTCTTGAGCTTGACCTTCTGGCATTGCTATTCCTTATCAGCCTTGTTGGCAGCAATAGCTTCCATAATTGCTGCCACAGCCTCATCTTCTGAAGGCTGTGACAAATCAAGGGTGGTAACAGGGATATCGCTCGTGTCCTCGGTTACTTCTTCGACCTCAACATTTGCGATACGTCCCAAAATACCATTTACAAAACGGGGAGAATCATCGCCACCGAATTTTTTAGCAAGGTTAACAGCTTCGTTAATTGCTACAGAAGTAGGAATTTCATCCATACAAAGGACTTCATAGCTAGCAAGTCGAAGGATTGAGCGATCGACAGGAGGCATACGATCGATGGACCAGTTGTTACTTGCGGCAGAAATCTGCTCGTCAAGGCTGGCCTTTTTCTCGGTAATACCCTCTAAAAGCTTGCGTCCATATTCACCAAGCAATTGAGTCTTTTGCGCTAAAAGACCTTCATCGACAATCTCAATAGGACTGCGATTGAGCATTTCAGACTGATAAAGAACCTGAACAACATAGGCTCGTTGAGCTATGCGCTCTTCAAAGTTGACACCCATAAATTTAATCCTTGAAAATGACGCCATCAACGGTAACGTCAACACGAGAAACCTTTAAACCAACCTGAGTTAAAACTGCATCACTAACAGCAGTACGTACCTGATCGGCGAGCTCGTTTAAGGGGCGTCCGTAAAGAACAGTCACATTGAGCCCAACTTCAAGACTGCCATCCTCGGCAGGATTAAGTTCAACGCCAGCAACCTCAGCCTTATTTTGGAAAAGAGCAAGAATACCCGTTGCAGGATTACCAACACTCACGATGCCGTCTACATCGCGAACAGCAAGAGCAATGATGGTTTCTACAACACCAGGTGCAATAGCCATGCCCTCTTTAGAAATATTCGTCATAGGAAGCCCCCTAATCAGATGTCAACGAACAAATAAGCAACTTAAAGCGCCTAAAAAGTATACAGTAAGGGGCGCCAAAGCGCCCCCTTTTCAACGAGATGTCACAATCGAATTAGAGACGCTTTACAAAACGACCGTCACGAGAGTCGATTTGAAGAACTTCACCAATCTCGATATACATAGGAACCTGAACAACGGCGCCAGTCTCAAGAGTAGCAGGTTTGGTGGAACCTTGAACGGTGTCACCCTTAAAGCCAGGCTCAGTTTCGGTAACCTCAAGCTCAACAAACATTTGAGGCTCGATACCGATGAGTTCTTCACCAGCGTAAATCAGAGTTGCCTCATCGTTTTCTTTGAGCCACTTTGAAGTTTCACCAACAGTTTCAGCGGGAACAGCAGTCTGCTCGAAGGTGTTGTTGTCCATAAAGTAATAATCCATGCCATCGTTATAGAGATACTGCATGGATACGCGCTCCATACGGAAGGACTCAAACTTAACACCAGAGTTAAAGGTGTAATCGACAACGCGGCCGTTGCGGATGTCACGAAGCTTAGTGCGAACAAATGCACCGCCCTTACCAGGCTTTACATGCTGAGACTCGATGATGGTCCACATCTTGTTGTTGTACTCGATGCCCATACCATTACGGAAATCAGCGGTAGAAACTGTAACCACGTTACTCTCCTTTTTCTTAAAGCCCCACCCTAGGTAGGGCTGAGCAAAGTTTAATCACGAACGTCTATTATAACCATCTCATGGCTAGATTGGGTAAAAACCTCATAGCCCTCTTTGGTAACGAGCCCAAAATCTTCAAGACGCATTCCAAATTCACCTTCAATGTAGATACCTGGCTCTACGGTAACAACAACACCTTCAGCAAGTTCATCATCATTTTTCCAGGACAAATTTGGAGCTTCATGTATATCAAGGCCGACGCTATGACCAAGAGAATGTCCCATTTTATTGGCATAGCCACCGCGTGCAAGTACTTTTTCTGCGTGGTTATGAACCAAGGATGCACGAACTCCTGCAGCGATTTTAGCTTCGCATTCTTCGTTAGCTTTCCGTAGCGTAGCGTAGGCTTGACGCAATTCGTCTGAAGGTTCTCCGATAAAAATTGTGCGTGTCATGTCGGAGCAATAGCCTTTAAAGCGAGCTCCAAAATCCATCACAACCGCGTCTCCCCTTTTAAGCTTGTTTTCGCCTGGTTGTGCGTGGGGCGAAGCTCCATGTGCGCCTGCTGCAACAATGCTAGGAAAAGCAAGGCCATCGGAGCCAGCATTAAGCATGAAGTAATCGAGCTCTCGCTGAACCTGAGATTCCGTCATTCCTTCTTTAATGAAGGAGCAAATATGACTAAAAGCTGCATCGGTAATCTTTTGCGCTTCACGCATTAGCGCTACTTCGTATTCATCTTTTGTTGCACGAAGTGTTTCAATGAAGTTGTTTGTTTCGACAAGTTCAATATGAGAATGCTTATCACTTAAAGAAGACTCTTGAGAATGAAATTCTCGTAATGTCAAGGTGTCCTCAAAAGCAATTCTGGAGTGAGATTTTAATTGTTTAAGCTCATTTTCGAGATAAAAATCAAAATGTGAGCTAACGGTATCAGAAATTTCAATCTCGACGTCAGCTGCAAGCTTTTTTAGGGCAACAGAATAGCGTGAATCGGTATGCAATACAGCTTTGTCTTTTGTGACGAGTAAAGCATGCGCTTTTTCTTCATCAAAAACTCCAGAAAACGCGGTTATCCAGGCAATATTTGTTGTTGTTCGAAGGTAGATACCTGCAAGCCCTAAACTATCTAACTTCTGACGTACTTTATCTAAGCGTAAAGCACATGCCATTTGCGCATCCATAGTTAGTCCTTCTTTGCTTTCTAGAGGGAGTTTTGCCAAGCCTGTAAGTGCTCCAAAACCAATTCAGGCTGAAGTGCTTTTATGCACCAGTTTCCTACATCTTGTGGCAAGACAAAACGGAGTCTTCCATTTCGAACTTTTTTATCCCCCATCATCAACTCAAGAAGATATTCAGGTTCTGCCTTAAGTGAAATATCTGGCAAATTCAAGGTGTCAAGAAGAGTGTCTTGGGATTGAATAAATTCCATCGATGTACCAACAGAAGCAGCACCAAGACGCGCGGCGAAACGCATTCCTTGTGCAACTGCATGCCCATGCGAATATGTGCCGTAACCAGCAGCTACCTCGATTGCATGAGCAAGTGTGTGTCCATAATTAAGAGATTCTCGAATGCCTTTGGTTTCCTGCTGGTCTTGAACTACAACGCGAGCCTTAAAGGTAACCGAGCGCTTAACCGCTTCTTTAACGATGTCTTCATCGCGACTTGCGAGTTTTGAAGCGTTTTCTTCGAGCCAAAAATAGAAATCGTCCGAATCGATAACTGCTGACTTTGCGATTTCTCCACAACCGCAAGCCCACTCACGTTCTGGTAAAGATCGAAGAAGAGATGTGTCTGCACATACGTGGGCAGGTTGCGTAAAGGTTCCTACAAGATTTTTTCCTGCATCAAGATTAATTGCAGTTTTACCACCGACTGAAGAATCAACCATAGACAACAGGGTTGTTGGAACTTGAATAATCCTTAAGCCCCTCATAAAGGTTGAGCCGACAAATCCAGCAAGATCTCCAACTACACCGCCACCCAAAGCAATGACAAGCGCATCACGGTCGAGTTTTAAATCTGCAAAAGCGTTCCAAAGCTCAGCTGCGCAAGATATCGATTTAGAGTCTTCGCCGGCAGGAACAGTAATGATATGAACTATATACTTGGCCAGCTCTAGTGCTTCTTTTACTTTTTGAGCATACAGAGGGCCAACAGCTGTGTCGGTTACCAGAACAACTTTGTTATTTACTGAATCAAACTGTCGAATTCGTTCACCTAGTGTAGAAATTGCATCGGCTGCAATTTTGACTTCATAGGGGTTAACACCAGGAATATCAACAACGATACGAGTCATCTAAACTTCTTCCTTAATAAGGATTCCCTGCTGAAGCAGAATTGAAGCAATCTCCTCTGAAATTTCGGGGACGCTTCGTCCTTCTGTTTGAACCGCAACGTCTGCTGCTGCTTCGTATTGAGGCGCACGCTCAACAATGGTTTTACGCGCAGTTTCAAGATTCTTAAACATTGGGCGAGAGTCGGTATTAGGAATACGTGCTGCAGCTCCATCTGCGGTAACCATAAGATAAACGACGAAGCCATGCTTTTTCATAATCTGTGCATTTTCAGGGCGCTTGGTTACTACACCGCCGCCGCAGCCAATCAATCTTGGGGCACGATTAGCTAAATCTCGCAAAACATCTGTCTCTAAATCACGGAAGAATTCTTCGCCGTCTTCAGCAAAAATATCAGCAATAATCCGATTTTCGCGCAGCTCAAGATATTCATCGGCGTCAATAGAAGCCAAACCATGAGTTACAGCAAGCTGCTGAGAAACAGAGGTCTTACCAGCCCCCATAAAACCAATAAAGAAAACAGGCTTAGTAAGCTTGTAGACAGTACGATGTGTTTGCTCTGACATAAGAACCCCTTATGAGTTTATCGGGACATAGTTTTAAGGCGCTGCTTATAGGCCTTAAGATTGTGCTTGATATCGGTCATGTTATCGCAGCCAAATTTACGCAGATATGCTTTTGCCAAGACAAAAGCAACCTCCCCTTCCGCAACAACAGCAGCTGCAGGAACAGCACAAACATCACTGCGTTCTTTTGAAGCTTTTGCAGGCTCTAAAGTATCTAAATTAATGGTTTCAAGAGGTGTATTCATAGTTGGAATAGGCTTCATAGCGAGCGTTATAACAAGGGGCATTCCGTTTGTCATACCGCCTTCTAGGCCTCCTGCATTATTTGTTCGACGCGAAAAGCCTTCTTTATTAAGGATAATTTCATCGTGAACCTTATCGCCTGTTCGATAAGCTGATTCAAAGCCTAATCCAAATTCAACACCCTTCATTGCTTGGATGCCAAAAAGAGATGCTCCAAGCTGCGAAGTCAGACGTTCAGGACCAGATTCGTATCCACCAAGACCAGGAACAAGACCTGTTACGACCACTCTGAAGGTTCCTCCAAGACTTAAGCCTTTTGCCTTAGCGTCATCAATTGCAGCTTTCATTTTGTTGCTTGCCTCTGTGTCAGGGCAGCGAACTTCGGAAAGCTCAATATCCAAAGGGGAATAGTGAATACAATTCATCATGGGATTATCTTCGATGAACTCAGCATCACCAATAGAGGTTACATAGGAAAAAATTCCTACTCCAAGTTCAGCAAGGAATTCGCGCGCAATACCAGAACAAGCTACACGTATAGCTGTCTCGCGTGCACTTGAGCGCTCAAGGATATTTCGGCAATCGTCAATGTCGTTCTTTAGTACACCAACAAGATCAGCGTGACCTGGCCTTGGGGTAACCTCACGTACTAAATCAGAGGGAGGCTCTCCCATAGACGCCATGCGCTCTGTCCAATTTTTCCAATCGCGATTTTTTATCTGCAAAGCAATGGGACTACCAAGTGTTTTGCCAAAACGGACGCCTGACAGAATGGATACGGTATCTTTTTCGATAGTCTGGCGACCACCACGACCATAACCACTTTGACGACGTGCTAAATCGGCATTGATATTCTCGATAGAAACAGAAAGTCCAGCTGGAACATTGGAAACAATTCCTGTAAGGGCTGGACCGTGAGACTCTCCTGCGGTGATATATTCCATGAAATTTACCTTCGTTGTTATGATTTGTTCAATGATTATAACGAAGTAGAAACGTTATTTGATTGAATTTGAGTATTCGGGGTCTTAAGTCTCTCAATGGGAAAGGACCCCAAAATGACACGTTCAGCTTTGCGGATTATTACCGTATGCTTTAAATCTTCTTTGGCGAGTGGCAGGACTAAATAAGAAGCCATACCAATGGCATTTGCTCCCCACACATCAGTACTTAGCTGATCCCCTATCATCACAGCATCTTTTACCTTGCAGTTCATAAGCTTGCAAGCTCTTAAAAAAGAAAAAGGGAGTGGCTTTAAAGCTTTAGCAAGAATGGGTAAATCGAGTTCATGAGCAAGTTCGAAAACATTAGCATGCCAATTATTTGATAAGAGACAAGCGTGAATTCCGTTTTCTTTTAAGGATTCAAGCCAACGTAAAACATCAGGCGGGATTAAACCATCCGCTCTACTTCTGAGAGTATTGTCGATGTCTAAGAATACGACGCTATATCCCTTATCTTTGAGGTCATAAATTGGGTCAATACTGCTTACTCGGTCAAAATATCGTGTCGGTTTGAATAAGGACATTAGTACCCACTAGTTAACTTTTGTGAGCTGTAGCATAGGAATCAAGTAAATCTCGGACGATCAGATTTGCACGCGAGGAGGCAAACTCCATTGACCCAAAAGCCTGCGTCTTATATGTTCCCGAAGGTAGGAAGCCTGACATGTCGTTGTGCCCTTTTAAGAAAGGATAATCGCTTAGATATTCTTTTAAGTTTGTAAACTTTGTCATGATTTCACTTGATTTAACAGAGCCGCCATAAGCTTCTTCAATCTTATCAGCGATAGTTTGGAGTGAATCGTTTTTAGAAATAGTAAAGACCGAATTTGGACCCTTAATAAGCTGATCAACGATTTCAGAAACACTCATACCGCCAGTAAGTTCATAGACCCCTGGCTGCAAATCCCCAATACAATTGCGCTTATTAATTTCTGAGTTAAAGTCTTCTTTGTTTTCGATAAGCCCTTCGTCATAAAGAACTTCGCCATATTCACTTCCGATGAAGCCCTTACTGAAGGCAACATGGGTAACCTGACCGTCTTCAAGAAGATTATCATTTGCCTTAAACGTATTCCAAGCAATAAAAGCCGCAACAAAGACAGCCAAGATTGCAATAACAGCAATTAACATTCGCTGAGTTTTTTCATAGTTTTCTTGACGTTTTTTTACACGTGCACGTGACGAGGCATTGGTGTTCTTCTTTTTAGTCTTTGAACTAAGCTCTGTTTTATCTTTAGCCATAAGTGATTTCTTTCGTTGATTAAGAAGTCGCTTTATGAATGATCAGCGATGGTCTTTTGATGATCAGCATAGGTTTTATCAAAATAGTAATCTACTCCCCCATCATTATTAGGCCAAAAGCTGAAGAAGTAATAATCACTCATATTTTTATCAGGATTACAAACTGCCTGAAGAGTTTCGAGGCTTGGGCTGCAAATTGGAGTTGGGCACAGGCCCTTTGTTTTGCGGGTATTGTAGGGGCTATTAGTACTCCAGTCGTAACCTTCAACATCTCCCCCTAATTCATATGCGGTTGTTGCATCAGATCCAAGCAAACCATAGGTTGGTTCACCTTGATTAGAAAGGCGATTATAAAAAACAGCCGCCACCTTTGCATAGGTGTCACTCGTACCTTCTTTTTCAACAATAGAAGCAAGAATTAAGGTTTGATAAGCGTTTAGGCCTTGAGATTGAGCATAAGAATAATCAAGCGAAGCAGTTTCTGTTTGATACTGGCTAAGCATTTGCTTAATGATGCTATGCGCAGAGATATCAGACTTTAAGAGGGTATAAGTTTTAGGGAACAGGAATCCTTCTAGGTTGCTTACGCCATCTACAAATGAAAATTCATCTTTAAATTCAGAAGGATTCTTGCATGCCTTAAGAAATTGTTTAGCGGTAACTTTTTTGTCATAAGCTTTTTCAACAGCAGAGGCAATCGTTTTCATGGTTGCCCCCTCAGGAATGGTTAAGGTAGCTTCAGCATTAGGGCCACTAACTAATTGCTTTACGATATCAGATAAGCTCATGCTGCCAGTAAAACTATAAGTTCCTGGTTTAAGACTAGAATCAGCACCCTGATTACTTACTTCGCTTTTGAAAGAAGCTCTAGAATCAATAATGCCAGCATCAAAGAGGATATTTGTAAAATCGTTAGCTGAGCTACCTTCTTCAAATACAACAGTTACCTGTTCCCCTTCAGAGATAAGCTTGTCATTGTGTTCTTGATTGAGGAAAAATGCGGCAGTAAGCACGAGTATAAGCACTAAAAATACAGCCACAATTATTAGAGGCCTTTTAGAAGTAGCAGAATTACTAGGAGCAGCGTGATGAGCACCTTGCATTTTTTTTCGTTGCTCTTTTAAGTTCATTTAGCACTCCTTGTTGCTATTTTTAGCATCAAGCCATGATTGCAAGAAAATTGAAGCAGCAATCATGTCAACTTTTCCGCGCATTTGCTTTTCATTTAAGCCCTGCGCACGCAAGCTTTGCTTGGCTTGGCTTGAGCTTAATCTTTCATCACTAAATTGGATATCAAGTTTGCAATTTTGGGCAATCTTAGTAGCTTGCTCACGAATCCATTCAGCCTGAGGACCTTCTTCCCCTTGCATGGTATAAGGCAAACCGCTCAAAAGAAGTTCGGGTTCCCAGTCATCTATAAGTATACGAAAAGGCTTGGCATGAGAAATGACCTCCTGAAAAGAAAGAACAGTCACGGGAGAAGCTACTTTCATCGCTGGATCGCATATGGCTATACCAACGCGAGCTTTTCCAATATCAAGAGCCATAACACGCATAAAATCCCAGCCTAAATCAAAAGACGGCCAGCAGGTTTAAACCCGTTGGCCGTCTGCGTTAACAAGAAATCTAAGAAAGAAGTTCTTTTGCGGCATTAAGGGCGGCATCGATACCAGATGCATCCTTACCACCAGCTTGAGCCATGGTAGGCTTTCCGCCGCCGCCGCCCTTGATGTTGGAGCTGATTGCTTTAATAATCTGACCAGCATGGAAACCAGCATCAACGGCTTCGTCGGTGCCCGCAGCCATCAAGATAGGCTTGCCGCCTTCATTTACAGCAGCTAGAACAGCAGCACCTGGAGTAGCAAGCTTGGTGCGAATAATATCCCAAGCATTGCGCATGTCATCAGCAGCTACGCCTTCTTCTTTAAAAGCGGCAACAACTACAGGATAGCCAGCTTGTGAGGTAAATACGGAATCAAGCAGGTAAGAAACCTCATCTGAAGCTGCAGCTTGTTTTGCCTTTTTAGCTTCTGCATTAAGCTCTTTGAGATTGTCAAGATTTGCTTGAGTGCGCTTTGCTGTCTCAAACAAAGGAGACTTAAGCTCCTCAGCAACAGCCTTAAGTTCTGCCTCAACCTGGTTAACATAGGCCAAAGCAGCTGGACCAGTAAGTGCTTCAACCCTTCGTGTGCTAGCACCAACAGAGCTTTCGGAAACAATTTTTACAAAACCAATTTGGCTTGTATTGGACACATGGCAGCCACCACAGAGTTCGCGAGAGAATCCGCCAAACTCAACAACGCGAACGTTGTCGCCATACTTTTCACCAAATAAGGCTGTAACTCCAGCTTCACGAGCCTCTTCAAGACTAGTTTCATAAATATTTGAATCAACCGAGCTTAAAATGAAATCATTGGCGATGGATTCTACTTGGGAAATCTGCTCTGGGCTAAGAGCTTGGAAATGAGTAAAGTCAAAGCGCAAGCGATCGGGGCCTACATAAGAGCCCGCCTGATTAACATGATCACCCAAGACCTCACGAAGAGCAGCATGCAAAACATGAGTAGCAGAATGATTACGTGTGACATTTAGACGACGTTCGGGGTCAACGCTTGCAATTACGCTATCGCCGACCTTGAGAGCGCAGCTAGCTTTTGCCTTGTGAACCGTAAGGCCCTTTTCGGGAGCGACCGTATCAAGAACATCAATTTCATCTTCACCGATAATCAAAGAGCCCGTATCTCCGACCTCGCCACCCATTTCAGCATAGAAGGGTGTTGTATTCAGGATAATTTCAATATCAGAATCATCGGCAGGAACTTCTTCGACACTCTTACCATCTTTTACAAGAGCAATGATTTTAGCTTCGACCTCGAGTGTTTCATATCCATTAAAGCTTGTAGGACCAAGCTCCTTAAGAAGCTCTGCATGTACACCGCCATAGGTACTCCATGCAGCTTCAGCATCACCCTTATTTGCAGCACGAGCACGATCGCGCTGTTCCTGCATACACTCAGCAAAGCGAGCTTCATCGACGCTAATATTTCGCTCTTCACAAATTTCTTTGGTTACCTCTACCGGGAAGCCGTAGGTATCGTGAAGAACAAAGGCCTGATCACCAGAAAGAACATTTCCTTCCAAGGAAGTAAGTGCCTCTTCGAGATAGCTCTGACCCTGACGAAGAGTAGCGCCAAAACGCTCTTCTTCTGAAAGTACAACGCGAAGAATAAGCTCTTTGTTGCTTACGACTTCGGTGTAAACGTGTCCCATAATCTCAATAATCTGATTGATGTAATGAGAAAGGAAAGGACCTTCGATTCCTAAAGATTGTCCCTTCAGGACAGCACGGCGCAGCAAGTGACGAAGTACATATCCACGGCCCTCGTTAGAAGGCAAGATACCGTCAGCAATCATGAAAGTAACTGCACGCGAATGGTCTGCAACAATGCGCAGAGAAAGGTCGTCTTTAGCATTTTGCTTATAGGTTTTACCCGATAGCTTTTCGCCAAGAGAAATAAGGCCGCGCAAGATATCGGTATCGTAATTATTGTCGACACCTTGCATGATGGCAGCGATACGCTCAAGACCCATGCCGGTATCAATGTTTTTAGTAATCAAGGGGGCTAAACTGCCATCCTCTTGACCATCGTATTGCGTAAAAACGCAGTTCCAGAACTCAAGATAGCGATCACAGTCGCAGCCAGGCTTGCAATCAGGAGATCCACAACCAACGCTCGGACCTTGGTCAAAATAAATTTCGGAACAAGGACCACAAGGGCCGGTAGGTCCTGCACGCCAGAAGTTGTCATCTTCACCAAGACGAGAAATATGATCATCAGGAACACCTAAAGATTTCCAAATCTCAATTGTTTCATCGTCATCTTCAAAAACAGTAAAGTAGAGCTTCTCTTTGGGGAGACCAAGATATTCTGGATTAGTAGAAAAATCGTAGGCCCAAGCGCACATTTCATCTTTGAAATACTTACCAAAACTAAAGTTACCAAGCATTTCAAAGAATGACTGATGACGACCAGTCGTTCCAATAATCTCAATGTCGTTAGTACGAACGCATTTTTGAGCAGTCGTAGCACCGATGTACGCATCATCAAATTCTTTTTGATGCAAAAAATAGGGCTTGAACTGGACCATGCCCGCACTAGTAAGAAGCAATGAAGGGTCGTCGGGAATCAAGGATGAAGACGGAAGACGTTTGCAGCCTTTATCTTCAAAATAAGCGAGATATTTTTCGCGAATTTCAGCACTTGTCATGTAATGCATTACTTCGTCCTTCTAATACGAACATACAAAAACACGCTACAACCTCTGTATGCGTGACTATTAACGAACTTTTGAATCTTATCAGTCTTTAGCTTGCTTAAAAGCTTCCATTGCAACTTCATCGGCAGAAAATTGGCCAGTAGCATCTCCAATTGGCGTGATATTTTCGCCTTTTGTTTCACCCTTAAATAGCACACCATCAGGTGAAACGATAGTCCGGCCAGTATTCTTTTCGTAGAAATAGACAAAGATAGATTTACCTGCCGCTACCAGAGGAATGGAAATAAGAGCACCAATAAAGGAACCCATCAAGCCACTAACAGCACCACCGAGAGCAGAACCAGCCACTAAAGCTATCAAAACCATAGCAGGATGGACGTTGCAGGCATCACCAAGTACCTTAGGACTTACAAAGGTATAAATGATTTGCTGTACAACAATGGTGTAGATAAAAGCGACAAGAGCCATTACGGGGCTTACAAAAACACCGATACATGCCGCAAGCGCGCCACCAAACCAAGGTCCTACAACGGGAATAATATTCAAAATGCCAGTAATTACACCCAAAACAGCAGCAGATGGAATACCCATCGCATAAAAGCCGATTGCTGCAAGTAATCCAATAATTGCGCACTGAATAAGTGTGCCACGAATATAGCCGCCCATTACACGAGTGCTAATAAGGTAGATAGCGTTTAGGTCGACGTGATACCTTTCGGGTACAACACGATGGATCTCACGACCCATAGCAGGAAGCTCCATAAGAACCCAGTACGAAACAACGAGCGCAAAACCAATCACCATGAGAGTTGAACCAACTCCCGTTGTGATGTCTATTGCACCTTTTGCGCTATTTTGAACAGCTGAATTTGCAAAGGAACCCAAAGCTGCAAAAGCTTCGTTTACCCACTTATTAATCGTGTCATCTTGCAAAAGATATGAATACTGAGCATAAAAAGTATTAAATGCTTCTTGAGCCATAGCGATATAGCTAGGAACTTGCTGAATTAAATCATTAACCTGGTCGCCAAAGCCTAATACAGGTGAAAAAAGCGCCCAAATTAAAACAGCAAGAACAATAAACATGACAACAAATGCCAAAAAAGTTCCTAGTGCACGAGAAACACCATGACGTTCAAGATTGTTAACGATTCCCTTTAGACAAAAAACAATAATGGTTGACCATAAAACAATGCCAACAGGAATGCTCAGAATGTTTAACAGCTCGGCTCCAGCAGAAATCAAAAAACCAAGCAAAATAATAAAGCCAGCCAAGAAAAACCAGCGAGCAGCTTTTAGCGTCTTTAGAGTGTTAACGCGAATATTATCGTCTAAAGACTCAGAGTCAAAAGAAGGAAGATTAAGTTTGCGCATTGTGCGGGGCTAACCTTCCCTATTCGGTATCTGCGTCAATATGCGAAAGGACACCATTCTTTAAGTCAGAT
>CAVCRX010000041.1:96513-101925 GCA_963604935.1 Bacteroidaceae bacterium
GCATTAACTTTATCTTGAACGGCATCACGCTGCGCGCAGGCATGAGCGGCCTCTACCTTGCGTTCTGCAAGATCTGCTTGCTTTTCAGTAATGCAGGCCTCAACACCAGCGAGGTTAGCGTCTACCGCAGAAGCAGTAGTTCCCACAAAAGATTCATCTGAGCTGAGAGGATTTACAAAAGAACGAATTTTTGCAGCTACGCCTGAAACAACATCAAGAGGCGCGCTTGAAGCGGTTTCGATCTTGCTCGAGGCCTTAGCAACATTACCCGTGACAGTGTTGAGATCTTCCATAATCTGATCAACACGCATGAGCTCCAAATTTGCAGCATCGATAGTTAAAGTAATGCGATCAACCATAGGATCTACTTTAGAAACAGTTGGCTTCAAATCAGAGGTAATGACCGCAACATCATCAATGATTGGATCAACTTTAGCCATTGTTTCTTTTAGAGTCTTAACAAGATTAATCAAAAGATAAGCTAAAGCCACAAGAGCAACTGCGCCAGCCAAACACAAAATCACAATTGCAATACTTACATAATCTACCTGCATATTTGTTGCTCCTTAATCGTTGAGATGAGCACATAAACTGATTTACAGAATATACCACTAGCCACGCTCAATATGATCGCGCACCGCAGCATCTACACGATAGCTTTCCCAACCCCTTTGACCGGGCTCAAAAAAACAAGACTTTTCGAGCCCTTCGGGAAGATAACGTTGTTCGTTATACCCTCGAGGATCGGTATGTGGGTAAAGGTATTCCCCGTATTCGTCTGAACCAGGTCTATGCCTATCCCGAAGATAATCTGGGACATCACGTTTAGGGCCATGTTTGACTTCATGTAAAGCAGAAAACCAACCCTGTGAACAGGCAAAAGACTTGGGCGCTAAAGCAAGATAAACTGCGGCCTGAGCCAGATTTAAAACACATTCTGGATAACCAATAACCTCGGTTGCCTTAAACGCAGCCTCAGCAACAAGTAGGGCCTGAGGATCTGCATTACCTATATCTTCAGAGGCACAAATAAAAATTCTACGTGCAATAAATTTAGGATCTTCCCCACCATCAACCATGCGAGCCAACCAATATAAGGCTGCATCAGGATCAGAGCCACGCATAGATTTAATAAAAGCGCTGATAATGTCATAGTGCATGTCCTTATTTTTATCGTAAGGAAGCACTCGTTCAGGGACAGCCTTAGTGACCATTTCTTCTGTAATAAGCTTAGAGTCTTCGGCTTTAGCTAAGTCGGCAGCTAAGGAAAGTGTATTAAGCGCACTTCGCGCATCTCCACTGGCTAAAAGCTGGATTGACGAAAGCGCCTCATCTGTAATTTCAAATAAACCAGCTAATCCGCGCTCATCGCTTAAAGCGCTTTCGATGAGCGCTTTAATAGCCTTATCATCAAGCGAACTCAACTGAACCACGCGAGAACGTGATAACAGAGCGGAATTAACCTCAAAATAAGGGTTTTCTGTTGTTGCACCAATCAGAATAACCGTTCCATTCTCAACAGCATGAAGAAGAGCATCCTGTTGAGAACGATTAAAGCGATGAATCTCATCAACAAAAAGAATTGTACGAATATTCCTTGCGATTAAACGCTTATCAGCCTCTTTTATTTCTCGGCGTAAATCCGAAACCGTACCGCCGATTGCAGAAACTTCGACAAATTCAGCATTCGTTGCGCCAGCTATTACGTGTGCAATAGATGTTTTACCGGTACCAGCGGGGCCATACAAAATGACAGAATTCAAAGAATCATTTTCAATTGCGCTTCGCAGCCAGGTACCTGGACCAAGCGCTTTGTCTTGACCTACAACCTCATCAAGAGTACGAGGGCGCATTCGTACCGGCAAGGGTGCATATTTCATGCGCGTCTTGTTTTCGTTTTCCGTAAAAAGAGTGTCCATAGTTTTCCTTAAATACACCTAGGGACGAGCTTTAATAATCGCATTAGCCAGTTGCTCATAATCGCTAGTCTGAAATTCGAAAGTAACGATTTGAGGTTGACCAGGATTTATATCCGATTCTTGCTCAACACGAACAAAATGAGCCTCAACTTCTGTAAATCCTTCATTTAATAAAGCATAGGCATAGCACTGAGCTTGAAGTAGGTGTTTGGCGCAGCAATCCTCATAAGTTTCGCTTTTATCTCCACCCGTTTTATAGTCGATAAAAATTGCTTTAGAGGAATTTTTGTTGTGCGCAAAGACATCCATTTCACCTTCTAGATAAAAGCCGTCTTCAAAACATTCGGTAGTATCAATTTTAAGAACAAAGGGAACTTCAGCGTGAATCTCATCATACGTAACAAGCTTTTTAGCTAAATCTGAATTGAACCAAAGCCCTAAGGCCTTATTTAAGCGTTGCTGCTGACTACTAGATAACTTTGATTCTATAACCAAGCGGTCAACTGTTTCTTTACCAGGGCATCTAAGATAAGAATTTGAGTCCTGATTTGTAAAGTCTAAAATAGAGCGCTGTGCAAGCAAATGAAAACAAGTGCCCAGATCAACCGCGACTTCATTATTAGACTCATTGTTAATGGAATCCCTTAAATTAGAGTCCCCAAGATTAAGCTCATGCTGCAAGCTTGAATATGAATAGAAGTCTATCTTGGATTCCTTTAATGATGGGCTTACTTGAGGTAAATCAATAATAGGGTGTTGATAGACCCAAATTGATTCGCTTTGTCTTGACCGATCTTCATCCTCAAGTTCAGATGCATCAGTAAACACAACACGAGCTGGAGCGCTTCCGCCATAATCAATCATTTTTACCGCTGGGAATCCATCAGGATAAAGACCTAGGACATCCTGAATCTGAGTAAATAAGCTTGTTTTTTGAGTTTTAGACGTAGTTTCCTTGATAGAAAAACAAGTCAAAAGAGACTTGACGGGTCGTGTCATTCCGACATAAAGAAGACGTTGCGCCTCATCAAGCTCATCTTGAGCTTGTAAATCTTTAACCAATTTATAAGCACCTGACAAGTTATTAAGCGAACCTTGTATAAGTTCCTCTGAATCAAAAAGAAACTTCTTTAGCTTGTCATATTCGTTACTATTGCTTGGCTTGCACTCCTTTAAGGAAACAAACTGTTTCCCTATTTTTTGAGTACCAGTGAATCTTGAAACACTTCCATCGCGTAGCTCAGCAAGCGCAACATGAGGAAACTGTAAGCCCTTGCTTGAATGAATTGTCATAATGCGAACAAATTCCGAAGACTCGCTGGTTATAGAACCAGGTGTTTCTTTTGAATAACTCAAATGGTCCTCGAAGGCTTTTGCTGTTTCTGCTACTCCCCTGCCTTTTTCCAGGCGCTCTATGATATGTAAGGTCTTAAGTATATTTCCTGCCACACCCATCTGACAGGCATCTCCAGACTCTAGGTAAGATGCCCAACCCGACTGCGTAAAAACATACCTAAGCGCTCGGGAACAGCTTTCGTATTGTGCAATATGGGCCGCCTGAAGAAGGATTCTGCGAACCGTTTTGAGGCGATTAAGACGCACTTCATCTAAGCGGGTTGCGCAAGAAGATTCGTCCTTAAGGAAGCCTTGTGCTATGGATTGCAAACTCTCATCATCATCGCTACGACTAAGAGCCTCGAGGCTAATTTCATCAAGGTAAAAAGGCCTACTAAGTAAAACACTCAATAATGCATTTGCCGCCAAAGGATTAGCAAACCATCGCAAAAGTTCAAGAATTTGCTGGACTTCAATTGAGCTTGCAAACACTGAACCACCCGAAATGATGCTCTGAAAACCCTCTTTGCGTAAAGCAGCAACATAATCTGCAGCATGAGACATTTTGCCCAAAAGAATAACCATGGAAGCAGGGCTTTCGCCGGCAGCTCTTAACTTAGAAAACCTTTGAGCAATTGCTTCTGCATGCAATCTTCTAATATTGGCCAGGGGTTTTCCTGTACTAAGAGCAAATTCAATCCTGGGGAGTTCTTCAAAAACAGGATCGAGCGATTTATTTACAGCACCTTTAGGCTCTAGGTGTAGGAATCTCTCACCAAAAAAATCCCGCTGGGCAAAAATTTTATCTACTAAAGATAAAACATCGGCATGACTTCGGAAATTGTCTGGAAGTTCAACAATTTCTAAGGAATCATTTTTATCTGCAATATCATCACGGACGTCGAAAAAGACATCAACATCAGCGCCTCGGAATTTGTAAATACTTTGTTGAGCATCTCCTACAAAACAGAAGTTTGAAAAATCTTCTTTGCAGAGGCGTGAAATTAAATCAACTTGAACCCAATTAGTGTCCTGAAACTCATCAACCATAACGAGCTTAAAGTGATTGCGACACCATTCAGAAATGCCAGGATGAGCGTCTAGCTGCTCTACCGTGAGTGAAATTAAATCATCAGTATCAAGCCTGCTTTTTCCCTTGAGTAACTTATATTCAGCTTCAACCAAGTGCGCAAAGCGAAGCTTAGCTGCCACCTCTGAACTGCCACATCGCAAAGACGCAGTGAGGGCATTTTGTGCATAGGAAATGCGATAGTCCAAGCAGAAATCCGCGTCTGGTTTTTTACTATGAAAAGCAGCACTTGTTGCGGGTGCTAGCAGCATAAGATCAAGAAAAGTCTCAGAGTCAAAATTAGGCTCATCAAAATCAGGAATTATCTGCTGTAGAGCTTCGTTTAATGCAAGAGCGGCAGATTCGGCTTGGCTGCAATACTTAGCCTCTGTAGCGTTCATTTTCCAATCGCTTGTATGAGCAATGAAGGCATCAACCAGCTCTAACTGCCTTTCAAGCAATGTTCGAGCTTTTACCTTGCAGGGAACCTCAACAAAAGCATCAAATCCCTCGGGCAAACAATGAACAATATCTAAGATGTCACATACATCTTGTTCGATAGATTCACTGTTTTTAAAGCCTTGCAGCAAAGGTTTTCCCGACAAATAAGCAAGCATAAAAGCATCGTCCGATTTGCTTTCTCGATTGAAGACATTTTCGAGCGCATGGATAAATATTGCTCGAAAATCCGATTCGAGCATCAATTCATACGCGGGATCAATGCCAAATTCCAGAGCGTGCTCCTTAAGTAAGCGAGAGCACATTCCGTGAATAGTCGAAATCCAGGCATCATCAACCTTTAATGCTTCATCTTCTAGGCCTTCTTCAAGAAGTTGCAGCTTAATCCTGCTTTTTAATTCAGCAGCAGCCTTATTGGTGTAGGTGATAGCAATAAGTTCATCAATACTGTTAAGAGCAGAATTTCCTTGTTCGTCAGGAAGTAAGGCTGAAACAATGCGCTGAGTAAGGGTAAAAGTTTTACCAGAGCCAGCTCCTGCTGCAACAACAAGAGGACGGTCAAGTGTAGTGACAACATGAAGCTGTCCGGGAGTGCAAGTAGACAAATCCATTTAATTCACCCTCTGGGAG
>CAVCRX010000042.1:0-24855 GCA_963604935.1 Bacteroidaceae bacterium
GTCATACACAGAGACCGTAGCGCGCCACCTTAAGCCAATATTTCTGCGCAAAATGCCGAAATCATACACGCAGCCCATTCCGCGCCACATAAATCCATACACAGAGACCATTCCGCGCCAGAGGTTTGAGTGCATCATACACAGAGGCCTTATCGCGCCAGCAATCTGATCGTGTCATACACACGGAGGGGATAATGTGCCAAGCACAGGGCGAAGTCCCAAAGGAATTCGTTTACCAAGCGCTCGGCAAAGCCCCGAAGGCTTCGCTCTGAATGCCATAAAGAGGATTTCGAAGAAATCCGCATACAAAAGCATGAAGCAGTGAGCACATGAAAAAGGCTAAGGTCGATACAGACCTTAGCCTTTTTGAATAGCAGAACGGGCGACAGCCTGAGTGGGTTTAACCTTGCGCTTACTAGCCTAGCGAGCATTTGTAAGTACCACAGCGTTTCCGCTAACCAAACCTCAAGCTTGCAAGCCTCCGGGGATTTCACCATACACTCAACAATGCACTCCCTAATCTTCTTCAGCTTTCACCTTAGTACAACTACTACGCAAGAAAAAACCAAAAAATAAGGAGGCCAAAGCCTCCTTATTAGAAAGTATATTCGCTTTACTAGCTAAGCCTAGCTTTAAGCAAGATTGTGGCACCCTCACGAAAGCGTGCCACACCTAAGCGCAAGCAGACTTTACCCGCCGAAGATCGCCAGCAAGAAGCCCGCCGCAACTGCCGAGCCAATAACGCCAGCAACATTGGGGCCCATTGCATGCATGAGCAGGAAGTTCTGCGGATTAGCCTTCTGGCCTTCAACCTGCGAAACACGTGCTGCCATAGGAACAGCCGAAACACCCGCCGAACCAATAAGCGGATTAATCTTGCCACCCGAAAGAATGCACATAAGTTTGCCAATAAGCAGACCACCGATGGTAGCCATGCAGAATGCCAGCAGACCAAGAACAACAATCTCCAGAGTCTCGACGGTAAGGAAGCGGTTATACAGAGCCGTGCCACCAACCGAAATAGAAAGGAAGATAGTAACAATGTTCATCAGGGCATTCTGAGCAGTGTCGGAAAGGCGATCAGTAACGCCGCACTCGCGGAACAGGTTACCGAGCATCAAGCAGCCGAGCAGCGGAGCAACGGAAGGCAGAAGCAAGCAAACGAACAAGGTAACCACGATGGGGAAAATAATCTTTTCCTTCTTGGAAACCGTACGGAGCTGCTCCATCTTGATCTCGCGCTCCTTTTTGGTGGTAAGAAGACGCATCAGAGGAGGCTGAATCAAAGGAATCAGAGCCATATAAGAGTAAGCAGCAATCGCAATTGCAGCCAAGTACTCAGGTGCCAGCTGTGAAGTCAGCCAAATAGCGGTAGGACCGTCGGCGCCACCAATGATGCCAATAGAAGCAGCAACATTAGGAGCAAAGCCCATAGCGCCAGCAAGCAGGAAGGCGCCAAAAATACCCAGCTGAGCTGCAGCACCCAAGAACAAGCACTTGGGGTTTGCAAGCAAAGGACCAAAGTCGGTCATAGCGCCAACGCCCAAGAAAATGAGCGATGGATACAAGCCCGTCTTAACGCCCAGATACAACACGTCAAGAATGCCACCATTGTGGAAAATCTCGGTAACGCTTACCGCACCAGCAATATAGCCATCCCACAATTCGGGATGATACATACCGCCACCAGGAATGTTTGCAAGCAACATACCAAAAGCGATACCGCAAAGCAGCAAGGGCTCAAACTTTTTAGCAATACCCAGGTACAACAGGAAGCAAGACAAAAGCAGCATGATGAGCTGACGAATATCGCCACCCATCAGGAAGAAGCCTGAGGTCTCCCATAGCCTGGTAAGAATATCTACTACGCTATCCACTTACGCTCCCTAGATGGTCATAAGGGTTTCGCCTGTTTCAACAGACTGACCCACGCTGACGATGATGGACTTAACCGTACCGCCACAAGGAGCATTAACTTCAACGTTCATCTTCATTGCCTCAACGATAGCAACTACATCGCCTTCGGCAACGGAATCGCCAACCTTAACGTTCAAAGAAACAACGCTTGCGGGCATAGGCGAAGTAACAGGAGTGCCAGCGCTTGCGGCAGCCGCAGCAGCAGCTGAAGGAGCAGGCGCAGCAGGAGCGGCGGCAGCTGCGGGTGCTGCGGCAGCAACAGGAGCAGCAGGTGCGGCAACGGGAGCTACAACCTCAGGTGCCTTTACTTCGTACTCGTCAAGAATCATGGCTGAGCCATGCTCAACCTCGACCTCGTAGGTCTTGTTCTTAAGCGTGATTTGATACTTCATTTAACCTCCTTGATGGAGATGAACCTAAGTTCATTCAGTGGTTTGCCCAGCTCATCAGCAATAATAGCCATTACCATTGCAGCGTCGCGAGGGTCGGTGTCGTACAACTTAAGATCGCCAGCAGTGCCGGGCGCCAAAGGAACAGAAACCTCTTCTGCCTCAGCGGATTCTGCCTCAGCAGCACCATCAGCGTTTGCTTCGGCAGCGGCAGTAACTTCTACTTTTTCAGCCTTGGGCTTGCGAGGCGCCAACACAAAGGTGAGCAATTTGATAAACACAATCAAAATCGCAAGAACGCAAAAAACAATCGCGATACCCAGTACCGAGTAGAACAGGTAATCCCCCATTCCCATTGATAGCGAGGCATTTACTCCATTCATTAGTCAACCGCCCTAATGCTGTAGGAAACGCGCTTCTCTTCCTGTTCCTGACGAGCAGCAAAGAATGCCTCGGCAACCTGAGGGAAAGCAATGTAAGAAAGAACGTCTTCCTCGCAGCGAGCACGATCACCTAGCTCAGCCTCGGCCTTTTCGTATGTGTCGGTAGGCAGAGTGTCGGCATAACGGCCGGTCAGAGGCTTTTCGTCGCCCAGAACCTTAGTAAGAATTTCGGGGTCGATAGGAGCAGGAGTCTTGCCGTACTCGCCACGGCAGTAGCCCTTAACCTCGTTGGAAACATTCTTGTAGCGCTCGCCAACAAGAACATTATTAACAGCCTGGTTGCCAACAATCTGAGAAGTAGGCGTAACCAGAGGAGGATAACCAAGGTCGGCACGAACACGAGGAACTTCCTTTAGGGCCTCGTCGTACTTATCGAGGGCGTTCATCATCTTCAGCTGAGACAGCAGGTTGGAAAGCATGCCGCCGGGAACCTGGTGATCCAAGCACTGAGTGTCGGTGGTGAGAGAAATAGGATTCAAGGTGCCATCTTCGATGTAATCGTTACGGATGGGCTTGAAGTAATCAGCAATCTCGAACAGGAGCTTTTCGTCCAGACCAGTGTCAAAGCCAAGCTCGCGAAGAGAAATTGCCAAGGTCTCGGTTGCGGGCTGAGAAGTGCCGCCCGAGAAGGGAGAAATTGCGGTGTCGATAACATCGGCGCCAGCCTCGGCTGCCTTCAGGTAAGTCATGAATGCAGTGCCGGTGGTGGAGTGAGTGTGAACAACCAAAGGCAGGTCCACAGAATCCTTAATAGCCGAAACCAATTCGTAAGCATTAGCAGGGGTCATGATGCCTGCCATGTCTTTAATACAGATGGTAGAAACGCCCATAGCTTCGAGCTCTTTTGCCATCTTTACGTAAGCTTCGCGTGTATGGACGGGGCTTGTTGTGTAAGAAATAGTGCCCGATGCCATAGCACCAGCCTCAAGAGTTGCCTCGATAGCAACTTTGAGATTGGTAAGGTCGTTCAAAGCGTCAAAGATACGAATGATATCGATGCCGTTGCGCACCGATGCCTTAACGAAACGGCGAACAACGTCGTCTGAGTAATGCTTGTAGCCCAGAATGTTCTGACCGCGCAAGAGCATCTGCAGCTTGGTGTTGGGTGCAGCAGCGCGAAGCTTGCGCAGACGCTCCCAAGGATCCTCATTCAAGTAGCGCAGGCAAACATCAAATGTAGCGCCGCCCCAACACTCGAGAGAATAGTAGCCCGCCTTATCAAGCTTATCCAGGATTGGCTCCATCTTGTCGAAGGAGAGCCTGGTTGCAATAAGGCTCTGACCGGCATCACGCAAAACCGTTTCGGTGAATCCGATCTTTTGATTGGACATGCGAACCTCCAAAAGAATCTTTTTTGGGGCGTGAACGTACCCCCAAAAGTCTGACCTTACAATTCTACTTGCACTTAGCATTTATTGTAAGAAAAAGGCAAAATTAACGACTTAATTTAAAGAATTACTCGATAAAAAGACCTAACTTCTGCCTTCTTTAGCAACGAAACGTGTTCATTTACCTGTTTGAAACAAAACTTCAAGCTAGCAAAGCCTAATTTTAGAAAGACTTACAGCTTAGATTTGGCATTTTCAGCGCAAAAAGCCTGCGAAATGGATTGCGTAAACGAAGTTCTAAATTTTATCTGTGGATAGAGTAATTCTCACCTGCTGCTTTGCCCTCTAGCTTCACCATGTTTCCTAGCTGATTATTCGAATCCTCAATTTAGGCAACCAGGTGGATATATATGAACGAAGAAAATAAGGGACAGCAGGACGCATGGAGCGCATCAAGCAATCGTCCTCGTCCTCGCATTAATATCGCTGACCCGCTAAAGCCAGCAGAGCCTACAGCTCACGCGGCGCAAAACAAGGGTGCGTCCGCCCAGGGGCAGCAAGCACAGGGACAACGAAGCCAAGCCCCCTATCCTGCAGACGGAACAGCCTTAGCCGGCGGAAGTGCAACCCAAGGAAGCGGTGCAACCCAAGCCTTTACCCCAACCAAGGCTGGCAGCGCGGCCTATCCCGCAGCGGCACAGCAAAGCCAGCAAACAAACATGCAGCAAACCGCCTTACGACCAGCCCCGCAACATACCCCGCAAGCAACAGCTTCGGGCATGCCACCAATGCGTAAAAAGCGTCGTGCTCCAAAAATTGTTGCCGCGCTTGTTGTTGCTTTGGTTATTGCTGGCGCTGCGGCTGGCGGCGGATACTGGTGGTACAACAACCACCCCGTCGAGGTAAGCCTTAACGGAACCACAACCACTATCGAAGGTAGTCAACGAAGTATCCAAGGTCTTATTGATGCCGGAACAGTAACTCCCACTCCCGGCAATCACCTGGCGATTGATGGCTCCATCATTAAAGAAGGCGGCGGCCAGGCGGCAACTGTCACACTTAACAACGCCCAGACCAGCGATTACTCTGCCCTTTTGATGGATGGCGACACCATCGAAGTTACCAACGGTGCCGACACCACTGAGTCCTACACCGAAGAAACCAAAGAGACCAAACCCGCAAAAGCAAGCGTAAAAGTTACGGGTTCGGGCGCTATTCATTCAGTAAGTGCCCCCAGCAAGGAAACCGTCAAAGTTCTTACTGGTAGCGAATCAGGTAAAACCAAGACCGAGGTAATCAAAAAATCGAGCGGCCTTACCGTAACCAAGCACAACGCTTCGCCCAAGAAAAAGGTAATCGCGCTTACCTTTGACGATGGCCCTTGGCCCACCACTACCGATCAAATTCTTGATTTTTTGGCCGACAACGACGCCAAAGCTACCTTCTTTACTATTGGCAAGCAAATCGCAAGCCACACTTCGAGCGTAAAGAAGATGAAGGAAGCCGGGCACCAGATTTGCACGCACACCTATGACCACGCATCGGGTTCGGGTCGCGGTGTCAATATCACCTACATGTCTGCCTCTGAACAAAAGAAGGAAATCAAAAAGGGATACCAGGCCATTAAGGATGTTACCGGCGAAGACGCCAGCACCGTTGTGCGCCTACCCGGCGGCAACGTTAACGAGGATACCTACAGCAATCTAGCAAACCTAATTACCGCTGAGATTAACTGGAACATCGACACCGAAGACTGGAGCCGCCCTGGTGAGGACGCTATTTATAAGCGCATCGTTAGCGCTAGCTCGGGTGATATCATCCTAATGCATGACGGTGGCGGCGACCGCTCGCAGACTGTTGCAGCTCTTAAAAAAGCACTGCCCGTCCTTAAAGAAAAAGGCTATTCCTTCGTTACCATCGACGAACTTCTTAAAGAAGACTAGGTACCCACCGGAAGGGAATAGACATAACAGGCGGAAATTCCCGCCTGTAAAAAACTCATGTTATTTATCGAATAAAAGCAATCGCGCTTACAACAAAGGCTGAAAACGGTCTACAGTGTTGCTTCACATTGAGCTAAAAAGCACCAACAAGGAGTACACATGCGAGAGTTTTCTAAGTCTTCCAAGCTGGATAACGTCCTTTACGACGTCCGCGGCCCCGTTGTCGACGAAGCCGCCCGCATGGAGGCCGCAGGCGCGCATGTGCTCAAGCTCAACATCGGTAACCCTGCCCCCTTTGGCTTTCGTACCCCTGACGAGGTTATTTATGACATGTCGCGTCAGCTTACGGAGTGCGAGGGCTATTCAAACGCCAAGGGTCTTTACTCTGCGCGCAAAGCAATCATGCAGTATTCGCAGATTAAAAACATCCCTAACGTCACAATCGAAGACGTCTATACCGGTAATGGCGTTAGCGAACTTATTAATCTTTCTATGTCGGCGCTACTCGACAACGGCGACGAGGTTTTAATTCCAAGCCCCGACTACCCCTTGTGGACCGCCTGCGCCACCCTCGCAGGTGGACACCCTGTTCATTACATTTGCGATGAGCAAGCTGAGTGGTACCCCGATATCGACGACATCAAGAAGAAGATTACCGATCGCACCAAAGCAATCGTAATCATCAACCCGAACAACCCAACGGGCGCCCTGTACCCCCGCGAGGTCCTAGAAGAGATTGTTGAGGTCGCCCGCCAGCACGAACTCATTATTTTCTCTGACGAAATTTATGACCGCCTGGTTTTTGACGACGCCGAGCACGTATCCATTGCAAGTTTGGCACCCGATTTGTTCTGCGTGACCTTCAGTGGACTATCGAAGTCGCACATGATTGCAGGCTATCGTATTGGCTGGATGATTCTATCTGGCAACAAGCGCATTGCAAAAGACTACATCGAAGGCATCAATATGCTTTCCAACATGCGCCTTTGCTCTAATGTGCCTGCCCAGTCCATTGTTCAGACCGCGCTCTGGGGGCACCAATCAGTCGAAGATTACGTTAAGCCTGGCGGACGCGTATTTAACCAGCGCGAATTCATCTATGAACGCCTAAATGCCATCGATGGCATTAGCTGTGTTAAACCCAAGGCTGCTTTCTATGCCTTCCCTCGTATCGACACCAAAAAATTTGGCATCACTAACGATGAACAGTTCGCCCTTGATCTACTTAAAGAAAAGAAGATTTTACTTATTCATGGCGGCGGATTTAACTGGCACGAGCCTGACCATTTCCGCGTGGTTTACCTGCCACGTCGCGCTGTTCTTGGCGAAGCAATGGACAAGCTCGCCGACTTCCTAGAACACTATCACCAATAAGAGTCCGGGACGAGTTGAAGGTTCTACAGCAGAACCAGCCTCATCAGAAACCAGGAGGAAGTCCCAACCAAGAAGCACTAAAACCCCAAAGCAAAACAATCCCCAGGCTTAGCCTGGGGATTGTTTGTTATCAGGAGTATGAATGAAAACTAGCGATTAGTTTTACGACGGCGGAGCGTAGCTACAACAGCAGCAAGGGCGGCAAGAACAGCCAGCGCTGCAACTGCAGCAAAGCCAGCGTCACCAGTCTCGGGGCTTACATTGCCAGACTTATCGGAAGAACTGCTTCCGTTTGAATCGTCACCATCTTCAATGATGATAGGGTCGTCGGTGGTTTCATCAGAGTTAACCCTCTGCCACAGAGCAACAGCCTTGGAGTCGCCTTCAAGAACAGTTTCAGCAGTGAGCTTGTAATCCTCGTTATAGTTGCCGTTTAAATACCAGCCAATAAAGGTGTAGTTAGTAACTTCTTCTCCAGCAGGAAGCTCACCTACTGCTTCGTCTTCTTCTAGGCCACGAACTTCAACGGTTTCGCCCTTAGAAATAAAGCTCAACTTATAGATTTGTTTAGCGGAAGCTTCGAATCCTTCTGCTAAACAAGCTTTACAAAACTCCTCAGCAGTTGCTTTATTAATGAAGTACACCTTGCCATTTAAAGGCACATCCTCAAATTCGCCCTTGGTATACACAACCCAATTAGCTTTAGCCTTAGCCTCGGCAAGATCCATTACCTCGTAGCGATTATCTTCCGTTTCTACAAGAGCTTTACCCTCTACAAGCGCAAAGGCAACTTGTATATCTGAATAAGAGCCGCCCTTAACAGACAAAACGTCTGTAGCTGGATTGTAATAAAACTCATCAAAGTAGCCATTATTGATAACGACCGAACCGGATGCATCATCGTCAATATTGAAGGTAGTACTAAAGGTTCCACCGTTAATAGTGACATCTATCTTGCCAGAGCAATCAACAGAGTTATCGCCTTCCGATGTAAACTTACCGCTATTGATTACCAAGCTTGAATCCGTGGCACTTATAGCATTCGGCGATAACCAAATATCGGAACCCTGAGCGTCGACGTTAAGCTCATCAATTGTTAAGGCAGAATTATCAACAACGATTGCAGGAGAATTCTCGGACTTAATGCTGCCGTTTTTAAGAGAGACAGTAGCGCCATCTTTAATGGTAAGAGCAGAGCCCTTAGCTGAGCTAAGCGTCTTATCATTGAGGTTGAGCATGATCTTCTTGCCGGAAACCTTTGCATCTTCCGTTACATCAGAAAGAAGCTTGATTTCGTCCCCATCTTTAGCAGCGTCGATGGCGTCCTGAAGAGTTTCATAGTTAGCGCCATCAATTGCGGCTACGGGAGCAGCAATCTCATGCCAGACCGCCTGAAGTTCTAAATCCTGAGAAACAGTTTCTCCGAAGTCATACTCGCAACCAGCAAGATTCCAATAATCAAATTTGTAGTTAGCCTTTGAGGGATTTTGAGGCTTTTCTGCATACTCGCCATTAAAAACAGTTTGGCTTTCTGCAAGCTTAGTTTTGCCATCTTCATCTACAAAAGTAACCGTGAACCAAGCATCCTCTACCGAAGAGCCTTTATCATCAGCAAACGCTTTAGCTTTATCTTCGGTCTCAAAATAAACAACATAAGGTTTATTCTTAACCTTCACTACATACCTAGCTTTATTGCGAAGATCTTCATCTTTGCCAGCTGTATAGGTTCCCTCTGAATCACAGATAACCGTTACGCCGTCAGCATAATCAATATTAGGGAAACAAGAGAAGGTACCGCCGTGAACAGTAATGTAGTTAGGTTTGCTGCCAGAATCGTCGGCTGCAAGTTTGCTACCGCCACTATTTAGGAATTCTCCACCGTAGATATTGATTGACCCATTGCTAGACGCACGAAGAACCGGCTCGTTACTTTCATCTGTATTAATGACCTTGCAAACCGATCCACTCTTAATATTAATAGCCCTGCCTTCAGCATCAATGACACAATGATTTGTTGCCTGAGCAGAAACCTTCTCAAGATTTACTTGGGCAAAAAAATACTCAACTCGTAGTGCAGCGTTATCTGAATCATTTTGGACGAGAGAACCATTCTTAATTGTTACTGATTGAGCTCCCCGTCCTACATAAACAGTGCTAGCACTAGAGTCTGGAAGAGTGGTAATTGTATGCTCATTAAGATTAAGCGTGATGTCGTCCAGGGGGTCATCGCCATCAGTGAATACCTCAATAGCGCCCGTGATATCCTCGCCTACGACATAAGTGCCACTAGCTTTGATTTCATAGACACCACCAGCCGCATCAACATCGTCTTGCGTAATAGTTGTATCTGCAAAAGCAGCAGCAGGAAGCGCCAAAAATGCGGCGGCAAAAACTGCAACAATAAAAGCAGTGAGCTTCTTTTGTATAGCCAAAGCCATTCCCCTTTATAACAAACGGCTCCAAGGAGCCTTAATAAGCATAAACGTCTTTAGATTATAGTTTAGATTCAGACCAAAAAAGAAACTGGCTCCAAATAAATTTGAAGCTAGTTTCTTTATTAACTCTTTAGTATCTTGTGAAACGGCCATAAATAGCTCAGCGCAAGGCGAAGCCCCGAAGGCTTCGCTCTGAACACCAAAAAGAGGATTTCGAAGAAATTCGCATACTAAAGCATGAAGCAGTGAGCGCATGAAAAAAAGGCTGAGGCCAGTGTGGACCTTAGCCTTTTTTGAATAGCGGAACGGGCGACAGCCTGAGCGGGTTTCACCATGCGCTTACCTACTCAGGTTTTAAACGCAGTCTTCCGCAGTAAAACAGGTATATGCCTAGATAAAATGGCAAGCCACTATTTAGCTAAGCCAAGCTCTTCAAGGTAGCTGCGCAAATCTTCATCCCACTTAGGAAGCTGAGCGCCATACATTTCCAGCATCAGACTTTCGAGTTCAATCTTTTCGGCGGTAACCAAGTCGGTTGCAGGTTCAAGGAATTTACCCTTATCAAAACCGCAAATCTCCATAACCTTAGCCGCAAAATCATAACGGCTAACACAACCCTGGCTGGTGATATGGAATACACCGGTAGCACCATTCTGGATAAGGCGATCCAAAAACTTCACATACATAGAGACCGAGGTAGGCGAAGCAAATTGGTCGGTACGAGCCTTATAAACCTTGCCAGCTTTTACGGACTCCAGGATGTCCATCAAAATGCCGCCCTTGGTGCTGTAGAGCCAAGAAGAACGAACGATTGCGTGGTCGGGGGTTGTGTCACGCACCATGGTTTCACCCGCGCGCTTGGATTTGCCATAAGCGCATTCGGGATGAGGATTATCAAATTCGTTAACGGGCTCATGCAAACGAGGTGGAAATACGTCGTCGGTGGAAACCTGAATAATCAAGGCGCCAACAGAGTTCGCAGCAAGCGCAACATTGCGAGCACCCAAAGCATTGGTCTCGTAAGCTCTAATACGGTTACCAAGGCCCGTAACTGACCTTGGAATACCAGCGCAGTTAATTACAACATCAGGCTGAGCCTCGGTTGCAAACCTGAGCAAACGGTCAGGGTCGCACACGGTAACTTCTTTATCGGTGCCAACAACCTGATAACCCAAGTCGGCAAAACGTGTCATAAATTCAGAACCCAGGAAGCCCTTTGATCCTGTAATCCAAATAGTCTTTTTGTCACTCATTTCAAACCTCTATCGTTTGGAAAATCTGACCTTTACTTAAGGAAAAGAGAGGAAGCGCCCGGCATACCGACTTGCAAGTCTGGTTGCAATAAGCAGCACCCGCAGCGCCTCCACTCCTGATAATTGCTAGGCAGCTACCGGAGCATTACCCGATCCGGACGAGCCGTTATCGCTCTTTGACTTGCCACGAATTATCTGGAAGGCCAAGACGCAGGCAATCAATGCAAAGCCAATCAGGTTGCTTCCTACTGAATAAATGGAAGTCAAATCTGCAATAGGCAGCATTACGCAAATACCCGCAACAATCATGATTGCACGAATGATGACATTAATTCGTCCACTGAAGTAGCCGCAAATACCAGCAGCAACACCAAACAAACCAAACAAAGCCATGAAGGTATTAATGCCGTAGAGCCAAATTGGCAGTGGATCGCCCTGCATGATCATCGAGGGATAGAAGGCGAAAATAAAGGGAACGATGTATGCCGCAATTGCCAAACGTGAAGCATTGAATGCGGTGCGCATAGGATCGGACTTCGCAATTGCCGAGGCCGCAAAGGCCGCTAACGCAACCGGCGGCGTAATGTCTGCCAGGATGCCAAAGTAGAATACGAAGAAGTGAGCGCAGACCAGAGGCACACCAAGCTGCATCAGGATAGGCGCACAAGTTGCAGCCATGATGCAATAGTTTGCCGTAGTAGGAACACCCATACCCAAAACGATGCAGCAAAGCATGGTAAGAATCAGGCCGATAATCAGGACGTCACCAGAAGCCATAACAATGACGTTAATCAAAGTAGAAGCCAGGCCGGTAATGGTAATACAGCCAGCAATCATACCTGCCATGGCGCAGGCAACAGCAACCGAAATGGAGTTCTTTGCACCAGCAGAAAAGGCGTCGCAGCAGGTCCAAAGAGCAGTCTTGGTGGATTCAACAAAGACACTTGCAAAGCTCTGGCCTTCGGCACGGTTTTCCCAGTTGGTCTGAATAAAGTGAATGTAGCCAATTACGAAGGCAGCAAAAATTGAAATTGCAGCCGACATAGCCATCGTAAATACGTTTGCAGCAACCAGGTAAACCAGCAAAACCAAGGGAATAATAAGGTAGCAATTAAGACCCAACCAGCTCCACTTAGGAAGCATTTCGCGCGGGATACCCTTAAGACCCATCTTTTTTGCCTCAAGATGAACTGAGAAGAAGATACCTGCAAAGAACAGCAGTGCAGGGATGATAGCGATGGTAGCAACCTCGATATAAGGGATACCCATGTACTCAGCCATCAAGAAGGCTGCCGCACCCATAATAGGAGGCATAATCTGGCCGCCCGTTGAAGAGGCAGATTCTACAGCGCCGGCAAATTCAGGGCGATAGCCTGTCTTCTTCATCATAGGGATGGTAACAGTACCCGTGGTAACAGTATTACCAACAGAAGAACCGGAAACCATACCGCACAAAGCAGAAGAGATAACCGAAACCTTAGCGGCACCACCGGAAGACCAACCAGCCAAGCGGTTTGCAAACGAAATAAAGAAGTTTGCAATACCGGTGCGCTCAAGGAAAGCGCCAAAGATGATAAAGAGAACGATGTAGGTATAGCAGACGTTAGTTGGTGTACCTAAAACACCACTTGAAGTATAGAAAAGCTTCTGAACGATATTGGAAATCGCCTTAACAATATCGGAGCTGCGGCCCATCTGGAAGGAAAGCGCATAAATCAAAAGCGCAGTAACTACCAGCAAAATAGGCAAGCCAACACAACGGCGGCAAAGCTCAAACACCGTTGCAATACCAATAATGCCCAACACAACCTCAAGAGCGCCAATACGGGTGCCCATCAGCAGAATCTCTTTACAATTCAGCGAGAAATAGAAAAAGGCCGCCGCGCCCGCAAGCATGATAACGATGTCATACCACGGAATATAATTTGGCTTGAGATTTGTTTTACGTGCGGGATACATCAGGTATCCAACAATGATTACAAAGGCTACAAAGCGAGCCAGTCGTGCTTCTGCCTGATCCGTTGAAAACAAGGTCATATACAGGCACCACACCGAAAAGACAATCATGATTGTCGTAATGACAACCTTAGGAATGCCTTCCCAAATACGCGTGTTGGACTCTTGGTCGTACTTACGCATAATTTCATCGGCATCAAGCTCGGCGTCTGTCGCCTTAACTTCAGTTGCTTCTTTAGATTTAAATAAAGCCATGTTGCCCCCTTCCCTACTTAGAATCCTTGGTGTTTACCGTAATTCCTTGTTCAGCAAAGTACTTTGCAGCACCGGGATGATAAGGAACCGTGGTAATTGAGGAAGCGGTTTCAAGGCTAACCTCGGAATACTTGTCGTGCGCATCAGGCTGAGCCTTGGCACCATCAAAAATAGATTTGGTGAACTTATAGATTGCTTCTTCAGACACGTTGTCGTTAGCAATGACAACCGAAAGAACCGCAACAGTTGTGGTGTCGGAATCAGAGCCATAAGCATCCTTCGAAATAGTTACTTCTTTGTAGTAAGGGCAAGCCTCAAGAAGCTTAGCAATATGTTCGCTATCCAAAGAAACCAAATGAACTGGCTTAGCAGTAGAAAGGTCGGTAATGGAAGTAGTAGGAGCACCTGCAACAACAAAGGCTGCGTCAATCTTGCCGTTCTTCAGCGAATCAGTAGAGTCACCGAAGCTCTGATAAACAGGATTGATGTCCTTTTCGGCATCCAAGCCATAGGCATTAAGGATGTCGATAGCGTTGAAGTTAGTACCGGAACCAGCAGCGCCAACAGAAACCGTCTTACCTTCAAGGTCGGCAACTGTCTTGATATTTGGGTCGGTGGTTACAATTTGTACCTGCTCAGGATAAAGAGCCGAAACTACCGAAAAGTCAGAGTATGCACCCGAAGATTCAAACAACTTGGATCCATCGTAGACATAAGTCTGAACGTCAGCCTGGCAAAAAGCCATGTCAGCGTCGCCGTCCTGCAGGGACTGAACATTTGCCTGCGAACCATTCGAAGAAAGCGCCACTACAGTGGTTCCTTCAGTATTGGTGCAGTAGTTTGCAATAACGGTGCCAAAGGCATAATAGGTGCCTGATTCGCCACCGGTTACAAACTGTAGGTTGTCTTTGATACCTTCGCTATCTTTAGTAAAGCCACCGCCACCAGCAAAGCCGGTATAACCAGCCACGATGAGGATAACTACATAGATAGCAGCAATGAGGGCTGTTGCCTTTTTACTCACGCAAGTACCCCTTTCTGTCATGCCAGACGTGCGCTGCGAAAACAAACCACCGCAAAGGCGAATCAGCACTTCCGCTTAAAACAACAAGCCACCGGTCAAACGATCGGCGGCCCCTAGTTGCGGTTAGCCAAAACAGGTTTCGCAACACACGAAACGAACAATCACAACTCAAGCCTTCATCCTAATGGGAAGCTTGATGCAATGTATTTGTTATACAAATTTTTTCGGTGACAGGGTTACTTGTTTCACTATTTGTAACAATGCGGCGATCAAAATGCCTGCCTTACAGGATGAAAACCGGCGGCGCTCAATGCTGGCGCAGGTGCTTGTGGCACGCTTGCATGCACAGCGGTAGCTTGGGCGAGTGGATGAAACACGCACGGACGGACAACCTAAGTTCACGTGCAGCGTACTGAACGCTCACGCAAAGAAAAAGAGCAAAAGC
Source organism: Bacteroidaceae bacterium (assembly GCA_963604935.1). Classification (GTDB taxonomy): domain Bacteria; phylum Actinomycetota; class Coriobacteriia; order Coriobacteriales; family Eggerthellaceae; genus Anaerotardibacter. The sequence continues at coordinate 14,763 of CAVCRX010000042.1, forward strand.
AGCTAGGCTTTTGCTCTTTGAATAATGCGATTTTTAGGCGCTGCTAGCGCGGGCGATGAAGGTCGTCTTCTTCGTCTACACGCGTGTCGCGGCGATCTTTTAATGTTTCATCTTCATCCTCGAAGATGTCATCGAGCTTATCCTGAATAAACTCAATGAAGGTTGGCTGCTCTTCTTCGCCTGAAGCCTCACGCTCTTCGCGCTCGCGCAGCTCTTCTTCGTCATCGGACTCCATCATTTCGAAAGCGAGTGCCTGATCTTGTACCTGCTTCAGGCTTTCGACCTCGATAAACACGCGTGTTGCGTCAGGGAACTCAGTGCGAATGCCAGCCTCGATACGGTCGATAGAACGCAGGATTTGTACCGCGGAAACCGAAGGCGAAAAGTTAGCATCGATGGTCAGCAGCATGTCGTGAGGGCCCAAGAACATCGAAAGAACGCGACCGCAATCAACTACATTTTCGTCCGATTCAACAATCTCGATAACGCGGCGCGTCTGGGGCTTGTTTAAACCTTCGCCAATGAGCAGGGCTTTTGTCTGAGTAAGAAGAACTGCAGCAACTACCATCAGCAAGATTGCAATCGCAATAGAGGCAATGCTGTCGTATACGGGATTGCCGGTCACATGACTTGCCACGATGCCCGCAAAAGCAATAAGCAAGCCGGTTTCGGCAGCGGTATCTTCAAGTACAACGGTATAGAGGCTTGGATCCTTGCAGTGGTCGATAAATTTCAGAGGACCAATGTCGCCTCGAGCAAGATTGAACTGCTTAATAGCAACAGCAAGGGTTGTACCTTCAATTACTGCCGAAATACCCAGAATTACCAGAGACGGCAGAGGGTCAGAAAGACGCGCCTGGTCGATATGAATCAGGTGACTTACGCCTTCAACCAGCGAGATTACACCACCAACAGCAAAGATAAGTACCGCAACAACCAAGGTCCAGAAGTATAGTTCCTTGCCGTAGCCAAAAGGATGATCTTCATCGCTCGGCTTTTTAGACTGATGGATACCAAAAAGTACCAGGATGCCATTGCCGGAGTCGACAATAGAATGGATACCCTCAGAAATCATTGCCTGAGAACCTGTGATAAAGGCGGCAATAAATTTGACGATGCCAACAAGTACGTTACCGCAGATAGCAGCCACAACCGCGATGGTAGAACTGCCTTTAGCTTCTTGATCGGACGCTACCGCCATATCTGCCGGAGCTTGCAGGGGAACATTATCGGCCTGAGCTAAAAGCCTATCACGCACAACTTCCACCCCCTCATTTCGAGATTGCCTACGCTTCAAAAAGCGCTTTTTAGGCGAAGTGTTGTTACTCGGAGGTTGGTCGGAACCCTTCATTATTGAAATCCTTTCGTGCGTACAAACTCTAGAGTGAGTTAAACCACGATAGTAGCAGGCTTTAGCCGCAATTGAACTAAGTCCTGCAAATACTCACATTATGGTCAGGATTGTGCTTGGTGTTTGCGCAATAAAATATCCGCGCAAAACTCCTTGCGCTACACCCACACTCAGCGTAGTGACAAAGCCCTATTGTCCGTTTTCTTCTTCAAGCAAGTCGTCCACAAAGCCAACGCGATACTTTGCAAAGATGACATCGCCACCATCTTGAGTGGCATCCAAATCAACGTCAGCCAAAATTTGGAAATCGTGGTCGTCGTTTTCGTCGCGAATAAGCTGTCGTACATGCCAGACGTGCTGTTCCTTTTCGTCCGACTCATCAACAAAGAAATACGCATTCGAGCGAGCGTCTGCATCGATCAGTACTTCTTCGTGAGCATCGTAATACTCATCAATGCACTGGCGCCAACGCCTGATGCCATAACCCCATTCGGTATCGAGCTCGGCAAGGGCTTCGTCATTGCGCGCAGCAAGCAGACGAACGCGCTGAAAGAGAGCATTGCGAACAAGAACTGTAAGACCCCTGCGGTCGATAACCACCGCTTCGGCAGCCAAAGGTGCTGCCTCGTCAATTGCGGAGCCGGCATTTTCCCATTCATCAACAAGGCTCGAGTCGACTGTGCGAACAACCACCGAAAGCCAAGCAATAATGTCTTCCAAGCGCTCGTCACATTTATCAAGAGGAATAGTTCGATCAAGAACGCGGTAAACGTCTGACAAATAACGAAGCAAGGTTCCTTCAGAACGCGCAATTTTGTAGGTAGAAATGTAGCTCTTAAACGTGGCGCCCGTTTCTATCATTTCGCGCAAAATGCTCTTAGGCATAAGCTCGTAATCGGCAGCCCAAGGGACCGACTTGCAATACATTTCGAAGGCCTGATCAAGCTCTTCGGCCAAAGGCTTTGGATACGTTACTTCTTCCAGGCGATCCATACGCTCGTCGTAGTCGATGCCTTCAGCCTTCATCTGAGCCAAAGCTTGCGACTTTGCACGGCGTTCCTGAGCACGCAAAACCTGACGCGGGTTTTCTACCGTGGCCTCTGCCATCGAAATCACATCAAGTGCATAGTCATCTGACTCGGGGTCCAAGAGCTCCAAAGCTGCCAGAAGGAAAGGAGACAAGGGCTGATCAAGCGCAAAATCTTCGGGCATATCAACAGTAAGGAAGTAATCCCAGCTACCATCTTCAATAACCTCATGCTCTACGACTCCAGCAGCCTCAAGCGTTGCAAGCACTTCATTGGCACGAACGTGCAAAGCTTGCTTTTCTTCCGGCGTTTGATTGGAAGACTCGATAAGATTTTCCAAGCTTTGGCGCACATCTCCGCCACGTTCTACCAGGTTAACCACCATAGAATTAGTGATGCGCATGCGTGGCTTTAAAGTTTCAGGACTTGCCTCTATCAGCTTTTCAAAAGCGCCCTTATTCCAGGTTACTTTGCCTTGCGGAGCACGCTTAAGCTTGAGCTTGCGCTGCTTTTTGGGGTCGTTGCCAGCCTTGGCACGCAAGCGAGCATTTTCAATTTCGTAATCGGGGGCCTGAACCAACACAACGCCTTCGGTATCGAAGCCAGAGCGTCCTGCGCGACCAGCAATCTGATGGAATTCACGAGCGTTTAGCCTGCGCATACGATGTCCGTCAAACTTAATAAGAGCTGTAAGTAAAACAGTATGAATAGGAACATTGATGCCAACACCCAAAGTATCGGTGCCGCAAATTACCGGCAAAAGCCCCTGCTGAGCAAGCTTTTCTACCAGCAAACGATAACGTGGTAACATGCCAGCATGATGTACACCCACGCCGCAGCCCAACAAGCGCTGCAGGGTTTTGCCAAATGCGGTTGAAAAGCTGGTGCCTTTGCAAGCTTCCTTGATACGCGTGCGTTCTTCTTTACTTGCTACGCCATAACTTGCAAGGGCCTGCGCTGAATCGAGCGCAGCATCCTGAGAAAAATGAACCACATACACCGGAGCTTCGCCTTTGCGCAAAGCCAGTTCAACCGTACCTTCCATCGAAGTATCAACGTATTCGTAGTTCAGAGGAATAGGGCGCTCGGCGTCAGCCACTACGTCAACCATGCGACTGGTGCGCTCCTCAAGCTTTTGAGAAATAGCCGTAGTGTCGCCCAAGGTGGCGCTCATAAGCAGGAACTGGGTATTCGTAAGCTCAAGTAGCGGAACCTGCCAAGCCCAACCGCGATCAATGTCGCCATAAAAATGGAACTCATCCATAACAACCGAATGAATATCAGCCGAGAGCCCCTCACCCAAAGCGCGGTTTGCCAAAACCTCAGCCGTACAACAAATAACGGGTGCCGCAGGGTTAATTGAAGTATCGCCCGTAATCATGCCTACATTATCTCGACCAAGAACATCAACCAGGTCAAAGAACTTTTCGCTTACCAGGGCTTTAATGGGCGCTGTGTAGTACGAGGTACCCTCACCCAAGCACAGCGACAAGAAATGCATACCAAGCGCTACCAAAGATTTGCCCGAACCCGTAGGCGTACCAAGAATCACATGATTGCCCATCACAAGGCTCATCAGGGCTTCCTCCTGGTGAGGCCACACTTCGATGCCGCGGTTTTCCATCCATTCAATGAAGGACATCAGCACTTCGTCAGGATCGACAGGATTTTCGTCGCTTGAACGACTCCACAGGTCGTCAGCTAAAAGGCCCAAGCCACCGAAGTCCTGATAATCAAGCTCAAAAGCTTCTTCTGAACAGGGGTCTAGTTCTGCTGCGCCGGGATTATTAGCGGCGCTTTCATTATGTTTAGTCTGGCTCGACTCAGGCATCTTCTTTATATCCTTCGCGTTGGCTTGCTTTGGCTGCTTTATAAGAATGTACGTTTATAGGGTTGTGCGCTTAGTCTTAGGCTCTCAACGGTATCATGTGTGGATGCTCTTAGCTGCCGCGGAGCACATGTTTCACTATCAATTTAAGGAGCCTCATGGCAAATTCATATACCGAGCTTAGTTGCACAGAATTCAGTGCGCAACTTGCCGCTAAACAATCTGTCCCTGGAGGAGGCGGCGCTGCAGCACTTACCGGAGCGCTCGCAGCTGCGCTTGGCGCGATGACCGCAAACTTCACTACAGGCAAAAAGGCCTACGCTCAGCACGAAGAAGACATTGTTCGCATGATCGCCGAGTTGGAAGAGCTGCGCCTTCGTATGCTTAGTCACGTTGATGCCGATGCTGCTGGCTTTAATGCTTTCATGGATGCCTGGCGTATGGATAAAGAAGACCCTGCGCGCGAGGCTGCCCTTGATGCTGCTACCAAAAATTCTGCAGCAACTCCTTTTGCCATCATGAAAGACGCCGTGCGCATTATCGAAGTTTTAGAAGAACTTTTCCTTAAGGGTTCAAAGATGCTTCTCAGCGATACCGCTTGTGGCGCAAGCTTAGCACGTGCCGCTCTTCAAACAGCAAGCATTAATGTTTACGCCAATACGCGCGGCACCAATGGCGCCGAGTGGGCCGTCAAAATGGAAGACGATTGCCAGCAGATGCTCGACGAATATCTGCCTCGTGCAGAAAAGGTCTTTACCAGCATTTGCGACGGCGTAGGTAGGTAAAAACCGGTGGCTCGCGCGCGCAAACCTTCCAATCTTGACGCCCAGCTTGAACAATGGGCTAATGCCATCGTTGCCAAGCCTGAAGAATTCAAGGGGCGCTGGAAAGAGAGTTTCTTCCCCGAGGCTCAGGAGGTTCGCCTTGATTTAGGCTGTGGCAAGGGGGCTTTTCTTGCACGAAGCGCCAAGGCAAACCCTGGCGTGCTCTATATCGGAATGGATATCGACTCCACCTGCATTGCTCGCTGCGCAAAAAAGGCTATTACCGAAGAGCTTCCTAATATGATTGTTGCGCGTGCCGACGCAGCCCGGCTTCTTGATTTTTTTGAGCCCGGTGAGCTGGATCTTATTCACTTGAATTTCAATGCGCCCTACCCTCCCAAAAAGACGGCTAGCAGGCGCCTGACGCATATCGACCACTTAAGCCGCTATCGAGAAATCCTTGGTAAAGATGGTCGCATTGAGCTACGTACCGACAATATGCCCTACTGGAAATGGACACTTGAAGAGCTGCGCATTGCCGCCTATCACATCGACTGGCAGACCGAAGATTTGCATTGCGCAATGCAGCAACCTGAAGAAGTTGCGCTGCGTGCGTGCGCTATGCAGGGTGCAAGCAAAAAGGGCGGCAAGCTAGACCACGTCGAACAGAGCGACACTGCGCAGGACGGCGTTGGTCAGAGCGATGTCAAGCAGGGCAGCGTTCAAAAAGCCGACGAAGCCTTCGTCCGAAGCGAGTACGACGAAAAACTCGTAGAAAAAGGCGCTGTTGTATATTCCCTGATTGCACACCCCGGCAAAGCACCCGCCAGCATGCAACAAACAAGCAAGCTCGGGCTTGTCGATTATCTGCCTGAAGATTTGGATAATCTTGATCACATTCCTTACGGAATGGAAGACACCATTTTTAATATGCGCAATCGCAAAAAGAACGCCGAGGGAGCCGAGGCTCGCCGCCTTTGGTGGGAGCAAAATTTCGGTAAAAACAGCAAAAGTAGTGCAAAGAGCGTATTATGCAACAAGCACAAAAACGCTGGAGCAAGGCAAAATCAAGCAAGGACAAATGATAAGGCAGCCGTAAAGACAGATGCCCATCAAACACCTGTGCAAAAGAAGCCCAAAAAACAACGCCCCACTAAGCGTTCTGATGCAAGCCAAAACCAAGGCTTAAACTAAGTAATTAGTGCTATATAGCACCTAGCTAGATAGGAAGATCATGACCAACAAGCAAGACAAACAGGCAACTCAGATTACTAATACCAATCGCTGGGATACCCGCCAGCTCGTAATCATGGCACTTATGGCAGCCATCGCAACACTGCTTTCTTTTGTTGAGATCCCTATTCTTCCTGCTGCTCCATGGCTTAAGTACGATCCTTCCTTCGTGCCTTCCATGGTTACCGGCTTTGCCTACGGTGCAGGCCCCGGCGTTGCTGTTGGCTTGGTTACCGCCATTCTTCATATCTTTATGACGGGTAATTTCTGGGGCGGCATCATGAATATCCTGGTGGTTTGCGCCTACGTTATCCCCGCAGCTCTTATTTATGTTCGCAAGCACACTTGGGGCGGCGCTGCTGTTGGCTTGGTTATCGGCTCGATCGCTCAAATTATTGTGGCAATCCTTGCAAACCTTGTTATCACACCAATTTACGCTGGTATGCCTGTCGAGTCCGTTATCGCGCTCATCATTCCTGTACTGATTCCCTTTAACATTCTCAAGGTTGTTTTAAACTCCGTAATTACCGTTGCTGTTTATAAGGCGATTTCCAACCTGATTACTCCAAAGAAAAACCAGGTAAAAGGCCGTTAATGGCTTTTAGTACGCTTGGTTTGTTTAACTGATTTGATTCATTAATCCAGGGCATTTTATGATTGAATTTTCGGGCACTAAATTCACCTTTGACGGGCAGCGCTATGCCTTAAACGGGATTGACCTTACAGTCTCACAGGGTGAGTTTTTGTGCATCCTTGGCAGTAATGGTTCAGGCAAATCAACGCTTTCCAAGCACATCAATGCCCTACTTATTCCTGACGAAGGCAAGGTTGTCGTAAACGGAACCGACACCCACGAAGAAGGGCTTTGGTACCTTATTCGATCAACGGCGGGCATGGTTTTTCAAAATCCTGACGACCAAATTGTTGCCACGCTTGTTGAAAACGATGTGGCCTTTGGCCCTGAAAATCTTGGTCTTCCTGCCGACGAACTTCGCGCACGCGTAACCGAAGGCTTAAAGTCGGTTGGCCTGCAGGGCTTTGAACTGCGTGAGACTAATGCTTTATCCGGCGGTCAAAAGCAACGCGTGGCTATTGCGGGCGTTTTGGCCATGCACCCTGAAGTCCTTATCTTCGACGAAGCTTCCGCAATGATTGACCCACGCGGGCGCAAAGGCCTACTCAAAGTCGCCAAATCTCTGCATGAAGCCGGTATGACCATCATTATGGTTACCCACTTTATGGAAGAAGCCGCACAGGCCGACCGCGTTGTTGTTATGAAAGATGGCCGCATTTTCGAAGACGGCAAGCCGGCTGAAGTCTTGACCGACGCCACCAAGTTAAGCGCTCTTAATCTTACGGTGCCTTTTGCGACTGAGCTTTCTTTAAGCCTGCAAAACAAAGGCCTTCCCGTTGGCACCCACTTAAACGAATCTGAGCTTGAGGAGGAATTATGCAACTTGTTTTTGAAGAGGTAAGTTACGCATACGCCTCCCTCACTGAAGGTAAAGGTTCGAAAGCTTCGAAGGCAGGCAAGGGCAATAAGGCCGGCCAAAAGTCAAAGTGGCCTTTTAGCAAAAAGACCAAGAAGGACGCCCAAGAAGCTGAAGATAAGCCCGCTTGGGGCAATGATCCTGCAGAAGAATATGCCCTTCATCAGGTAAGCCTGAGTGTTAACGAGGGTGATTTTCTGGGAATTTGTGGGCACACCGGCAGTGGTAAGTCCACACTTATTCAGCATATGAACGGCCTTCTTTGCCCTACCGAGGGTCGCGTTTTGCTTGATGGCCAGGATTTGGCTAATAAGGATGTTCAAAAGCAGTGCCGCGGAAATGTTGGTGTTGTGTTTCAGTATCCCGAGCATCAGCTTTTTGCGCAAAGCGTTTATGAGGATGTGGCTTTTGGACCCCGCAACCTGGGTCTTTCTGAGGAAGAGATCGACCAGCGCGTTAGGGCGGCACTGGCTGATGTTCGCTTGGATTTTGACGATATTAGCCCTAAGAGTCCCTTTGAACTTTCGGGCGGACAACAACGCCGCGTTGCCTTTGCTGGTGTTTTGGCTATGCGCCCTCATATTTTGGTACTCGACGAGCCCGCGGCGGGTCTTGACCCAGCAACACGCACAAGCTTCTTGTCGCTTATTAAAGACCTGCATAAGCAGGGCCTTACTGTCGTTATGGTTTCGCATAGCATGGAAGATTTGGCGCAACTTTGCACCAAAATCCTTGTACTTAATCAGGGGCGTGTTTTTACTCAAGGCTCCCCCGAAGAAGTCTTTGCTGATGCTGAGGGCCTAAAATCTATCGGTTTGGATGTTCCCGCAGCTCAGCGCGTAGCAAACAAACTGCGTGCACGCGGAGTTGATCTGCCTGCTGGCTTGTATGCCACAGCCGAGCAATTAAGCGCCGATGTTACCAAGCTTTACCACGAACTACATGGTAAAGAAGCTTGCAATTTAGACGACAAAACCAAGGGCCAGGCTTAAACATGGGCAAGATGGTTTTTGGTCGTTACTACCCCGGATCAAGCGTTGTTCATGATATCGACGCTCGCTCCAAGCTCACTATCATGTTCTTTTACATGGTGGCTGTACTGTGCTGCGCAAACCCCTTTGCGCTTGCCGCATGCGTTGTTTTTACTTTTGGCTTTTACGTTGCCGCACGAATTCCTGCTCGCGTTGCCATTAGCGCCGTGTTGCCTTTGTCGTTTATCGTGATTCTGGCGATGCTTGCTAATTTGCTCTTCATCCAACAAGGTGCCGTGTATGCCGATTGGGGCTTCTTTAAAATTACCGAAGGCGGCGTGTATCAGTGCTTCTTTATGGGTATTCGCCTGGCGATGCTTTTGTTTGGCGCATGTCTGGTTACGCTGACCACTACCACACTTGATATCACGGATGCTTTCGAAGCGATCCTTAAGCCTTTTGCTCGCTTTGGGGTCCCAGCACATGAGCTCTCCATGATTATGGGTATTGCGCTGCGCTTTTTGCCACAGTTTATGGAAGAGTTGAGCTATACGCGCTCGGCACAGATTAGTCGTGGTGCGCGAATTTCGGAAGGTAGCGCTTCCGAGCGCGTTGGCGCACTTAAGGCGCTATTTATTCCGCTGTTTGCTAGCGTTTTTCGTCACGCTGAAACTCTTGCAGGTGCGATGGATGCACGTTGTTATCACGGTGGGCCAGGACGTACGCGCCTTAACCCCCACAGCTACACCTGGCGCGATGCCGCTGCGGTTGTTGCCTTCCTCTTGATGGTTGCCGCCATCGTAGTTTGTAATCTTTGCTTCTAGGAGAGGCTGCTGCTGGGTAGTACACGGCGAAGCCCGCTCAGGCTGCCGCCCGTTCTGCTATTTAAAATGGAGAGGCTTTTGTGCCTCTCCATTTTTCATGCGCTCACTACCAAGAAGCAAGGTTCCAAGCCTTGCTTCTTCTTTTATGCGCTTGCTGCTTCATATTTTTGTATGCGATTAGCGTGCGGTTCTCTTCGAAATACCGTGTTGTAGGGCAAAAGCGCGTTCGAATTTACCCGTTAACGCAGGTCAGTGTCCTCTTATTGCTTTTCGGAACGAAGCCTTCGGGGCTTCGCCGTGCGCTTGGCGCGGAGAAATTTCTGCGTATAGCGAAAACTCTCATGCAATGGCACGTTAGGGCCTTCATGTGTGCAAAGCTCTCTTCGGATGGCGCGTTAGGGTCTCTATGTATGATGTGCTCAATCCTCTGGCGCGAAATGGTCTCTGTGTATGGATTTATGTGGCGCGGAATGGGCTGCGTGTATGATTTCGGCATTTTGCGCAGAAATATTGGCTTAAGGTGGCGCGCTACGGCCTCTGTGTATGACGAAACATAGTTAAATAGGTCATATTTCCATACACAGAGGCCATAACGCGCCATTTT
>CAVCRX010000043.1:0-76120 GCA_963604935.1 Bacteroidaceae bacterium
GCGCGCCACAGTGACCCCAAATTTTCACTCAAAAGGGGTGTTTTCATACACAGAGGCCGTTCCGCGCCACAGATATGAGGGCTGATCATACACAGAGGCCAAAACGCGCCACCAGGCGTAAGCGTCAGCCATACGTACAGCTTTACCGTGCCAGACAAAGCCCCGAAGGATTCACTCTGAAAACCATCAGGAGGCTTTCGAAGAAATCCGCATACTAATGCATGAAGCAGCGGGCACATGAAAAAGGCCTAAGGTTGAATCAAACCTTAGGCCTTTTGAACAGCTAAACAGGTGAAGCTTGAGTGGGCTGTACCTGGAACGCTCAGGTATTAATACTTATGCCCAAGCGCCTCAGCTATTTAGTACCAAAAATGCGGTCGCCGGCATCGCCAAGACCAGGAATGATATAGGCATCTTCGTTAAGACGCTCATCGATTGCGCAAGTATAAATATGCACATCAGGATCTGCGTTCAGTAAAGCCTCGATACCCTCGGGAGCTGCAACAATATTAAGGAAGGTAATATCCTTAATCCCCTGCTTGCGCAAATACTCCATTGCCATAATTGCCGAGCCACCTGTTGCAAGCATAGGATCCACCAGCAGAATCTTGCGGTTTTCGCTACCAGTTGGAAGCTTTGCATAATAAGGAATAGGCTTGTGCGTTACCTCGTCGCGCTGCATGCCAAGATGCCCAACGCGTGCAGCCGGAATAAGCTTTAGTACGCCCTCAACCATGCCAAGACCAGCACGCAAAATTGGTACGATGACCAGCTTCTTTCCTTTAATCTGCTGAGCGGTCATATGCGCCATAGGCGTATCAATCTCGATATCCTCAAGAACAATATCGCGGGTAGCCTCGTAGGCTTCCATTGCGGCAAGCTCGCCAATAAGCTCTGCAAACAGCTTTGTTGGAGTATCTGAACGACGAAGAATTGAAAGCTTATGTTTTACCAGCGGATGATCCAGCACGGTCACGCGATCGGAATTCATAATGTCCCCCTTCGGTTTTTGTCACCTCAAACTCTAACATTTGAAGCCCTTAAAAACCCAACATCACAGGCAATTTTGCCAAGATATGACTTACTCAGGCAATACGTAAAAACAAGGCATTCCAGCACTAGTAAAACCCAAAAATAGGCTCATGCACAAACTCGCACATAAGCCCATTAATCAAAGAAGTTGGTTAGGCATGCTGTCGAAGTGATCCGTCAAGACAAACTGTCACGACGAGCCGCCCAGCCAACCTTCAAGACCAACTGCCACGGTTAACTGCCGTACCAATCAATCGCCATGCAAACTAGCTATCACACCAAACAATAAACTAAGCAATAAATCCGAATGTCAGGCTTGCAATCGCAAGCACAAGCAGCACTGCAGCAAATAGCATGTAGACAAAATCGCTTGAAGCAAAGGGATACTCCTTATAACCGCTGGTGCGGGTTCGCAAATTAAAACCGCGGACCTCGGCTGCAATCGCAGCAGAATTAGTCTTGCGAACAGAGCTAACCAACAGCGGCACACACAGGGGAACCATCAGGCGCAACTTCTTCAAAAAGCCACCGTCAAACTCCACGCCGCGAGCAGTTTGAGCCTCCATAATGCCAGCCATGTCGTTCATAAAGACAGGAATGAAATGCACGGTACTGGTAAAAACGAAAGCATACTTATAAGGAACGTGACACACTTTGACCAGGGAATTTGCCAAGTCATTAAGCTTGGTTACATAGAAAACCAGGAACAGGGGCACAGCAGCAGCAACCAATCGCAAGACAATTCGGACTGCAGCCAGTACCGACTCTGAACCAATGTAGCCCCAAGGCAAGGCCACCAATAACAGGCCTTTTGGCGTAGTCAAAAGCGCAATAAGCGCCAAGATGATCGAGAAACCTGCAACGGCTTTAGACAAGCCGATTGTTTGCTTAATCATGCCGCAGCTGTAGGCCATAAAAAAGTCGATAACCAAAATAAGGCCCAGCATAATAAAGCTTGGCGTAATAAAGCAGGCAAATACAATCAACAGCGCTACCAGCAGTTTTGCCACTGGGTTCATCTTATGTAAGAAGCTATCACCAGGAACGTACTCTAAGAAACCGTTCATGAGCGCACCTCCTTGATGGCTTCAACTAATTTTTCAACCGAGTCAGCCTTTGCAATTGCGGTGCCCTTTAACTCTGGATGACGAGCAATAAGCTCTTCCACAATGGCGATGCACTGAGGAGCAATAAGATCGGCCTTTGCAAGTACTTCCTGATTACGAAGGATCTCGTCGGTTGGACCTTCGGCAACCAAAGCGCCACGCGTCATTACGATAAGACGCTCGGCGTAATCGGCCACGACCTCCATGTCATGGCAAACCATAATCACAGTATGGCCCTGTTCGTGCAGCTCACGGATTACTTCCATAACCTTGGCGCACTCCAAGTAATCCAAGCCTGTTGTGGGTTCGTCCAAAATAATCACTGGAGGCTCAACCACAATGATAGAGGCCAGCGCAAGAAGTTGGCGCGTTCCGCGATTGAGCAAATAGGGCTCGGCATCAGGATCAAAATCGAACTTTTTAATGATGGCATCAACCTTGGCACGGGCTGCGTCGTCGAGCTTACCTTGCGCCTTAAAGCTAAACTCCAGCTCATCACGCACAGTTGAACAGCAGATTTGCCTGTCAGGATTCTGGAATAAGAACCCAACTTGGCGTGCCAGTTCGCTTGTTTTTAGCTCGCTTGTTGCCTTGCCATTAACAAGCACCTCGCCCGCTGTTGGCTTAAGCAAGCCGTTGCACAAGCGCATGGTGGTAGACTTGCCGGCGCCATTTGTTCCCACAAAGGCAACGAATTCGCCGTCGTTAATAGTGAAACTTATGTTTTCGAGCACTGCATGCTCTGCCACATACGAAGCGCTCACGTTCTTAAACTCAATCACGATTACGCCTCCTTTGCTGCGGAGGAAGTGAGCACTGCGGATGCAGCTTCGGCGGGCGCGGCATCGGCTTCGGCAGATGCTTCAGCAGACGCTTCAGCCTTGCCTTCGCTGGGGGCTCCGGCGAAGGACGCTTCGGTAAAGCTTCCAGCTCCCGCCTTATAACCAAGCGCCTCTTCACAGGCAGCAACCGCATCGGCAACGTTGCGACAAGCTGGGCCCGAATAAAGGCCACACAACTTCAATTCATTACCCAAGCTGGTAGAACGTGGGCAATTTATTCCCTCCGCCTTAAGAAGACGAGCGTTCTCTAAAACCTCGGAAGGGGCGCCATCAAGATAAACCTTGCCATCCTTCAAAATGATGATGCGGTCGGCAAAATCGCTCATAAGGGCAATCTTTTGCTCAACAACAATGACGGTAATCCCCTGCTTGCGAGCATATTCGCGCAAAAGTTTAAATACTGCATACGAACTTGCCGGATCAAGCTCGGCGGTTGGCTCATCAAGAACCAACACGCGAGGACGCAGGGCCAAAATTGCCGCGACCGCAACCTTTTGCTTCTGACCGCCCGACAAGCTTGCGATATTGCAGAATTTCAAATCGGAGATACCCATTGCAGCTAAAGCCTCGTCCATGCGAAGCTCAATCTCTTCGCGCGGAATACCAAAATTTTCTAGGCCGTAGAGCATTTCATCCTCTACAACACTAGAAACGATCTGGCTATCGATGTCTTGGCACACGCTGCCAACCAAACGCGAGATATCGGTCAAGCTTGTTTCGACAGTATCCTTGCCATCAACAAGCACTGAACCATAAAAATCTCCGGGATAGCAATGAGGAATAATTCCATTAAATGCGTAAGTCAGCGTTGATTTTCCGGAACCTGCTGCACCTGTGATGCCCACAAACTGACCATCAGGAATACTCAGACTCACATCGTGAATCGTCGGCTCTGAGCCTTCTTTATAAGTGAAGCTCAGATTTTTAACTTCAATCATCGGGCACCTCCTTCTTATTTATCTTGTTTGAGAATTAGCTAAGTTTACTTTAAGCGCGTTTGAGCCTTCATTTTTCCCGCTCATGCGCCCGCTTGCTATAACTTTTGCTTCAATTTGAGTGTCTGCGCCGCTTTACCTGCTTTATCTCTACTGCAGCAGCGCATCTACATTTACCTAAGCAAGTGCCCGCCTAGACCTAAGCTAAGCGGGCAATAGGCTTACCAGTTTTTAAGCGCTCGTTTTAAGCACGCTTGAGAGCCTTTTTGATAATGGGGGTCAGGATTGCAACCAAAACACTGTTCATAATTGCAGTACCAAAAACCATAACAGCGTATACAGCAAATACCTCAGCAACGCCCAGGCCATTCATTACGCAGCCAACGATAAGCGCAAAGGTGTAGCCCGAAAATACTGTTGAAATAAAGGTGATAACGAAGGGGAAAGCAACATTCTGAGCTGCGAAGTTTTCCTTAACAATACGAGCAAAAATCAGAACCAGAATGCCACAAACAACAGCGCCAACAAGCTCGGAACCAAGGTTTACCAAAGGCGTTGCGTTAAGCAAAGGAATCTGGCTAATCAAGCCGGTAAGCAAACCGATAATGGCAGCCTGCAAAACGTTGGGACGAGTCAAAATAATTGCCAAGCAATACATGGCGATCATGAAGTTGGGCTTCATACCAGCAAAGGTTAAGAAGCTCGAAACAGTGAGCTTAAGTACGGCGCCTGCTGCCAACAGCACGGCGATAAGAATAAGATCCTGGGTGGTAAAGCCTTTTGTTTCCTGAGTTGCAACTACTCGCTTTTCTGCAGCCATTTTATGGTCCTTTCTCTTAGCTGCGTTTACAGTAACGAGCTACGATTCAGGGCAATAAAAAACGCCCCTTTCGCATCTCGCGAAAAGGACGGAATAACCGCGGTGCCACCTTTTCTTGGTTCTAAAAGAACCCTCTCATGAGAACGCCATCACGCCCTCTGCCGTTAACGCCGGCTTACGTCTTGGATTGGCTCTTTGCGAGCACGCCCCTTGCCCTCAGTGGCCCATTTGAAGGTTTGCGTTCTGACCGGATCCCAGCACCCCGGACTCTCTGTGAGTGCACCACCAACGTTACTTCCACGTCATCGGTTTGTGTGTTTGCACTTTAAAGCCTCAAGCGCGCACTCGTCAATATCTTTTTTTACGAATGGCCAAAACTTATTGAGTTGGCAATAAAGAAGCGAAGGAAGAACCCGCCTCTTCGCGCTATCCCTCAGCGTCTGCGTCCACATAATCATGAACACCAAAAACGCGAAACATAAACAGGGCCTACCTTTTCAATGAAGGCAGGCCCGTAAAACAACAACTGCTCGCTAAAGTTAAATGATAATTCCCTTGCAGTGATCAACTTCATGCTGAATAATTTGCGCGGTAAAACCGCTAAATTCTTCTTCCAACCAGGCAAATTTTTCGTCTTGGAACTTTACAGTAATCGAAGAATAACGAGTTGTTTTGCGCTTGCCGGCAAGGCTCAAGCAGCCCTCTTCTGCCTCATAGGAACCAGATTTTTTAATGATTTCTGGGTTGAACATCAAACGATTTTTACCTGTTTCTTGTTCAACAAAAGCAATGATACATTTGCGAACGCCAATCATGTTTCCTGCAAGACCAACGCAATCATCGGCGTGGGCTGCAAGGGTATCCAATAGATTTTTTCCTACCGCCAAGTCGGCTAAGCCTGCCGGGCTTGAAGGCATACGTAATGCAATTTCACCTTTAACAATGGGGCAGTTCATAGTTCTCCTTCATCAAACTCATTGAGTTTCATCATCATAACTGAGCTTAGTTCCGCAAATTAATCTACCCATAAATGATTCTGCTATTTGCCACTCGCCAAAAAATTAAAAAATAAATTGTTGACGCGTCTAAGAAAGGCGCGCTATTCTGCAGCCATCACCTAAACCGTTGAAGCGGAAGTAACGGTGGTTGTGCACTCACAGAGAGTCCGGGGTGCTGGGATCCGGACAGAACGCAGGCTATCAAATGGACCGCTGAGGGCGTGGGGAACCAGCTTTAGAGCTAATCGCTTTTGCTGCAGTATCCGCGACGCAAGGCTCACGTTACGAGCCAGGAATGTGATGGCATTCCGCAAAGGGCACGAATCCTAGGAATCCTAGATTTGATTCGTGAATCAAGGTGGCACCGCGAGCTTTCTTTAGCCCGTCCTTGTATTCGTAAACACGAACAAGGGCGGGCTTTTTGTTTCCGTCCGACTGAAAGGAGAAGGATGGAACGAGAAAGCACACATAATGCCCCCGCTGAATTTTCGGCGAAAGAAGCCGGCCGCCATAGCTTCGACATTAAGCCTCTGAGCTGCGAAATTCTTTCCGACGAGGTAACCCCCATCACGGTTTTGCGAAAGCTCCAAAAGCTTAGCAAGCACTGCTATCTGCTTGAATCGGTAGAGGATTCTCAGGAGGGGCGCTACACCTTTTTGGGATACAACCCCAGCCTCGAAATCACCTGCAAAAACGGCCATATGAGCATCACTAATGTTGATGGCAAAGGCTTTATTCCTGCAGATGTCTTGGCTCTAGCAGACAAGCGAAACCCCTCTGGCGCCACCCATCAGCAAGCAAAGCAAACTTACAACGACGAACAAACCGAGCAAGCAAAGCAGGCTAAGCAGGCAACTCAAGCCGCCCCCGCAAGCATTCTTGAGTTCAA
This sequence comes from Bacteroidaceae bacterium, assembly GCA_963604935.1. Taxonomy (GTDB): domain Bacteria; phylum Actinomycetota; class Coriobacteriia; order Coriobacteriales; family Eggerthellaceae; genus Anaerotardibacter. Next base: position 6,623 of record CAVCRX010000043.1, read on the forward strand.
AACCGACAATCCCAACGCCGTTATCCGCTCGATCCTTAATGCACACCGCAGCCCTAAAATCTCCGAACTTCCCTCGTTCACGGGCGGCTTAGTTGGCTACTTTGCCTACGACTACCTAAAGTATTCTGAGCCAAGCCTGCACTTGGATGCCGCCGATGAAGAGGGCTTTAACGATGTTGACCTAATGCTTTTTGACAAGGTCATCGCCTTCGATAACGTACGCAAAAAAATAATTCTTATTGCAAACGCTCGCATCTCTGATGGCAAAAAGGGTATGACCCAAGCAAAAGAAGAACTCTCTGCCATGAAAGACCTTGTTCTTCATGGCGAAATGGCTCCTTACCAGCCAGGACGCACAACGAGCGAATATCGTAGCCTTTTCGACGAAGAAGGTTTTTGCAATATTGTGGAGCGCGCCCAGGAGCGCATCAAAGAAGGCGATATTTTCCAAGTGGTCCTTTCAAATCGCCTGGATGCAGATTTTGAAGGCAGCCTTCTTGATACCTATCGCATGATGCGCACCACCAATCCCAGCCCTTACATGTTCTTCTTTGCAAGCGACGATATCGAGCTTGCTGGCGCCTCGCCCGAAACCCTGGTCAAGCTAGAAAACGGGACCCTGCGTACCTTCCCCTTGGCAGGCACTCGCCCTCGCGGCGCCACCCCCGAAGAAGATGCACGTATCGAAGCAGAACTTCTGGCCGACGAAAAAGAGCTTGCCGAACACAACATGCTGGTTGACCTGGGCCGTAACGACATTGGCAAAATATCGGAATATGGCAGCGTAAAGGTAGAAAAGTATCTGAGCATCGAACGCTTTAGCCACGTTATGCACATCGGCTCAACTGTAAGCGGGCGCATTGCTAAAGGCCTTGATGCGCTTGATGCGGTTTCTTCGGTACTGCCTGCTGGCACACTTTCGGGAGCGCCAAAAATTAGCGCCTGCCAAATTATCAACGACCTCGAAAACTGCAAGCGAGGCGTTTATGGCGGCGCCGTTGGCTACCTGGACTTCACGGGCAACATGGATATGTGTATTGCAATTCGCCTGGTCTTCAAGAAAAACGGCAAAGTCTTTGTGCGCTCTGGCGCAGGCATCGTGGCCGACAGCGTTCCCGCAAGTGAATATCAAGAAACCATCAACAAAGCCAAAGCTGTTCGCGTTTCGCTCGATTTGGCTCAGGGAGGTATCGAACAATGATTGCCATCATCGACAACTATGATTCCTTTACCTATAACCTGTACCAATTTATTGGCGCAATCGATCCTGATATTCAGGTCTTTCGTAATGACGAAACAAACGCCGACGAACTCCGCAAAATTGACCCTGACCACATTGTTATCAGCCCTGGCCCCGGCAAGCCAAGCGAAGCAGGCAATTGCATCGACATCATCCGCGAACTTGGCCCCGACTATCCTATTTTGGGCGTTTGCCTTGGTCACCAAGCAATTTGCGAAGCCTACGGCGCAAAGGTTGATTACGCAGAGCGCCTAATGCACGGCAAACAAAGCTTAGCCAACCGCGAAAATAGCGTCCTTTTTAGCGGCCTAGCACCACGCTTTAAGGTTGCCCGCTATCATTCCCTAGCTGCAGATCGCAACACAATTCCCGAGTGTTTGCGCGTAACCGCCCGCACTGACGACGGTGAGATTATGGCGGTTCAGCACAAGATTTATCCAACTTTTGGCGTGCAATTCCACCCCGAAAGCATCATGACCCCCGATGGAATGACCATCATTGCCAATTTTTTATCGGTTGAGCGCCCAGGTGGGCCAAAGTTCCCCACGCGCAGCGCACGCACACAAACCCCAGCAAGCACCACGCAACTAATCCCTGATCAAAACGAACAAAAGGAGCACAGCATGATTCAGGAAGCCATCTTCAAAATCGTCGACAAGCAAGACCTTAGCTACGACGAATCCTACGCCGTTATGAACGAAATTATGTCTGGCGAAACTAGCCCTACTCAAACTGCCGCATTCCTGGCCGCCCTTTCCACCAAGAGTACCAAGGCAGAAACCATCGACGAAATCGCAGGTTGCGGCGCTGCCATGCGCGACCAAGCCGAGCACCTCAGCTACAACGAGCCCCTGTTTGAGATTGTAGGAACCGGCGGCGACAAGGCTGGCAGCTTCAACATTTCTACCACCGCCGCAATGATTATCGCCGCAGCTGGCGTAAAGGTAGCAAAGCATGGCAACCGCGCAGCAAGCAGCAAGTGTGGCACCGCAGATGTCCAAGAAGCACTTGGTGCAAACATCAACCAGGACCCCGAACTTTGTACAAGGCTTCTCGATGAAGTGGGCTTTTGCTTCTGCTTTGCGCAAAAGTATCATCCCGCAATGCGCTATGTAGGATCCATTCGCAAAGAGCTGGGCATCCGCACCGTCTTTAATATTCTTGGCCCCTTAACCAACCCCGCTGGCGCTACCAAATTCTTGCTGGGTGTCTATGACGAAAGCCTGGTTCAGCCCCTGGCCGAAGTACTAAGCACCCTCGGTGTCGAAGACGGCATGGTTGTTTTTGGTCGTGCGGTTCTTGATGAATTGTCGAGCGCCTGCGACACCGTGGTCTGCGAATTCCACAAGGGCTTCTATCGCAATTACGTGGTTAAGCCCGAAGACTTTGGTTTAAGCCGCTGTTCAAAGGAAGATTTGGAAGGCGGCACACCTGAAGAAAACGCCGCTATTACCCGCGGAATTCTTGACGGCAGCATTACCGGCCCCAAGCGCGACACCGTTTTGATGAGCGCCGGCGCCGGCCTCTACCTCAACGGTAAAGCAGAATCGCTGGAGCATGGCATTCATGTTGCCGAAACTCTTATTGATTCTGGGGCAGCGCTTGCCACCCTGGAAAAGTATATCGAGGTCTCTAACAGCTAAAAGCCTGGTCAGAGCAAGGCTAACAAAGATAGGTAACACTCTCCTAAATTTTCCCTCGCCCTGACCTGCGCAATTGTCACTTAACTTCTTTAAGGAAAAGTATGACCACCATTCTTGACACAATCGCTGCTGCAACACGCAACCGCGTCGCACAAGACGAAGAGCGTGTAAGCCTTGCGCATTTGAAGCAGCTCATTTCTGTTGCTCAGAGCAACGGCTCTACCCTGGGCAATGGCAAGAATTTCTTCGACGCACTTGCCACGCCAGAGCTTAGCTTTATCTGCGAAGTTAAAAAGGCAAGCCCTAGCAAAGGCATCATCGCCGAAGACTTTCCTTACCTGGAAATTGCACGCGAGTACGAAGCTGCGGGCGCCGATTGCATTAGTTGCCTTACCGAGCCCCAATGGTTTATGGGTAGCGACCAAATCTTTTTGGACATTCGCCGCGCCGTTGGCACTCCCATGATTCGTAAAGATTTCACGGTGAGTGAGTACCAGATCTACCAGGCACGACTTATGGGCGCCGATGCGATTCTTCTAATCTGCGCACTCATGGATACCGCCCAACTCAAGGCTTATTTAGAACTAACGCACGAGCTTGGCATGGTCGCACTCGTAGAAACGCACGATCAAAAGGAAATTGAGCAAGCTCTTGAAGTTGGTGCACGCATTATCGGTGTGAACAATCGCAACCTCAAAGATTTCAGCGTGGATTTTTCTAACGCCGAGCGCCTGCGTAATTTAATCCCTGACGACTGCATCTATGTTGCCGAAAGTGGAGTAAAAAACGCCGAAGATATTGCCACCATTGCTGCCATGGGAGCAAACGCCACCTTGGTCGGCGAAGCTCTTATGAGGAGCACTAACAAAAAAGAAAAGCTTGCAGAATTCCGCACTGCCGCAAACCGTGCTTTGAAGGACACAGAATAATGAACGGCAACGTGTACAAAAAAGGCGCCGATAAGCAGGTAAAGCTTAAGTTTTGCGGGCTTTGTTTGGCTGAAGATTTTACTGCCGTAAACGAAGCTAAGCCCGATTACGTAGGCTTTGTTTTTTACGAAAAGAGCAAACGCAATCTTAGTTTTGACGAGGCACTACATCTTCGCCACTCACTAAGCAACAGCATCAAGACTGTGGGCGTATTTGTTGATGCCGAGATTAGCTTCATTGCCCAGCTTTTTGATGCAGGCATTATTTCTGTAGCACAGCTTCATGGCAGCGAAAGCGCTTCATATATTAAAGAGCTCAGGCTTACGGTTCCTCAGGTTGAAATTTGGAAAGCCTTCGAAATCAAAACCTCGGCAGACATCCAAGCCGCCAACCAATCAAGCGCCGACTTCGTTCTTCTTGATGGAGGCAAAGGCCAAGGCCAGACCTTCAACTGGAGCTTCCTTAAAGAAATCGAGCGCCCCTATGGCTTAGCAGGCGGTATGAGTGTCGAGAATATCGAGCTCGCGCTTGCGAACTGTAAGCCTGCACTCATTGATGTTAGTAGCGGAATCGAAGCGTCCGATCCAGACAAAGAAGGCAAGCCTCACAAAAGCGCCGCCTTAATGCAGGCTTTTGCGCAAAAGGTTCGAGCCCAGTCCCCTAATACGGCGCCCTAAATAAGCACCCGATTTAAGTCCCAGACAGCCCGAAGCCTAAGCAAAGCCCTTAACAAAGCACCCGCTCCACCGAATAAACCCAACTCACCTTCCTAAAGAAAGGACAAACTATGACCCAGCAAGAAGCAGCCAAAGCAAACGGACGCTTTGGCGTACACGGAGGTCAATACATCCCCGAGACTTTGATGAACGCTGTCATCGAGCTCGAGGAAGCTTACAACCGCTTCAAAGATGACCCCGAGTTCAAGGCCGAGCTCAAAGACCTTCTTGATAACTACGCAAATCGCCCCAGCCTTTTGTACTACGCAGAAAAGATGACCAAAGATTTGGGTGGCTGCAAAATCTACTTGAAGCGCGAAGACTTGAATCACACCGGCGCCCACAAGATTAACAACGCACTTGGCCAGGCTCTTCTTGCAAAGAAGATGGGCAAAACTCGCCTCATCGCCGAAACCGGTGCTGGTCAGCACGGCGTTGCTACCGCAACCGTTGCCGCTCTTCTTAATATGGAATGCCACGTTTATATGGGCGTCGAGGATATGGAGCGCCAAGCACTTAATGTTTATCGCATGCGCCTTATGGGCACCGAGGTTCACGGCGTTGACTCCGGCACAGGAACGCTTAAAGATGCTGTTTCAGAATGCATGCGCGAATGGACCAATCGCATCGACGACACTCACTACCTCCTGGGCTCCTGCATGGGCCCGCACCCCTTCCCCACAATTGTGCGCGACTTCCAGAGCTTCATTGGCAACGAAATCATTGATCAGTGCACCGAAAAGGAAGGACGTCTGCCCGACTATGTGCTGGCTTGTGTTGGCGGCGGCTCAAATGCCATTGGCACTTTCTATCCCTTCATCAAGCACGAAGGAACCACGCTTATTGGCTGCGAAGCAGCAGGTCGCGGCATTGATACCTTTGAAACGGCGGCAACCATCAACACGGGTAGCTTAGGCATTTTCCATGGTATGAAGTCGTACTTCTGCCAAGATGAATACGGCCAGATTGCCCCCGTTTACTCCATCAGTGCTGGCCTTGATTACCCCGGCATTGGCCCTGAGCATGCTTGGTTAAACGACACAGGTCGCGCTCAGTATGTGGCCATCACTGACGATGAGGCAGTTGATGCTTTTGAATACCTCAGCCGCACCGAGGGCATTATTCCTGCAATCGAAAGTGCCCATGCCCTGGCTCATGCCATCAAAATCGCGCCCACGCTGCCAAAAGACAAAATCATGGTAATCACCCTGAGCGGCCGCGGCGATAAGGACTGCGTTGCTATGGCGCGTTACCGCGGTCAAGACATTTCGGAATAAACGCAAGACATCACCCAAGGAGCATTTATGAATACAAAACTTGCAGCTGCTTTTAGCGAAGGTAAGGCATTTATTCCCTTCGTCACCTGCGGCGATCCAGACCTAAACACCACCCGCGAAATTGTGCGCGCCATGGCTGCGGCAGGCGCAAAGGTCATCGAGCTTGGCATCCCCTTTAGCGATCCCACCGCTGAGGGCCCGGTAATTCAGGGCGCCAACCTTCGAGCCTTAAAAGGCGGCGTAGACACCGACAAGATTTTTGAAATGGCTGGCGAGCTCAACAAAGAGCTTGATGTCGCAATGGTCTTTATGACCTATGGCAACGTGGTTTACCACTATGGCATCGAAAAATTTGCTGCCAAGGCAGAAGAAGCAGGCATGTGCGGAGTCATTCTTCCCGATATCCCCTACGAAGAAAAAGATGAATTCGCACCTATTTTTGCAGAACATGGGCTTGATTTGATTTCTATGATTGCACCCACCTCGGAAGATCGTATCGCCATGATTGCACGCGAGGCTGAAGGTTTTATCTATCTAGTTTCTTCGCTCGGCGTTACCGGAACGCGAAGCCAAATCACCACGGACCTTGATAGCATCGTTGCCAAAATTCGAGAAGTTACCAACACTCCTATTGCCATTGGCTTTGGCATTTCTGACGCCGCCGCCGCAAAAAACATGGCCCAAAAAGCCGACGGCGCCATTGTTGGTTCAGCCATTGTAAAAATCATTGCACGCGAGGGAGCTTCTGCTGTTACTCCTGTGAAGGAATTTGTTGCAGATTGCGTTGCAGCAGTAAACGAAGCCTAAAAGCCTCAGCCTAAACTTCCGGCAGTAGACAAAGCCAAAATTCAAAACAAGGCTTTGTCTGCACGTGCTCATCCGATTCAAGCAATCCTTTAAAGCTTACTTCGTAATCATCACAAAGAAGAAGGGCTGCAGTTCAGCATCGTGCACTGCAGCCCTTCGGCATTACTTTATGTATTTTGCTTAGCTATTCGCTCTTCTTTTCTTCCTCTGAATCCTGAGGCTGAGCGGGCTGCTCGGCAGCTTCAACAGGCTGACTGACCTCCTGAGTGGGCTCAGGTTGAGCAGGCTGTGCAGCTTCGGTAGCTTCAGCCTGTACAGGCTGTGCCTGATAAGAAGCAGTGGGCTGCTGTGCAACGGGTTGAGCAGGCTGGCCATAGGGAGCCTGGCCATAAACAGGCTGTGCTGCGGGCTGACCGTAAGGCGCCTGAGCAGGCTGACCAGCTGGTGCATAAGGCTGAGTATAGAAATTATTAGGTGCAGGATAGCCAGGGCCAACAAAAATCAACTCAGGATGAGCCTGCTGATCGCACAAAACGGTATAAGGAACCTTACGCAGCTTGCTGATGTACACCGTAGAGATAATCAGAAGTATGCCGGAAACAAGGCCGCCAAAAACAATGTTGATTACAGCAGCAACAATTCCCAAAACAAAAAGCTTGTTAAAGCGCTTCTCGGACTTAAGCGGATTCATACCCTCAATGCCAACAATCAAAGTGAAGATAGAAGCAAAGAGCGCGATAACGCAAGCAACGATACAAGCTAAAACTGTAGTATGAAGTGCGATAATGTCTGAAGTAGTGTTATCGATAGTCATGTCTTCATCGATATAAAAATCAGCTGGGTCAAGCACCAAAGAGCGGCTAATTTCATCATTGATAGCTGCATTGGTGAAAGCCAGAGCCAGTAAGGCGATAACGGCAACACCAATACCGAGCGCTGCCAGCACCACAACCGCAATATTTAGATTGCGGACAATCTTTAAATCCTTAAGCATATCTGCCCTTTCATAAAAGTAGGCGCAGCTTCATTCGCTGCACCTGTGGTTTTGGAAATCATATCTTAGTTAAGGCAAGAGCAAAACGCTAAACGCCACTCTTCAAAAACTTATCGTACATTCGCAAACGCATAAGAACCTCTGCAGGGTCAACGTCCTCAAAACGAGCAAGGCGCACTATCTGGATACGCGCAACCTGCTGGAAGGACTCCATGTCAACGCTTTTGGGAATATCCTCGCCTTTTTCTTGCAAGCGATAAATCAGCAGAATCATGGCGATTAAGCCACTTACGGAATATTCAATCATCAAACGCGACTCAAAACAGAGCTCGCAGCCTTCTTCGCACAGCACGTCGCGCCACATATTGCTGATGATTGCCTTGATTTTTGCATCGACGATATCCATGCCACCCTGGTTAGCCAGTAAAAATAAGTGGCGGGCAATCTTGTTTTCAACCTGCGCTAGCAATAGCTCAGAAGATGGCGTTGCCAACATCCTAAAAATCAAATGAGCATATGATTCGTTATTGCTGCCCATTAAGTCCGTTTCGATAACGCGATAAAGCAGGTCATCCATGTCTTTAAAGTGGTAATAAAAGGTGCCACGATTGCAGCCGGCCTTGGCCGAAACCATGCTAATCGTGATGTCCTTTACCATATTTGTTTCAAGCAATTCCCAAAATGCCTGATAGATGCGATCTACCGCACTGGGCTCGTTGTTATCAATGCGAGGACGTCCCATACTAATCACTTTCCTTAGCTGATTTGTTTGCTCTCGCATTTGCACGCGCGTTCATGATGAGCATTTGTAATCGATTTTCGATATTGGCAAAACTGACGTCAGGGTCGTAATCTAGAGGCAAAATCTGCGCGTCCGGATAAATTTCTTTCAAGCGCTTCGTAATTCCGCGGCCAACCACGTGATTAGGCAAACAGCCAAAGGGCTGCAAAATAACGAATGCTCGGCATCCTTCTTCGGCGTGATGCAAAATCTCGCCCGGAATAAGCACGCCCTCACCTGCGTCAAAGGTGTGATGAATGATTGGGTCAGAAGCCTTCACCAATTCGTCCATACGCTTTGCGGGCTTATACAAAGGGTGGGCCTTAGCTATTCGGTCACAAGCATTGTGCGCCAGGTCAAAGAACTTATCTTCAACGGCAAACATCGCCTTGTAATCAAAGGGCTTGTTCAGGTCGTATTCCTTGACTTGGCGATCCTTGTAGAAGTAAGACTTGCGAATAACGTCAGTCATGCGCGCCTCGATAACTTCAAGGCCATTTTCTTCAAGATACAGCTCGATATCATGGTTAGCGCCAGGGTGGAAATTGAGCAAATACTCACCAACAATCAATACAGTTGGGCGCGGATTAGATCGGTCGTATTTAACCTCGCGCATGAGCTTAAGCGCACGCTTAAAGCCACGGCGCATCCCGCGGACGCCATGCTGAGCAAGGCCGTCCATGATTAAATCAAGGCCCTGGTCAAAGGCTGCTTGAGTACTGCCTTTCTCCAATTCATAAGGACGAATCTTGCGCAACAGCTCTTCCATTACGTCGATTACTGGTAGCGTAAAAGCAATACGAATTGCGGCGGGCAAAGACATCTTGTAACCCGGGTGCAAATTATGGAAGTCCACATCATCATTAGTGACGATGGGTACCTGAGGATATCCAGCATCATCAAGAGCCTTGCGCGTAAGCGCAGCGTAATGAGTCAGGCGGCAGTCGCCGATGTATTTTCCTTGGCAAATAGCAACTTTATCGGGGTCGTATTCGCCCGATTCAAGCGCAGCCAAAGCTTCACCAATAACAACCTGGCAAGGGAAACAAATGTCGTTATGCACGTACTTTTTACCCAGGCGAATAGCTTCTTCACGACCAACAGGCAAAGCCTTGGTTTTTAAACCGTCACGCGCAAAGGCTGCCGCCATCAGCATACTAAAGGCGTGGCTTGTATTGGGCACCAACAGGGTTTTTTCTTTAAGGTCGGCCTTAGTGAATTTCTGCGGATACGGGTCGCTTAACTCATTAATTTCTCGCGCTGCACAGCCAGAACAAGGAAGCTTGAGCTCGATACCAGACTCAAGGTCGCTCGTGCTTGGCAAGCCACGGCGCGCATTTACACTTTCGATAAACGAACGCACACGAATACGCAAAGGACCTTGGATGTCCGATTCATCAAGTTTCAACACAAGCGGCGTTTTACCCGAGATTTCTTTTGATACACGAATGATTTCGTCAGACAGATAGGCGTCGTGGCCGCAACCAAAGCTGACGATCTGCACGTACTCCAGGTTTTCGCTCTTTGCAGAAATAACCGCAGTTGAAAGCATACGTGCATGGAAGTTGTTCACCACATCAATAAACGAATTTGAAAGATCAACCTCGTTGCGCCCTGGCACGCTGTCTGCCGTCAAAACAGGAATGCCCAACTCGGTAAAGAAGTGTGGCAAATCATGATTGACCAGCGGGTCGTTATGATAAGGACGGCCCGCCAAAACAACAGCGTAACGACCCTTGCTTTTTACTTCATCAAGAACGTTTTTACCCCAGGCTTCAAGCTCGGTGCGGAAAGAATCCAGAGCGGCGTCACCCTGACGAATAGCATCGAGTGCCACCTCATGAGAAATTCCAAACTCTTCTTCAAGGTAGTGCGAAAGCTGCTTGTCGCGGTCTTCGTAGGTATACCAGTGGAACAGCGGCGAAAGCATGGGCACATTAAAAGTGCGCTCGGGGTTGTCGGAGTTTTGCATAACGATGGGGTAACCCTTAACCACCGCGCACATCGACTCGGAAGTAGACATCGCATTTTCCGAAGGGATGGTGGTAAGAATGGGGTACCAAATGCGATCAACCTTGCATTTAACCAGGTCACGCACGTGGCCATGAACCAGCTTAGCCGGGAAGCACACCGTGTCTGAAGTTACTGCCGAAAGCCCCTGCTCGTAAATCTTACGAGTTGAAGCTCCGCTAACAACTACCTTAAAACCAAGGCTCTTGAATAAAGTGCGCCAGAAAGGCAGGCGATCCCAATAAGCAAGTACGCGCGGAATACCAATGCTCATTTCTTGGTCGGGCAGCAATTGTTTAACCGGACGATCCTCGAATAACAAACGCTCGCGCACCTCATAGAGGTTAGGAACTTTTTGGTCGGCTTTAAGTGCCGCGCGAACCTTCTCGCGAATTACATCATCTTTCGGATCGCCCACAATTTCGCCGCGCGAGCAGCGATGGCCTGTCATCCAAGTCGTGCCGTCGTTAAAGATGGTTCGCGTACGATTGCAGTGATTAGAGCAGAAGGGACAGCGCAGATTCGTTTCTTGGGTGTAGGTCAGATTTTCAAGTGCCTCAAAACCAATAAAGCTTGATGTGCGGTTACCCTCGGGACGATTTTCCATCTGTTCTTTAACCAGAAGCGCCTCGCCAATTGCGCCCATAAGGCCGGGGTACGGCGCACGCACTACCTCACGCCCAATATATTGCTCTAAGGCGCGCAGAACTGCATCGTTCTGGAAGGTGCCACCCTGCACCACAATGCGCTTACCCAAAGAGTCCAAGTTGCTTACTCGAATAACTTTGGTAAATACATTTTCGATGATTGACCTGCACAAACCCGCCATAATGTCGTCGGGTGTTTTACCGTTGCGCTGTTCGGAAACAATCGAAGAATTCATAAAGACCGTGCAGCGACTACCCAGAACTGCAGGGTTCTTTGAGCGGAAAGCCGCCTCGGCAATATCTTGCACCTTGATACCCAGGTTTGCAGCAAAGGATTCCAAGAACGAGCCGCAGCCAGAGGAACAAGCTTCGTTCACCACGATGTCGGTAATAATGCCGTTATCCAGCCAGATAGCCTTCATATCTTGGCCACCGATATCCAAGATAAAGCTGGCATCGGGCACATAAGTGGTTGCAGCATGCGCGTGAACCACCGTTTCGACCGTATGGTGGTCGGCATGCAAAGCCTGACTAAAAAGAAGCTCGCCATAACCAGTGGTTCCCACACCTGCGATATCAAGCGTAATTCCCTGCTCGGCGTACTTGATATTCATATCCAAGAGCGCTTGCTTCAAAATCGCCAGAGGTTCGCCCTCATTGGAAGCATAGAAGCTGTCTACCAAGCGAGCATCTTCATCAATCAAGGCGAACTTTGTCGTCGTAGAACCAGAGTCGATTCCCAAGTACACCTTTAATGGCTGATTTTCGTCACGATGGGTACGAACCTGCTTAGGTTCGTGGCTTGCCAAGCCTAAACGATGGCGCACTTCAAAGCGCTCGCGCTCGGCGCTATTTGCAAACAGAGGCTCGGCCACAGGGCCAGTTGCCATACCAGCATGGAGCGCATTTACGCAGGCCATTGCCTCTGCGCCGGAGTCAAAGCCAGGTTCATTTTCAAAAAGAGATTCCAACGAAAGCGCAGCACCATAAGCCACGATGACTTCTGGATGCTCCGGGATAATGACATCTTCAGGGGCAAGATTAAGACGCTCGGCAAAAACTTGAATCAAGCGAGGATTGAAGGTAAGTGGACCACCCTCAAATACAACCGGAGGATTGATATCTAGGCCTTGAGCCAGGCCTCCGATGGTTTGCTTTGCTACCGCATGAAAGGCAGACAGAGCGATGTCTGCCTTAGGGACACCCTGGTTGAGCAGGGGCTGAATATCGGTTTTGGCATACACACCACAGCGACCCGATACATCATAAATTGCACTGCCCTGGCATGCTAAATCGTTATATTCTTCTACAGGAATCTTTAAGAGGGCTGCGATTTCATCAATAAAAGCGCCGGTGCCGCCCGCGCATGATCCATTCATGCGCATGTCATCAACTGCAAGTTCACCCGTTGTTTCGTCCTTGCGGAAGAAGACCATCTTCGCATCCTGGCCACCAAGCTCGATGGCGCAGCGAGCCGTCGGATGAAGAGAAGCCACAGCCTGCGCATTAGCGACTACCTCTTGTACAAAAGGAATTCCCGTTGCGCGCGCTAAGGACTCGCCACCACTGCCGCACAAGGCGATACGCCATCGGCATGAGGGAAAGCGCTCAAAGACTTCGGACAGAGCTTCTTTTAAGCTTTCTGCCTGGTGAGCGTTGTGTCGCTTATAGCGCGAATAAAGAATTTCATGATTCGCGGGATCAAGCACTAACAACTTAGTGGTAGTTGATCCAACATCTACTCCAATATGGATACACGACGGCAAAGAATTTTGTGTCATGAATTCCACCCTTTAATCACTTCAAGTCATCAAGTCTAGAGCGGCCTTAGTAGTGTTTCCAAGCACCACTCGATCGTGCAAACTCAATGAGGTTTCCTCTTCAGAGGCGGTTATCATACAGATTGTATAATTTTTATTAAACAGATATTTTTGGAATATCGTATGGTTTCCGCAATATGTCCATTTCTTTTCTACATAATGTCTAATAACGCGCATTACCTCTTTTTCGAAATTGTGAGACACTAAACAGTCCATGAAGACAGAGCAAACATATCAATCCGAAGAAGAAGCCCTGAACGAGGCTTCCCTTGCCTACGCCACTTCTGGCGTATCGAGTTCTCAAAGCTCCCAGGTACAGGGCTATTCCCAAGATCAAGAAAACTCACAAGCGCACACTCTGCGTGAAGCGCTTGAGGAACGCCGCGCAAAACAACAGGACGATGGCCTTATTGAACTGAGCTTTTATAACCTGTTCTGGATTTTTATGGTGGCAAGTTTTGTTGGTCTGCTCTTAGAAACCGTCGTGAGCTACCCCATCGACGGAATCTGGAAAGATCGCGCCGGCTTTGTCTGGGGTCCACTTTCTCCCATCTACGGCGTGGGCGCGGTGCTCATGACCCTTGGTCTTAACGGCATGAAGGGCAAAACGGCGCTGCATACCTTTGCCTTTGCCGCTCTTTTAGGTGGCGCCTTTGAGTTTTGTGCTGGTCTGTTTTTTGAAGAAGCTTTTGGCATCGTTGCCTGGAGTTACGAAAGTCAGCCCTTTAATCTGATGGGCCATACCTGCCTGGGCATTGCTCTTGTTTGGGGTGCGCTTGGCCTTATTTGGACACGCATGCTTTTGCCCCTCACGATGGACGTTATTTCACTTATCCCCCAGCGTATTGCTCATGGTTTAACCGCAGTTGCCACAGTCTTTATTGTGGTCGATATTGTTCTTACCCTTGGAGCTTTTAACTGCTGGTTTGAACGAAGTGCTGGTCTTGCTGTTAGTACTCCTGTTCAGGAATTCTTTGACCAAAACTTTGGCGACGAATTTATGCAGGAGCGCTTCCAAACAATGAGCTTGTACCCTGAAGTAGCTGGCCGAGACGCAGAAGCAGAGATTGCTTCCGTAAACGCCAACTCCAACCAAAACGCTGCTCAAGCAACGAGCGAGGTATAAACATGGACGATGTTATCCTGCTCAATCCTGACGCCAAGGATTCCGATAATCACGAATCTCATGCTGGCACCAACCCAGGAGCTGCAGTAAATCCTGAATGCCTCTACTGCGAAAATCCCTGCAGCAATGGCAGCACGCTTTCCTTTGGAATTGACCCTGAAGTAGATGTGGCACCCAAAAGTGGCAAAGCTATCGCTGCCATGAGTGGTGGCGTTGATTCTTCGGTAGCCTGCGCTCTTTTGCACGAAGCTGGTTTTGAAGTAATTGGTGTGACCATGCGCCTTTTCGATTATGACCAGCTTGCCAATGCCGAGCTTGAAGCAATGAATCAATCTTGCTGCTCCCAAAAAGATGTCGAAGATGCACGTAGTGTTTGTTGGAGCATGGGGCTTGATCACTTCGCCTTCAACTTCACCGACCGCTTCGAGTCAGATGTGATGGACAAGTTTTGCAAGTCATACTTGGCTGGCGAAACTCCCAATCCTTGCATTGACTGCAATCGCTTCCTTAAGTTCACGGCGCTTCAGCGCAGGCGCGAACAGCTTGACTATGACTACGTAGCAACTGGCCATTATGTCCGCCGCGCCTATGACAAGAAAACTGGGCGCTACCTGCTCAAAAAAGGCTTAGACCCTAAAAAAGATCAAAGCTATGTGCTTTATGGGATGACGCAAGAGCAGCTCAAACACACGCTTTTTCCCTTAGGAGAGCTCACTAAGGAAGGTACGCGCGAAGTTGCCCGCCGCCATGGTTTTGTCACGGCCGAAAAGGCTGAAAGTCAGGATATCTGCTTCGTCCCCGATGGCGATTACGCTGCCTTCATAGAAAAGCATGAGGGCAAGCTACCTGGCCCTGGCCCCATTGTTTTAGAAGATGGAACGCAGGTAGGCCAGCACATTGGACTGGTGCACTATACCCCTGGCCAGCGCAAAGGCTTAGGTGTCGCCTGGAGCGAGCCTTTGTATGTTCTTGCCAAAGACATTCCCAACAACAGGCTTATTGTTGGCCCTGCTGCAAGCCAGAAGATCACTAAGCTTTGGGCAGATGACATCAATCTGATTAGTGTGGCCGAGCTTCCTTATCCAACGCCGGTTACCGTCAAAGTCAATTACCGCGCAAAAGAAGTCCCCGCTCTTGCTCACGTAGAAAACGAAGAGCTGGTAGTTGAATTCTTGGATCCAATTCGTACCTGCGCTACTGGTCAGGCGGTTGTTCTGTACCAAGGCGAAAATGTTCTTGGCGGCGCCACCATCCGCCGCTACGAATAACTTTTAGCAGAACATATCCGCAGCTGCAGGTAATCGCAATCCTCTAAAACCAACGCGCTTTCCGGCGAGATTAGCAGGGCCAGTTAGCGAGGTTAGCAGGGCAGGGCTAACAGTACTAGCAAAACAAAGCTTGCTGTTTACAGCACCTCATTCAGACTGCCGGTGCGATAACCCTGCAAATCAAGCGTAATATAGCGAAAGCCAAGTTCACGCAGGGCAGGAACTATTGCATCACGGTGCTGTGCGAATTCAACAATTTGCTCGGCCGGAACTTCAATACGAGCAATATCACCATGCACACGTACGCGAACATAAGGAAATCCTGCTTCATGCAAAATTTCTTCCGCTTGGGCAACCTGCTTTAAACCATCTGCTGTAATGGTGTCGCCATAAGGGAAGCGGCTTGCCAAGCAGGCGGCACTGGGTTTATTCCAAGTAGGCAGGCCTAGCTCGCGCGAGTAGGCGCGAATTTCTTCTTTAGTAAGACCAGCTTCAAGCAAAGGGCTTTTAACTTCGAGCTCTTTGAGTGCCTTTGTGCCGGGGCGATAATCCGACTGATCGTCGACGTTGGTGCCATCAACAACAATGCTGCCTGGCAGGGCTTCTTCGGCAATCTTTTTTACTTCTGCAAATAAGGCCTTTTTGCAAATGTAGCAGCGATCGGGCCGATTCTGAGCAAAGCCCGGGAATTCAAGCTCGTTAGCACTAACCACTAGCTGTTTTATCCCTTGAGATTTTGCCCATTCTTCGGAAGCAAGAAAATCCGACTCCAAATTCAACAGGGAGCGCGAAGTGATAGCAATGCAGTTTTCGCCCAACTCATCGTGGGCAAGCTTCAACAAAAAGGTGGAGTCAACTCCACCCGAATAAGCCACGGCAAGCTTGCCATAGTTACGAATTATTTCTTTAAGTTTAAGAATTTTTTCCATAATCCCTAAATGCAATAGTTATCAATAGCAGCAGCGGAGGAATGGTCAAGGACATCCTGCAAGGTAATGCTGGAAAGATACTGCTGCTGAACATCGTAGAGACCCTTCCATACATAAAACTCCATACACGGAGTGCCGAAGTTGCACTCAAAGGTGTCACCCTGCAAACAAGATGCAGGCGCAATGCTGCCCTCGGTCACGTTAAGGATATCAAGAATCGTGATCTTGTTGGCAGCATTAGCTAGGCGATAGCCACCCTGAGCTCCACGAACCGAACGAATAAGACCAGCTGAAGTAAGGCTTGGGACAATCTGCTCTAGATATTTTTTAGAGATGCCCGTTACACGAGAAATTTCTTTAAGAGAAACCAGCTCTTCGCCATGAGTAGCAAGCAAAATCATCAGGCGAACTGCGTAAGTTCCTTTAGTAGAAATTTTCATGTTCGCCTCCTAGTTTCCAAATACGGAAAGACCAAGCTTGCTTGTAAGAACTGCGCGCTCTTCGGCAGCTGCGCCGCTGGTATTGATGCTACCCCAATTCTTGTTGGCTGCGTACTCATAAAGTTTGCCAAGATATTTAGCCTCATCGGCATCAAGCGCCTTATTAGCCAAAGAGAAAAGCAGTTCAACCCATGAATCCAAGGGCCAGCCATAGCAAGCAGCTTCAAAGCAATTTTTGAAAATTGATTCTACAGCGTCGTCGATGTCTTGCTTTTCGATAGGCCAAGAGTTACCCGTGACACCAAGAATTTCCTCAATTGCAGCTAGGCTTTCTTCGCTATAGAAGAGGCCCTTTACCAATGCGGTGTAGCCAGCCATGACGTCTGCTGGTAAAGAATCCGCAGGGCGAATTTCGACAAAGCGTTTCAGACGAACATCGGGCCAGAACATCGAAAGCACGTGTTCGATATCAGCCTTAATCATAGGCGCATCGGCGTACAAATCTGCCGCAACCTGACCACCATCTGCACGAAGAGCAGGACCTTCGGGGTCATTAGCAGCAGCACGCGTTACAAAAATAGGACGCGTGTTTAAAATCCAGTCGACATAAGTACCAACATCAAAACCATCATCAAAAAGGCCAGGAACAACACCGCAGCGCAAAGGGTCAACCTGACGCCATAAGTCAAAACGCGCAATGGGGCGCTTAATTTTCTCTGCCTCAAAAACTGTTGTGCCATCTGCGATAACAGCCAAGACAGGAGCAAGCACGTTGGCTACACGCATCTTGCGAACAGCGTCTGCTTCGTTATAAAAATCGACCGAAACCTGGGTCGACGCGCTTGCTCGCATCATGCGATGACCCACCGTTTTAATAGAGGTGAAGTATTCATCCATAAATGCGTAGCGACGCTTTGGAATCAAAGTTAAATCGAAGGCCTTTTTTGTTGGATGGTAACCGCCATGAACCAGCTTCATGTTGTGCTTGTTTAAGAAGGGGTCTATGCGATCACGGAAACGCTCATAAGCTGCCACAACGCTAGCAACTTCTGCGAAGGGCGCGATGCTAATTTCAATCTGAGCAGCGGGCTCAAGGGTAATTGAGCCATCCTCGGAGGCCAAACCTAAAAGCTCGCCCTTATCGTTGTGACTACGCTCAGGGTAATACTGGCTTAAATACTCAAGGATATCCGCCACGCCTGGCTGGCCATCGCGCCCATGATAGCTAACATCTTCGCCATCTGCGGTAACAATAAAATGCTCAACTTCAACGCCAAGCTTATCGCAGACATCGTGAGCACCTTGAAGAATAAAATCAATCACCGCTTGGCGATTTTGAGCCTTGTAATCCATAAACCCTCAATTCATCGGAGCACGCTAAGAACGCATGGTTGCGCCGGCTTCTTTACTTGAGGCCTAGCGTTTACGCAGCCTTGCTTGCTAGCAAACTAGCAAACTCGTAGCCAGCAAGACGCTAAAAGCCAATGTGTTACGTGCGCTTCCGAAGCAATCATTATTTGAAGAAACAGAATACTGCACTTCGTACGTAATACCAGGCAAGCATAGGTATACACACAAAATACGAAGGCCGACCGAGCAGAACCCGGCCGGCCAACGCTAAAGCGAAGAGAGGACTAGAAGTTGAACATTGCGGTGGAGAGGTAACGCTCGCCGGTGTCGGGGAGAACAACGACGATGTTCTTGCCAGCAAATTCGGGACGCTCAGCAACCTTCTTAGCAGCAGCAACAGCAGCGCCAGAAGAAATACCTACCAGCAGACCTTCCTTGCCAGCCAGTTCGCGACCAGTTGCGAAGGCTTCTTCGTCCTCGATGGGAAGGACTTCGTCATAGATGGAAGTGTCGAGGGTATCAGGAACAAAGCCTGCGCCAATACCCTGAATCTTGTGGGATCCGCCATGGCCCTCAGAAAGAACAGGAGAACCAGCGGGCTCAACTGCGAAGATCTTGAGCTCGGGATTCTGAGCCTTCAGATAACGGCCAACACCGGTAATGGTGCCGCCAGTACCAACGCCAGCAACCAGAGCGTCAACCTTGCCCTCGGCGTCTGCCCAGATTTCAGGGCCAGTAGTTGCCTCGTGGATTGCAGGGTTTGCGGGGTTAGTGAACTGAGAAGGAATGAGTGAGTTAGGAATTTCGGCAGCGAGTTCGTCAGCCTTAGCGATTGCACCCTTCATGCCCTTTGCGCCGTCGGTCAGGACGAGCTCAGCACCGTATGCCTTCATGAGGTTACGACGCTCAACGGACATGGTCTCGGGCATGGTGATGATGATGCGATTACCACGAGCAGCAGCAAGTGCAGCCAGACCAACGCCGGTGTTACCAGAGGTAGGCTCGATGATGACGGTGTCTGCATTAAGAGCGCCCTTAGCCTCAGCTTCGTCGAGCATAGCCTTAGCAATACGGTCTTTAACAGAACCTGCAGGATTGGTGCGCTCTACCTTAGCAAGGATGCTTGCCTTGAGGTTGTTGTTCTTTTCGAAGTTGCTCAACTCCAGCAAAGGAGTGCCGCCAATAAGCTCTGCAACGTTCTTCTTGATAGCCATTTCGCTTCCTTTCTTGATTGGTGTCGTGCGCCAATCTTTTGGTTGAGTCCCGCGCTAGTACGTGGGGATGGTGTGGGGCGGGATTTATACTCAAGCCCTCTGTCGTTGGGTTAAAGCCTACTATTCCCCTAGGTTTTTAGCAATAAGAAATTTGAAAAAGTTTAGCTAGGCTACATAACGCCAGTTCAATAAGCATTATTTGATTGTTTTAGGAACTTATTCGCTGTCGATTTCTTTAAGCTGCGCACGCAATTCGGCTTGTTTGCGCTCGCGTTCTTCCTTAAGCTCCGCACGTAATTCCGCGCGACGTTGACGACGCTCTACCCGTGCCCGGTCAATAAGATCCTGGCGTTTGTGATGCTTTTCCAAGCGCTGCTGAGCTTTAGTAATTTTGCGCTCTTCGCGCAGGCTTGTTTGACCTTCTTGTACTGCCGCTAACTGTGCGAAAGCTAAATGGTCGCCCACAATATCACCCACATGTCGAGGGTCATGAACTACTTCGCGAGCCGTTTCGACAGGATGAACATCGGCAACACGATAGGTAAGCTGAGCAAGTAAGGGCATAACGAGTACGGTAATTGCACCAGCTGCCACTAGAACCGAAGCAGTCTCTGATGTCATGGCATTAGCTTTCGTAGCAACCGAAGTTACCGCAACAATCAAAGGCAAAGCGGTCGTGCAATAAAAAGCTACACTCACACGATTATGAGAAGACATGGTGCGTGTTTCTTTATCAAGCGAAAGAGAAATAAAAATAGGGACAGTGCGAATAAGTAGCAAAGCAAAGATAAAACCAAGCAAAACAATAGGCTGATCAAACACTGCCATCAGGTCTATTTTCGCTCCAGAAACAACAAAGAACAGCGGGATAAAAAAGCCAAAAGCAGCGCCGTCGAGTTTATTTTCAAGATCATGGTTCCCCGAAGGAATGATGTAACGAAGCACGAAGCCTGCTGCAAAGGCGCCCAAAACTGCGTCCAAATCAAACACTGCAGAAAGCGCAACTAAAGCAACCAAAAGCAAAACGGTAACACGCATGGTTGTTTGCGAAGTGGTATTGGCATTTTCTGAAAGAAAACGATATACGCGACTGCCTGCTTTTCTTGCTTTAACAGGAATAACAGCCGCCAGGACCGCAACGGCAGCAAAAGCAAGCAGCACAATAATTGTTTTCCACTCTGCACGTGCAGAAAGAAGCAAAGCCATCGCAATAATAGGGCCAAGCTCACCCCAAGTTCCGTAAGCAAGAACAGAATCGCCAACGCGTGTGCCAAGAAGATTGCGCTCTTTCAATATGGGCATCAGAGTTCCAAGCGCAGTTGTTCCAAGCGCAATAGCAACCGCAATTCCTCCAAGGCTATTTGGTGAAAGCGTCTGTGTTGCGCTTGAGACTCCTGCTACGGCAGCAAAACCTAAAGCTAAACAAACTACCCAGGTTGCAAAACCATATTTACCCTGATGCCCCGTAATATTTTTTGGGTCAATTTCGAAACCAGCCAACAAGAACAAGAAAGCCAGACCAAGTTCAGAAAGCAAGCTGATAGAGTCAGAAAGCTCAATTACGCCTGCCATATTTGGCCCTAAAAAAGCGCCTGCTATCAGCAAGAATACTGTCTCAGGAATAGGCTTTTTGGGAATCGATTGAGCAATAATGGGGCAAAGTGCTGCAACCAAAACAATAACAGCAAGGGATATAAGCTCTTCGGTCATTACTACTCTTCCTCATGGATCTATAAAGCCATAACGCACAAAAGCAGGTGCGCACTTCCAAGAGCATAGCGGTAGCCAAAAGCTAATTGCAGCCGCCAAGCAAAGCTTCAAAGAAAGAGCCAAAGTCTGGTTTTATGTAACGATTGAATCTAGATACTTAAATTAGCGTGCCGTAAGATCAGCAATTCCAACGGGAATAGCGGCCTGCAGCGCCTCGAGTGTTGTTTCGATTTGTGCGCCAATGCGGCCTGCGCTAAACATAATGCGGTCATAGAGCAAGGCAGTTTCGTCAATCGTGGTAACGAAGGTCTTCTTCATGCCCAAGGGCGAACAACCACCGTGAACATAGCCTGTTAAAGGAAGCAGCTCCTTGGACTTAATCATGTGCACCGATTTTTCGCCCACAAAGGCAGCTGCCTTCTTTAAATCTAGCTCTTCAGCCACAGGAATCATAAAGACATAGTGTTCGCCAGAATGGCCGACGGTGACCAAGGTTTTAAAAACGATATCTGGATCTTCGCCACGCAGCTTGGCAATCTCTACACCAGAAAGGCCCTCAGCGCCTTCAAAGGCATGAAATTCATAAGGCATGCCTGTTCGTTCAAGCTCGCGCACGGCATTAGTCTTTTTCTCCTGTTTTTTTGCCATGCGTTTACCTTTCTGAGCAACATCCATTCAACACAGTACGCAACTTCAGCTCATCTTACGTTATTCTAAACAAGCAAACATTCACTAAAGGAAGCATTATGCCTATCAGGATTCCCGACACTTTACCCGCAACTGGCATTCTCGAAAGCGAGAATATTTTTGTCATGACGGAATACCGGGCAATCCATCAGGACATTCGCCCTTTACGAGTGCTTATTTTGAACTTAATGCCCACCAAAATCGAAACCGAAACGCTCATTTTGCGCAAACTCTCCAATTCTCCTTTACAGGTTGATATAGAGCTTTTGCGCACTAACTCCAACGCTTTTGATAACCAGATGGAGCACATGCGCGATTTCTACGTGACGCTCGACGAAATTCGCAACAAACATTACGACGGTATGATTGTTACGGGTTCTCCCGTAAACGCCCAAAGCTTTGAAGAAGTGGATTTTTGGCCTGAGCTCTGCGAGATTTTCGACTGGGCAAACGACCACGTTTTTAGCACCTTCTATATCAGCTGGAGCGCTCAAGCTGGCATCTACCACCACTACGGCGTAAAAAATCACCAGCTAAACGAAAAGAAGCTTGGTATCTTCCCTCATCACGTGGTTAAGCATTCAAGCCCCTTGGTTCGTGGTGTCAACGATTTAGTTTGGGCACCTCGCGCGCAGAATACCAGCATTCTTGAATCTGATGTCTTAGCTCACCCGGAACTTGAACCTATCGTCGTTGGCGGATGGGGCGCCGCTGCCAACAATACGGATGGCAATGCGGCTTACGATGGTGATGTTTATATCGCCAAGAGTACCGACAGTAGGCACTTCTTTGTATTTGGTCATCCTGAATACGAAGCCGACACCTTTGCTCTTCAATACCAGCGTGAGCTTAAAGCAGGCAAGCAGCCAATCCTGCCAAAGAACTACTTCCCTAATGACGACCCATCGCAAAAGCCCTGTGCAGTTTGGCGCAGCGATGCTCAGCTTATTTACACCAACTGGCTGAACTATTACGTCTATCAGGCAACACCCTACGATATAGATTCCCTAACCATGGGCTTTCCCAATCGCAGTAACGGACGCTTCTTGTTTTAGGCGCTTCTTGCTCTAACCGCTTCTTGTTCTAATTAGCGCCAGTTCGCGCACAGCAATAAGCAGCCCACGAACACAAGCTCCAGCCAAGCCTTCCTTAAGTAAAAGAAAAGACGCAGCTCACATACGAACTGCGTCTTTTGATTTTGCTTAAGTTGAGCGTTTAGGTGAAATTAATCGACAACGCGAATTACTGAAGGCTCTCCACCAGTAACGATGTCATGACTCAGAATTTCATTAATTGCATCGTTAATCTTGCCCTCGTTTGCAGAGTGCGTAATAAAGACCAGATTTACGTCGTCGCGCTGCTTGTTGCCCATCTGCTGGACAGACTGCAAAGAAACGCCGTACTCCGAGAAGATGGTAGCCATCTTTGCCAAAACGCCAGGACGGTCGGCCACGCGGAAGCGCAGGTAATACTTCATCTCAAGTGTAGAAATATCTACAACAGGGCAATTGTCAGGAACGGTATAGCCACCCAAAGCAGGGGCACCCTTTTCCAAGCGGCGGGCAATATCTACAACATCACCCATTACCGCAGAGGCAGCAGGGCCAGCACCGGCGCCTTCACCAAAGAACATTGCTTCACCAAGGGCGTCGCCCGTAACGTAAATTGCGTTGTAAACACCATTTACGCTTGCCAACTGATGATCCAAAGGAATCATGGCAGGGTGAACGCGCGCAACAACACCTTCGGCGCTACGCTCAGTAATAGCAAGAAGCTTTACGGCATAGCCCATATCATGCGCGGTAGATAAATCAAGCGCACTCAAGCGGCGAATGCCTTCGGTGTGAACCTGGTCAATCGTAATCTTTACGTTAAAGCCAATTGCGGCCAAGATGGCAATCTTTGCTGCAGCATCAAAGCCGTCAACGTCTGCCGTTGGATCAGCCTCGGCAAAACCATTATCTTGAGCTTCCTTAAGAGCCTCGTCGTAGGAAAGACCAGCTTCCATGCGTGTAAGCATGTAATTGGTGGTGCCGTTAACGATGCCAATAATCGAGGTAATATCGTTGGCACCCAAAGAATGCTTCAAGGGGCCAATAATGGGAATGCCACCGCCAACAGAAGCACCAAAGCCCAGTTCAAGACCTTCTTTATTTGCAAAGGCAGCAATTTCTTCACCGGTAGAAGCCATAACAGCCTTATTAGCAGTAACTACGTGCTTGCCATTTTGAAGTGCCTCGTTAATGACATCCTTTGCAACACCCGTGCCGCCAAACAGCTCGATAACTAGGTCTACATCGTCAGCAGTAACAAGCTCGTGATAATCGCTCGTAAAAACAGAACCCAAACCATGAGCCTCGGCAACGTCTGAGCTACGCGAACAAATTCGCGTAATCTGCAAATCGATGCCATAGCGAGACAAGAAATCGTCGTGATGCTTTTGGATAATGTCGATGCAGCCCGTACCTACGGTTCCGGTGCCACATAGGCCAACACGAATTACCATGGGATTCCTCCTGTATAACGGATTATCACTCAAACAATATCAGCACCTATTGCCTGAGTTGTTAACTTAATCGAGGTCGCATGCCATCAAATCGGCATAGCTTTCGCGACGAGTTACAAGCTTTGCCTGACCATCCTTAACAAAAACGATACCAGGACGAGTCTGGCCGTTGTAGCGACTGCTCATAGAATGACAATATGCGCCGGTACCAAACATGCAAACGATGTCGCCCAAATCGGGATCCTGGATAGAAGCATTAGCAGCTACCGCGTCGCCCGATTCGCAGTGCTTACCAACCAAAGTAACAACCTTAGTACGAGGCTGCGCAGCCTTATTGGCAATAACAGGCTCATAGTCTGCTCCATACAATGCCGTACGAATGTTGTCAGACATACCGCCATCAATAGCCACAATATTGCGAATACCAGGCAGTGTCTTCAAAATACCCACGGTATACAGAGTTACGCCAGGAACAGCAGCAATGGAGCGGCCAGGTTCAACTGCAATTCGAGGTTCTTTAACACCGTATTCTGTACAAAGTTCTTTAACAGCAGTGCAGGTGAGCTTTGCAAAAGACTCGATGGTAGGGGGCTCTTCTTCTGCAACATAAGCAATGCCCAAGCCGCCGCCTAAGTCTAAGCCTTCGATTTCGTAGTTATATTCATCGTTAATACGCTTAATGAATTTAATCATGACCTCGATTGCCTCGCGGAAAGAATGCAGAGCAAAAATCTGAGAGCCAATGTGGCAATGCAAGCCCGTCAAACGCACGCCAGGAGTTTCGATAGCGGTCTTTACGCAGGTAAAAGCAAAGTCGTCGCGCATGGTAAAGCCGAACTTGGAATCTTCGCAGCCCGTGCGAATGAACTCGTGGGTGTCGGCCTCTACACCAGGGGTGATACGCAGGTATACGTCCTGAACAACGCCCATTTCCTGAGCAATTTCAGAAATTCGACCCAGCTCAATACGAGAGTCGACAACGATGCAGCCTACTCCAGCCTCGATTGCCTCACGCAATTCCTGAGGAGTCTTATTGTTGCCATGAACGATAACGCGCTTTGCAGGGAAACCTGCAGCAAGAGCTACTGCCAGCTCGCCGCCACCAGAGACATCCAGGCACATATCATGCTCAAGAGCCAGCTTTACGATGGCCTTATTCTGGAAAGCCTTGGAAGCATAAGCGACCTGAGCCTTTTCGCCATAGTACTTTTTGAAGGACTGAACATACTCGTCCATGCGAGCTTCGATATCAGCCTGGTCAAAGACATAGAGCGCAGTGCCGAATTCCTTGGCAATCTCGACCATGTCGCAACCACCGATAAACAGGTGATCATCTTTTACCTCGGCGGTCATGGGCAAAACCTTGCCAAGTTCCATGGTGGTACGACCATCGGCTTTTTTGTTCAAATCTGATGCAGGAAGTGACATTTTTTCTCTTTCTTCGGCTCGCAAATGTTCTTGCGAGTACTTTCGTATATCAGTTCAACATGATAGCGGCTAGACTTTTATCTCGCGCTACTATACGTAAACAGTGCATTAATTTCTACGCGAAAGGGACTGCTCGCATGCTTCGAATCACCATATTCGCCGTGGGTAAACTCAAAGAGAAATTCTGGAAGGACGCCTGTAACGAATATCTCAAGCGACTTAGCGGATACGCAAAGGTAGAAGTGCGCGAACTGCCCGATTCCACTAAAGAAAAAGAAGGCAAGCTTTTGGCTGAAGCTCTACCCGAGCGTTGCCCTATTCTTCTTCTTGATATTCGTGGCAAGGAATTATCCAGCGAAGCACTCTCGGCACGCATTGATGAACTTTCACTCGGTGGCGACAGTCATATCTGCTTCATTATTGGAGGCAGCGACGGTGTTACCAACGAAATCAAACAAAAGGCCAGCCAGCGTATTAGCTTTGGGCCTATTACCTTGCCGCACAATTTGGCTCGCGTTGTTTTACTAGAGCAGCTCTATCGTGCAATGAAGATTAGCCGCAACGAGCCCTACCACAAATAAAGTGCGAGCCGTGCGGCCTGTTATTCGTAAGACGAGCATTATCTTCGCCTAGCTTTGACTCACCTAAAGTCCTGCTTGTAATCGAGTCCCACAAGCAAACTCGGCGGAATCCCAAGCGCACAAGCTTTCAAGCAAACGCCCCACAGCTAAAACTCCTGCCAAACAAAAAAAGGACGACACCGAAGTACCGTCCTTAAATTTTGAGGTGAACACCCTTGCAGTTAAAACTGCTTACGCCTTACAGGTTGTTGAAGGTGTAGTTCTGGGGGTTAGCCTTTACGTCCTCACGCAGCTTGGGGTTCATCTTCAGAACGCCGCGACGAGCATCCTCGGTCTGGGAAGCCAGAACCTGGTTGCGGTTCTCCATCTTGATCTGAGTGTCGAAGGAGTTGTCGAGAGAGGTCTGCAGAGACTCCTTGGTAAGGCGAAGGCCGAAGGGAGCGGAGTTCTTGATCATCTGCTCAGCCATCTCAACTGCAGTTTCAACAACCTGGTCGTCAGCAACAACGCGGTTAGCAAAGCCCCACTCAAGCAGTTCCTCTGCGCCGATGCGGCGAGCAGTGGTCAGAACTTCAGTAGCACGTGCGAAGCCGACGATGCGGGGCAGGTAGTAAGAACCGGACATGTCGGTACCGGTAAGAGCGATGTTGAGGTAGCCAGCCTGCATCTTGTAGGACTCGCCAAGAACACGAAGGTCGCAAGCGCAGGAAAGGGAAAGGCCGCCGCCGATTGCATGACCGGTCAGAGCACCGATGATGATCTGGGGGCAGTTGCGCATGTTGACAACCTGGTCAGAGCAGATGGTCTGCATGATGTAGAAGTCACGCTGAGCACGACCCATATCCTCGGGAACATCCAGGTTGAGGTCGTTCAGGTTGAAGCCTGCGCAGAAGGACTTGCCGTCGCCACCAAGAACGATAACGCGGACGTCCTTGTCGTAACGGACGAGCTTCAGGTAGTCGTTGAAGTCACGCATCTGAGCGTAAGACATTGCATTCAAGTTCTTTGCATCGTTGAACTTGACGATGTGGATCTGGCCACGAACTTCGATGTTAAGGCCCTCGAAGTCGTAGTTAAATTCGGGCAGATGATATGCCTCCTGGTAAACGCTCATTCGCGCTCTCCCTCCATGTTTAGGACATTTTTTAAGTAGGTAAATCGTATGTTTGCGCCATGAACAAGTCAAGAAAAGCAGGGCCGCTACTTAGCTATTTTGTGGTCACTTTTGCAGATTTGTGGAAATAATTTTCCAAATCTTGAAGAAGCCTTCAAATGCCCTCCAAAACCTGTCACATTTTTCACCTTGAAATTTGGACAAAATCAAAAACTCGTTGGTCAAATGAAGCTCAAAAAATTCCCCTCTTTTAGCAAATTCGCTATAGTTCAAAAGAAAGCCATTGGACTTACTGGAGGGATGGACATGGCAGATTTTTCTCCCACGCGCACACATGCAAGCTGGAAGCCTCGCACCACGCTTGCCCATATTCCTTTCTTTATTTGCGAAGAATGCGGTCATGTATACGCAAATCTTGACGACGCTCAAGAGATTCAGCTCATCAACGATGGCGAGCGTTCGCTTCGTATCGATTTGCCTTATGGTCACGAGGTGCAAGCACCCAGTTGCCACGGTAAAGAAATGAAGGCGCTTGAGCCTATCAACTGGGAAGATGTTGATGAGCGTATCCATTTTGATTACAAGATTTTAGGTGGCTACAACAACAACTGCACCGAAATTTCTTGGAAGGTTGGCGAGCCCGGCTGTGAACCCAAGTGGTTTGCACTTAAAACCTTCACCGGCATGCAGCTTAAGTATGTCCAGCCTAAAAAATGGCCTCCTATTGTGTTTGCTTTTGCAGATGAAGACGCCTTTGCTTACTGCGACCGCAATCCATGCCTTGAGTGCCAGTTCCGCTGCAAAACAGGTATGGAGCTTTATTGCTACGTTCCCAAAATTGGCTTGATTTGCCGCAGCATGGATCGCATTTCTATGGTGAAAGCGGGCCTGCGCTAAATAAGTAGATTTGTAAGTGCCTGCAAGAATTAATGCACTTGCAGCGCTGCAGGTAAGCACGCAGGATCGCACAGCACCACAAAGCACTACGAACTAACGCACAGATTCACCCATAACAACAAACAAAAGTAGCCAGATTGTACGCTGCAGTCTGGCTACTTCTTTAACGTCTGGTTTATTGTTCAGCTTAGCTTTTACTTATCTTTGGCCTAATTGCTTGCCTTACGCTTCCAACGGCGCAAACGCAGAGCATTGGTTACCACGCATACGCTCGAAAAACTCATGCATGCCGCCGCAATCCAGGGATTTAGACTAAAGCCTGCCCAGCTCAGTGCGCCTGCCGCGACTGGAATACAAATTGCGTTATAGAACAGCGCCCAAAAGAGGTTTTGCTTGATGTTTCGCAAGGTGGCACGCGACAAATCAAGCGCCGCAGGAACATCTGCCAAATCGTTATGCATCAACACGATGTCAGCAGCATCAATTGCAATATCGGTACCTGCTCCAACTGCAATACCAACATCAGCGCGTGCTAATGCCGGCGCATCATTAATACCATCGCCAACCATTACAACCTTGCCCTTTTGGGAAAGCTCACGAATAACTTCTTCTTTGCCTTGAGGCAAAACACCCGCGATAACTTCGTCAATTCCAACCTGCGCAGCAATTGCCTTGGCGGTGTATTCATCGTCACCTGTAAGCATGATGGTTTTCATGCCCATCTCGTGCAGCTGCGAAATAGCCGCCTTACTGCTTTGTTTTGGTAGATCGGCAACTGCAATAAGTCCATGAACTTCGCCTGCCCAAGCAAAATAAAGAACTGTCTTGCCTGCGTGAGACAAGCTCTCTGCTTCTTTAGCGCAAGCCTCAACGCTAATTCCCTGCTCGGTCATAAGGCGGGCATTGCCAGCAAAGCATTCAATTCCTTCTATTTCTGCCTTAATGCCGCCACCAGCTACTTGTTCAAACGACCAAATTGATTCTTCGACCTGAGCAGGTGTGGGTGCATCTACGTCAAAGTTCCGTTCTTCGCTTTGAGCTGCTTTTTGATTTGCCGCCAAGGCCGAAGTGTCGCCTTCATCCTTTGGCTGAGCAACAATTCCCAGTTCATAGGCATAGTCAACGATGGCTTGAGCTAGAGGATGCTCAGAGCGTTTTTCGATAGCATAGGCAAAAAATGCCAGCTGCTCTTTTTCTACGCCAAAAGGAATAACATCAGTTACCTGGGGTTTTCCTTCAGTGATAGTGCCCGTTTTATCAAAAACAACCGTCTTTGCGGCTTGCGCAGTCTCAAGCGCTTCGGCACTTTTGACCAAAATACCCTCGGTAGCACCACGGCCCGTACCAACCATGATGGCAGTAGGAGTTGCCAAGCCAAGAGCGCAAGGACAGCTGATAACCAAAACACTGATTCCATGATTAGCTGCAGCCGCAAGATCCCCGGTAACGGCTAGCCAAACGATGAAAGTAAGCAGCGCAATTCCAATAACGATGGGCACAAAGACCGAGCTAATACGATCAGCCAAACGCTCGATAGGAGCCTTTGAAGACGTAGCTTCATCAACCAAACGAATAATGCCCGCAAGCGTAGTATCTGCGCCAACGCGTTCGGCTTTCATGGTAAACCAGCCACTTACGCTAGTCGTTGCGCCTGTTACGCTACTTCCAGGACCTACTTCAACCGGAACGCTTTCGCCCGTAATTACCGCCTGATCAAGAGAAGCTGCGCCCTCAAGTACTGTGCCATCAACGGGCACGCGCTCACCAGTTTTGACTACCAAGATATCGCCAGGTTTTACCTGTTCGGCAGCTATAGTTTTTTCTTGGCCGCCAACAAGAACAACCGCCTGTTTGGGCGATAAATCCATCAACTTTGACAAAGAATCTGTAGTGCGACCCTTGGCCCGCGCCTCAAAGAATTTTCCAAGCGTAATAAGAGTCAAAATCATGCCGGCGGACTCAAAGTACATATCCATTGCCGCCATATGAGCGCCGTCCAAATCGCCGACGCCTAAGGCTAGGCCGATACGATACATTGCCGCAATTCCATACACGGTAGAAGCAGTTGCTCCCAAAGCAACGAGCGAATCCATATTGGGGCTGCCATGGACCAAGCTCGTAAAGCCCACACGGAAGAACTTAAAGTTCACAAAGATAATGGGCAACAGCAGCAAGAATTGAGTCAGGGCAAAAGTCATCATATTGGCGTGGCCCAAAAATACGCTTGGAAGAGGCCAACTGAGCATATGACCCATACTTAAATAAAACAGCGGCACGCAAAAAATAATGCTCAGAATCAAACGGGATTTCATCTGTTTAATTTCAGATTCCGCCGCCTCAGTCGCAAGATTTCCAGAGGAACTTACAGCCTCAGAAGAAGCACCGGTGTCCACCAAACTTGCACTGTAACCAGCCTTTTTGACGGCACTACAAATTTCTTGCGTTACTTCAGTTGAGCCGTCATATTCAACTTCCATTGAATTCTTAAGCAGATTTACTACAACAGATTCAACTCCAGGAACAGCACTCGTAACCTTGGTCACACGCGCCGAACAAGCAGCGCAGGTCATCCCGGTGACATTAAATTTCTTTTTCATAATTCCTCGGTATCACATCAACTAGAGCTATCGCATCAGAAAACTTTGGGGATTTGCCTATATCCAGCGCTGCTTACTTTGCAAAGCGCTTGATAAGCTGCATTGTTTCATCAAGGACTTCGTCATTGCCTTCACGAATTTGTTCAACCACGCAGGTTTTTAAATGGTCTTGCAGCAGCATGAGTGAAACGTTGTGAATAGCCGTTTCTGCGGCAGCAAGCTGTACCAACACATCGCCACAATAACGGTTGTCATCAAGCATGCCTTTTACGCCATTTAGCTGGCCAATTGCTCGATTAAGACGCTTTTGTAGATTGTCCTGAAACTCAGTACTGCGGGGAGTCGCTTTATGGTTGCAACAACATTTTTTCTCTGAGCCTTGAGTCATAGTTTCCTTAGCCATAGCTATTCCTTTCTTTGGCTCACATAATATACCCCCCGGGGGTATATGCAAGATGAAAATTATTCGAATTATGGAGTTGTAGTACAGGCTTGCATCTTTTGTTGATAAATACCGCAAAAAGCAAAATCATGAGTAGAATAAAATTTCGTGAGTTTTAAAAAGACTCGCGACTTACAACTAATTCAGCGAGAAACGGACTTTAAAACAATGACCTCGCCTTTTGATTCAAATACATCCAACGAAGAGCACAATTCTGCCAACACTGCGGGCACACCAAATCAACAACGTACAAGCAATCGCATGTCTATGCCCAGTGCACGCGAAATGCTCGAAAAAGAAAGTCGCACCTACTCAAGCAATCGCGGCACCGGCTCTTGGGGCAGCGAATCGCCATCTGAACAGCGCAATCGCGCTGAGGCAGCCAAGCAGCTTGAAGATTACGACTTTATGGCGCCTTTCCGAAAGCCAGGCGTCCCCGAATACCGCGTTCGCACTCAGGATCAAACTCCTACACGTCGCTACGCTGACACTTCTTCAAGCCACTATTCCGGCAAGCGTGAATCGGTTAACCAATCTGCGCGACCCAGCGTTCGCAAGCAAACGGGCACTCGTCCCAGCGTTCGCCGCGAGCAAAATAAAGAACAAGCCAAAGCGTCAAGCCAACAAGGCGGCCTTCGTTCTTTCGTGCGCCAGACTGTTAGCAGCGAAAGCACTCCTAACAAGCGTCCTTCAGCACGTCGCCAAGACGAGCGCCAAGCAGCTTCGCAACACGATTCTCAAACCTATCGCGATCGTGCAACCAGCCGCTTTAGCGCCGAAGAGGTTTCTAAGGGCGCGCAAAATGTAAAGGATTATTCTTTACGCTCTACCGATGGAGGCCCCACCAAAGCTTCCTCTCGCTATTCCCGCAACGACCAGCAGGCTCACAGCCGCTACCGTGAATTAGGCGAACCCCAAGAAGAGCGTGCAGCAGGTATGCAGGGCTTGGTTCAGGGTGCAGCTCACGCAGCACGTACCGCAACCGAAAAAACCCGCTTTATCCCCATGGGGACTCCCGGCAGCGCACCTAAAAATCACGGCCCTCAGCCCTTTGCTACCGCTCGAAAGGCTGTTTTTGGCGCAGTTGCTCTTGTTGCTGTTGTTGCGCTTGGCGTGTTTGGTTTCCAAAATTGGGACGCTAATCGTCCGGTTCATATCATGCTCAACGACCAAGAGGTTAGTGTTGAAGGAAGCCAACGTTCGGTCGAAGGCTTACTTGATGCTGGCACAGTAAGTGTTAACTCTGGCAATTACGTTGCCGTTGATGGCTCCACTATTCGCGAGGGTGAAGGCTATCGCGCCACAGCCAAAATCAACGACCAAAGCGTCGATGATTTAACAACTCATCTTTATGAAGGCGATGTTGTTTCGGTTACCAACGGCGAAGATATCATGGAGCCCTACACCGACTCCAACGAGAAAAGCATCAAATATAAGACCACTATCGAAGGCTCTGGTCCTGTACATATCTACACGTCAAAAGGCCAAAACGGCACCAAGGTAACGCGCACTGGCCAGGAATCTGGCAAAACTGCCGAGGTTGTTACTAAAGAAGCCAAAGATACCGTTATGACCAAGTACCACGTTGACACCAAGGGCGACAAGGTAATTTGTCTGACCTTTGACGACGGCCCCTGGCCCACCACCACCGATGAAATCTTGGACATCCTTGAAGAAAACAACGCCAAGGCAACCTTCTTTACCATTGGTCAGCAGATTGCAAATCACACCAATAGCATTCAGCGCATGATTAACGCAGGGCATCAAATTTGCACACATACCTACGACCATGCTGCAGGCTCCGGTAAGGGCGTCAACATCACCTACATGTCCAACAAAGAGCAGATTCAAGAAATCGAAAAGGGTTATTCCTGCATTAAGGAAGTAACCAACAACGATGCCAGCACCGTAGTTCGTCTGCCTGGCGGCAACTTGAACGAAAAGACTGCCGACAACATTAAAGACCTTATTACCTGCGAGGCTGGCTGGAGCTTAGACACCATGGACTGGAGTAAGCCTGGTGCCGACCACATCTATAACGTGCTTATGCAGGCAGAAGGTGGCTCCATCATTCTGATGCACGATGGTGGTGGCGATCGCTCGCAAACTGTTGCAGGCCTTAAGAAGGCGCTGCCCAAGCTTGCCGAAAAGGGTTACTCCTTCATCACCATGGACGAAATGCTTTCCAAGTACCCCTACGACGGCGAAATTGACGACTCCGCAAAGACAAGCACCAGTTCGGATTCCACCGACACTTCTTCGGATAGCAGCTCTGATGGCAGCACCGAAAGCGCTGATTCCACCGCATCAGGAGACACCGGTGATAACGAATCCGCCACAAAGGAAGACGAGCAGTAGGTTCGTCTAACAAAACCCCGCAAACTTCTAGAGCTGCCCAAAATTCGCGCTCATAAACTTAAGAAGCTTTAAGCAGGGTTTCAGCTTTACCAGTAAAATTTAAGGCATCCAGGAAACTGGGTGCCTTATTTGTTTATTTACTTGATTGTTGTCCGCAGGTTTTAAGGAGCAGCCATGGAAGTGCTTGTTGCAGAAGACGATGTTCGCCTTGCTCAGGCGCTTGGTGCGATTCTTGAAGAAAACGATTATCAGGTTGATCTAGTACATGACGGGCAAAGCGCGCTCGATTACGGCGAAAGTGGCATTTACGATGTCATTATTTTGGATGTCATGATGCCCAAAATGAATGGCTTTGAAGTGGTAACTCAATTGCGCCGCAAAGGCATTTCAAGCCCCGTGCTTATGCTTACCGCACGAGCCGAAATCCCTGACAAGATTCATGGTCTTGATTCGGGTGCAGACGATTATATGACCAAACCCTTTAGCCCCTCGGAGTTGCTTGCTCATCTTCGTGCTCTTTTGCGTCGCCAAGGGGAAGTTCACTTTGAAACCACCAAGGTGGGCAACCTTGAGCTTGATCTTGAAAATCAGGACCTTAACTGCGAAGGCAAAACAGTTCACCTGAGCCACAAAGAATTTCAGCTTGCGCGCCTGCTCATGACTAACCACGACCAAGTTCTTCCCAAGGATACGATTCTCAACAAAATTTGGGGTGTCGATTCCATGGCCGAGGATAATAATGTTGAAGCCTACGTATCCTTCTTGCGCAAGAAGTTTCGCTTCGTGGGAGCAAACGTGCAAATCGAAGCGCTGCGCAAACTTGGCTATCGCCTATCAGTGAAAGACCCCGAATAATCAATGACGCTTTTAAAAGACAAAACCATGCTCGGAAAGCTACGCACTAAATTCGTAGCTTTAAATATGGCTACCGTCGCATTGGTTCTTATTGTTGTCTTGGGCGGCATTTTATTCTTCAATCATCAGCAAACTCAAGCACGCGTAGACGAAGCGCTTGACTCTGCCCTAAATCCTTATATTGCCTCTGAACTGGCACAATCTGGAAATATGAGCGCAAGCGATGCCATTAATATGGCAAAAGAAGAAAAGCGCGATAATGCATCTCGCATTGGCAACAGAGGAGACGCCGACCTTACTCCTATCGCGGTCTACAAAGTATGCTCAGACGGCTCCTATTCCTATCTTTCAGAAGCAAGTTCAGCAAGGCTTTCCGACTACATTCTTGAAGATGCCCTGAGCAACACCTTTAAAAGCTCCGACTTCCAGTCGGACTCTAGTATCACCAAAAAAAGCGAAGTTCTTGGTGATTTAGGCTTGTACTACCATGTGGCTTTTGTTGGCGATGAAGCCTATGTTGCCTACGCCGATATGAGTTCAATTCAAGGCTGGAAGCAACTCGCAATCATTTTGGTTGCAGCGGGGCTTGGCGCACTGCTTATCTTTTTTATCATTAGCCTGCGCTTTAGCCGCTGGGCGCTTAAGCCTGTTGAAGAATCCTGGCAGGCGCAAAAGAATTTTGTGGCCGACGCTTCCCACGAGCTAAAAACACCTTTAACTGTCATTCTGGCTAACACCTCTTTGGTACAAAAGCACAGCGACTCAAGCGTTGCCAGCCAATCGCAGTGGCTCGAAAGCACCGAACACGAAGCAAAGCGCATGCAAAGTCTGGTTGACGACATGCTCACCCTGGCGCGCCTTGACGAAGGTGTGCCCGAAGCTCACCTGTCAGAACAGATTGACCTATCCACCATGGTTGAGGGCTCACTTCTGCAATTTGAGTCTTTGGCCTGGGAAAACAACATTAGTATCACCGAGCATATCGAAGAAAATATCCAACTTGCGGGTGATAGCAAAAAGATTGATCGCCTGATTAATACTCTGCTCGAAAATGCTTGCAAGTATGCAGGCAACAATGGACGCATAGACGTCAGCCTTAAAAAGGAAGGCAGCCAAGCCCTCTTTAGTGTTTCTAATTCAGGCGCAATTATTCCTGCAGAAGATTTGCCTCATGTTTTTGATCGCTTTTATCGCGCAGATAAGGCGCGCACTCACAGCGATGCCGCGGGTCATGGTTTGGGCCTCAGCATTGCGGCCAAAATCGTAGAGTCCCATCATGGCTCCATCGGGGTAGCCAGCAATGAACAAGCTACAACCTTTTCGGTCAAACTTCCTTTGGGTAAATAAGCAAAATTTAAGGATGCGCTACTGAGCTGCACGCAGGCTGACATCCCTGATAGCTGCATCATAAATAAGACGCCCTATCTGGGATTTTGAAATATCGCCAGGGTTTTGCAGCCAGCGAGAAATCATAAACAAAGTACCCGTTAAGGTGTACTCCAAAATCAAATCAATTTCTTGCTCGGAATGCTCGCCAATGTCTGAAATAACATACCTGCGCCACAAAGGCTTTAGACCTTGCTTCAACTTAAGCAAGAAAGAAGGGTCTCCCTGTTCGCTCAAAAGAACAACGATGTAGTGCTTATTCTTTTCGTAGTAAGCAACCACTTCAGCCAATGCAGCAATGCGCGCCAACTTAGAACCATCTTCTGCAAGACGCTTCATGCAAGATTCAACACACGTAACCATGCCCTCTAAAAAGCGCTGCTCGATAATATCCAAGAGCTGATAGACATCCTGAAAATGCAAGTAGAAAGTGCCGCGATTATAGCCAGCGAGTTCGCAGACCTTGGCCACTGTTATCTTTTCGATTGGCTTTTGCGCATAGAGTCGCCAAAAAGCCTCTTCGATGTCTGCCTTGGTGCATTCGGTTTGTTGTTTGCGTTTCCTCATACCAGAACAATACCATGTAAAACATAAGGAAGGCTCAAAGCTTGGGTCAGTCGTGCAGCCCTGCCCTTACCTCACGCAATCTAGTGACGTTGCCCCGCACGGCGCCAACGCGTAAGCCTGCGCTCGCAGATATCAAAGAACAAATAAATAAGCACACCCAAAATTGCCAAGGCAATAATGCCTGCAAACATGCGTGGGTAATTAACCATTGCCCATGAATTCATAATGAAATAACCCACGCCGGTAGAGCCAGCGATAGATTCGCTAAAGAACAAAACCGCGATTGCAATTGCGGTAGAAACGCGCAGAGTCGTAAAGAGCTCTGGCAAAGTAGCAGGAATAATGACGTGGCGCCAAACATCAAGGCGGCTTCCTCCAAGGCTCCTTACCGATTCAACCGTAGGCTCAGGAATAGCTTTGGCAGCATCACGCATAACCATAACTACCTGGAAGAAAATCGTCAGGGTAATCAACACGATTTTTGGCGTTCCGCCCAGACCAAACAGCACCAACAAAATTGGCAAAATAACAATCTTTGGTAAGGGGTACAAGATATAAAGAACGGGAGCGAAAAGCGCGTCCACTTTCTTAGAGCGTCCCAAGAATAAACCTAAAGGCAAACCAAGAATTGTACCCACCACCAAGGAAAAACCAACGCGGTGCAAGCTGATACAAAAATCAGGAAACAAGGCTTCGGCGAATCGACAAAAAACTGGCACGGTATCTTGAGGTGTTGGGAAAGCCGGGGTATTAAGAGCCAACGAGCCCAATTCCCAGGCAAGCAGCACAAAGCAAATGGCAAAAACGTAGCAAAGTACCTGTTTAAGAGCATTATTCATAGTTGCGTTCCTTTGTTCCTACCACTTTTATTGTGCTTGGGTAAAAGCGCCTGTGCTACCAGCATCCGGCACACTGCCGGCAGTTGCCGCGCCATCAGCGCTAGCTACATCCGTCTTGCTACCGACACTCACGGCGCCCGCCATGCCAGCATCAAGCAGCTTGCGAACCTGCTTAACTCGCTCAAAAAAGATGTCGTCACTGCGATAGCTCTTTTTGCCCATTTCAGGGTTTTCAAGCGTGCCAACAACACGACCAGGTCTTGGGGCCATAACCACAATCCTTTGGCCCAAGAACACCGCTTCTTCAATTGAATGCGTAACCAGAATTTGGGTATGCCCCGAACTCTTCCATAAATCCAAAAGTGTATTCTGAAGCTCTTCGCGCATCAGAGCATCAAGAGCCGATAGGGGCTCATCCATTAAAAGAAGTTTGACGTCCATTGCAAGGGCGCGTGCCAAAGCTAAGCGCTGCTGCATTCCGCCTGAAAGCTCTGCTGGATAACGCTTTTCAAAACCCGTAAGCCCTACCTGCTCAAGCGCCTTTGCGGTACGGCTTTTACGCTCAGCAGTTGGAACTCCCGCAATCTTTAAACCAAGCTCCGCATTTGCAAAAACCGTCTTCCAAGGGAGCAATCCGTAATCTTGCAAGATAAGGGCGCTATCCTGACGCGGCGCGTCAATCGCTTGGCTATTTAACCTAACCTCACCTGAGCTGGGCTTCATTAAACCCGAGGCCAAACGCAGCATTGTTGATTTACCACAACCAGAAGGACCAATGATTGCAAGAGCTTCGCCGCTTGCTACCTCTAGATTGAGCCCATCAAGTGCTCGCAAGCTCTGCTTCCTCGTAGAGTCCGAATAGTAATCAACTATGACATCTTTAAAAGCTAACAAAATAAGCTCCCATAAACGCGAACAAGGGCTAAGGCACACCGGCCTTAGCCCCATAATTCTATCAAGCTAGATTGCTTTACTTACGACCTTCAAAACAACCGGTCTTGGCATCGTAGCTAATACCTTCATCAAGGTAGCCTTTTTTCTTCATCCAGCTGAGGACATTGTCGATCATATCCTGCTCGGGGAGCTGGCAGCTTGGATACTCACTCACCTCGTAGGTCTCGGCAATTGCGTCAGAAAGATTTGCCTTTTCCGCCAAGAGCGAACGATAGTCGCTGGGGTTTGCGTTGATCTTTTCGACCGCGCTATTCCAAACATCCTGCAATGCCTTTAGGGTATTCTGACCTGCTTCGTCTTCAACAAATTCTGAACGAACAATCATGACAGACTGAGAAATATTTTCGCCCGTAGTGTCGTCAGCAACAACTGTGAAACCATTTGCCTCACCAAGAGCCAAGAGGCTTGCAGGCAAAGCAGCGGCCTTTACCTGGCCAGATGCCATAGATTCATAACGGACAGGAAGCTTTTGCAGCTCTTCAACAACAATGTCCTTGTCATCTACTCCAGCCTCTTCCATCAGGGTGTCCATTACGTACTCAAGAATGGTATTAGAACCAACACCAATGG
This sequence comes from Bacteroidaceae bacterium, assembly GCA_963604935.1. Classification (GTDB taxonomy): domain Bacteria; phylum Actinomycetota; class Coriobacteriia; order Coriobacteriales; family Eggerthellaceae; genus Anaerotardibacter. The sequence goes on from CAVCRX010000043.1 coordinate 45,305, forward strand.
GCACGCCTGCTAAATCCTTAAGGCTTTTAATGGAGCTGTCAGAAGTCATAATGCCAAAGCGACCCTGCTTTGCATCCATACCCAAGGTAACCCAAGAAACCTGAACATCGGTGCCTGATGCATATAAAGAAGCGGTAACCATAGGGTCGGTCATAGCCAAATCAACCTCGCCAGCGTTTACTGCTGCAATAAGTTCGGTTGCAGACTGGAAGGTAGTAACGTTTGCATCAAGACCCGCGTCCTTAAACAAGGATTCGCTTTCGGCAACCCACATGGGCAAAATATCTTCGGTAGCCAAGGTGCCAATGGTTACCGATTTAGTCTCTAAACTTGAAGAACTATTGGAAGAACTACTTGAAGATCCACAAGCCGTCAAAGCAAAGACAGCAACAGCTGCAAGCATCATCGTAGTAAGGGAAAGAAAGATTTTTTTCACCGGTACTCCTTTCAATTTTTGCAGTATTTAGACTATGGTTCCGCAGGCTCCGCTTCAATGAACAATCGCAGCTCCAGTGTTGAGCTTAAGAACAAGCCTTGTCTGGCAGGCTTCAACAGGCTTCACCTCACTCGTCTGACTCGTCTCACCAATCTTTGAAAGCTTTTAAATCTGGACTTTCCTACGGATTTACCTCCGGAAGTTTCTTTACAAAAAATCAGGGGTCACCTGCCAGGCTTTAGCTCGGCTCTTCGTAAGCCTGCCTATAATAAGAAGATGTCTCGCGCCTTATTTTTAGCGCGTCTTGAGCTAAGGAGCTTTTATGACTTCACGAATTACCGCACGCACTGGAGTTTGCTGCGTTTTTGGCGACCCTGTTAAGCACAGCTTCTCCCCTAAACTACACAACAAAGCCTTCACTAAGGCTGACCTTGATTACGCTTATGTCGCTTTTACTGCAAATGAGCAGACCATTGGCGAATGCCTACAGGCTGTCCGCGCGCTCAATATCCGCGGCTGCAGTTTGACCATGCCTAACAAGATTGCTTGCCTGCCCCACTTTGATCATATTGATCCAACTGCGCAGATGATTGGTGCCTGCAATACCGTTGTTAACGATGACGGCGTTTTGTCGGGCTACAACACCGATGGCTACGGCATGCTTAAAGCCTTCGAAGATATGGGTGTTCCCGTTAAAGGTAACAAGATGGTTTTGCTTGGCCTTGGTGGTGCTGGTTCTGCAGTTGCTATCACAGCTGCCATGGATTACGAACTGGGCGAGCTTGTTGTCTTCAACCGCGCAGGAGGAAAATCCTGGGGTCACGCCGAAGAGACCGTCAAGCTCATCAACGAAAAGTCAGCTTGCAAGGCTCGTTTATGCGACCTTAACGACCTCGCTCTTCTTAAAGAAGAAATGTCCACCGCCCAAATGCTTGCTAATACCACCAACGTTGGTATGGCCGAACTCGAAGGCCAAAGCGTTGTACCCGACTCAAGCTACTTCCCCAAGGGAATGGCCGTTCAGGATGCAATTTATTCACCTGCAGAAACCAAGCTTCTTGCGCTTGCTAAAGAGGCAGGCTGCCAATGCGCCAACGGTTTGGCCATGCTCTTCTATCAGGGCGCTAAACAGTTTGAACTTTGGACTGGCCAAGAAATGCCCCTCGAAGTCTCTGACCTTGAGATGGAGTAGGCCAGGCCCAGCCTTAAAGTTAAGGCTCACTCGGAGCTAAACTCGCAATTCAAAAACAAAAAGGCTCGCCCTAACTAAGAGCGAGCCTTTTTTTGTTTATATACCCTTTAAAACGCGTAGGGTATCTTGCCAGGTTTTATCAAAGCCCCTAGAGCTTATTCCTTGGCGCCGTACTTTTCGTAGTAAGCATCGATACTCTGCTTCATGGCATCGTCAATAATGACCTTGCCCTGAACTTCACGATTGTAGAGATATTCGCTTACCTCAGACATCGTGACAATTGCAGCTGTGGGGAAACCATACTTCTCGGAGACTTCGTCGCAAGCGCACTTAACGCCACCCTTGCCAACTTCTTGGCGATTCAAAGAAACAATCAGGCCTTTAATCTCGATGTTTGCGGCACCCGTAATAATAGGATGCGTCTCATCGATGGACTTACCGGAAGTTGTAACATCCTCGACCATAACTACACGATCGCCATCTTCAAGAACATGACCTAACAGGTTACCGCCCTCGCCGTGGTCCTTAGCTTCTTTACGGTTGGAGCAGTACTTAATCTCTTTTCCGTAGAGCTCGTGATAAGCCATTGCGGTAACAACAGACAGAGGAATACCTTTGTAAGCAGGACCAAATACAACGTCAAAATCGTCACCAAAGTTTTCGTGGATGGCGCGAGCATAGTACAGGCCCAAACGATGCAGCTGATCGCCTGTTACATAAGCACCAGCATTCATAAAGAAGGGGCTCTGGCGTCCAGATTTTAAAGTAAACGAACCAAACTTGAGTACCTGGCTTTCAACCATAAACTCGATGAATTCCTGCTTGTATGCTTCCATGTCTTCCCTTCTTTAAAACATAGACTTTAGTTATTTGCCTATCCAGGATAAATGCCTGCCCTTAAAACGACAAAAAAAAGCTCACATCCACTAAGTGAACATGAGCTTTTATTTTAAAACTCGAGGCTCTCTAAGCGGTCGAAGACGCGATCTTTGCGCGTTAAGAATGCCCAGGGGTCAAAGATTTCGTCCAGCTTATCGACGATGCCAGCAGCATCGGGGTCTGCCTCAATACGCTCGCGATAGCTTGGGCCATCAACAGCCTGCTGAATGTCATCCCAAACAGCCATGGCGTTACGTTGAACAATAACGTAAGCCTCTTCGTTGGTAAGACCCGTCTGAACCAGGGCAAGCAAAACCTTCGAAGAGAAGATAAGACCCTTGGTGCGCCACAGGTTATGCTCCATCTTGTTGGGATAAGTCTGCAGGCCATCAAGCATCCACTGCATCTTGCTAAACATGTAATCCAGTGCAATGAAAGAGTCAGCCAGAGCAACACGCTCAGCACCAGAATGCGAGATATCACGCTCGTACCACAGTGCCACATTGTCGTAAGCAACCTGAGTGTTTGCTTTAACAACGCGGGACAAACCGCATACACGCTCGGCGGTAATAGGATTGCGCTTATGAGGCATTGCGGAAGAACCTTTTTGGCCCTTGGTAAAGGGCTCTTCTGCCTCGATAACATCAGACTGCTGCAGCAGGCGTACCTGCATTGCAATAGATTCCAAAGTAGAAGCAGTAACAGCCAGAGCAGACATTGCACCTGCATGACGGTCACGTGCGATTACCTGAGTAGACAAGGGGTCAGGAGTCAGGCCGAGCTTTTCACAAACATACTCTTCAACAAAAGGATCAATATTGGAGTAGGTGCCAACCGCGCCAGAAATAGCGCCCGTAGCACTCACCTCGCGGGCCTGCTCCAAACGAGTCTGTGCGCGCTTAAGAGCCCATGCCCAAGAACCAAACTTCATACCAAAAGTCATAGGTTCCGCATGAATGCCATGGGTACGGCCAACGCAAAGGACATCCTTCATTTCAAAGGCGCGACGTTTGCAGGTTTCGCCGAGCTGCTTAACATCTTCCAAGATGATGTCGAGCGCCTGAGTAACCTGATAACTCAGAGCGGTATCGCCCAAGTCGGAAGAAGTCATGCCAAAGTGAATCCAGCGGCCAGGCTTGGGATCGCCTTCAGGAATGTCGGCATTAACGTAATTAGCCATGACGGTCTTAAATGCAATAACGTCATGGTTGGTTACCTTTTCAATCTCATCGATTTCAGGCACCGTAAAGTTTGTATGCTCACGAATATAAGCGGCTTCTTCTTTGGTGATGCCAATTTGGCCAAGCTCAGCCTGTGCTTCACAAGCGAGTACTTCGATTTCCTGCCAAATTTCGAACTTATTCTGAAGTTCCCAAATTGCACCCATTGCAGGGCGGGTATAACGACCAATCATTGGTTTCCCTTTCCTTTAAAGCCCCTTGATAACGCGGCGAGCAAACTCTAACTTATCGGTATCTGCAGCCAAGATTACCTGGTCTCCGGGAAGAATGCGAGTATCCGTCCCAACAACCTCAATATCACCACCACGATTTACTGCCACCAGACGAATACCATCTTCAAAATGATCATCTAAGTCCAAAGCAGAAATACCTGTTTCAGAATTATTCTTCTTAAACACGCGCGGGGTCATAACGCTTTCGAGCGCCAGGTCATCGTTGGTAAGCGTAACAGCAACCGTCATCGAACCCACGGTTGCTTCTTCCTGAATCATGCGCGCAATCAGGCTTGTTGATGAAATACATTCAATGCCTAGGCGGCGAAAGATTCGCAAGTTCTTAGGATTATTAACACGAGCCACACAACGAGGTACATGATAAAGACGATCTGCGATTTCACAGGCTGCAAGGTTGTCTTCATCGCGGCCGGTAATAGCTACAAAAACATCAGCCTGATGAACGCCCGCGGATTCTTGAACCGTGGTCTCACAGCCATCACCATGAATAATCAAAATTGAACCGCGCAGCTCTTCAGAAAGATGCTTTGCGATAGTCGGATTCTTCTCGATAATCGCAACATCGTTATCTTCGGCCAAAAGAACGCCCGCAAGATATTCTCCGATTTTTCCGCCACCAGCAATTACTACATACATAACTACACCTGCATAAAGCGCGCGAGTTTGCCAGACATTCCATGACGCACTGCAACAAGCACGCAATCTCCCTGGCGCAAAACCGATTTTGAAGTAGGCAAAGATGAAGAAGAACCATCGGCGCGTTCAAATGCGCAAACGCGAATTATATGATCCTTTTGGATTTCGCCTACTGTAATGGAATCTTTTCCGGTGGCGCTTAAGTCGAGTGCAAACTGCAGAATCTCGTAATCACCAAAGGTTGTAATATGATCGCCCACGCCGGACATAACCTTGGAAAAGATTTCTTCTGCCACCAAAGCGGTACCACAGACGTAATCGATTCCAAGCTGAGAATAGGTGCGCTCATGCGCCACGTTGTATAAGCGAGCAATGGCATTGGGCACATCGTAAAGACGCTTTGCAATTTCTACACACATCAAGTTCGTATTGTCAGACTGGGTAACCGCAGCTAAGAAGTCACATTCTTCGATGCCTGCATGCTGCAGAGTTGCCTCGTCGATACCCGTGCCAACAATCGTCGAGCCATTAAAATCGCGGCCAAGCGAAATAAAAGCAGACTCGTCGCGGTCGATTACCGTAACGTTGTTGTCGTAACTTGAAAGCATCGTGGCAAGCCGAGAACCAACTCGCCCGCAACCAATCACAATGACGTTGCCCATCAAGGCTCCTTAAGAAAGGAAGCGATAACTTACTGTGCGTGTACCCCAGTCGGTTACCGAATTAAAACCGAATGCCTTATACACGCCAGGTGCCAAGTCGAGCGCGCGGCCATACTTGGCAAATCCACCAGTATCGGTAACCGTTGCAATAACGACCTTGCCGTCGTAGCAAACTTCGACAACCTGACCAAGGCGCCACGATTCACTTTCGGGAACAGCAACGGTAATACTCTCAGAACTTAGATCGATACCCGATGCGGTATCGGTAACACCAAAGTTACCCTTGCCGTCATCGTTATCGGCAATAGAGTAAGCACTAGCAATGCCTGTTGACCAAGTTCCATCACTAGTATCAGGGGCAATATGCTTTGCAGTTGGCAGCGGATCAAGCGTGCAATACTTTTCAGCCATTGCGACAGCTTCATCGTTAGTTTTATCGATTGCGATAGGAACAACTACCGGGTCTGGATCTTCTACCGTAATTGAACGCTGCGCACCCTTGGTAACATCAGCAACGTCGGTAACGTCAGAAACTGTAGTTGATTGAAAACGCGCAGAAGCATCGAGCTGGGTACTACTTGATTGGGTTTTACCTACGCCAATCGTAGAAGAATCCACTTCGCCTGAACCCTGCGCCTTAGTGACAGCACCAAAGGAAAGAGCGGCCACGGCAAAAGCAACAACGATAGCAACCAAAATAAAATTGAGTGCTCCGTGCTTTCTTCTATGTGTCCTGGCTGCAGCCAAAAACCCTCCGATGTCCTAGACTCAATTGCTTGCCTATAGGTAGCATTTGTAGCTACAGCGGCAAACCTTCGCCTGTTTCCTTACAGCATATTTGATGGGTGTAAGCTAGGTAATGCTGTAAGGCCTACAGCTACACAGCGAAAATGCGTAGCAGATGAATTATACCCCTTGTGTCCTAGGGCACCAAATCCGCTCTAGAGATAGCGGAAATAAGCGGCACAAGAGCCTTCCGATGAAACCATGCAAGGACCCACTGGATTCTCGGGCGTGCAAACGCGACGGAACAAAGGACACTCCGCGGGAGTCATCATCCCGCGGAGTACATCACCACAGCGGCAACCACGAGGTTCTTGTGTTGGCTCAACCTCTGGCTGGAAACGCTGGAATGCATCGAATTCCGCAAATTCAGGACGAACTGCGTAGCCCGAATCAGGAATAAGACCCAAACCGCGCCAGGTGGTATCAACTGTCTCAAATACTTCTTCGATGGCGGCAATTGCGACAGGATTGCCCTCGGGCATAACGCCGCGAGAATATGCAATTTCAATCTCGGCACGGCCCTCATGCAGCTGGCGCATCAACATCGCAATACCCTGCAGCACGTCAACCGGCTCAAAGCCCGTGATAACACCCGGAATTCCATACTTCTTAGCCAGGAATTCGTAGGGTTTAGCGCCAATGATAGTAGAAACGTGACCGGGCAAAATAAGCGCATCGATTTCTAGCTTTGGGTCTGAAACAATCGTTTCAAGAGCGCCGGGCATATTTTTATGCGCCACAAAAACGCTGAAATTCTTCAAGCCCAAAGCGCGAGCGCGCTTGATAGCCATCGCAACCAAAGGTGTGGTAGTTTCAAAGCCGACACCAACAAAAACAACCTGTTCATCAGGATGTTCTTGAGCATAACGTAGAGCATCTAAAGGCGAATAAACAATGCGAATATTGCGTCCTTCAGCCTGTTCTTTAAGCAAACTAGAGGTAGAACCAGGAACACGCGTCATGTCACCAAAGGTGGTAATGGTTACCCCTGGAACACGCGATAAAGCAATAACGGTGTCGATATCTTTATTGGAAGTTACACAAACAGGACAACCAGGGCCCGATGCCAAACGTGTGCCTTCGGGCATCATGGTTCGCAAACCATTGCGAGCAATTGCTACGGTATGAGTTCCGCAGACTTCCATTAAGGTGGCATGTTCGGGTGCCCATTTTTTAATCGACTCAATCAAGCCACGGGCAAGCTCTGGGTTTTTAAACTGATTAAGGTCGGCAAGCTCCATAATTACAGCCCCTCGACGTCAGCGAGCTCCGGAATCTCACGGATCAAGTCGAGTGTATCTTTGGCGTATTCTTCGGATACGACCTCGATAGCAAATCCAGCATGAACCAAAACGAAGTCGCCCACCTGGGCAGCAGGAGTTAGGTCCAAGGAGCATTCACGCTTAACGCCAAGAATGTCGACGATTGCTAAATGGTTATCGTTAATTTCAGAAATTTGTGCAGGAATAGCCAAACACATATTCATCACTCTTCCTCAAAAGCTTCGTGCGAGTTCAATGCTAGCACGGCCTGTCCGTATGAAATAGACGCATCGCTCGGTGGGAGGTCACGATTAACGGCAACGGTAAAACCAAGCTCTATCAGCTTCGAAATAGCATGCTCAGACACATAACGATTTAAGAAAACACCACCGCCAAGCGCAACCGTTGTCACGCCGTAAACGTTATAAACCAACTGAGCAGATTGCAAAATTACCTGCACGATAGTGTTGTGGAACTTCTGAGCAATACGCGCTACCGGAGTTCCCGCAACGATGTCGTCCAACAGAGCCTGGAAACTAACAGCTGGGTCAAAAAGAACAACTGAAGTGTCTTGTGCAGTAGAAGTCTCGGTTGCTGTGTTCTTGATTACCTCTATGGGATAGGTATCCGAATTTGCAGGATCAAGCTCCCCACAAGCAATACCTTGATGAAGCACAGCCTCAAGCAAAATAGCTGCCTCACCCTGATAGCTTGGCTTAGTGCAAACTCCCAACAAAGAAGACACCACATCAAACAAGCGCCCAACCGAAGAGGTCATTGGAGAATTGATTCCTTTTTCAATCATCTGCTCAAGCAGTTCAGCGCTTGAACCTAAACGCTCAAGAAGAGTTTTTGCGCCGGGATGTTCAAGCAAATCAAAAGCCCATAGTGCGCCAAAGGCTACACGATCAGGATTCTTGACCGCGGCGGCACCACCCGGCAAAGGGAAGTAAGCAAAGTTGGCGAAACGCTCAAAAGCCTGCAGGTTACAAAGTAAAACTTCGCCACCCCAGATAGAGTCATCAAAGCCATAGCCAGTTCCGTCAAAAGCGATACCACAAACAGGGCCAGCAAGTTTATTTTCGCCCATGACAGAAAGAATATGAGCGTAGTGATGCTGGCATTCCAGCAAAGGAAGCTTGGTGTTTTTTGCCTGTTCACGCGCCCATTTGCTTGGCAGATATTCCGGGTGAGCGTCAGCAACCAAGACCGTAGGGTTGAAATTCATCAAGCGCTCGTAGAGCTTCATGGTTTCAAGCCAGGAATCAAATGAAGCCGCATCTTCCATATCGCCAAGATGTTGCGAATTAAAGGCTTTGCCGCCACGAGCAAAAGTAAAAGTATTCTTTTGCTCGGGTCCCGTTGCGAGTACACAACGATTCTTCTTTATTAAATCTGCAAGCTGATGCTCGTCTTTGGCGGCAGACCCCGTGGTAGCTTCCGCGGAATCTTTTGCGGCATCCTTATTTTCTGCAGCTGCCTCAAAATTGGCTTCCAAATTCAGGGGAGCAGGAGCGTAACCACGGGCGCGGCGCACGAATTGGGTAATAAAACCAGCCTCGCCCAAGTCAAGAATACGCAAAACGGAATCGTCATAACGGCTGATAATCTCGCGATTGTTTACCACAAAGCCATCAGCTACCTGGCCAAGCTGCTCGAACAAATCAGCCTCCGTGGTAACGATGGGCATATCGTGCAGGTTGCCCGAGGTCATAACCAACATGCCACCAAAATCATGCAACAAGAGATGCTGCAGCGGAGTAGCAGGGAGCATTACACCAAGCTCGGGGAGTTTATCTGCTAAGCCAGCAGTAAAATCCACGTCTTGGCGCTTCTTTAACAAAACGATAGGGCGAGCAGGATGCGTAAGTTGTTCAGCCTCGGCTTCGTTTACCAGGCAATACTCTTGCGCATCTTCAACGCTTGCAAGCATAACCGCAAAAGCCTTGCCATCACGATGCTTGCGCGCACGTAAATTTGCCAGAGCCTCAGGGTTTTTAGCGTCGCATACCAGGTGGTAACCACCCAGACCCTTGAGCGCTAGGATTCCACCTTCGCGTAAAAGCTGAACCGCTGAGGTAATAATTTCATCAGAAGATGCCTGGTCAGTTGCCCAGTTAATATCTGTCAAACAAGGTTTTGCGCTGCCCTTTTTAAGCCATCCCAGTTGTGGGCCGCAATCAAAGCAGGCATCAGGCTGAGCATGGAAACGGCGATTATTCGGGTCGTCATACTCATGCTGGCACTCAGGGCACATCTCAAAAGAACGCATCGAGGTATGCGCGCGGTCGTAAGGCAACTGGCGCAAAATAGTGAACCTTGGTCCACAGTTAGTACAGTTGATAAAGGGATAGCGATAGCGGCGATCCTGGGGGTCAAATAACTCGACTACGCAAGCATCACAGGTCGCAAGATCAGGGGAAACAAAAGTTGTTTCAAGCGAAGGCACATCGTCCGAAAAATGAATCTCAAAGGTTTCGTAGCCTTCGACAGGTACCTCTTCAAGGTCAATCTCGCTCACCTGAGCTGCCGCGGGGGCTTCCTCTGAAATCCTAATGACAAAGCGATCAAGCTCATCAGAGTCGCCTTCGGCTCGAATGAATACACCTTCAACCGAGTTTAGCACCCAGCCTGTTAAGCCATGCTCATGCGCCAAACGATAGACAAAAGGCCTAAATCCAACTCCTTGGACAATGCCTTTAACCTGGATATGCAATGCCTCCATGCCGCATCACCCTACATCTGCGAAAGTGTATGACGAATTGCCTTTGCAAGCGCACGAAGTGTCATCGCCGAGTTGTCGGGCAAGTGCAGATAAACCGCACGACGGCCGCGCTCGTTCAAAACCGTAAAGTCACCCAAAGCCTGTGCCTTTGCGAGCTCGCCCAAGCTCGATGCGCGTTCATCTTCGACTGGAATATCTAGCGCCTCTTCAGAGGAAAGAATCAGAAAGACGCCCTTATTCATGCCGCCCTTCTGCAGCTGCCCAACCGAATGCAAATAGCGGGGGCCAATTTCCAAACAAGAAACAACACCAAAGCGATCTGCCATAGCATGACGAATTTCCTCAAGAGCTTCACGGCGGCCCTCACCCGCAAAAGGCAAGAAGGCGTTAATACTAAAGAAGTCACCAGGCTCGATGCTTTCGAGCAAGACGCGCAGCGATTCACCAATGGAAAGGCGCCAAAGTTTACTATGCAAAACGTCGGAAACCGAAACTTCAACAGATCCAAGAGGAATACCAATCAGGCCACCCTGCTTGCAGGTAGGCTCAGGCCTGCCTTCCTTCAAAATTCCAAGAACGCAGGTCTTGGCAACCTGAACATCGGGCTGGTCGAAGGGGCAAACCTTCATCAAGTAGCCGAGCATTGCCGTTGCGTATTCCCACATCACAAAATGACCAACAAGGTCGTTTACGTCGTCGACCTTAAAGTCCATACGAGGAATCGTAGGGCTAATAAATTCGATAGAACGAGAGAAATTCTGACGTTCGTCCCAAAGGTCAGTCTTGGTGTTATACACGATAACCGTGCGATCACCTGGGTCAAAAGACAAGGTCAGAGGGTCAATTTCAATATTAGGAAGAACCCCGTGGCCCTCTTTACCTACTGATTCCGCAATAAGTTGCTCAACCCATAAGCCTAAAACACGGCCGCGCTTAGGGCACAAGAAACTAAACTTGTCGCGTCCAGCACGCAGATTGTCATACAAGAAAGAGGCAAGCATAATTGCAGGGTTATCAAGCGAGTCGCTTGAGCAAATCTGTTCAGCTTCGCGGGCAGAATCCATTAGAGAATCCAGAGAAATTCCAACCAAGGCGGCAGGAACTAAACCAAAAACAGAGAGCGCAGAGTAACGGCCGCCCACCGTAGGCTCACCTGGGAAGACCTTAGCCCAACCAAGGTTATAAGCTTCTTTCTCCAGCTCGGAACCAGGATCAGTAATAGCAATAAAGTGATTTCCGATTTCTTCTTCTGGGAGGCGCTCGGCAAGGTAATCAAGAATCGCCTTAGTAATCAAAGCAGGCTCGATAGTGCTACCCGACTTAGAAGACTGGATAAACAGAGTTGTTTCAACGTCGATACCCGCCAAAATACTGCGCACACGAGCAGGAGAAACAGAATCAAGCGTACGGAACTTAATCAAATTAGAGTCAACAGAATTGTACTTTGTAAGTGTCATGGGCGCCTGAGTTGAGCCACCCTGACCAACAAGTACAACCGTATTCATTCCACGCAGAATCATTTCATCAGCAAAAGCCTGAATATCTTCAATGGGATATGGCGGCTTACTAGCTAATGAAGTCCAACCCATGTAATTCTTTGCAAAGGTCTCTGCATTTTCCGAAAAATCATACAGTGTATGATCTTTCATGCTAATACGACTTGCGACTTGCTCTTCAACAAGCTCATTCGCGCTCTCATACATATGGTCAGACTGATAGCTAATCATTCTTTTACCCTCTTCATACATTTGATTGTGATTGCTCTTTTAAAAGAAACCACCATAAATGCGCTTTATAAATCTATGTGCTCCGAAAGCTATTTAGGATTCATTACTGTTTATTTAGACACAACAATACCCTTAGCTTTGTTGCCCGTTAGATTCTAACAAACAGCCACCTCACGTGCATTTGCCTATACTGATATAAAGCCTAAAAGAAAGGGGTTTTCATGATTTCTTATGACTTTGCAGGTAAAACAGTTGTTGTTACTGGCTCGGCAAGAGGAATTGGTCGCCGCTGTGCTGAAAAATTTCTTGAAGCTGGTGCAAATGTTGCCCTCTGCGGACACTCAGAACGCGACATTGATGCGCTCCTTAAAGAATTAGAACCCTTTACCCATGGCGAGCACGAGCGCGTAATGTATGCAAGTTGCGACGTTGCTAACACTGCTTCTATCGACGCCTTCTTCAATGCCGTCGTAGAACGTTTTGGAGCTTTTGACATCCTTGTTAACAACGCGGGCATTTGGGAAGCAAGCCCAGTTGGTCACGTTACTGAAGATTTATGGCAGCGCAATATCGATACAAACCTTAAGAGTCAGCTTTTTGCCTGCGACTGGTTTGCAAAGTATCACCAAGAAAACGGTGGCGGCCAATCAATCGTTAATATCAGTTCAGTAAGTTCAATTCTTACCGGGCAAAACACACCACTTTATAACCTATGCAAGGCCGCAACCAATTCCCTTACGCGCACCTATGCTCATGGTCTTGGAGAACTTGGTATTAACGTTAATGCTGTTGCACCAGGCTCCATTGCAACCGACATCAATAAGGCAACTTATTCTGATCCTGAGGCCGAAGCTGCCATGTGCGACGCTTTGGTTATGGGCCGCCGCGGCGTTACCGATGACATCGCAAATGCAGTCCTCTTCCTATCAAGCGAAGAAAGCAATTACATCACCGGACAGATCTTATTTGTAGATGGTGGCTGGACTCTCCAGCAAGCACCTAGGAAATAAGTCTTAGCTTGTAGGTTTATAAACTTACAAGCTAAGCTCCATAGGCCAATTAATCCTGTGGCGGATATCAAACAACGAAAAACTTTGCATAAGAAACAAAAAGAGCTCAGCCAGTGGCTGAGCTCTTAGCATTTATTTAGCTTTTAGGTAGCTACTAGCGCCTTACTGAAGAACGAAACTTACGGCTTGCAAGAAGAGCTCCAAATGCTGCAAGAGCAATAACTAAGCTAGAACCCATTGCGAACAGGGTGAAATCGCCTGTTTCTGGGGTTTTAGAATCGCTGCTTTCCTCAGAATCGGAAGATTCATCAGATTTATCCGTAGAACTTTCCTCAGAATCCTCAGCCTTATCGCTATCAGAATCAGCTTGTTCAGTAATGGTAAGTTCACCAGATACCGTGATGGAGTAATTCTTGGTAACGTTTAGCTCATCGTTGAACACAAGCCAACTATCCAAAGATACTTCATTGTAAACTCCAGGCTCAGTACCCTTTACCTGTGCGAACAGATGCAGCGTATCACCATCTACAAGTCCTGTTACATTGGCTGCATTAATGTTTAATACCTGCTCTTTACCGTTATAAACAAAGGTCGCAGAGTCGCTAACTTCAATGGCACGCTTATCGATAGTCAATTCACCATCGATAACCGTAAAGCTAACGTTAAAGTTTGCATCCTTATTTACGAAAGAATCTTCCGTTAGACCCATCGTATAAGTGTCGACGTTGGTGCCTTTGGCCTCCGCTACTACACCCTCGGCCAAAACAACGTTTTCACTGTTGTAGAGATCCTTTGCATCACCGTCAACATTAGTTACCTCAAAGCCTTCGATGGACTGCTCTCCACCGTTATAAACCTTAGTTTCTGAGGTGCCTTTTACACTAACGGCAAGCTCGGCAGGGTTGATAATCAATTCACCATCGGTAACCGTGTAGCTAACGTCAAAGTTTGCGTCGGGGTTTGCGAAAGAGTCTTCTGTCAGACCCATCTTATAAGTACCGACATTCGTTCCTGTAGCATAGGCTGTTGCACCATCTTTAAGAACAACTTTATCCTTACTGTAAAGGTCTTTTGCGTCGCCCTCAATATCGGTTACTTCAAATCCTTCAACAGACTGCTCTTCGCCGTTGTAGGTCTTTGTTTTGGAATTACCTTTAACGCTAACTTTTAGCTCTGCAGGCTTCACCTTAAGACTATAGCTAGCAGTTGCGGTATTTGAGTAATTTGGATTAGTAGCACGAACCTGAACAGTAAGCTCAGAAGCATCCTTTATCTGAGGTGCATTGGTACTCCATTCATTACCGTCGGTGGAGTACTCAACGGTGGTACCGTCTGAATCACTAGCTTCGGCGGCATTACCATGAAGCTCGCCATTGTAGGTATACACTTGGTCTTGAGCAGTAACACTCAGAGTTTCTGCCTGCTTAATAGTGTAAGTCCTGGTTTCATTAATGTAGGCATAATTAGCTATGCCCTTAATTTTTACAGTAATCGTACCGGCGCTCTTAAAATCGCTTGTTTCATTATCACCGCGGTAATAAGAAACAGTGTAGTTATCTTCAGAGAAATTTGGGTTAACAGAGGCAGTTACCGTAGGTACCCACTTATGATCCTTGCCGTCGTAAGTTGCGTAGGAGTCAGGGTTTTCAGGACTATCTACATCAACATTTTCTTGAAGGACTATATCGCCTTTTATCTCCGATACTGTCCAATCGCAATTATAGACACATGATCCATATTCTCTAATAGGGAAATCCTTTGACATATCGTGAAGATAGCTAAGAGTGCAGACTTCTTCTCCCGCATAGTAAACATGAACAGGTGTAATACCCACACTATAATATGTATCGAGCCTATCGTAGATATCCTGCATTGACATTTGCTTGCTGTAAGTGTAATAAGGCTTAGCATCACCACTATTAGCTGCTAAAACAATGGCATTATTCTGATTAACATCATCAGCGCCCTGTTCATCAGTAGTGCCCGATTCTTCTTCGGCGCTATTTTGCGCAGAAGAATCATTTTCTACACCAGCATCACTATTTGTATTAGAAGCAGATTCCTCATCTTCGCTGGACGCAGCATTGTCAGAAGCGTCTCCATTAGAGCCAGCTTCTGATGCATCATTTTTAGATGAATCATCGGCTGCATTAGACTCAGAGTTGGCAGAATTTCCAGCCTCATCAAGACCCTTTTCGGAATTACCTTGATCGCTCTGCTGCTCTTGGCTTTCACTGTTCTGAGCTTCTGCGTCTTCAGCCCAAGCACTTATAGGCATTAGGCCTACTACAAGCACAAATGCAAAAAGAGCAGTTACCAAGCGTTGCGCCAATGACAACTGTGACTCTGTGTTAGTCATATTCAAACCTCTAAATATTCACTTAATAAACTTAAGGAATAAGGGTATTTTTTTTTTTGAAAAAAATCAAGACGCAAACCCAAAGCTACGCTGGCTTTATGAGTAAAAATCTTTACTAATTTGTTAAATCCGAAATGAATCACTGTCCAAACAGATACACCCAAATAGAAACGCGTCTAAACGCAGAGAAAATACAAATACTAAGGATCAACTTTAAGTAGCCCCAGGAAACAAAAAAACGCCCCGAAATTCGGGGCGTTTGATTTTAATGGTGGTCGGAGGGGGACTTGAACCCTCGACACGCGGATTTTCAATCCGCTGCTCTACCAACTGAGCTACCCGACCATTCGTGCGCTATGCGCGAGTAGTTATATTACGCAAAGCCTTTGTTTGAGTCAAGAAAGAATTTGTAGCAATTCTTTCTTCTAGTAAAGCTCTCTTAGTTAGCTTAAAAATCGCTATCTAATATATAAGCAATTCAAGAAACTAAGCCCAAGCGCTGCGACCCTTCAAAGCCTTAGCGGCGATATCACTGCGATATTGCTTTCCTTCAAAGTTAATAAGATCAACAGCACGATAAGCCTGATTGCGAGCCTCCTCAAAAGAATCAGCCAAAGCGACCACATTCAAAACGCGGCCGCCGCTGGTAAGTAACTCGCCAGATTCGTTTACCTTTGTACCTGCATGGAAAACTTTTACACCCTCAAGAGCTTCAGCCTCTTCGATACCAGTAATTACTTTGCCCTTTTCGTAGGAGCCAGGATAGCCAGCACTTGCCAGAACAACACTTACTGCCCACTTATCAGACCACTGCAGATTAATGTCTTCTGGCGTACCCTTTGCTACTGCCAACATTACCTCTACCAGGTCGGACTCTAAGCGAGGCAAAACAACCTGAGTTTCGGGGTCGCCAAAGCGAGCATTAAATTCCACAATCTTGGGACCTTGCTCGGTCAACATGAATCCGCCGTACAAGCAACCACGGTAATCAAGATTAAACTCGTCCTTTGTTGCTTTGGCGGCCTGTTGCATGATTTCTTGCATCTGCTGAAGTTCTTTTTCAGTTGCAATAGGAACAGGAGAGTAAACTCCCATACCACCAGTATTGGGACCCAAGTCGCCATCGTAGGCACGCTTGTGATCCTGAGCAGGAGCCATAGGATTTGAAACGCCATTACTTACAAAAGAAAGCATGGAGCATTCGGGGCCGGTCATGCATTCTTCAATAACAACACGAGCACCTGCAGCACCAAAGCCACCGTCAAAGCAATTCTTTACTGCTGCAAGAGCATCCTCGAGTGTTTCGGCAACAACAACGCCCTTACCTGCAGCCAAGCCATCAGCCTTAACAACAATAGGTGCACCCTGTTCTTTAATATAAGTACAAGCGCTTTCAGCATCGTCAAAAGTAGCGTAAGCAGCCGTAGGAATATCATTGCGTGCCATAAAACGCTTGCTGAAGTCTTTTGAACCCTCCAGTTGCGCACCTTCAGCGCTTGGGCCAAAGACGGCAATTCCAGCCTCGCGCAAAACATCAGCCACGCCAACAACCAGAGGTGCTTCGGGACCAATTACAACAAGCTCAATATTGTGAGCTTGAGCAAATTCCAAAACTTCTTGGCCAGATTCGGCATTTACACCAGAAACATTGGTAGCAAACGAAGAAGTACCACCATTACCAGGAGCAACATAAAGCTCCGAACAACGAGGAGATTTTGCCAATGCCCATGCGATTGCATGTTCGCGGCCGCCGCTGCCTAAAACAAGGATGTTCATTTTGTTCCCTTCTTTAAGGAATCGGTGCTCGTTATAGAGCCTCTAAAAAAACAAAGGTGCCCCAAAATATCTGGGACACCTTATTACTACTTAGTAATCAAATGACCAATTGCGATAAATGGTTGCGTCGCGCTCAGGAGCAACAGAAACCATAGTAATGGGTGCGCCAACAAAATTCTCAACATATTCGATGTAGCGCTGAGCGTTTTCTGGCAGCTCCTCAAAAGTGCGGCACTCAGTAATATCGACACCCTTCCAACCAGGCAATTCTTCATAAATTGGCTTAGCGTGGAAAAGAACAGACTGCTGCATGGGGCAGTAATCATAGCGCTGACCCTCGTGCTCATAAGCAACACAAACTTTGATGGTGTCAAACTCAGACAGCACGTCGAGCTTAGTCATTGCGATATCAGTCAAGCCATTAACGTCAACCGCGTATTTACCAATAACCAAGTCGAGCCAACCACAACGGCGCTTGCGGCCAGTTGTTACACCATACTCATGACCAGCGGAACACAAGAGCTCGCCAACTTCAGCCTCTTCACCAAGGCCGCCATTTTCAGGGAAAAGCTGCTCGGTGGGGAAAGGACCACCACCAACGCGAGTGGTGTAGGCTTTCATGATGCCAATAACCTTACCAATTGCCATAGGACCAACACCGGTACCAATGGATGCACCGCCAGAAGAACAAGAACTCGAAGTGACATAAGGATAGGTACCGTGATCGATATCGAGCATGGTAGCTTGAGCGCCCTCAAAAAGAATATTCTTTCCTTCGTGCTTTGCCTCAGCTAAGAGCTGGGTAGTTTCAGCCATAAAGGGCTTCAAAATGCGTGCGTAAGGCAGATACTCGTCGCAAATCTCATCGACGGTATAAGTATGTAAACCATAAATCTTGTCCAAGATAGGATTCTTCTGAGCCAAGGCTGCCTCAAGCTTCAGACGGAAGATCTTTTCGTCCATCAAATCCTGTACGCGAATACCCTTGCGAGCGGCCTTATCTTGATAGCAAGGACCAATACCGCGCTTGGTAGTACCAATTGAATTCTTGCCAAGGCTCTTTTCGTCAGCGCCATCAAGATCCTTGTGATAAGGCATAATGAGATGAGCGTTGCAGCTAATCTTCAAGTTTGAGCAAGAGATACCTTCAGCCTGGAGCATTGCCATTTCTTTCACCAAGGCACCAGGATCAATAACTACACCGTTGCCAATAACAGGAGTAGCGTTTTCGTACATAACACCAGATGGCATTAGGTGAAGTGCAAGTTTGGTGTCGCCATGAACAACCGTATGACCAGCGTTGTTTCCACCGCCGTAACGAACTACGTAATCGTAATGGCTAGCAATAAGGTCGGTAATTTTACCTTTACCTTCGTCTCCCCATTGGGTACCCACCAAAACCGTACTAGGCATGCTTTATTCCTTTCGGTTACGTTAGTAAACCAGGCTTATAAATTTTAAGCACATCCTTTAGAACCTAAAATCACCAAGCAGGCTTCTAACGAATAAAGGGGCCGCCAAAATGCCCCTAATGACTTAGAAATAATACTACAGTTCAATATAGTTGGCTGAAGGTTCTACCGAAGAAAACAGCTTAATAACCTCAGGATGACAGGTAAATAAAAGTACCTGGCGATGCTGCGCTAATCGAGCGAGTGCTCGAGCTGCTCCCATACGGCGCTCTTCATCAAAATTTACCAAAATGTCGTCACACATCACGGGCAGATATTTTCCTACCGAATCAGCAGTTAAAAGTAAGGCAATACGCAAAGAAAGATAGAGCTGCTGGCGCGTCCCCGTAGAAAGATGTTCTGGCTTTTCTATGGTATGAAGCGCGTCCATAACTCGAATTTCACCATTGGAATTCATGAAGACTTTACGCCAAGCTCCATCAGTCATTAACTCAAAAAGCTCGGAAGCCAAGCGATATACCTCAGGCTGGCTTACTTTTTCCCAGTCAGCAATGGCTCGCTTTAAACTCAGACGAGCAACAAGAAGAGTAGTTAATTGGCGCTCGGCTTCTTTTAAATTAGCACGTACCCTATTTAGCTCGAGCTTGTCGGCATCAAAATCCCAGCTACCTAGTGCAAAGTGGAGTTTTTCCTTAAGTTCACCGACGCGCTGGCTTGTTTCTTGTGAAACCGAAATAACGCGCTTACGGTCAAGTATTAATCGCTCAATCAAGGAATCAAAACGCTCGGGTGTTGCATTGCTTGGGAAAGAATAAGTTCGACACAATTCTGCACGCTGTTTGTTCTTTAAACCGATTTCTTCTTTAAGTGCTTGAATCTGCAAAGCAAGCGCCTTACAGGATTGACTCTGCAGAGCTTTATCTTGATTAGCCTTCTGAGCTTGGTTTATTACCTCATATGCGCGTTTGATGCTTCCAGCGGCGCCACTTAAGTGATGCGCACTTAAATAGGTTTCTGCCTTTGCTTGCTGACTATCTAATTCACGCTGACATTCTTCCAACATCAAAGCGTCCTGACGTTTAACCCATTCGGCCTTTTTGAGCCGATCAGCCATTTCGTCTTCAACACGACTCGGACGGAAGTTTGTTACAAAACCAGCAACAAAAATAAATAAAGCACCAATAAATACTGCAGCAGAACCTGCTAACAAACTGATGTTTGGTTTTGTCATAACGCGCAAAATAAACCAGGCGCACAAAGCAAACATAATAAGCGGCACTATAACCGACAAGACTAACTTTACTTTACGTTGCCGTGCTGCACCTTGACGCTCCTTAGTAAAATCAGGGTCGCTTGCGAGTGCTTCATAAGCAAGACGGCTTGCTGATTCGTTCTTTTTCGCAATATCAAAAGCGTGTTGAGCGCGATCAAGACTTGCTTGATGTTCCGCAAGGCCCTCTTTAAGGCGAAACATTTCTACTTCGCTTAATTCTGCTAGATACTGCAAATCTTCTGGCTCAGGGTTAGCTAAATCTTCTTTTAGCTCATGTTCAGCAGAAATTGCTTCTTCCAGGCTTTTTTTAGCCTCTGCGATTTCAGCATCAAGCGAATTAATTTGCGTTTTTGTCTCGCGAATTCTTTGAATTTCTTCGTTGAGCTCTTCTTGGTTTTCAGCCAAAGAATCCATACGAGGAATCAATTCTTCAAGCTGTTGCTGCTCTGATAAATAAGATTCTGCCTGCTTAACTCCCAAGCGCACACGCTCTTTTAACTGAGACTCGCTAGCACGCAAATTAGGTAAACTCTGAGGCTTTTGAGCGGACTTCGACATTAAAGCCTGAATTTCTTCGTCAATCTGAGCAAGCGCTTGAGCAGGAGATACGCCAGTTCCCGAGCCGGCAGTAAGCAAATGAGCAGTCACTTCATCATGACTTCGTAAATTCAAAAGCTCGTCTGAAGTAAGCGAAAACATCGTGTTATAGGTGTCCGCGTCAATATCCGCTAACACCCCGTATTCATCTTCAAGTTCATCGCTATTTTTTGTACGCTTAAGCTCTACTGTTTCACGCGTTTCTTTATTAGTAAAGAAAAGGCTACCCGCACGCTCCGAGGACTCAGGCTTATACGAATTGGTGTTTGCGCGATGCCTAGGCCAACCAAACAAAACTCCACGAACTAACTGGTTAACTGTTGTTTTACCAGCTTCGTTAGGACCATAAATCACATTAAGCCCTGGTTTAAAGGGGCCAACAACACGATTAGTAAAGGCACCAAAATTAGTAAGCTTCACAAACTCCAAAAAGATTAGGTTTTGCTTCTTTATATCTGAGGATGTTTGTTGCTCTGTAGTTGCCGGTGTTTGCTGCTCCGTATCTACCAAAGCAGCCTTTTTCTTTGAGCCAAGAGGCTTGTTATTTTTTCCCACAACAAACCTCCTAATCAAGTAAATCCAAAACTATTGCCTTAGATTGGCTAATAGCTTTTTCTAGTTTTTGTTTAGATACCAACGGAGTACCTAAACCAAGTTCTTCGTATTCTTTTTCAAGTTCCGTTGCGAGTTGCTTAGAATCAGCCTTTAAATCGTCCAAGGCTTCTAGGTACACAGCAGAAAAAAGGCCTTCTTGGCGAAGTTTATCCTCATCAATAGGCAGTTGGGTTTCATTAGTAATAACATCCACGTAAAAGAAAGGGAAACCTTCATTTACTGATTCTCGCAAATCCTCAACTAATTGGCTGGTCAGGCGTTTATGAAGCTCTGTTCTTCCAACAAGCTTTACCCGGAAAATCATTTCCTTTGCATATGAGTTTGAATTAAGTGCAAATTGCTTATTAATAATTTGCTCGCGAATTTCTGCAATAGTAGAGCAGTCAGATATATCAAGCTTGAATTTTTGCCATTCAATACTTGCAGTACTCATAAATTGGACACGAGGTTTTGCGCCTTCTTCAAGCGTAACTTTAAGCACACCATGAGGGCCTATTTCCTGTGCAGCACGACCTTGCGGAGCACCGGAATAAGCAATAAAGGGATTATTTAAATCAGGAAGAATGTGCACATGATGTACATGTCCAAGAGCCCAGTAATCAACTCCTCTATTTTCAAGACTCTTTGGATTAACTGGCGCGCGCGTTGGATCAATATCTAAACCTGAATGCATAACTCCAACCATAAAAGGAGCGCTTTTTCCTGTTGCGAGTTCCGCCGAAGTCTTACTGATTCCTGCAGAAACATCATCGTCTGCAGGAAATGATGCGTTTAAAAAGCCGCGGCCACCCAATAAAGCTAAAACTTCGCCATCTTTTTCATAGGTAAAGAAGGAAGCTTTCTCGGCTGAGAAGCAATGCATATTTTCCGGCAGAGAAGAATATTCATTTTCCCAACTGACGTAAGGATCATGATTGCCATTACAAAAATACACAGGGATAGAAGCCTGATTTAAGCGCTCGATTCCCTGGGTAAACATCGAAAAATCTCTGAAACTAGGGTGCGAATTATCAAATAAGTCGCCCGGCATCACAACAAAATCGACATGTTCATATAGAGCAATATCAATGACACGCTCAAAGGCGGCAGATACCGCGTGCATCATTTTTTCAGCCCACTGCTCCGATGAAGTTCGTAGACCTTTAAAGGGCGCACCGATATGCAAATCAGCTGCATGTAAAAATGTTACCTGGCGCGCCATAGCAATTCCTAGTAATTCGAATCGTCAAAGTAGTCACCAAATTTAGTGAACTCAGGAATAAAGGTAAGCTTAATATCCTTTGTTGCACCATTACGATGCTTAGCAACGATTAATTCTGCAGTACCCCAATCTGGACGCTTGTCAGCTTCCGCTTCAGCCTCTGAAGTTGAACGGTCGATAAACATAACGATGTCGGCGTCCTGTTCGATAGAACCAGATTCACGCAGGTCGGAAAGCATAGGACGCTTATCGCCACGTGTCTCAACCGAACGAGACAACTGTGAAAGAGCAAGGATAGGAATATCGAGTTCTTTTGCTAAAACCTTCAGGCCACGCGAGATTTCTGCAACCTCTTGGTTTCGATTATTAGGATGAGGAATTACGGGCTGCATCAACTGTAAATAGTCGATGATAATAATTCCGCGTTCAATGTCGCGCATTTCGCGACGAGCCTTTGTCCTTAACTCAGTCAAAGTTAAGGAAGGGGAATCGTCGATATATAAATCGCAGTTTGAAAGAGCGCCGGAAGCACGAACAAGATCTTCCCAGTCAGAGTCCTTTAAAAAACCCCCGCGCATACGATGAAGCTCAATTCCAGATTCCGCTGCAAGCAAACGCTGAGTAATCTGAACTGACGACATTTCCAAACTAAATAAAGCTACTGTGCTTCCAAGCTTTGCTGCATTGGTTGCTAAATTCATAGCAAACGATGTTTTACCAACAGCAGGACGCGCAGCCAAAATGATTAAGTCGCCACCACGGAAACCATTAAAGAGTTTGTCGATATCTTTAAAACCAGTAGGGACACCCTGCATAGAGTCGTCACGCTGGGACATCTTCACGATTTCTTCGATAGCCTCGGCGTTAAGCTCTGCAATACCTTTAAAGGTAGAGCTTACTGTTCCTTCAGTAACACCAAAAAGCTTAGCCTCAGCCTGACCAACCAATTCTTTAGCATCATTGGGTGAATCGTAAGCAAGCGCCTTAATTTCGCTTGCAGCTCGCAGTAATTGCCTACGAAGTGCATCGCGCGCAACAATATCTGCGTGATGCTGCCAACTCGTAAAAGCAAAGGTATTATCGGCGAGCTCTAAAAGATAACTAGCCCCACCCGCCTGCTCGAGCTCATTTTTGGAAGTAAGGTAGTCAGCTACTGAAATAGCATCAATAACAATAGATTTTGCATTCATTTCGCGCATTGCGGCAAAAATGACCTGATGCTGATTACGCACAAAATCTTCAGGCTTAACCTTTAAAGAAACCTCTTCAAAAACACCCGTAGACAAAAGACAAGCAGCTAATACCGTTTTTTCAGCATCGATATTCTGAGGAAGCGAGGCCTGTTTGGTATCAGTTTGCTTAGCTTGAGCAAGATCTGGCATTTACACGGCTCCTTTAAAAAGTAAGACAACAACTTGTCAAAATAATGAGTAGCTAGGTCTTATCTATTGTACCTGTCAGACCTAAAGAGAATTAAGAATTCTCTGCTAAGAAAAAATGTGTTTCACGTGAAACAAAAAAAGCGAACCTCAAATGAGATTCGCTTTTGAAATTTGTGAGTAAGAAATTTACTCAGCGTCAGCTTCCTCAGCAGAAACTTCTTCTGCCTCAGCAGCTTCCTCAGCTGCAGGAGCAGCAAAGGTAGCCTCGTCACCAACAAGAACGGTGACAGTAGCCTTGATGTCTCGATAGAGAGCAAGAGTAACCTCATGCTCGCCAGCGGTCTTGATAGCCTGCTTGACGTTGATGTCGCGCTTGCTGACCTCTACACCAGCCTGCTCCTTGATTGCTTCAGCAATCTGAGCACCGGTGACAGAACCAAACAGAACGCCTTCTTCGCCAACGCGAGCGATAACCTTAACCTGAGCAGCCTCAAGAGCAGCCTTGGTTGCGGTAGCCTCAGCGACACGCTTCTCTTCACGAACAGCAATGTTTGCCTTGCGGTTCTCGAGCTGCTTCAGGTTACCTTCAGTAGCACGGAGAGCCTTCTTCTGGGGCAAAAGATAATTGTTAGCGAAACCATCACGAACGTCGATGACGTCGCCTTCGCCGCCCTTGCCCTTAACTTCGGTAAGCAGAATAACCTTCATCTCTTACCTCCTATTAGCGATCACGACGATTGCCACGGCTGCTGATTGCAGGCACAACGTAAGGCATAAGAGCCATCTCGCGTGCACGCTTTACAGCGTTAGCAATATCGCGCTGATGCTGAACGCAAGCGCCGGTTACACGACGAGGCTTGATTTTACCGCGGTCGGTAACATACTTGCGAAGCATCTGGGTGTCTTTGTAGTCGATGTACTCAGCGTGCTCTTTGCAGAACTGGCAGTACTTACGACGAGGTTGCTTATTATGTTCAGCCATTGTCTTGCCTTTCGGTGATTAGAATGGGATATCTTCGTCGTAAACCGAGGCATCAACCACAGGTGCAGCCTGAGCAGGAACCTGATAAGCAGGAGCTTGCTGCTGGTAGGCTGGTGCCTGATAGGTAGGAGCACCGTTTGCGGGAGCAGCATTGTTATTACGGATGCTCATGAATTCGATTTCATCAACGATGACTTCGATTTTGTTACGGCGCTGACCATCGCGCTCCCACTGGCTCCAACGAAGCTTACCTTCGATTGCAACCTTGCTTCCTTTAGAAAGAAAACGAGAGACGCTTTCAGCTCGAGCACCAAACATCGTGCAATCAATAAAGTTTGGGTAATCTTCCCATTCTCCTGTTTGCTGGTTGCGACGACGGTCGTTAACTGCAACACCAAGACTTAAAACAGACGTACCGCTTGCGGTCGTGCGAAGGTCGGGGTCGCGGGTTAAGTTTCCGCTAATCATAACCTTGTTAATGCTCATTTTTTGCCTCTTTCGGTTCGCGAATTCCCATTCGCTTTGATGATTTCCTAAAAATTAATCGCGGTCGGTACGAGCAACGATCATGTGACGCTCGATAGCATCAGTAATGCGAAGAACACGGTTCAGCTCTTCGATGCTTTCGGGAGCAGCATGGAAATCGATCAGGGTGTAATCACCGTCAGACAAATTGTTGATTTCATAGGCCAGCTTGCGCTTACCCCAGTTATCAACGTTATCGATGGTGCCGTTATTTGCGGCGATAGTGGTCTCGATGCGCTTAAAAGCAGCAAGGCGAGACTCCTCATCGATAGACGGGGCTACAAAAAACAAGAGTTCATAAGCCTTCATCTTTTCACCTCCTCTGGACTTACGGCTCCGGGCGATAAAGGCAGTCCCGGAACAGGAATAGCCCAATTAATTTACCAGACTATTCATCCAATGTGAAGAAATGTTTTTGCCAACAGTAAACCTACACAAATCTAAATCAATCTCCTTGTGTAGGCATCTTACTCAGAAGTTCTGAACAAAATTTGAAGCAAATAAGAACTTTTACTGAACTCTATTTATCTTAAAAACTTAAATTTCCTAGACAGCTTTCTATCCCACACCAAATAAGCCCTAAAACTAGATAAAGCACACCTGACACAAAAAATGAGCACCTATAAGATGCTCATTTTAGAATTTGTATTTTTTTAACACTTACCTTTTAAAACGCTTTAAACAACTAAGCCTCGTCTTTTTCAGATTGAGCAAGCGCTTCTTCCATGCGAGCAACCGCTTGTTCTGCATTAAACATTCCGTGAGTACTTACCTCACCGGTACGCTTATCTAATTCAGATTCAATCTCTAATTCTTCCTTTAAGCGCTCCATAAAGTTAGGACTTTTACCAATATAGGTAATTTCATCACGGTAGATACCTTCATCATCATAGATATATCCAAAGGTGATACCGCTAGCTTCTCCAGGTAAACCACACTCAGCAAGAAGGCAATCTACCTTGCCTTTATTAGTATCAAGTTCGCCGTCGTAACAAAATGCATAACCCGTTGCTCCACGAGCACCCTGAACTTCTGCGCGAGCGGCATCATAAGTTTCTTCAGCTGTTGGATATTCGTGAGTTTCTATAAAGAGGTTTTCTTTTACTGCTAAAGCGGTAAAAGGAACAACTGCCTCACCCGCAATTAACTTATCAGCAGCTTCATCAAGAGCTGATTTTGCAAGCGCCATAATTACTGGGTCTGCGCCCGTATATTCATTGTCGTTAGGATTTACTACTCGATCAGCCATGCACAATCCTTTCTTACACATGTCCAAACGCCCACATCATAGTGCATGAAAAAGAAATAACCAGGAACCAATAGGCTCCTGGTTAGTTACTAATGGCGGAAGGAGAGGGATTTGAACCCTCGATGCCGGGAATACCGGCATAACGGTTTTCGAGACCGCCGCATTCAGCCGCTCTGCCATCCTTCCAGGTGGGTTTTACCCCTTTATACAGAAAAACGCTCTTCCGAGCGTTCCCCTTGCGGTTTCCCGCTATAAATAGACTCTTTATGAGTCGGAATATGTGGCGGAGAGATGGGGATTCGAACCCCAGGTACCCTTATGGGGCACACACGATTTCCAATCGTGCTCCTTCAGCCAGACTCGGACATCTCTCCATTGGCTTCACTTTTGCAAGTGCGATATGAGAGTATACACAAACTAATATTGACTAACAAGCGAGAAATAGTCTTCTTGGGATAAAATTTTTAAAGGAACCTCAAATAATTCCGTCATTTTCTCACTTGTTAAGACTTCTTCCTTGGTTCCATCAGCGAAAACTTTCGCATTCTTGATAGCCATAACGCGATTAATCTCGGGAATAATATCCTCTGGGTAATGAGTTACTAAAATGATTGAGGTGCCCTGTGCCACTAAATCACGCATGGTTCGACGTACGTAATACATCCCTTCAGGATCAAGGCCGGAGGTTGGTTCATCAAAAACCAAAACCTTAGGTTTATGAATAAGTGCTCGAGCAATCAAAACACGGCGAGACTGGCCTGTCGATAAGGTCATAATATCGGCATCTTTATATGCAATCATTCCAACCTGATCAAGCGCCTTTTCAGCGAGCTTAAAAGACTCAGGTGTAGCAGTACAGTGTCCAGGAATACCAAGAGCTCCAAATAAACCACCAACCACAATCTCGATAACAGGAAGATGAACCGTTATCTGTGATTGCATCGTAGAAGAAACGATACCAAGATCCCTTTTTGTTTCTTCTAAGGTTGCGCGGGGATTACCTCGATAAAGCACTGGTGGTTCTTCTCGCCATAAAGGCAAAATTTCGCGAGTAATTAATTTCACAAAGGTAGATTTACCAGCACCATTTGGGCCAATAAGAGCGATATTTTCACCTTCAGCAAGCTCAAAATCATCAATATTCAAGATGTTTCGCCCGTCGCGGCGAACCACCACATCATGAAGTTTTAAAAATGGAGCTTGAGCTAAATCAGACATAAGAGCTTCTCTCTAAAAACTAATAAAAGAGGCCACTTTACGCGGCCTCTTGATTGTGTACTTTAAGCGATTTTAAATACAGCTACTCTACTTACTGCTATCCGAACTTGAATCGCTTGAGTTATCAGAACTCGAGTCATCGGAATCAGAAGAGTCATCTGAGCTGCTATCTGAAGATTCGCTTGAAGAGTCGTCGCTCGAGTCGGAGCTAGAATCATCGGAATCATCAGAGCTGGTGTACTTAGTCATATCAAGATTATAAGGAACATTCTCAGGCATATCATTTACTGTAATTTCAGCCTGCTCTTTATATTTGTCGTACCACTTGTCGTACTTATCTTCCTCGGTATTAGACTTCACAATGTCTTTAACGTAGTCAGCGATAGCGTCAGGATACTGAGAAACCTTTGTTTCATTTCCTGTTGAATTAAATACGTCAGTACACTTGATAATGTGATAACCATAATCGCTCTTTACTAGCTTGGATACCTGGCCTTTTTTAAGCTTATCAAGAGCATCGGTGTATTCGGTAACAAAATTGTTGATCTTATCCCAACCAACATCACCACCATTTGAGGCGCTTGAAGTATCGGTGGAGTATTTCTTAGCAGCCTTCTCAAAAGAAATCTTGCCAGAATTAATCTTCTTCAAAACCTTCTTTGCGGTAGCTTTATCGTCAGAAGAGAACAGGATGTGAGAGGAACGCTTTGCGCCGTCAATATAGCTTGCGTAAGTCTTCAGCTGCTTTAAAAGCTTGGAATCCTTAACCTTTACCTCACCAACAACGTTTTCTTTAAGCTTATTAGTGAGTAGACCAATCTGTACGGATTCACGGTATAAATCTTCGGAAGTACCAGCATTAGACAATGCTTCCTGCCAAGCCTCATCGGAATCATAGTTAGCCTTCATTTCGGCTACCTTTTCATCGATTTCAGATTCTTCGACAGTGATATTTTTTGCCTGGCATGCTTGCTTGATAAGTTCGTTTTCTTCGTAATGTTCGATTACCTGAGTACGAACAGTTGAAGGCTCATAGCTATTAGTGTTAAGCCATTCACCCCAGGAATCATCAGAAGTAATATTGGATGAAGTGCGGAAATCCTGAATATATTTTGTAACAGTATCCTCTGCAATTTCAGTAGCTTCAGACGCATCCGAAGCTTTTACTGTTGCAGCTACGCCGCCGGTGTAACCATAATTTTGTGCACTACAACCAGTAACAGCAAAACAACAAGCAGCTGATAAACCAAGTACTGCAATCTTAGTGACGAGGTTGGTCTTCTTCATCCAAGTCCCTTTTCCGATATTTATTTGACATACCTTGCGCATTGTTACACAAGTTTCCGGATGTAAACTCGCTTTATGTGAGTTCTGCACAATTCACCCACGTATTGCACACTTAAGCGGCATCTTTCTACCACTTAAGTGTGCCTGAGTGTTAAAAGAGCAAGTGAATTATTTGTTTGCCTTCTTGCGATCAACAGCAGAGAGTAAACGCTTGCGCAGACGAATATTCTTAGGAGTGATTTCAACAAGCTCGTCGTCCTGGATATATTCCAAAGCCTCTTCAAGAGTGAAGGTTACAGGGGGAGTAAGCTGAATTGCCTTGTCAGCACCGGAAGAGCGCTGATTGCCAAGGTTCTTAGCCTTCTCAACATTAACAACCATATCGCCTTCACGGGCAGACTCGCCAACAATCATACCCTCGTAAACTTCTTCACCAGGACCAACAAACAAAGTGCCGCGCTGCTGAAGAGTATCAAGTGCATAAGCAACCGATTTACCAGTAGACATGGAAATCATCGAGCCATTCTTACGGCCGCCAAAGTCGCCGCGGAAGGGACCATACTCGCTAAAGTGATGGAACATAATACCTTCACCACGTGTCACGTTAAGAATGCGAGTACGCAGACCCATTGTGCCACGAGAAGGAATCTTGAAGACGAGGTGAGTCTGGTCGCCCATAGGATACATATCAGTCATTTCACCGCCGGCGGTACCAAAGACCTCAATACACTTGCCAGCGTATTCGCTAGGGCAGTCTACTGTGGCTTCCTCGATAGGTTCAACCTTGTTGCCATTTTCGTCAGTTTTAATAATGACGCGAGGGTTGCCAACCTGGAATTCAAAGCCTTCACGACGCATTGTTTCCATAAGAACAGACAAGTGGAGCAAGCCACGACCAGCAACTTCCATACCAGTCTTATCTTCAAGCTCGGTAATGCGCATAGAGATATTACTCTCAGCTTCAGCGAAAAGACGCTCTTTAAGCTGACGAGCACCAACGATTTCACCATCGCGACCAACCAAAGGAGAGCTTGATGCCTCAAAAACAACGGACATCGTAGGCTCTTCAACCTCGATAGGATCAAGAATAATAGGCTGCTCGCGGTTGGTGACCATATCTCCGATGTCAGCGTCCTCAACGCCAACAATAGCAATAATGTCACCCGCGTAAGCTTCTTCTACTTCGCGCTTACCTAGCTCTTCAAATACAAATACCTGCTTAATCATGGTGTTGTAACGAGTACCGTCGTTCTTAACAACCAAAACAGGCTCGTTCTTATGCATGGTGCCCGAGAACAAACGTCCCACACCAATACGGCCAACAAAGCTTGAGTGATCTACAGTGCAGATCTGCAAAGCAACAGGGCCGTCAGGCTGTACGTCAGGTGCAGGAATCTGCTCAAGGATAGTATCAAGCAAAGGAATCATATTCATATTGTCATCGTTTGCTTCATAACGAGCATATCCATTAACACCGGAAGCATAGATAACAGGGAAGTCGAGCTGTTCGTCGGTTGCATTAAGTTCGACCATAAGGTCAAACACTTCATCAACTACTTCTTCAGGACGAGCACCAGGGCGGTCAATCTTATTAATTACAACAACAATACGAAGACCAAGCTGCAGCGCTTTATTAAGAACAAAGCGAGTCTGAGGCATAGGACCCTCAAAAGCATCAACAATAAGAAGAGCACCGTCAGCCATATTAAGAACACGCTCTACCTCACCGCCGAAGTCAGCGTGGCCAGGAGTGTCGATAACGTTAATTTTGGTGTCTTTATATGTAACGGAAATATTCTTGGAAAGAATGGTAATACCACGCTCACGTTCCTGATCATTAGAGTCAAGAACGCGCTCGGCTACTTCCTGATTTTCACGAAATACGCCGGCAGTATAGAGCAAGCGGTCAACCATGGTGGTTTTACCGTGGTCAACGTGAGCAATAATTGCAACGTTGCGAATATTTTCCTGTTTCATTGTTCTCCTTTGATTAAGTGCTGCTCCATCATACGCCTGCTATAGCTAAAACAAAGCTTTAAACACAAGAAGAGCCGTTCAATGAACGGCTCTTCGAAAGTTCATGGTGGAGCATAGGGGGATCGAACCCCTGACCTCAGGCTTGCAAAGCCCGCGCTCTCCCAGCTGAGCTAA
>CAVCRX010000044.1:0-4056 GCA_963604935.1 Bacteroidaceae bacterium
GTAGTCAGTCGTGCCCATATCCCAAGATTTTTTTTCATGCTGCTTTTTGAGTTTAAAAGTGGCAATAGGCTCCGTTTTGCTATCGATGTAAACAGAAACAGAAACGTTGGATTTAAATTCCGCCAAGGCCTCTACGCGAATTCGGCTTACAACGCCTTCGTCAAAATTCAACACTTTATTGATGCTTATGCCCTCTGTTGAGAGTTCGTCGCTAGGGCCAGTAATAAATATGCCATTTAAATCATCACTTGCCTCAATATTTGTTTTAGAGCCGGTGGTAAGCTGATTTTCTTCATAGAGCTCTTTGAGGTATTGATTTGTGTAATCACTTTCTTGAACAAGACTATCATCTTGACCGTTTTCGTTATCTTCCTGGAAAGATTCTGTAGTGTCTTGGTTTTCTGCTTGAGCGGTGCAAGGCAGAACGAAAGAAAAGGAACAAATAAGGCTAATACTTAAGCAGATGCAAAGGATTTTTTTAGAAATTAAGAAGATTTTGTTTAAGTAATTCATGCGTTCCCCTTGTATTCCCTCATGAAAATTTTTGGAAATTCTTACCTTGATTCAGCTTACCAGTTCGGGGATTTATGCGCTTCTTTTTATGTCGGTCCTCATACCTATAAAAACCACAATATAAAAATATTTTTGAGGATATAGCTTTAACTCCACTAGATATAGTGGATTAGTAAATTAATGAAATACAAGCTAAAACTCTTCTGAAAAATTGTCGAAAATCGTCGCAAAAAAGGTGATAAGTTTGACTTCCGTTGAACCAGAAAGATTCTTCTGTCTTATGGGTTCTTCGCATGAATGCACTACTAAAATGAAGCAGAATTTATGCCTTAAGTTTGACTTTAGGTATGAATTTTTTTGCGCGAAAAGGAAAAACGATGACACCGCTAAGCGAGCTTACTCATACGGTTGATTCTGCTTTAGAGAATTCTAAAGCTACTCCTACTATGCCTTATGAGCTGCGCGCAGAAATTGATTGGCTTGATTTTTCGTGCACAGCTAACCCTCTTGGTACGCCTGAGTCGGTTCGTAAGGCTATTACTGCAGCCATTGTCGAGGGGGATCTTTCCTTTACCCCTAATCGTGATGGCTCGCATTTAACTAGTGTGCTTGCTCGCTATTTCGAAATGCCTGCAGGGAGTTTTTTGGCGGGCACAAGCAATCTGCAAATGATTCGAGCGATTGCACAGACTTATCGTTTTTGTAACGTAGCAGTATCTATGCCTTGCCCTGCTTCTTATTTGCTTGCGCTAACCAATGCTGGGCATAATGCCGTTAAGCTGGTAAGTCCTTTTGACACTTTGGTCGTGGATCCTGCACTAGCCTTTGCGCGTGATCAGTATTTTAAGGCTGCCGTGCTGGCAAATCCCGGTTATCCAACCGGCCGTTTGCTTTCCGAGGAAACTTTACTCAAATATCTTGAGGCTTGTGATTGGGTTATCGTTGATGAAACTCATATCAATCTCTCCATTGGTGCGGAATCCTTTGTAAATCTTGTTTCAAAGCATCGTAATTTGCTGGTTATTCGCAGTATCTCAACCGACTTGGGTATGCCTGGAATTCCAATGGGCTATATTGTTGGTAATCCTGAGGTTATTGCGCGTATTAGCAAGTTTGATGATGGTGGGGAACTGGGCATGTTTCATGAAGTGCTAGCTCGCCAGCTTCCAAATCTTTTTAGCTACAACCAGCAGACACAAGAACTTCTTGAATCTGAAATTCCTTGGATGCAATGCATGCTTTCATTGATTCCAGGAATCAAGGTTTGTCCTTCTGAATCAAACTTTGTAATGTGTACGCTTTCGCCATCTACTTCTCGTAATCTTGGCATCGATAGCGCTGCTACGCTTATTACACGTATGCAGAAGCAAGGTTTTAGCATGCTTGATTTAACGGGTACACCTGGTGTTGATGATGATCGCTCGTTCTTGGTTTGCGTGCGTACCCGCGAAGATAATCAAGCATTTTTAGATGCGCTAAAAACCGCTCTATTTAACTAACACTTATCTATAAAGTTCTTTTTATGTGCCCCTTGTGCTTCTTTGCTTAGGGGTCTGAGTGCTATCATCTACTAACTTATACGTTGAACAAGAAAGGTCGAAGTCGTGGCAAATAGCTACAAACAGTCCATGAACTTGCCCCAAACGGACTTTCCGATGCGCGGCAACCTGCCTCAGAACGAACCCAAGCGCTTAGAGTTCTGGAACGACATTGACATTTACGCCAAAGTTCTTGAAAAGAATAAGGGCAATCAGCCCTTTATTCTTCATGATGGACCTCCCTATGCAAATGGTCCTATCCATATTGGTCACGCATTTAACAAGATTCTTAAAGATTTTATTGTTAAATATAAAAGCATGCGTGGTTACTATGCACCCTATGTTCCTGGTTGGGACTGTCATGGTCTGCCCATCGAAAACAAGGTTGAAGAACAGCTTGGCAAAGAAAAGATGTCCAAGATTGATACGGCGACCTTCCGTAAGATTTGTCGTGAGTATGCAACTAAGCAGCTCGATGGTCAGCGTGAGGGCTTTAAGCGCCTTGGAGTTCGCGGCGAGTGGGATAACCCTTATTTGACTTACTTGCCTGAATACGAAGCTGGCAATATTGAGATTTTTAAGAAGCTTTATCTTGACGGTAGTGTTTATCGCGGTCGCAAACCAATCCATTGGTGCAGCCATTGTC
This sequence comes from Bacteroidaceae bacterium, assembly GCA_963604935.1. Classification (GTDB taxonomy): domain Bacteria; phylum Actinomycetota; class Coriobacteriia; order Coriobacteriales; family Eggerthellaceae; genus Anaerotardibacter. Next base: position 2,698 of record CAVCRX010000044.1, read on the forward strand.
ACACTGCTCTTGCAGAGGCTGAGATTGAATATGGCGATGAAGTCAGCCCTTCAATCTATGTGAAGTTCTTCTTTGAAAAAACTCCTGATTTTATTGCTCAGGCTGCAAGTGCTGAAGGTTTAGAGGGCGCTCAATCGGGTGTTGTTATCTGGACTACCACCCCTTGGACGCTTCCTGCAAACCAGGCCGTTTCCTTGTCTCCTGATGCAGATTATGTTGTTGCCAAGATTGATGGCCAGCTGCTTGTTATGGCTGAAGAGCTAAGCTCCGCTTTGGCTGAGGTTGCTGGATGGGGCGAATTAGAATTCTTGTCAGATGGTTCTGATACTTTGCGTTTCAAGGGTACCGAACTTGAGGGCGTAAGCTATGTTCACCCTGTTCTTGATGGCGAAACTGGTGTTGTAATTACTGGCACTCATGTAACTCTTGATGCTGGTACCGGCGCTGTTCATACGGCTCCCGGTCATGGCGTTGACGACTATAAAGTTTGCCAAGCACATGGTATTAAAGAAATTCGAATGCCTGTTGATGACGAAGGTCGCTTCTATGAAGGTAGCTGCCGTTGGGCTGGCCTGTCTACGGATGAAGCTAACCCTGAAATCATCAAATATTTAGCCGAGGCTGGAACTCTTGTTGCTCATGTGGATATCAACCATAGCTACCCCCATTGCTGGCGTTGTCATGAGCCTGTTATCTTCCGTGCTACTACCCAGTGGTTTGTTTCAATGGATGACACTTCTTTGCGTGAAAAGGCAATGAATGCTATCCATAACGATGTTGAATGGCATCCCGCTTGGGCTGCCAACCGTATTGGTTCTATGGTTGCTGATCGTCCGGACTGGTGTATTTCTCGTCAGCGTTACTGGGGCGTTCCTATTCCCGTGTTCACCTGTGATGCCTGCGGCGAAACCGTTGCAACTGAAGCTACTTTTGATGCGGTAATCGAACTCTTTAAAACTCAGGGCGCAGACGCTTGGTACAAGTTGAAGCCTTCTGAATATCTGCCCGCAGATACGAAGTGCAAGTGTGGCGCTGGTGTTGATCAGTTAACCCCTGGCTCAGATGTTTTGGATGTTTGGTGGGAGTCTGGTGTTAGTCATACTTCTGTTTGTGAAGCGCGTGATTATCTTGAGCGCCCAGCTGATGTTTATCTCGAGGGTTCAGACCAGCATCGCGGTTGGTTCCAGTCTTCGCTTCTTACCAGCGTAGCTGCCTATGGAATTCCTCCTTATAAAAACGTTATTAGCTGCGGCTTTACTCTTGATAAAGACGGCAAGAAGATGTCAAAGTCGCTTGGTAATACCATTGATCCAAGTGATGTTAATATAGAAGAAATAATATTAATTAAGCCAGGAGAAA
>CAVCRX010000044.1:4066-8023 GCA_963604935.1 Bacteroidaceae bacterium
GGCGCTGACGTTTTGCGTATGTGGACGAGCTCGGTTGACTACAGCCAAGACGTTTCTATTGGTGATGAGATTCTGCAGCGAACTTCGGATACTTATCGTAAGTTCCGTAATTCGTTCCGTTTCTTACTGGGTAATCTTTCCGACTTTAATGAGTCTCAAGATCGCGTTGCCTGGGATGAGCTTGAGCCTATCGACCAGTACATGATGGTAAAGACGGCAAACATGCTTGATGAAGTAACTGCAGCTTACGATGATTATCGATTCCATTATGTTTATCGTTCTGCTTACGACTTCGTTAATGATCTTTCGAATGTTTATATGGATGTTGCTAAGGATCGCCTGTATTCTGAAGCTCCTTCAAGTAAGCGTCGACGTGCTGTTCAGACAGTTATTCAAAACATTCTTGATGTTATGGTTCGTGTACTGGCACCCATTCTTACTTTCACAACCGAAGAAGTATGGCAGCACTATCCTGAGGCTGAGCGCAATAATCCTCATCGCCACGAATCGGTACAGCTTGCTTGCTGGCCCACCCGTGAGGGCTTTAAGCCTCAGCTGCCTGCTGATACCGAAGGCTTAAACGGCAATTGGGCAAGCATTATGGACGTTCGTGATGTTGTTACTAAGGCTTTAGAAGAGGCTCGTGCTGCTGGTACTATTAAGAAGAGTCAAGAGGCCGCGGTAAAGGTTGTTCTTCCTACTGAGCTTTTGTCTGTTGTTGACACGTACGATTTGGCTGTTTATCAGGAACTCTTTATTGTTGGCGCCGTTTCCTTTGAAGAGTGTGCTGAACTTTCAGCAAGTGTCTCGCTTGCTAGTGGCGAAAAATGCCCCCGTTGCTGGAATATCACTGAACTAGGTGGCAATTCTTCACACCCTGATGTTTGCGAGCGTTGTGCTGCAGCTCTTGAAGAGATTGCTTTTACTGAAGAGTAGGACAGAGCAGGTTAGCTTGTCTGATTTGTTAAACAATAATAATTGCAAGAAGGAGGTCGCTCAGGGGGCGGCCTCCGCTTGTGCATCTAAGAATGCTTGCGAAAGAAAGCCAAATTATAAGAAGCGCAACATTCTGCTTTTTGCGTTTGTTTCTATTGCTTGGTTGCTTCTTGATCGAGTGGTGAAAATTATCTGCGAGGCTGCTTCTTTAGGAAGTGTTCTGTGTTCTGATTTTTTTGGTTTAGCTGACATTCGGCTAGCTCATAATTACGGGGCAGCTTGGAGCATGTTTGAGGGTAGTACGACTCCGCTCATTGTTGTTGCGCTGGTAATTTGTGCTCTCCTGTTGGTATTTGCACTGTACGAATCTCGCTTGGCTCCAGCTTTTGAGATGGCTAGCATTGCTTTGGTCTTTGCTGGTGGCCTTGGCAATATGATTGATCGTATCCTTTATGGATATGTAGTCGATATGATCAATGTCAACTTTATTGATTTCCCGATTTTTAATGTTGCAGATATTGGTGTGACCTGCGGTATTGTTCTTTTACTGCTAAGTTTTCTTATGCAAAGCAAAGGAGCTTCACGTGACGCATAATCTTTCGATTACTGTTGATTCTCGCTACGATGGTATGCGAATTGATTCCTTTTTGTATGAAAGCGGCTGCTATCCTACGCGTAGTAAGGCAGTAAAGTTTATCGAGCAAGGCAAGGTCTTTCTTAATGGCGATGTTCCTAGTAAAAAGACCATTGTCGAAGCCGGAAATTTTATTGTTTACGAAGCTTTCGAAGAAGAAGCTCGCGTCTTTTTAGAGCCACAAGACATCCCCCTGGATGTTGTTTGGGAAGACGAAGAAATGCTTGTTCTTAATAAGCAAGCAGGCCTGATTTGTCATCCTAGTCCTGGGCACCCTGATGGAACCTTGTCTAACGCCTTAATCTATCAATATGGCCGTGAAAATTTAGCTCATATTCAAGGCGACGATCGTCCTGGTATAGTTCATCGTCTGGATGGCGATACCTCTGGTTTGATGCTTTGCGCTAAAAACGACGATATGGGCTTTTTGCTCCAAGACGAAATTCGCTCGCGTAATGTTGATCGCAAGTATCTTTGCCTAGTGCATGGCAATATAGCAAGTGATACTGGCATGATTGACGCACCAATTTTCCGAAGTGAGCGCGTGCGTACAAGAATGCAGGTTTCCAATAAACCTCAAGCTCGTTCTAGTGTCACCACTTTTAAGGTTCTTGAGCGCTTTGAGGCTGGTTTAAAAGATGAGGGATATTCACTTATAGAATGCAAGCTCTTTAGTGGTCGAACTCACCAAATTCGCGTCCATATGGAATATATCAAGCATTGGTGCGTGGGTGATCCTATGTATGGAAATCCCGGTCGTGCAGATAATCTTGGATTAAACAGGCAGTTCTTGCATTCTTGGAGCCTTGATTTTGATCACCCCAGAACTGAAGAGACTTTAAGTTTCCGTGCTCCTTTGCCTAAAGATTTACAAGAGACCATCAATAAGCTTTCTGATCGTCGTATTGGTTTGACGGAGCATGGTTGGGAAGTCCTAGGGGTAATGGATGAAGTCTTGGGCAATACAAGCAAATCAGAATCCTTTAGTATTCTTAGCAAGATGTAGAAAGGTTTCCTAATGAGCGCATCGAGCAATAAACAAAAAACAGTATTGCTTGGCATTACTGGATGCATTGGGGCATACAAAGCTTGCGAGATTTTAAGAGGGCTCCAAAAGAAGGGGCTTCGCGTCAAAGTTGTCATGACTGAGCATGCTACGCATTTTGTTGACCCTTTGACCTTTCGTTCTTTAACGCATGAGCCTGTTGCTGTTGGTTTGTTTGATGACCCTTCTGACCCTATTCATCATATTAGTCTTGCAGATGAGGCTGATTTGTTTGTAATTGCGCCATGTACGGCTAATGTTGTTGCTAAGCTCGCTTGTGGTATTGCTGATGATCTTCTTACCACAACTGCGCTTGCTGTTACGGCTCCTGTTCTAATTGCTCCGGCAGCTAATGTTCATATGTATGAAAATCCCATTACGCAGCGCAATTTAGCATCCTTACAGGATTTAGGCTTTGAAATTATCGAAGCTGACGAAGGATATCTTGCTTGCGGTTATGAGGGTAAAGGCCGTATGGCGGAGCCTGCTAATATTGTTGACAAAGTTTGTTCTATGCTTGAGGGTGATCCCTCATCAAAGCCTCATCAGCGCAAAGATTTTGCAGGTAAGAAAATCATGATTACAGCAGGGCCTACTGTAGAGCCCATCGATCCTGTTCGTTATATTTCAAACCATTCCTCCGGTAAGTTTGGTTATGCTATTGCTCAAGCTGCTGCCAATCGAGGGGCTGAGGTTACGCTTATTTCGGGCCCGGTTTCACTTGAGGCTCCAAAGGGAGTAAAGCTTATTCAAGTAACCACTGCTTGCGAAATGTTGAGTGCGGCTCAGGATGTCTTTAATGATGTTGATGTTGCTTTATTTTCCGCAGCGGTAGCAGACGTTCGTCCTGCTAAACCCTTTGATCGTAAGATGAAAAAGGGCAAAGACGATGCCTATCTTTCTTCCATTGAATTGGTTCAAAACCCTGATATTTTAAAAACTTTGGCTAGTTCTAAAGACAAACAATTTGTTGTTGGCTTTGCAGCTGAAACCAATGACGTAATTCAGAATGCCACAAGTAAACTTAAACAAAAGAATGCTAATCTCATCGTTGCAAATCAGGTTGGTTCAGGTAAGGCTTTTGGTAAAGACGACAATGAAATCGTTCTCGTTTCTTCTAAGGAAGCTGGTCAGCCGATATCTGGATCAAAACAGGATTTAGCGCAGGTTATTTTGGATAGAGTTCTCGAAGAGCTTTCTTAAAAGAATATTTGCGTTTGTGTTTGATTTTTTCTTGACACAGCCCTTCTTGCCGCATATTCTGTTAAAGCTGTTTTGAACGGTCTACGGGTTGTGGCGCAGTTTGGTAGCGCACTTGACTGGGGGTCAAGGGGTCGCAGGT
>CAVCRX010000045.1:0-45256 GCA_963604935.1 Bacteroidaceae bacterium
TGGCGCGTTACGGCCTCTGTGTATGACAAAACATAGTTAAATAGGTCATATTTCCATACACAGAGGCCATAACGCGCCATTTTTGCTCGAAAAATCATACACACAGCCCCTAGCGCGCCACAGTGACCCCAAATTTTCACTCAAAAGGGGTGTTTTCATACACAGAGCCCATTCCGCGCCACTGATATGGGGCCGATCATACACAGAGGCCATAACGCGCCAACACCAACAATCGCGCTCGCAATACCCCTCGAGGTGCTTTCATACACAGAGATCATCCTGCGCCATAAAGCAGGAGCATCGTCATACATGCAGGCTAAAATGCGCCAGCTCGCATGAGCGCTAGTCATACACAGAGATCATCCCGTGCCAAGCTGGTAAGGGGCTACCATACACAGAGCTCATTCCGTGCCAAGCTGGTTAGGCATCGAAATGCCCTCAGTCCGAAATCTGTCACAAAAGTGTCACGCATTATTCCACTTGAAAGCGGTATATAGGCTGTTCGAGCCCGGAATCTGTCCATTCACCAGGCATATTATTCGTTGTATCGGAATTTATTTCGGCAAACAGCGTAATCTGTCGGGCAGCAAGAGGAAGCTATTGTGCACAAAAAAGTCTCTTTACGATGCTCTTGATTATGGCTGTTTTGATGGGTGGAATCGTCGTACTCAGCCGTAATCAAGTGCGCGCTGTAACGATCTTCGGAAGGAGACCTTTATGATTTGTGAACACAACCCCATACGCAATGCAAATACACCTCGTGGTTTGGTTCACTCTGAAAATGACTTACAAGAGCAGAAGCAAAACTGCACTTACCCTCCTATTTATATTCGAACATTTGGATACTTCGACATCTTCGTAAATGGCCAGCCGATTGCTTTTAGAAGTGCTAAAGAAAAGGAGTTCATGGCGCTTTTGGTCGATCGCCGCGGCGGCACCGTTTCGACTAACGAAGGAATCACGGTTCTTTATGAAGAAAACCCTCGGCAAAAAAGCGAGCAAGATCGCTACCGGAAACTTGTTCAACGGGTGCATCAGACGCTTACTCGCTATGGGGTAGACGACTTAATTCGCGAAGATAACCATGTGCGTAGTCTTAATAGGAATATCGTGACCTGCGATTACTTTGAATTCCTGGATGGCAACGAAAGATACCAGCGCATGTTTGCCGGAGCCTATTTATCGGACTATAGCTGGGCGGAGGCAACCGTTGCTCTCTTGATGAATTGCCAGCCAGACAGCAAACTGAGCGACATCTTAGATTTCTTGAGCGCGCGTTGGGAAGAGCGCGAGGTTTCAGCCTGCGAACACTCGTATTCACGTTTCTAGTGCGTGGCTAAATATTTGGTACGAATACTTGGTACCTAAGAAGGTTTGAAGAGAAACCAAATTCTTATGCACTCCTTAGGTTTTAGGGTTTGAACTGCTGCTCAGGTTTTGGGTCAAGATCCAGTCTTGGCCCAAAACCCCTCGCCGCTGCCAAGCTTGTTGTATCGCGACTCGACAGTAATTCTTGTTTTGTTAAGCCTTGTATTAAGTTTAGGTATCATTTACCGCTTCTCCGTTCAGAAGCACTCATTTGTGGGGGATAATTAATTTCTAGCGAAAGGACCCCTAATGAACGATCAGAACAACCTGACCGAGGAACTCAAGGCACACGCAGTTACCCAAGACGAAGAATTGCGTGAAGAAAAAAAGAAGCTCTCGCTGTACAACAACTTCATTTCTGTTAACTCAATTGATCCATCGTTGTACCAGCAATATAACGTAAAGCGCGGTTTGCGTAACTCTGATACCTCAGGTGTTATCGCAGGTGTTACTAATATTTCTAACGTTCATGGTTACGTTATTAGCGACGGTTTCAAAATTGCCGACGAAGGCAAGCTGCTCATCCGTGGCTACGACTTGTACGACCTTCTTTCGGGCGACCCAACCAAGCGCTTTGGTTTTGAAGAAGTTGCCTACCTTCTTTTGATGGGCGAACTTCCTACAAAAGAGCAGCTCGAGCGCTTCATTTCGGCAATCGATGCCCAGCGCGACCTGCCCGAAGGCTTTACGGTCAACAAGATTCTTTCCACTCCAAGCCGTGACATCATGAATCTGCTTTCTCGTTCAGTCTTGACTCTGTACGCGAATGACGAAAACCCCGAAGATCGTTCTTTCGAGCACGAAATTCATACGGCAGTCAGCCTTCTTTCACGTCTGCCCCGCATTTCGGTTCTTGCTTATTACGCAATGCGTTCGCACTACTATCGCGACACGATGGTTTACCATCACTTCCTCTACGGTGAGTCCACTGCAGAAACCATCCTGTCCGCCTTGCGCCCCAATCGTGAGTACACTCCCGAAGAGGCCCGAATGCTCGACATTATGCTCGCATTGCATGCTGAGCATGGTGGCGGTAATAACTCCACCTTTACTTGCCGCGTTCTGACTTCCGCAGACACCGATCCTTACAGTGCATACGCCGGTGCAATTGGATCCTTGAAGGGACGCAAACATGGCGGCGCAAATCACCAGGTCGCCGCTATGCAGGAAGAAATTAAGCAGAATGTTGGCAACTGGGAAAATGATGATGAAGTTGCAGCTTATCTGGCAAAAATCCTGCGCAAAGAAGCCTACGATCATACTGGTCTAATTTACGGTATGGGTCACGCGGTATATACCAAGTCCGACCCTCGTGCGGTTGTTTTGAAGGAATACGCAACCAAGCTCGCAGCAGGAACCGAATTCGAAGCCGAGCTCGAGCTTTTGAAGAGCATCGAGCGCCTTGCACCCGAGGTTATTTTGGACGTTAAGGGCACCAAGAAAGATATGTGCGCTAACGTTGATATGTATTCCGGCTTTGTTTATCGCATGCTGGGTATCCCTGCCGATCTTATTACGCCTTTGTTCGCATGTGGCCGTATGGCTGGTTGGGCTGCTCATCGTTTTGAGGAACTGGTTTCCGGCAAGCGTATCATTCGTCCTGCTTACAAAACAGCAACCGATCCGCGCGCTTACGTTCCCATCGAAGAGCGCTAATAAGAGCGCGAATATTTGGATTTACCATAGTGCTATTACAGGGGCGGTCCGATTTGGGGCCGCCCTTTTGTTAGAATCAGGGCACTTACTAAAAGCTATGTCTGGCGTTGTGCGATACCGCATAAAGCGCAGAAAGGGGCAGCAATGGCTGACCAAGAAAACGACATTATCGAGTTCGACGATGAATCCTTGGAGGAAGAAGTCGGCGGCACGATTTTCTTGACCGACGATGAAGATAACGAAGTAGAAGTTGAGCTGCTCGCAATCATTGAGCACGAAGACGGTCAGAACTACGTAGTCTTGCTTCCTGTTGAAGAAGATGACAACGAAGTCATCATTATGGAGGTTGTTGACGTAGAGGGCGACGATGCTCTTGAGGCCTACATCCCTATCGAGGACGAAGATTTGCTGCAGGAAATCTTCGAGGTCTTCCAGGAAGAATTTGCCGACGTCATTGAGTTTGAGGACTAAATTCGCGGGTTAACGCTTATAGATTGAAGTTCGCGGGTTGATGCTCGCAACTAAGGGCAGGCAACTAAGGGCAGCGCGCAAAAGTTTGCAGTTAAAGATCTCAAGCTGGAGCCGTTCACCAAAGTCCGAGGCCTAAAGTTTGGATCGTGCACTTACTCAGGTCTAAGGTAAACCCAAACATCTTTCGCTAAACCTATCAATAAAAATTGGCTGCCACCCTAACACAAGGTGACAGCCAATTTTGTTTTGCTAATCAAGCAGCTAACTTGCAAGGCTTGCAAAGCTCGCTAGTAACAAGGCAAAGTTTATTTCTCGGTAACGATGTCGCGGATGTAGTCGATATCCATGTCGATGTCGTACCAAAGCTTCTCGCCAATAGCGCCCTGCCAAAGCATCATGCCAATGCCAGGTGCAACGGGATTGCCGAGTTCCTTAGCGGTCTTAATAAGTAGAGTCTCCTGAGGATTGTAAACAGTGTCTGCAACAAAAACGCCAGGCTTAATGTACTCAGCAGGAATAAGAGACTGATCGTCCAGGGGTTTCATGCCAACCTTAGAAGCGTTGACCAGGACGTCTGCATTCTCGCAGCACTCCTTAAGAGTAGCGTCGTCTGCCAAATCATGAACATTAATAACGCAACCAGTCTCGGCAGAAACCTTCTCAGCGCGCTCGACTGCGCCATCAAAGAAGGCATCCTTTGCGTTGAAGATATCAATCTGAGCCATGCCGTCGAGTGCGGCCTGAACAAAGATAGCGGAACCAGCACCGCCGGCACCCATCAGGACCATTTTCTTGCCTTCGCACTCAAAGCCGCATTCCTTAAGGTTGCGCATAAAGCCAGCACCGTCGGTGTTGTGACCAGTGGATTTACCATCTTTATTAACAACGCAGTTAACAGCACCCATCAGGCGAGCAGCATCGGTAAGCTCGTCAAGATACTGGCCGATAGCCATCTTGTTAGGCATAGAAACGTTGTAGCCATCAACGCCGGTGCGCTTGAAAGCCTCTACTACGTAAGGCAGATCTTCGGGGTCAGTTTCGAAAACAATGTATGCAGCGTCAACGCCCTGCTGTGCAAAAGAAGCATTGTGCATTGCAGGGGACTGAGAGTGACGAATGGGGTTTGCGATCAGGCCAACAAGATGAGTATGACCAGTGATGCGCTCGATTTCAGCCATAGGAATTTCCTTTCCGAGGGCGGTTTAATGAACGCGTTACATCGTAACGCCACACAGGCATAAATGATGTTCGATTTGTTTAAACACACGCGGGTGTTTTTTAAAGAGCAGGTAAACAAAGAGCAGGCCGCATGGCGTGCTAACCGGTTTTTCACGACAGCCTGCAAGCTGCTGACGGGCGCGCTTGCAAGCTATTTTTAGTACGTCTACCAGTTCAAAATCTTGATTTATGGCTAGTTGAAACAGATTGTTTCGTTCGGCGTTAAGAGGAATTCCCCCAAGTAGGGAGCATTAATAGTGGTAGACTTTACATTTACTATTGTAAAAAAGTATGAAATTTTTCAGAAAATTGAGTGATTTTTGAAGAGGCTATAGCGGTGGTTCGCTATGGGGGGAGGAGCAAAATGACAAAGTGCTCACAGATGTCAAAAGCTCATTTGGTAAAAGCTGTCGTTATAGGCATGCTCGCTTTGATGGTTTCTTTGTTTGCAGTGGGGGGCTTAGCCTTCGCTGATGGCGATGGAGATCAAGCTAGCACAGGAAGTACGACAACAGAAGGAACTGCCGTATCAGACCCATCTACCATTTGGGATTGGTCGGATATTATCAACAACGATACAGCAAACATTGGTCGAATTTGGACTGATAAAACTGTGTCTACAAACGACATCAGCAACGATGGCATCACTGTTGAGAAGGGAAATTCCGATTTCCTGACTGCTCTTACAGCTTTGTCTTCAACATCGAACCTTACAAATAGGGTAGATACCCCGCTCGACATCGTAATGGTCCTGGATGCCTCTGGCTCTATGGATGAAACAATGGGCAGCGGCGATAGCACTAAGCGCATTAAAGCCCTCCAAGATGCAGCTAATACCTTTATTGACACCATTGCCACACAGAACGAAGGCCTTGATGAATCTAAGCAACATCAGGTTTCTTTGATTAAGTTTGCAGGTAATAAGACCGAGAACATCGGTAACGATACCTACAGAGAGAGTGGATACACTTACAATTATAGCCAAGTTATGAAGGCTATGACTGCTTGCACGAGTGACACTAAAGCAAGCTTTAAGCAGCAGATTAATGCTATTGATCCTGCCGGTGCAACCAACGCCCAAGCAGGAATGGAGTTGGCTCAAAACCAGACATCAAGCCGTAGTGATGCAAAGAAAGTCGTTATTTTCTTCACTGATGGCACACCTACAACGCAAAGCTCATTTAGTGACTCTGTTGCTAGTGGCGCAGTAACTGCAGCCAAAGCAATGAAAGATGCAGATGCCATGGTTTACTCTATTGGTATTTTCTCTGGCTCTGATCCTTCGGTTAACCCAACGGCATCTAGTGTTTCTAGTGAAAATAAGTTTATGCACGCCGTTTCGAGCAACTATCCCAACGCTACCTATGCACAAAGCGGGTGGAGCTACACCTGGTCTTTCGGTGATCGCGCTAAGGACAACGAAGGCAACGACGCTACTTTCTATAAGAGTGCTTCTAATTCCGAAGAGCTCGCTAAAATCTTCGAGGAAATCTCTGAAGAAATTACAGAGGGTGCAGGTTACCCGACCGAGACCACTGAAGGCGCAGCTTCTACAACTGGCTACGTAAGCTTCGTTGATCAGCTGGGCGATTACATGCAGGTGGATGACATCCCAGCAATCGTCTATAACGAAACCAAATTCACCGAGCATGAAAAAACCACCGCTGAAGATGAATTTGCGTACACCGATACCTACACATTTAAGGGCGAAGTCAGCTTTGGTACCGGCGATAAAGATTTGACCAACCTTATCGTTACCGTCGAGCGTTCTAAGGACGGCGTTGAAGACGGCGATAAAGTAACCGTACAAATCCCAGCTTCTCTTATTCCATTGCGTCACTTCAATATTAGTCTCGATAACAACACTATGAGTGTTGATGAAACTAAGCCTGTTGCAGTGTTCTATAGCTCAAGCTTAAAGAGCGAAGCAAAGGATTTGCTAGCAGATCCTGATGAATACATGCAAAGCTACATTGAAAAAAATACCGATAGTCAGACTGGCAAAGTAAACTTCTATGCCAATGAATGGTCGGATGAAACCTTAGGTTCAACCACAGCTTGGTTTAATCCTGCTAAGACAAACAAGTACTATTACTTCACCGAAGACACACCCATCTATACTAATGAGGCTTGCACAGAGCGTGCTACTTCGGTTGAAACAACAGGAACATACTATTATCAGCAGACCTACTATGATAACGAGGGCGGCGTTCCTGTTGTAAAAACTAGTACAGTAACCTTCCCTGGAAAGGCTGCTGCTGAGTTTGATGGTGCTATCGAAACAGATGATGACGGCTACGTCTATTTTGTTAAGGGTACAGCACGTTTAACCTACATCAACGATTTGCATAAAGCGAAGACCGAAAACACGACTGGCACAGCGTCTGACGCACTTAATCCTAAATGGAACGATGAAGCTACCGCTACTTCAGCAACGATGGTAACAACCCACTTAGGTAACAACGGCAAGCTTTCGCTGGATAATCCTGCAACGCTGAAGGTTTCCAAGACGGTCGAGGTTGCCGATGGCTATTATCTGGACGACTACACCGATACCGACTTCACCTTCAATATTAGTGTTCCCGATGCTGCTGGTCAGAACTTCCAAGCAAAGGTCGTGAACGAGAACGGCGACCAGGTTGGCGATGTCTTTACTCTGAGCTTCGATGGCCAGGGTAATGCAAGCCACACACTGAAGCATAACGAGACCTTGCAAGTATTTGGCTTGAGCAACGGTTGGGACTATACGGTTTCTGAGGCTGATTTGCCTGGTGGCTTTACGCAGACCGCGCCTGTCGATGACCAGGGAACGGCCGCTGATGCTACCGGTACTTTAGAGGCTGGTGAGGCCTCAACTGCAGCCTTTACTAATAAGTACAGCGCCACTGGCATGCTGGAAGGTGCTACCAACCTCCAGGTTCAGAAGAATCTCGAGGGTCGCGACTGGGTTGACGGTGATGAGTTCACCTTTAAGATTGAGGCTGTGACTGACGGCGCACCAATGCCCCAGGACAGCACCGTAACTGTCACGAGCTCAGACTCTTCCAGCTTCGGCGATATTACCTACACCAAGCCTGGCGCCTACGAGTACAAGGTAACTGAACTTGTGCCTGAGGATAAGCTTGGTGGAGTTACTTACTCCCAAGCCAGCTACAAGGTTATGGTGACGGTTTCTGACAATCACGACGGAACGCTAGCGACTTCAGTAACTAAAACTCAGATCACCGCAGATGATGGCACTGAGGCAGCCGACACGTCGACTCCCGTTGACGCCATGGCATTCACCAACGCTTACTCCGCAGAGTCAGTAGATTATGATGCTACAGCTGCTCTGGGTGTATACAAGACACTCACTGGCCGCGATTGGACCGACAACGACAGCTTCACCTTTGAGCTTAAGGCTGAAACCGATGGTGCTCCTATGCCCCAGACGGATTCTGTGACGGTAACCAAGGACGACCTGAAAGACGGCAAGGCTGCCATCGCGTTTGGTGAGGCAACTTACACTGAGCCCGGTACCTACAAGTACCAGGTTGCTGAGGTAAACGGCGGTAAGACCATCGATGGCCTTACCTACGATTCCAATATTGCCAAGTTCACGGTTACCGTGACCGACCTTGATGATCAGGGCGCACATACCGGTAAGCTTGCTGCTCAGGTAAATCTTGATTCTGGCAACAAGGTATTCACTAACACCTACAAGGCTTCTTCTGCAAGCTACGACACCGCTACGGCAGGTTTGTTGAAGGTGATTGACGGCCGCGACTGGACCGACAACGACAGCTTCACCTTTGCCATCACTGCCCAGGACGGCGCGCCGATGCCCAAGGATGACAGCGGAGCTGAAGTAAGCACCGTAGAGGTGACTAAGGCCAATGCGCAGAACTTCTCCTTCGGCACTATTACTTACACGCCCGAGATGCTCGACGGTGCAACCTCGAAGACCTTCACCTATACGGTTGTAGAGCAGGAGCAGAGCGGTAGCGGTATTACGCCCGACTCTCATACTGCCACTATTAAGGTGACGGTAACCGACAACGGTGCAGGCCAGCTGACCGCTAACGCTGAGGTAGATGGCGTCAAGTTCACCAACACCTACGAGGCAAGCTATGACTACGGCGCTAATGGTGGTCTGCAGGTTTCCAAGACCTTGACCGGTCGTGATATGGCTGAGGGCGAGTTCGGCTTCACCATCACCGGTGCTGACGATGCTTCCAAGGCGCTGCTTACCGATGCCGACACCGAGTTCTCCAACGACAAGGCATGCGCTGCAGGCGAGGCTGATGTCATGAAGAAGCTTGCTAGCGTGAAGTTCACCCAGGCTGATGATGGCAAGACCTTCACCTTCACGGTTGCAGAGTCTGTCCCCGCAGATGACCAGAAGCTTCCTGGCGTTGCCTATGACTCGGCAAGCCATGAGGTAAAGATCACGGTGGCCGACAACCATGACGGCACCCTGAATGTTGTAACTACCGTCGATGGCACCGAGGGCAACACGGTTGCGTTCACCAACGCTTACTCCGCAGAGTCAGTAGACTATGACGCTACTGCTGCTCTGGGTGTATACAAGACACTCACTGGTCGCGACTGGACCGACAACGACAGCTTCACCTTTGAGCTTAAGGCTGAAACCGATGGTGCTCCTATGCCCCAGACGGATTCTGTGACGGTAACCAAGGACGACCTGAAAGACGGCAAGGCTGCCATCGCGTTTGGTGAGGCAACTTACACTGAGCCCGGTACCTACAAGTACCAGGTTGCTGAGGTAAACGGCGGTAAGACCATCGATGGCCTTACCTACGATTCCAATATTGCCAAGTTCACGGTTACCGTGACCGACCTTGATGATCAGGGCGCACATACCGGTAAGCTTGCTGCTCAGGTAAATCTTGATTCTGGCAACAAGGTATTCACTAACACCTACAAGGCTTCTTCTGCAAGCTACGACACCGCTACGGCAGGTTTGTTGAAGGTGATTGACGGCCGCGACTGGACCGACAACGACAGCTTCACCTTTGCCATCACTGCCCAGGACGGCGCGCCGATGCCCAAGGATGACAGCGGAGCTGAAGTAAGCACCGTAGAGGTGACTAAGGCCAATGCGCAGAACTTCTCCTTCGGCACTATTACTTACACGCCCGAGATGCTCGACGGTGCAACCTCGAAGACCTTCACCTATACGGTTGTAGAGCAGGAGCAGAGCGGTAGCGGTATTACGCCCGACTCTCATACTGCCACTATTAAGGTGACGGTAACCGACAACGGTGCAGGCCAGCTGACCGCTAACGCTGAGGTAGATGGCGTCAAGTTCACCAACACCTACGAGGCAGAGACCAAGGATCCGGTAAGCATCAATGCGAATAAGGACCTTGATGGCCGTGATCTTGACGAAGGTGAATTCAGTTTCGGCGTGAAGTACGCCAAGGACTACGCTGCTGGAACAGGCGACGATTTGCTCACGGCTAAGAACGATGCCGACGGCAGCATCAGCTTCGGTGAGTTTAACTACAGCACCGACAGCCTTGCCCAGCTGGTGAATGACGGCTACGCCACCAAGGATGGCAACACCTGGACCGTGAGCTACGTGGCTTACGAGAACACTGATGGTCTGTCCGACAAGGGCATTACGCCTACAACCTCTTCGGTTTCCTTCACAGTGGAAGCAACCGATAATCTCGACGGCTCGCTTTCCGCTAAGATGAACCCCGAGAAGATTACGTTCGAGAATCAGTACAAGGCTAAGGAAGTTGACGTTTCGCTTTCTGGCTTGAAGGTGCTTGATTATGCTGAGGGTCTTTCGCCCGATAGCATTGAGGGCAAGTTCACCTTTACTCTGAGCTCTGACGATAAGAATGCTCCATTGCCCGAGAAGACAGAAGCTACTAATGCCGCAGATGGCAGCGTAAGCTTTGGCAAGATTACTTTCACTGCTGAAGACCTGAACAAGGCCCTAGGCAACGAAGAAGTTGATACTGCAAGCATCGACGACAGCGAAGCTACCGAAGTAGACAATGGCGATAGCTCAAAGAATGCTGATGAAAATGCTGCATCGACTGAAGACAGCAAGGACGCAGAAGGCACTACTGCAAATGATGAGTCTGGCCAAGATGCCGAAGCTGATCAGCCTTCCGAGAATGCCTCTTCTGAAGACAACAACGAAGCTGATTCTCAGAACGACGACTCTCTGTTTGAAGTAGCTTCTGCTAATGCTGATGAAGTTATGCCTCAATCTAGCAAGGTCCGTTCTTACACCTTCGTTTATAAGGTAGAGGAAACTGGTCGTGTTGCTGGTGTCACTAACGATAAGGATTCTGTAAAGAAGGTCTATATCAAGGTTACAGACGATGGTAAGGGTCAGCTTACTGCTGAGTTTGTTGACAAGGATGGCGCTGCTATTTCGGGACAGCCTGTTTTCTCCTTCACCAACACCTATTCTGTTGACCCAACCAAGAGCAGCGTCACCGACCAGGTTTCGGTTGATAAGGTTCTTACTGGTCGCGACCTCACCGAAGGCGAATTTAACTTCGAACTTCTTGATGCCGACAATAACGTAGTAGCAACGGGTACTAATGCCGCAGACGGCAAGGTAACGCTCGACGCAATTGAGTACACCAAGCCTGGCGAATATAACTACACCTTGCATGAACTTAACGGTGGCGAAAAAATCGAAAACGTGGTTTACGACAACGCTACTTATTCTGTATTGGTAAAGGTCACCGACAATGGCGATGGTACTCTGAAGGCAGAAAGTAAGATCGGTGAAGACCTTGATGGCCTGACCTTCACTAACACCTACATTGAGCCCGAGCCCGAGCCTACACCAGATCCTGAGCCTGCTACCGATGACACTGATGATTCAGACTCGGATGATGCCCCCAAGGCAGAGAAGGCAAGCGAGTCTGCAAAGACTGGTGACAGCGCAGCAGGTATTGCTTTGGCAGTTGTTGCTGTAGCTTTGGTAGCTGGCGCAGTTAGCGTGGTTGCAAGGCGCAGGCAGTACTAAAGCGCTATAAACTTTCTAAGGCTTGTAGTTAGCCATTCATAAATGCTAAAGGCGGCTCGTGAATCACGGGCCGCCTTTTGTTACGCGTATCAACTTGTACTTAAGAGTGGGGTAAGTCAGGTTATGCCTCTAATACAAGCTTAAGCAAGCTTGTACCCCAAGCAAGCTTGTACTAAGCGATAGTTAAGGAGTTAGCTTGCCCTTGCGATAGTAGCCGGTTCTACGCTGGCCAGGTGTTTGCGTATTGCTTTGCTACGTCGATAAATTCATCAACTGCAGGTGAGGTGGAAACACCTGGCAGAGTTGCCACTCCAAATTCCAGATATTGACGCGGGCTTAGGCTTCTAACTTCAACCTCGCCCTTCCATCCTTCTGCAAGGCCGCTGCAACACAGGGTTGTTCCAAGTCCTGCTTCAACCATGGCCCAGGCAGCATAGCAGTCTGTTGCTGTAAAGCGAATGTCGGGTTCTAGGTTACGTTCGCGCAAAAGGCGCTCGGCAAAGGTTTCCCCTTCGGGGTGAATACGAATAAAGGGCTGCCCATCAAATTCGGCAAGCAAAACTTCGTTATGACGTGCCATGGGGTGCCCCTTGGGAAGCCACGCGGTTAACTCTTGTTTGCCCAGAGGAATCCAGTCAAGCTTGCTGTGATCGCCATGAAATACCAGGCAGTCAACGGAGTGCGACTCTAGACGCTCTAGGAGACTGATGTCGCTTCCACCAACAACATGAACCTGCACGCCAGGGAAGCGGCGCTGAAACTCAAGAATTACCTGCGGCAGCCATACAGCAGCAACACTCGATAAAACACCAATAGCAAGCGATCCTTCGGCCAAGCCCCTAATGCGAATGCTTGTCTTCTCGGCTTGCTCAGAAAGCTTGACGATTTCCCGGTACATAGGCAAAAGCTTACGACCTTCAGGGGTTGCAGCAACACCTGTGCTCGAGCGGGCCAAAACGGGGAAGCCCACTTCTTCTTCTAGGGCATTAATCAAACGAATGATGCCCGAGGGAGTATAACCAAGCGCTTTAGCCGCACCCGACATGCTTTCAGTGTCTACGGCGGCAACAAAAGCCGCGCAACGTTTGATATCCATAGTCTGAGCTTTCTCGAAATGTCATAAGTCTTATGACGGAATGTTACCCCATAAAAGGCCTATTAACCGCTGAGGCTATAACAAATCGTTATAGCAACTATAAATTTGTGAAAGCGGCAGGACAGGGTGGTAGCTTGCTTCAGACAAAGTAAACAAAGCAAAGAAGAAAAGGATTAATCGTGATTGCAAAAATTGCTGTAATTATGATTTTTGTTGGCGTGGTCATTGGCGTTGGTGTCTGGGCACGCTCAAGCGCTAAAAGCGTTGATGGATTTATTTTAGGTGGACGTAATGTTGGCCCGTGGCTATCAGCTTTTGGTTTTGGTACGAGCTACTTTAGTGCAGTAGTGTTCATTGGCTATGCAGGACAGTTTGGCTGGAAGTACGGCTTGGCTGCCTTTTGGGTTGGCATCGCAAACGCTGTGGTTGGTTCCTTGCTTGCTTGGTATGTGCTTGGCCCTCGTACGCGTGAAATGACTCAGCGTCTTGGTGCAACCACCATGCCTGAATTCTTTGGCAAGCGTTTTGACTCGCGCGCAATTCGTATTGCTGCTGCGCTGATTGTTTTTATCTTTTTGATTCCATATACCGCTTCGGTTTACAACGGTCTTTCGCGTTTGTTCGCGATGGCTTTTGGCCTGCCCTTTGAGGGATGCGTTATCGGTATGGCAGCGGTCACCTGCATTTATGTCGTTCTCGGTGGCTACATGGCAACCGTTGTGAACGACTTTATTCAGGGCATCATCATGCTTATTGGTATCGTTGCTGTCATTGCTGCGGTGCTTGCTGGTCAGGGTGGCTTTATGGAATCCATCATCAGTTTGTCGCAGGTAAGCTGCGAAACTGCTCCTGGTTTCGAGGGCGCCTTTACTTCCATGTTTGGTCCCGACCCACTGAACCTCTTTGGAGTTGTGGTTCTTACTTCTTTAGGTACCTGGGGCTTGCCACAGATGGTTACCAAGTTCTATGCAATTAAAGAAGGCCCCGCAATCAAGCAGGGCGCTATTATCTCTACCTTGTTTGCACTCGTTGTTTCAGGCGGCTGCTACTTCTTGGGTGGTTTTGGCCGCTTGTTTGGCGACCAGGTTGAATACGCAGCAAATGGCACGCCAATTTACGACTCCATTGTGCCTACCATGCTCTCAGGCTTGCCTGACATCTTGATGGGTGTCGTAGTTGTTTTGGTTCTTTCCGCTTCAATGTCTACCTTGGCATCCCTGGTTCTTACCTCGTCCTCTTCCTTAACCTTGGACGTTATTCAGGGTAACTTTATTAAGCAGATGTCCGAAAAATCTCAGGTTCTTTGGATTCGCGTGCTACTGGTGGTATTTGTCGTTCTTTCCGCCGCCCTGGCGCTCTTCCAATACACCTCTACCGTTACCTTTATTGCGCAGCTGATGGGCATTAGCTGGGGCGCTTTGTCGGGTGCATTCCTTGGCCCTTACTTCTGGAGCTTGTATACCAACCGCGTATCCAAGGCAGCTGTTTGGGCGAGCTTTATCTTTGGTGTAGGCCTGACCTCAGGCAACATGATTTTGACGCTTATGGGCACTCCGCTTATCGCAAGCCCCATCAATTGCGGCGCAATTGCGATGCTTGCTTCTTTGATTATCGTCCCGGTTGTTAGCCTGTTTACGAAGTCGGTTCCTTTCGATATTGAGCCAGTACACGAAGAAGGCGCAATCGACCGCGAATATCAGCACCATCTTGAAAAGGAAAGCTTGGCCTAGGAAATTTGCTTTAACTCAGGTTTAGCCCGGGTTTAGCTCAGGCAATTTATATCCTCGCGGTAAGATAGGCGGCAGTAAAAATCGTGCGGCCTATCTTGCCGTTTATTTTGCCGCGTAAGGGGGCACCTGTGAGGTTAGTTTCTTGGAATGTAAATGGCTTGCGTGCGGTCATGAAAAAAGGATTCATGGACGTCTTTAACGAATTAGACGCAGACGTTTTTGCCTTACAAGAAACTAAACTTCAAGAAGGTCAGATTGAAATGGATCTTCCTGGCTACGTGCAGAATTGGAGCTATGCCGAAAAAAAGGGTTATTCGGGTACCGCGGTGTTTTCGAAACTTGCACCTTTACAGGTTATTCATGAGGTTGGTGTGCCCGAACTTGATACCGAAGGTCGCGTAGTAATCTGCGAGTTTGAAAAGTATTGGTTCGTCTGCGTGTATACACCCAATGCTCAAAACGAATTAAAGCGAATTGATCATCGCATGAGCTGGGACGATGCCTTCCGCTACCTTTGTAAAAATCTTGAACAGGGCATTTTGCCTGATGGTTCTGAAGGCGCAGTAAAGCCTGTTGTTATGTGTGGCGATTTTAATGTTGCTCATAACGAAATCGACCTTAAAAACCCCCGAACAAACCGTGGTAACCCGGGCTTTTCTGACGAAGAGCGCGGTAAGTTCACCGAGCTATTGGATGCGGGCTTTGTTGATACCTTCCGTTACTTGCATCCCACGACCGAAGGCGCCTACTCCTGGTGGAGCTACCGCGCTCGTGCGCGTGCCAACAACACGGGGTGGCGCATCGACTACTTTCTGGTGTCCGAAGCGCTGCGCGAACAGGTGCAGATGGCTCACATTTGGAGCGAGATTATGGGCTCCGATCATTGCCCCGTTTCACTCGAGCTTGATTTGTAGTTTTGATTTATGCTCCACCTTGGCGCGGTAGTGCGGACTTGTGTACTACAATGAACTTTCATGTAAATCAAGAAAGGTGCTCATGAGCAACACTGAAATAAATACCCCTATGGATCTTGAAAAGATCGAACAGGGCGTTCGTTTAATTCTTGAAGGAATTGGCGAAGATTTAAACCGTGAGGGATTAATCGAAACCCCAAGTCGCGTGGCAAAAATGTATGCAGAATGCTGCGCAGGTTTATATCAGGATCCAGCCGTTCATTTCGAAACGCTCTTTAACGAAGACCATGAGGAAATGGTTATCGTCAAAGATATTCCGTTCTACTCTATGTGCGAGCATCACTTGGCGCCCTTCTTTGGCAAGGCTCACATTTGCTACATTCCCGCGGCTGATGATGGTCGTGTATGTGGCTTGTCTAAGCTCGCTCGTTTGGTTGAGGTTTATGCGCGCCGCCCACAGGTGCAGGAGCGCCTGACTCGTCAGATCGCTGAAACCCTGGTTGAGCAGCTTAATCCTCAGGGCGTCATGGTTGTTATCGAGGCTGAGCATCTGTGCATGAGTATGCGCGGGGTAAAAAAGCCCGGTTCAAGCACGGTAACAAGTGCAGTTCGCGGTGCTTTTGATACCTCTGCTGCCACTCGCTCCGAGGCATTATCTTTAATCTTTAATAAGTAAAGAAAGGCTTATTTATGCGTTGCGTTGTTTCTGTTTTAGGCAAAGATCGTACCGGTATTGTTGCCGCTGTTTCTACGGCACTGGCAAAACACGGCGTTAGCATCGATGACATCAATCAGTCTTTGCTGCAGGAAATGTTTAGCATGACCATGATTGTTCGTGTTGACGAAGAAAAGGCTTCGTTCAACGAGGTACAGGATGCTCTGTCTGTCGTTGCTGATGAACTTGGCGTGCAGATTGTTATCCAGCGCGAAGACCTGTTCCAGTTCATGTATAAAATCTAAAACCAATAAGCCTTTAGGGCTTATTTGCTGTGGGGCGTCTGATCAGGTGCTTTTCGCTAGGTATTTGTGCCTGATGTTTGTGCCTGGCGTTGGTATTTACTAGCGCGCTTGGTTTGAGGGGGCACCTCTTGCTTGGTTGTAGCCAAGGGGCAAACGAGGGGAAGGAAAGCCATGTTTTTTGAAGACATGCAACCAGTTGACTATCTGTCATATATTTTGGTGGCTGCATTAACTATTGGCGGCTTGATTGCTATCGTAGTTTCGCTTGTTCGCAACGCCGAAAAGAAGAAGATTGAGCAGGACCGCTACGATTCTACCGGCGTATATATTCCTGCTGAACTGGATAAACTCGATAAAAGCAAATACATCGTTGTCAAGCATCCTCGTTATATGACGCTGCTCGGAAAGTCCGGTGGCAGCCATATCGTTTTTAGTGTGTATGGCATTTTCATTCTTGAGTACGCAATCGAGTCAGGTCGAATTCATGGCCGTTTTGGCAATAGTCATTGGCACAAGGCAACCGCTATGGGTATGGGCTCGCGCGGATTTACTTCTCCTATGTGGCGCGCCCTGGTTCATCAGCATGCACTTACCCATGCGGTCCCTGCTACTAACGATGTGCCGATTTTCCCCATGGCTGTTATGCCTAATGGCACGCATATTGATATTCATCTGAACCCTTATCGTTTGGATGATGAATTTGAAGACGAAGACGATTGGGACGAGTACGACGAAGAACTCGAGGAGTCCGAAGAAGCTAAGGATGCCGAGGATTCCGATGGCCTTCAGGCGCCTGATGCATCTGATGCTGAAGGTGGTCAGGACCAAGCTCAAGACGACTTCGACGACGAAGACGAAGACGAAGACGATGAGGATCTTGATGTTGCCTACGATCCAACCAAGTTCGTTGGCTGCATCGAGGATATTTGCGAGTTCATAGCCGATAATTCTCAGGAAGAGGTTATGACTTTTGCTCAGGCTCAGGAGCTCGCAAAGCAGTGCCAGGACTACTTTGAGTCCGTTAAGGAAATGGAAAATCCTGAGGTTGTTAAGGGTCAGATTCCTGTTGAATACCTGGGCTTTTCTCGCGACTACGGCAACAAAAAGCATCTGAAGCAGCTTGCTGAAGAAGGCGTTATCCTTATGGGCAACCGCAAAGACCTTGCCGAAAATCAAGAGCAATATCAGGCGGAGGCTGCTGAGAAGTTCGCCGCAGCGCAGGCAAAGCGTGAAGAAGAGCAATCTCAGCAGTAGTGCTGAAGACTGGACAAAGCTATGAACGACATCTTGCATGAATTGGAGCGTTTGTCGCGCGCCTATGGTAGCCACCCTTTTTTCTACTTACAGAGTGATGGCCCTTCGCGCACCTATTCCTTTGGACAGGTGAATTTTTCCGCTGCTGCTCTTGCATGCGAGCTTGCAAAACGCGGCGCTGCACCGGGGTCCACCGTGGTTTGTCGTTCGTACAATTCACCCGAGCTGGTAGTTGCTGTATTGGCAGCCGCTTATGGTGGTTTTGACCTGGCGCTTTTAAGCCCGCATTTATCTTCTGCCAAATATAAGGAAGCGGAGTCGCAGCTCAAAGGCTTGGCGCTTGTTATAGAAGAAGCAGACTTTCTTCGTTTGATGCTTGATGCCTGCGGGCATACTTTGGGTGAGATTTCGGAGCTTTCGGGTGAGGAGCTAAACGCTGATAGTGAGCGTTTAGGGCTTCAGGCTTATAGCGACGAGCGCTTAGATGCTTTTGATCCCGCAGAGCGTGGTGTCTATTTGTTTGAGGCAAACGATTCTGCTCTGGTGCCGGTAAAGTATAGCTGGCAAAGCCTTGTTGATATGGTGCAAAAGGCAGATGCGCTGAGTATTTCAGAGGCTGCGGTTTGGCAGTTGATTTTGCCTTTGTCTGGCATTGAGGGCTTTAAGGTGCTGGTTCGTTCGCTCATGAACGCTTCGCCCGTGTTGATTTATGAACACTATTCGGCCTTGCGCATTTTGAATGACGTCTTGCCTTTTAAGGTTACGCACATCAGTGTTACGCCAGCTCATCTTAAGGATTTGCTTGAGACTAATTACGACGGCGTCCTGTGTCAGTATCACTGCATTCTGGTCGAGGGCGCAGCTCCTACTCGTAAGCTTTCACGAGCTATTAGTCGCGCGGGTGCCAAGGTAGTATTCGCTGGCTAATAAGCTCCGAAAGAAATTTGAAAAAAGTTCTTGCTTTTGTATGAACGTTCTATTAAATTAATTAATTGCGCGATACGCGCCCGACATAGTGCGGGGTGGAGCAGTCTGGTAGCTCGTCGGGCTCATAACCCGAAGGTCGTTGGTTCAAATCCAGCCCCCGCGACCACATGTAACAGCAGGTCAGAAGTTATTTCTGGCCTGCTTTTTTTGTTGGTTTTGAAAGTCCTGTTAGCTTTGAAAGCTGGCGTTGTTGAGACTGTTGGTGCTGTCGAGGATGATGCTATTTCTTCTGTCGTGGATGCCGTTGGCGCTGAGCTTGATGTTGCCCCTAGTCTCTCTTGTTAAGACCACTCTTACAGCTCGAAATTTAACGGTAATTTTACTGAAATCGTACCTGTTATCTTCGCCCTTAAACTAGCTGACTACTGCGCATTCCTTGCTTTTTGATTTATCAACAAAATACCAGATGGTTTATGAAAAATTTGGTACTTAAAGAGGGTATTTTCTTGCCTTGGCTCTTGACTCGGCTGTAAAATGAAGGCGCTAATCTATGCTTTCATGCGCAAATTTTGTAGTTGCTGAGTTTGTGCTAGTCATAGTTGAAATTTATAAGACAAGCATTGCGAACATCGCTCGTTTATTGAAGGTGGTATCAATGAAAACGAACAAGATGCAAAGTTCACAACCTGCAGAAAGCATGGTTGAGTATTATTCGCTCGGTCACAAGATCGTTGCGGTTGTTTTAGCTTTGGTCCTTATGGGCTTTGGTTGGCCTGCAGTAAATCCTTCGTCGATTTATGCAGAAGATGACGCCGAGACCGAGCAGGCCACTTCTGCTGCCGAGAAAAAGGCTGAAGAAAAGAAGGCCGAAGAAGCTAAGGCAAAGGCCGAGGCTGAAAAGAAGGCAGCTGAAGAAGCTGCTGCTAAAGAAAAGGCTGAAAAAGAAGCTGCAGAAAAGGCTGCTGTTGAAAAAGCAGAGAAAGAGGCTGCAGAAAAGAAGGCAGCTGAAGAAGCTGCTGCAAAAAAGGCCAACGAGGCAAAGAACGCAAGCTCCAAATCTGAGTCTTCTACCACCAAGGACTCAGATTCTTCTGATAGTAGCAAGTCCGAAAAAGAAGGAACCGAAAAGGCTACTGAGTACGATGTTGACTTAGACCTTGGCAATGTTTCTATCAAGCTTAAGAGCTCCAAGGATCAGACGGTAACCGCACCTGCCACCAAGGTCACCGTCCCAGCAGATAAAGATTTCAAATTCACCGTAGAGACAAACGAAGGCTATGAACTTACATCGGTAAAGCTCACCGTTGATGGCTCCAAGAGTAAGCTCACCGCTGACGATGAAGGTGTTTACACTGTCACAGCCGAACAGCTTGCCAAGGGTGCTTCTCTTAAGTTTGCCACTGAAGAAAAAGCTGAAGATGCCGTCAATAACGACGCAATTAATATTGCAAGCCTTGATGGCGAAGACGCAATTGCGGTAGTGGACGAAGAGGGTGCCTGGAACGTAAGCGGCAACGACACTCTTGAGGTTGGTAAGTTTGCCGTTTATACCGCGAATGATTTCTCGGGCACCGTACAGTGGAGCTCTTCTGACGACTCCCTTGCTACCGTTGATTCCAACGGTATCGTAACCGCCGTTGCAGCAGGTAGCGTAACTATCACTGCTACTTGTGGTACGGAGGTAGCTAGCAAGACAATCACAATTACCGAGACTGCATCTTCCCGCAGCAGTGGATACAAAGCGACCATTACTCCTACTATCGATAATGCGGAAGTTGCCTACTTCGCTTGGCACAATACAAGCGATACCTCGAGCATCTCGTTTAGTAAGGCTTCAGGCAAGGTAACTATCAACAATTACACCACACGCAGTGAACCTGGTTATGTGGTCTTCTTTGTAAAGCCAAACAGCAATCATATCGTCACGGGTCTGGGAGCTTCGGGTAATGGTGATATTTATGCTGTTGATGCCTCTAGCTGGGGCAACATTAACGGATATCCAAATATTGCTAAGGTTATGGCCGCAGCAAAAGCTGCGGGTTACGTTGCAGCGTTTGGTTATTCACGTGATGCTCGTCAGAGCTTGACTGCTGACTTTACGATTTCTGCCAAGTCTCCTGATATGACTGTGTCTGCGGTAAGCGACCGCACCGAAGACGTGGTTGCTGGTGATAATCTGACATTCACCGTCACTATCGTTCCCAAGACTACTGGTAGCGGTAAAGACTCCGTTGAAAGTGTTCGCGTGAACAGTGCCGATGTAAATGGCACTACGGTTGAGGTGGAGAATCTTACCGGAAATACCGATGGCACTTTTACGGGAGTTGTTCATTACACAGCAACCGATGCTGACGTTCAGCGTGGCAGTGTTGTTCTTACGGTAAACGCAACTTCAACCTATAAAGGTGCGTACACTATCAGCGATGGTGACATTAGCTCAAGTGCAACGGTGACAAAGACAGCTACTGCTACTTGCCAAATTGCTGCCCCAAGCCAGGTACAGTATCAGTTTGTTTCTGGCACCGAAGGCAAGACTCTTCCTGGTGCAATTAATGCTTATCTCCCTTCAGACAGTAAATCCTATGCAGCTGGAACAACGGTTAAGGCCAAGAATCCCTCTGAGACGACTTACGAAGACAGTAAGAACAACGGTTACTGGACCTTTACTGGTTGGGATAAGGATTCTGCTGTAGCGAAGCGCGATGGAGATACGATTACCTTCACCGGAACGTGGACTTTTACGGAGTCTTGCAAATACACAGTTAAATATGTTGATGAAAAAGGCAACGAAATTGCTGACCCGACGACGGTAAGCAACAATAAAGTAGGGGACAAGATCCAGATTTCGTCTATCGAAAAGCCTGAGATTAAGGGTTATACCTACAGCAAGAGCGACCCTTCCTCCACTTTGACCATTAATGAGGATGAATCTAAGAACGTCATTACTCTTATTTATAAGACTAAGACTGGCAAGGCGGGCTACAACCTGGTACTTACTGACGCTTCCTGGAGCGCTCCCGAAGACACCTCGCATGCCGATAAGATGAAGTGGTATTACAACTACTGCTTTGCAAAGGGTGATACCTTCGAGGTAACTTCTTCTGAGCCTACTGCAGAAAATCATGCATTTATTGGCTGGATGGATAAGGAGCGCGGTAGCCAGGCGGCTGCTATTCGCAACGCAGGAGATACCGTTACTTATTGTTATAACGACGATCAGACCTACACTCTTGACGCACTTTGGGCAAGCCTTTCTGCCGAGGGTGGAGAGTATGTCTACGATGGCACGTCTCACACGATCTCTGTCGATGTAAACATTAATGAAGGCACGGGCCTTGATCCTAAATATGTAGAGCAGGCCAAGAAACTCATTAAGTCTGGCACTACGCAGTACTCCACTGATGGCGGCAAGACTTGGACAACCGAAAAGCCAAGCTTTACTAATGCTGGCGAACATCTAGTAAAGGTAAAGCAGGATGTCATCGTTGGTGGCAAGACCACGCCCCTTACTGCTGAGGCTACGGTTGTTATCACCAAGCGCCCTGTCACCTTCACTGGTGAATCTGCCACTAAGGCATATAACGGCTCTGAGCAAAGCATCACTGGAATCGATGCTTCTGGTCTTGTTAAAGATCAAACCTATGAGGGTCTTACTTATGAGGCTAAGGGCACCGATCCTGGCGAATATGATGGTGCTTTCACAGGTGACCTTGTTATCAAGGCAGGCAACGATGACGTAACTGCTAACTACGAGGTAACTCAAGTTCCGGGCAAGCTCACCATCTCCACCTCTGCTATCGCTGACTACGTAAGCCTTACCGGCACCCCTGTAAGCAAGGTCTATGACGCAAAGGCTCATGAGGCTGGAACTGCTCGTGCAACTGACAAGAATGGTCACGATGTCACAATCGAATACCAGAAGGCTGATGGCTCCTGGACTAAGAATCCCGCTGACATTACTGCTACTGCAGTAGCGGATTCCACTACCGTCAACATCCGTGCTTCTGTTCCTGGCTACTACGAGGGTTATGTGGAAGCCACAGAGGCTCTCACTATCACTCCCGCGAAGGCAGTCGTTAATACTGAAAGCGCTACCAAGTACTACGACGGCAAACCTCTGACCGCTGGCGGAAGCATTGCTCTGGTTGGCGACGAGACAGCAACTGTAAACACTAGTGATTCTCAGACCGCTGTTGGCAGCAAGAAAAATAAGACCTACGAGATTGACTGGAAGGGCACCGCAAACGAAGGCAACTACGAAGTTGTTGATGGTGAATTTGGCACTCTTACCGTCAAGGCTCAGTCTATCGTTCCTGATCCAGAGAACCCTGAGAGTTACAAGGGCGTAGAGATTGGCACTCTGCCTGACCTTGTCTACAACGGCAAGTCTCAGGAGCAGAAGCCTACGGTTAAAGACAAGGAAGGCAAGGCTCTTGTTGAGGGCACTGACTATGTTGTTTCCTTCAGCAAGGACACGGTAAATGTTGGTACGGTTACCGTAACTATCAAGGGCACCGGCAATTACACTGGCACCGCAACCAGGACTTATGAGATTACCCCCAAGGGTTATAGCGTCACTACGGAATCTGCCACCAAGACCTACGATGGCACGGCGCTTACCGCACCTGGTGAAATTACAGGCCTTATTAGTAAGGACGATGCAACCTTTACTGTTACTGGCAGCCAGACCGAGGTCGGCGAATCTGATAATAGCTATAAGATTAAATTTGCTAGTGACCAGATGAAAGCTAACTATAAGCTTGATAGTGAGCAGATTGGTAAGCTGGTTGTTACTGCCTCCGACGCAATGGCTGTTACTGCTTCCAGTTATGATGGTATTTACGATGGTTCAGAGCACGGTGAAGCTGCTGTACCGAGCGTGCTTGATGGCACCACCGTTGAGTACTCCACCGACGGCGGCGACACCTGGTCTACGGATGTTCCTCAGGTCAAGGACGTAGCCGAGCTCAAGGTTATGGTTCGTGCAACTAACCCGAACTACAATGAGGCCACTTGCGAGTACACCCTCAAGGTGACCCCAGCTCCGCTCCATATTGTTACTGGTAGCGCAAGCAAGACCTATGACGGCACGGCCTTAACTTATAACGACATGAGCATCACTGGCCTGGTTGGAAACGATGCTATTACCGGCAAGACTACCGGTAGCCAGACTGCTGTTGGCGAATCTGCAAATACCTATGAACTTACCTGGGGTGAGGTCGATGCTAACAATTACACCATCACCGAGGATCTGGGTACTCTGAAGGTTACCGCTGCTCCTGCGGTCACGCCTGATAAGGGCGATGGCGGCAACGATAATGGCGGCAAGACCAATAGCAACACGTCTAACAATGTAAGCCCCGCTCAGGCAGCTACCAACGCGGTCCAAAATATCGTAAACACCGTAACGGGCGGTCCTACCCAGGAACGCATCTACGATACCGAGAACCCCTTGGGTAAGGAAGATGCAGAATGCTGGGTACATTACTACATGATTATCTGCATGATTCTTACCGCTCTCTACGGACTTGGCGTTTGGGCTCATCGCGCAAATTACACTCGTAAGTTGCGTAAAGACATGGATGATGTCATGGGTGATGGCGACGGCTTGAATCCCGAAAAGAGCAGTCTTCCTACCACTCATCCTGCAGGAAGCGAGGCTTAAAGTAAGGGCCAAGTTTCACAAGCCAGGTGTGTAGTTCAAGTCATAGCGAAACTTGGGTTATAACACTAAGAAACGCCTGCTTTAGCTAGTAGCTTGTAAGCCAAAAAGCTTGAGACAAAGATGGTCGGCAATATGCCGGCCATCTTTTTTGTTTATGAATCCTTACTCTGCCTGCGATTTTTTGTCCTATAACTTTCTTTCTTACGGCTGAGCTCCTGTTGTATCGCTTGCTTTTTTGACACGAGAGCTCGCTATATTGGCACTTCTTTTGTACTTAAAGCCTCCCTGTGCTATTCGCCTTCTTTGCGTACAATTCTTCTCCCCGTGCCACTCATCTTTTCCAAGTTTCACTAACACAAGGTCCGGAAAAATAGATCCATAGAACAAAACCTAGCAAGTCAGATAAATAGGCCAAATAGACTAAAACTTTGCGAAACCATTGGCGTATCTCTCGTACGCAAAACATGCAGGCTGATAAAATATTGAACAGCTAGGCTCTCATAAAGCTTTCGTTAAACTTCATAGGGCGCTAACTGATTAATAATTTCGCGCACCAGCTGCGCTAATAGCATGAGGCAGGGAAGGGCAGCTCCTCATGAGTGAAGAAAAAGACGCTATTAGCATGACCGAAAAAGAGGCCGAAGATGAAATCATGCGCCTCAAAAATATTTTTCCAATAGTTCGTTTGCTTGATGCGAACCAAATCGAAAATGAAGTGAACTGTCTTTTGTGCGGCGATGAAACGCCGTGCATGCGTAAGGTGTGCGGTGAACTTCTTAGATCGCATGGCGCAGAGCAGCGCATGCTGCAACTCGGAAATGAACAGCATAAGGTTAGTGCTCGCTATGTCGAGGTAGACAACGAACCACGCATTATTTTGTATGCAGCGCACATGGAACATGCCGACCGCGTCGATCGAAACGAACTTTATGTTGATGTTCTTTCGGGCCTCTATAACCGCCGCTACTACGAAGACGAAATTAAGCGTGAGCGCCTTTATGCTGGCGTTGCGTTAATCGACCTCGACGACTTTAAGCTGGTCAACGATTCATTGGGACACCACGCAGGAGACCTTGCTTTGCGCGCTGCCGCCCAAACTATGCTTCGCTGTATTCGCGAAACCGACATTCTAATACGCTACGGCGGCGACGAGTTTGTCCTTGTTATTCCCAATATCGATTCGGCAACCTTTACTCGCAGACTGAACACGCTTTCGGAGGCTATTGCGCAAACCAGCGTCCCTGGCAACGACCAAGCCTATCTTTCAACGAGTATTGGCGGCGTTTTGGCAAATGGCCGCACGGTTGAGGAAGCGGTCAAACAAGCTGACCGCCTGATGTATCTGGCTAAGCAAAAAAGCAACTCGGTAATTACCGACGCCGACCCGATAGAAGTAGTAGATATACGCAAGCCCATTCTCTTGATTGTCGATGATTCGGAGATGAATCGCGAAATCTTGAAAGAAATGCTCAAGGATGATTACGAAATCCTTGAAGCCGAAAATGGCTACCAAGGTATCGATTTGTTAACCGAGCACGGCGCCGAAATTTCCCTAGTTCTGCTGGATATCATTATGGATGGCATGTCGGGCTTTGAGGTTCTTTCATGTATGGTGCGCAGCGGCTGGATAGAGAATATTCCGGTCATTATGATTTCGAGCGAAGACTCTGACGAGGCCGTTTTGCGCGCCTACGAATTGGGAGCTTCCGACTATATCGCGCGCCCCTTTGACATTCGTATCGTGCGTCAGCGCGTCAGCAACATCATGCGACTCTATGCCCGTCAGCGTCGCTTAAGTTCGATGCTTGCACAACAGTATTTTGAGCGAGAAAAAACAAGCAACATCCTGATTAATATCATGGGTGGCGCAATGGAAATGCGTAATGGCGAAAGTGGTCCTCATATTTTGCATGTGCGCAATCTGACTGAGATCCTTCTTGATTGCCTACTTAGAAAGACCAACAAATATCAGATCACAAGCCTTGTCCGTTCAATGATTATCATGTGTTCTTCCTTGCATGATATTGGTAAGCTGGCTATCCCAGACGTGATTTTGAATAAGCCAGGGCGCTTAACTGATGAAGAGTTTGAGACCATGAAAAAGCACACCGTTTTGGGCTCAAACATGCTTGATAAGCTTACGATTTACAACGACAATCCTTTGTTGCTAAGCACCGCGCGTGACATTTGTCGTTTTCATCATGAACGCTGGGATGGCGGCGGTTATCCCGATAAGCTCAAGGGCGATGAAATCCCAATTTCAGCTCAGATTGTATCTTTGGCAGACGTGTACGATGCTTTGACGAGTGACCGTGTGTACAAAAAGGCAATCTCGCACGACGAAGCTATACGGATGATTTTGGATGGCCAATGCGGGCAGTTTAATCCTTTACTTATTGAGTGCTTGTTGGATTCCGAAGACCGCATCAAGCAGGAGCTTGACGTGCCCACTTTAACCCCCCCCCCTCCCTATCACAAGCAAGAAATAAGGCTTAGCAAGGAGAAATAAGATGGCAAGTTTACAGGAAGCTTACGACCAGATAGGTGCCGATTTTCATGATGTTTCAAAGCGCTTAATAAATAAAGCTTTGGTTGCACGTTTTGCGGCAAAGTTTTTGGACGATACAAGCTTTGCTACTTTAAAGGAAGGCTTGGCAGAAGGGGATGCAAAGAAGGCTTTTATGGCTGCTCATACGCTAAAAGGCGTATGTTCAAACTTGGGCTTTACTAATCTATTTAAACCTGCGAGCGAGCTTACCGAGGCTCTGCGCGGTGGTTCCTTAGATGGCTCTGATGTCTTATTTCCTCAGGTAGAGGCCGAATACAACAAAACAGTAGAGGCACTAAAGTCTGCTTTATAGTCTGTACAATCGCCGCTCTGCGATTCTTTCCTCAGCGCTAAGCTAACAACAAAAAATAATCCCTGAGTCCTTTTGAAGAACTCGGGGATTTTTTGTTTGCGCATAGTACGCGGTACTCGTTGCGTTTTAGTGGCTTAAAGCTCAAGCGTTAAAACTCAGCCTTAGCGATTACAAACCTTCAGTCTCGAAGCGGCGAATTAATGCTTCCTGGTGATTTGCATAGCGAAGAGCAACATCCTTGGTGATCTTGCCAGCCTTGTAAGCAGCAAAAAGGCCTTGATCCATCGTCTGCATGCCATTCTTGGTATTGGAGGCGATAACTGAGTCAATCTGGTAAGCCTTTTCCTCGCGGATGAGGTTACGGATTGCGGTGTTCATCAGCATGATCTCGAAGATAGGCACGGTGCCACCATCGATAGCAGGAACAAGCTGCTGGCTTACGGTTGCCTGCAAGACCATAGAAAGCTGAACGCGAATCTGACGCTGCTGGTTAGCAGGGAAGGCGTCGACAATGCGCTCAACAGTATCGGCGGCGCTTGTGGTGTGCAGAGTGGAAAGAACCAGCTGAGCCATTTCGGCGGCGTTTACTGCGGTACCAATAGTGTCGGCATCGCGCATTTCACCAAGCAGAATTACATCAGGGCTTTCACGCATAGCAGAACGCAGAGCCTCGGAATAGGTTGCAATGTCGGTAGGAACCTCGCGTTGGGTGACAATACAGCTGCCGTGACTGTGGATGTATTCGATGGGATCTTCCATCGTGATGATGTGGCCTTGGCGGTTATGGTTCATGCGGTCAACCAGGCAGGCAAGCGTGGTGGACTTACCGGAACCAGCGGGGCCAGTAATCAAAACCAAGCCCTTAGCAATATCGGCCAGGCTCATAACAGACTCAGGAATATTCATTTCTTCGGGCTTAGGCAGGCCGAAGGGGATAACGCGAATGACAGCACCGTAAGAACCGCGTTGGCGGAAGATGTTAGCGCGGAAGCGACCGACGCCGGGAATAGCAAAACTAAAGTCATCATCATGGTTGACGCCTGACTCAAAAATTGCGATATCGCGATGTGCTAAGTCGTAGATAGCAGCAACATAATCGTGGGTATCGGCGGGGCTTAAAGGAGCGCTATCGGTACGCACATGTACGCCGCCAGTATGGTAGGCCAAGGGTAAGCCAGCGTTGATAAAAACGTCGGAAGCCTTAAGGTCAATCATCTGGTTTAGAAGGTCTTTCAATTCCATTATTGAACACTCCTTATTGATTGTCGTCAGAGCCAGACCAGAGGCTTTCCTCAGTGCCTTGTTGCTCAGATGTTAGTTTCCATTGGTCCACAGAAAGTGAACCATTTTTCTGGCTCACCTTTGCATCTAAAGTTTTTCCGTCTTCGGTACGGATGCTAAAGCTTACTGCTTCGGAAGAGACTTTGCTGCTGGCGCTGAATCCAGAATAAGAGCTAGCGTCAACGACTTTGTTCACAATGCTTTTAAGCTTTTTGTCCGACTGAGGTAGCGAACCAGAAGAAGAAAGCTCCGCATCAAGTTGGGCAAGGATTTTTTGCCCGCATGAATCAAGTGCGAAACTTTCGCTTGTTGCATTTGCCTGGCGCTCAGCCATAGTTTGGGCGGCGTTGGCGGTAACCACACATAAAAGTGCAAGAACCGCTACCAAGAGGATAGAAATAAGCGTTGCCAAGCTGATGGGGCCAATACGCACGCCTTCAGTTTTGCGCATCATTGGTCTCCTCCTTCCACGTAGCGGTCCGCTTCAAGTGTGTAAACCTCGCTATCGCTATCGGAGACAACGATGTGGGCAGTGTACAGGGTGCCAGCGCTTTGCTTCTTTTTGGTAACGTCGCAGCTCACTTGGAGCTCGCCAGCTTCGTTAGAAGCCTCGCCGCTAGCGGCACCGGTAGCCACACCAGCGCCAATCTGATTACCCTTTGCAACGCTTACAGGGTCGGCTGAAAATTCTTCGGCGGCATTTTGCGCAATC
This sequence comes from Bacteroidaceae bacterium, assembly GCA_963604935.1. Lineage (GTDB taxonomy): Bacteria > Actinomycetota > Coriobacteriia > Coriobacteriales > Eggerthellaceae > Anaerotardibacter. Next base: position 29,117 of record CAVCRX010000045.1, read on the forward strand.
GTGGTCGCACTTGCTAAGCGCGATGCTTTCACCGAGGTATCGGCAGCCATACAGAAGAGCTGGGTAAATGCAGCCATAGAGGCAATAAGGAAGAACAAAAGGACAACCGCTTCTACCATGAAAGCAGTACTCGTCCAGGAAGATTTTTCTCGCTGCGCCTTAGCAAATGTTGAAGATTCAGCCATTAGTTACCCCCTTGCATTGAGCGTAGGGCAGTTTCAGCGGTGCCTTGATCGGTGCTCACCGTAAGCAGTCCATGCTTGTAGCTGAACGTGAAGGTATCAGATTCGATTACTTCATTTGCGTTTTCGGGGGAATAGTTACTGCCAGCAATGCTGTATTCCTGAACAACCTTGCCCTGGTATAGATAAAAACGCGTTTCGTAGGTACCCGAATCAAGCTTTTCGCTTACAACAAGCGACCTGCCCTCGGGCCCCTGGCCAACTTTAATGGCATCTTGGACATCATTGGCGTGGACCGCATTAATAATGAGCCCGGCTCCTTGGCGCTCGCTATTTGTTGCAGCGGAATTTGCCGACACGGAAGAATAAACCGTTACACCTGCAATAAGAGCAAGTAGTAAAGCAATAAAGAAGACGCCGAGCATTATTGAAGGAAAAATCCGTCGTGGGATAAAGCCACCTTCTTCTTGCAAGCGCAAACGAGCCAAAGAAGAAAGCGCGCTCAGGCGTTTTTGAGTGATAAGGGTTTGGTCATGTAAATTCATCGGGGCGTCACCACCACGGTAGGCATAATGTTGCCCGCAAAGCTTTCGTATGAAATTACGTAGTCTTCGTGGTTGATGGTCAGACCGTAATTTTGCTCAAGATATTCAAGCGAACTGGGGTAATTTCCTTCGATGGCGCAGCATTGTTTTGCGGAATCCATGATGGCATCGTGGATAGCAAGAGCGCCCTGCTCACGGGCGTTAGCCTGCATGACGCTAAACAATAGTGCGACAACAATGCAAACTGCTACGACAAGGCATGCGATAACTATGCGCCTGCGTTTGCGATGCTCGATTTCGCTGTCTGTTAGTTCGTGAAACATTGCTGGGCTCCTTTAAGCGATGGATCCCATAATGCCGATAAGTGGAAGCATCACCGCAATAAGAGTTGCGCCAACAGCAATGGTAAGGAATGCTGCCAAGCTTGGCTCGACGGTGTCGACCGCAGCGTCGAGCTGGGCATTTGCATCGTCAAAGAAGAGGTCGGACAAATGCTCAAGAACTTCGTCTGTTGAACCAGAGCGGGTGGACATCAAAAGCATGCGTCCGTAGATAGGTTCGAATATTTCGTTTTCTACGATTGCTTGACCCAAGCTGCGGGGGTTATCAAGGTCGATCATGTCATCAAGAGTGGCCTTGAGCTTTTCTTTAAGGTCAGGGTGATCAACTGTCTTCATGGCCTGGCGAAGAGCTGCTTCTTCTTGTACGCCAGAGGCAATAAAGGCCGCCAAAGCATTAGTGAAGCGAGAAAGCGCCAGTTCATAGATAGCCTGCTTAGTGCCAGGGAATTTTTGAAGCAGCTTGGTTACATGGCTACGACCATTTTCGGAGTGGGTGAGCGCAGAAATGATAAGTGCTGCAATGGTTGCAATAAGGATGACAATCAGGGCGACCCAGCCAATAATAACTGAGGCATTAACTATGTTGAACGAACCCGAAGTCAAAGAGCCGGACATGCTTTCGTATGCCTGAGTAAAGATGGGTAAAATTAAAATGACTGTAAAGAGCAAAATGATGCTCATGACACAGAGCAAAGCAGCGGGATAACCAATGGAGCTTTGCAGTTTAGCGAAGGTGCGACGTTCGCTTTCATAGTAGTGACCCAGGCTACGCAAAACGCGCTCGGTGCGGCCAGAGGACTCGCCGACACGGACCATCTCAATGGCATAGGCAGGGAAGGCTCCAGTACTCTCCATGGACTCAGCAAGGTTGTCGCCGCTGACTAGACTGGAATAAATCTCGTCGCAGACGCGCTTGAAATTTGATTGTTTGCGGTTTTCGGAAAGCATATGTACGGCTTCGTCGGTTTGAACGCCGGCGGCAAGCATGGTTGCAATGCTGCTGCAAAAAGCGCTAATCGCACTGCTTTCTAGAGGTTTGTTTGCCATTAGAGTCTCCTAATTTGTAGATCGTTCCCATTGTCGCATTTTGTAAAGTGCCTTGTTTCAAAAACTTCGTATATGACAATGAAAAATGCCCAGATGGATGGGTGATTTTCTTTTTTATAAAGTTTTGGACATATTTACAAAAGCTTTGCTGTCTTTCCCTTTCAAACGTGTAAAATTCTTCTTTCACTAAGTGCTTTGTAGACATGATTAACGGCTGTAGTTGGCGGCTACAATTAGCCAGCCTAACTACAATCAGCCAGCACGATTAATAGGTAAAGCGGTCTTGATACTCCTTGCCGTCGCCAATGTTTGTATTGTTCGAGCTTGCTGCAAAGGTTAGATCTACGCGCGACCAGGTATTTTCTTCGACGCTAAATTGCGCGCTTGTCCAGGTGCCATCGATGTAGACCATAATCCAGGCATGATAAATATCGTCAGGGCTTACGTAGCCAGTAACGATTTTGCAGGGTATTCCCTGGCTGCGAAGCATCGCAGCGCCAAGGCTGGCGTAATCAAAGCAGATTCCCTTTCCCGTTGAAAGAGTGCTGTCGGGGTCGGGGATATAGCTGGTAGAGCTCTTAATTTTTGCGGCTTTAGCATTGTCGTAACTTATGTTTTTAACAACGTAGGTGCAGATTGCTTCAACGGCGTCGCCCACGTTTTCTGCGTCGGCAACAAGCTCGCGGGCCTTTTTGGTCGCGGCGCTTTTATCGGAAAAGTCACAGTAAAGATTTGGGCGCAAGAAGGGTTCGAATTCGTTGTTCAATTTTACGGATGCTTGGGTTCGGTAAAGCTCTACGTAGTTGTTCCCCGAGGTGTTTTGCATGACGCGGAATGTGTAGCTGCCATCGCCAAAGGTAAGAGGATAAATTGCGGTGGAGCCATCGTTGGGGACATCGTGGTTAATAGTTTGTGCGCCGCAAGAAATCTGAAGTTTTAAGCGTGAGGAATTTTTAGACTGTAAGGCAACATATCCTTCACTTGTGCAGGAGGTATCAATGCGGGCTCCGTATGCTCCACTTGCGCTAGAAGAATGAAAGCATGCTTCTTTAACTTTTTGGGGAGATGAAAAGGAAGCACCGCTTGTTCCCTCGGAATTTCCGCAGCCTATCAGGGAAAATATTGCAACAAAAGCTAAGACCGCAAAAATTGCAGTCATGAGTAGCCTATGCTGCCGTGACGCAGGAGGCGCAGTTTTTGTTGTTTGTGCTGCAAACATGCGCCCAGTATACCTTGTGCAGGCTTTTCTTGGCTGCGCGCTCACGTGCTAAACTCTTGCAGTTATGTAGAAAAGAGGATGCGGGCGTTTGCAGGGCAGACGTTCAAGTATCGCGGGGTAATAGCTTGAAGGGGGCGTGCCTGATGAGTGTAAAGCAGCAAGTACAAAATGCCGCTGCTCAGGTGTATCAGCTCCTGTATAAGCACTATCGTGCAAAGGCTTTGCGTAAGGCAGGCCGCAATCCAAACATCCTGTTTACGAGCGTTTCTCGTGCAGAAATTGGTGGCAATGCAAAGTTTGTTTACGATCGTATTTGCCAGCGAGGGCTTACCAGCCGCTTTGATGTTGTGCTTGATTTCGCGCCCACTATTAAGGCAGTCGAAACGCCAGCAAAGCAGATCGCCTTTATTAAGCGCGTTGCCCAGGCAGACATCATTTTTTTGGACGACTACCATCCTTTTGTTTACTTCATCGATTTTCCCGCCGAGGTAAAAGTGGTGCAGCTTTGGCACGCTATCGGTAGCTTTAAGACTATCGGTTTCAGCCGAAAGCGCGCCAACCAGGAAGAGCATCGCCGTACTTCGCGTGCGCATCGTGGCTATACGCATGTAATTGTGAGTGCCGATGTCGACAAGCCTCATTACGCCGACGCCTTCAACATGCCCGAAGAGAATATCTTTGCCACGGGCATTCCTCGCGTCGATGGTTTTTTGAATAAGGAATCTTTAGCTCAGGCACGAACGGACTTTTTTGAGAAGTTCCCCCAGGCGCGTGACAAGCACATCATCGTCTTTGCTCCGACTTTCCGCGAAGACGATATTCGTAAGGCTACCTATGATTTCTCGCAGTTGGATTTTGCGGGTATTGCAGATTATTGTCGTAAAAATAATGCCTTGTTTCTGCTTAAGTTTCACCAGTACACCCATGGATTCCCTGGTGTGCCAGCAGGTATGGAAGATGTCATTGTTTTTGCAGACGGAATTCGCGAGGTAAACGATTTGCTGCCGTGCGCCGACTTGCTTATCACCGATTATTCTTCGGTTCTTTATGAGGCAGCGCTCATTGATGTACCAACGGTGTTTTTCCCTTACGACCTGGAATATTACGAACAAACACGTGGCTTTTACGAGCCTTATAAAAGCTTTGTTCCTGGCCCTATCGTCAGAACTTCTAAAGAATTAGTAGAGTCTCTTTCGTTTACGGGCAACCAGGCTCAGATTGACGCTTTCAAGAAGCGTCATTTTGCTCATTTTGATAATCATTCGTCAGATCGCGTGGTCGATTTGGTTTTAGAAACAACAGAAGGAAGTCTTGCTCATGAATAACGCTTTGGCAATTGAACTGGTGAACTTCTACTGGTCGCGCACAACGCTCCATCTGGAAGTTAATCCAGAGACTCCCTTTAAACCTGAGGACAAAATTTTATTCAGGCGTCCGCGCGAAACTTTTGACGAAACGGGCAAAAAGTTAGAAAGCGATATCGTTCTGGGCGAATCGTTCTATGAAGGTCCTACCGCTTGGCGCATTCGCCCGATTGTGGCCTATAAAAATCGTGCGATTCCTTTTGGCGAATTTGATGCCTTTATTGTCCGTGATGGCGAAGAGCTGCCGCTGACGATGGCAGAAAATTGTCGACGTTCGGGCGCTTTGGCTCAGCGTCGCGATGATGCCCTTCTTTATTACAAGACTGGTCATCATTATGAGATTTTGACCTATCCAAATGATGAAGGTCAGGCTCATTTTGAGGTGCTTGGTCGCGGCCCAAAAATGGATCATTATCAGCCAAAAGGCCAGCTCAAGATTTCTTTAGTTAATTTTGTTCGTGGCGTGCACGGCGCTTTATGGACACGCACCGAAAGGCGCTTCCAGAAGCACACAAAGCAGCAAAAGAAAATCGTCTTCACCTCTGATAGGCGCTCGGAAATCGGCGGCAATATGGAGCCGCTTTTGCAGCGTATGGAAGAGCGCGGCATTACCAAGGAATACAAAATTGTTTACGACTTTACCAACGAAAAAGGCAGCCGCGGAATAGGCGCCTACCTGAAGCTCGCTTGGGATCTTGCTACCGCCAAAGTTGTCTTTTGCGATGATTATCAGCTCACCTTGTACCGCGCAAACTACCAAAAAGACACGCGCATTGTTCAGCTGTGGCATGCCTGTGGCGCTTTCAAGACGGTAGGTATGGGTCGTATCGGCACGCTTGATGCAGTGTCTCCTTTTGCGGAATCACACCGTTGCTATACCGATGTGATTGTCGCGGCCGAAAAGGACGAGCCAATTTATGCCGAGGCCTTTGGTATCCCTGAGTCTCGCGTTAAAGCTCTGGGTATTCCTCGTCATGACTGGATTTTGGACCCCGCCTGGCAAGAAGATAAGAAGGCCTTTTTTAACAAAACCTTCCCGGGCGCTAAAGATAAGCGCGTCATTGTATTTGCTCCAACTTTCCGTGGCGCAGGCAAGACAACTGCATACTTCGACTACAACTATCTTGATTTAGAGACACTTGGTGCCGCTTGTAAGAAGAACAATTGGTTCCTTATCTTGAAGATGCATCCCTTCATTAAGCAAAAGCCCAGCGTACCTGCCGAATATGCCGACATTATTGTCGATGGTTCGGCAATTCCTGAAATTAATGACATTTTGCCAAGCACCGACGTTTTAATTACGGATTATTCGTCCACTTGCTACGAAGCTGCACTGCTCGATATTCCAACGCTTTACTACGTTTTCGATCTTAACAACTATGTGGCAACACGTAACTTCTATGAAGATTTCGAAAGTTTCGTTAGTGGCAAGATAGTCTATACGCAAGACGAATTAACGGCAGCCATCGAACAAAACGACTTCGAGCTTGATCGTTTGCAGGCATTTAAAGCCAAGAGCTTTAAGCATTTGGATGGCAAATCCTGCGACCGCATCATTGATGAAGTGCTTGTTTAGCTTGGCTTGCGGCTTAGGCTCTGCTTTGGGTGGGCACGGGTTCAGCTGTTGCGGTGGTTTGCGGCTATAAAAGCCCGGTTAGCCAGGCAGTTTTGCCGCAGTGCGAGTCTTATACAATTGCATATATGAACTATAAATAAATTACAAACGAAGTACTGAAACGAGCTTATGACTACTACTTATTCTTTTAACACCAAAAAGGTGTTTGTACTCTTTACCCTGATGACGCTTGCTATTGGCTTGGCGGTTTCTTTGGGAGCACGCGAGGCACAGGCGGCTTCGGTGTGGGTGCTTAATGTCAAGACGGCATCTGGCCAAAAGGCAAGCACCACCAAGCAGGCAAAAAAGATGAACCTGGATAGTTCTTCCTACACTATTTACCCAAGTGGAGACACTTCAGGTCGTACTGACTTTAATGCGATTCATAACGTTATGAATAAGTATTCCGGTTACGGTCAGCGTTGGGATCATCGCAACAAGAAGATTACGGTCAGGCTGGTAAAGGGAAAGACTTACTACATCAACAAAACCCTTAAGCTCTATAACAACATTACCTTTATTGGTACGGGTGCAACCCTTAAGCAGGTTACCAAGGGTAAGGGAATCTTTATCAACGCACTGTACAAAGACTCCTCTGACAATGTGGGCTCTAAGCGCTCCATTGGCGGATATAGCCGCGGAAAGAATTTCACCATTACGGGTGGCAAGTATATAACTACCGGCAAGGCTGGCAGCACTTCACGCAGCAAGAATGGCTGGCGCTATGGTTATAGCACCTTCTTGTTTATGCACTGCAAGACTATCCGCATCAAAGGTGTAACCATCACCAATAACTACAACGGTCACTCGATTGAGCTGACGGGTTGTCGCAACGTGCGTGTGGAATACTGTACTTTCAATGGCTCATACAAGGGCGATAGCACAAACGAAGTTATTCAGCTGGACACTACCAAGAACTCCAACTGCAGCCCTCAGGGCAAGCCTTGGGATGGCACTACAACGCGCACCACGCTCATCGATCACTGTACCTTTAATGTTCCCAACTGCCCAAAGGGTGTTGGCACTAACAATATGTCGACCAAGGGTTATTACCGCGTTAAGGTAACCAACTGCAATTTCAAGGTGAAGAATTACGCAATTTCGTTCTACAAAGTTACTAAGGGCGGTGCTTCGGGCAACAAGTTTACTAAGGGCAAGGTCTTAACTCGCTACTGCGGCAGCAAGATGAGTCTTGGCAAGGCCGAAAAGGCTCGCAGGGTCTAGAGTTCAAGCTGAAGTCTTAGCTCCTAGAGTTTGCTTATTACGAGTTCGGCAATACGATTGGTGCAGCCGTGCTCAATACCCTCAAAATACGTTTTCGTAAGCCCTGCAAAATCGTTTTCGCAGGGCTTTTTTTCATGATGAGCAAGCGCCAAATCAAGCGCCGCCGAAAGAGCTTCACCTGCATTGGTGTGCGTGCTCTTGAGTGCTCGCAGGTCGATATTCAAACCAGGAGATTCCTCGTACTGATCGAGGTCGGGCACATAAAGCTCAACGGGTATTCCTAAAAGGGCAGCTTCAAAAGCAACAGCTGAATAGTCGCTAATCATGGCATCGCAAACTGCAAGCAAATGAATGGTGGCAGTGTTAGGCACTGTGTGAATGCAAGGGTGCTCACGCAGGAGGGCTTGGCTAAACTCGTTGTTGAGTGGATGCCCCGTGATAATAAGGTTGGCAGGAACCTCGCCTTCTTTTCCGCGAGCTTCGAGTGCGCTAGCCAGTTGTCCTAGGTTGTGAGTGAGCCAATTTTCATCATAGCCAGCACCTTTGCGTAAGGTCGGTGCATAAAGAATAGTTGGCTTGCCGTTGTGCAAGAATTCGTTTTCGTTCAGGATACGCCTGGCGCGACGCTTGCGATAGCAGCTGCGTCCTTGTTCAAGCAGAAAGTCGATACGAGGCAAACCAAGTGCCCAGACCTTGCTGGTAGGGTAGTTAAAAGCCAGGCCAAAAGCTTCTTTTGCGCCAGGGCCACCAGCAATAACGTAGTCGTAGTTGTGATGCATACGCCCCGCTTCAGCAGATTCCGTGCTTCTACCCGCGGGTGTATCTAAGCATTGGTAACCAAATTTCTTGATAGCACCAGGTGAATGCCACATTTGGATAACGGTGACGCCTTCTGGTTTTGCAGGAATACTTACGGCGGGGACATAACCATCCACTACGATAACCTTGCTGGTGCAGGCAATAAAAAGCTGCTTCATGGTGCCTGCTACAAACTTTAAAATGTCTTTTGACTCAGGCTCGGTTAAGCACACAATAACGCGGTCGGGCCCCAGGCGTTCTTCTAGCTCGGTGGTGAGCATGCGGTAGTCCATAGACATCTTGGAGCTTTGGCGCGAAAGCAGCGCAACGCGCGATTTGCGGGGCAAAAGATGCAAGATGCGCGCAAGCAGTTGCAGGATGATAGCCATGAGCTTCATTAATAGGGCTCCTTTGTAGAATGTGTGCTTCAAACATAGTAACCGTTAGCTGGGCTATAATTCAAAGACTGTACTAATACTCGAAAGGCTTGGAGTCTTCTTGATAGATTCTTGCAAACAAATACTGGGCGACATTTGGGGTTGGCGCAAGCAAATCACCAAGCTCGCTGTTTTTGATTTAAAGAAGCAAGTTGCGCGTACCGCTTTTGGACCGTTTTGGCTGTTCGCAAAGCGAATCGTATATGTTTTGGTCTTTTGGTTTGCGCTTGAAATTGGCCTAAAGGGCGGCAAAGATATTGGTGGCTCAGGTGCCTATCTTGTCTGGCTTGCTTCAGGTGTCTTTGTTTGGACTTTTATGTCGAGCATTCTAGGTACGGGCTCTGCAATTTTTAACAAGTATTCGTACTTAGTCACAAAGATTAAGTTCCCTTTGCCGGCAATTCCTGCCATTTATATTGTTTCTGAGGTCATTATTTTCTTAGGGCTTTTGGTAATTCTTGCGGTTACCTGTTTGGTATTCCAAGAAATGCCAACGATTCATCTTATTCAGGTGCCCATTGCAATCGTTCTTCTTATGGTGTTTTGGTACATGTTTAGCCTGTTCGCGAGCATGCTGGGCGCTTTAAGTAAAGACTTCCATAACCTCATTACTACCTTGTCGCAGCCTCTGTTTTGGCTGTCGGGAATCATCTTTGATATTACCCAGATTCACATTTTTGCTGTTCAGGTCTTTGCAGTGCTTAACCCAGTAACTTTCTTTGCCACGGTTATGCGCGATGCAATTTACTATCACACCTGGATTTGGGATACACCTAAGTACTGCATTGGCTTTGTAGTTGTGTTCCTTATTCAATTCGTGGCAACCATGATTGTGTACAAGCGAGCCCAAACGGAGGTGCGCGATGAGCTCTAAGGCACCTGAAATTTCATCTCAGTCGCTTGTCGGCGCGCATATCCAGACTTTCTACGACGAGCCTATTGCTGCTCGTGCTTGCGGCGCGGTTGATGGTAAGCAATACCTTAACAACAAAGTTGCGCTTGAGTATTCCTTGGCTCGCGGCGTTAAAGCTGTCGAGGTTGACGTTCATTTGACCAGCGATAACAAGGTAGTTTGCAGCTACGGCTGGTTCCCTGATGCCCGCAAGATGCTTGGCCTTGATTGGGATCCGTCTCAAGGCCCTATGACCGAGGCAACCTTCTTAAAGCAGAAAATCCACGGCCAAGACCCAATGACCTTTGAAGAGCTGTATCAGCAGATGAAGGCTCATCCCGATGTTTGGTGGATGCTCGACTTTGGCAAGCTTGGTAAAGAAAATGCAACCCACCTGGCTACGGCAGTAGTCGAAGGTCTGCACAAGGATAAAGATCTGCTGGCAAAGCTACTTATCCAGGTGCGAAACGCATCGATGTATCGTGGCGTCGACCGTGCGTTCCACTTTTCGCACTATCAAATTATGTTGTGGCCGCGTGAACGAATCGATGGTATTGGCCGTCTGATTACCTACTGCGCCGACTACAACATCGAGGGCATTGCCATCGAGGCCTCCCAGTGCACAAAGGAAATCGTCGAGATGGTACGCAAGGCTGGCCTTAAACTGCAGTGCTTTGCTCTTGACGATGCTCAAAAGGCTAACGAGCTTTTGAGCTACGGCGTTAATTCTGTTTGCTCTTTCGAGCTTTCGCCAAGCGACATTACGCCTGTTCCCGATCCTTTTGCCAACCTTACCGAAGAACAGCGCTGGGAGCATCTTAATAAGCTGCGCTCTACCATTGGTAAAGAGCGCTTGGCTCAGCGCAAAACTGCAATTTCAGACGAAGTGGTTGTTGAATTCGACCACGTCTACAAAAGCTACAACCTTTACAAGTCCGACCGCGAGCGTCTGCTTTCCCTGCTTTGGAGCAAGAAGAAGCGCGAAAGCATTACGCGTATCGACGCAAATAACGACCTTTCTTTCCAGATTCGTCGTGGCGAGGGTGTTGCCTTCCTTGGTCATAATGGTGCCGGTAAATCAACGGCACTCAAGATGATTACGGGCGTTTTGTATCCGAACAAGGGTACCGTCACTGTAAATGGCGAGGTCAGCGCCTTGCTCGAGTTGCGTGCGGGCTTTAACTCAAACCTCACAGGTCGCGAAAATATTTACATGCGCGGTTATGCCATGGGCTTAACCGAAGAGCAAATCAAGCTCATGGAGCCTAAAGTTGTCGAGTTCGCCGACCTGGGCCGTTATATCGATCAGCCCTTGCGTAATTACTCAAGCGGCATGAAGGCGCGCCTTGGCTTTGGCTTTGCTGTTTCTACCGACCCCGAGATTCTGGTTGTTGACGAGGCCCTTTCGGTTGGTGACAAGAAGTTCAAGCAGAAATGCATGCAGCGTATTCGCCAAATTATGGCTGACAATGATGTTACGGTTCTTTTTGTTACTCACAGCTCAACTGCCGCACGCGAGTTTTGCTCGCGCGGTATCGTGCTTGATCACGGTACCAAAATGTTCGATGGCACCATTAACGAAGCCATTGCCTACTACGAAGCCTCGCAAGGTCTTCTTGCCGAGGGAGCCAAAGATTTAAAGAACGAAGCTAAGTAAGTTTGGTTGCGTTTGATGATTTGGGTTGAATGGGCAATTTTATTTTTAGTGGCTATTTTGGTCACGCTGGTTTTAGTGCCTTTAGTGTCGGACTTTGCTCGCAAGGTTGATGCCGTTGATTATCCGAGCGCTCGCCGTGTAAACAAAAAGCCTATTCCGCGTTTGGGCGGCGTTGCTATGGTGGGAGCCATGGTAGTCGCGCTGTCGGTTTACATTTTTGGTGTATACGTGCTCGGTTGGCACAATGACTTCTTAAAATTCCGCAACGAATGGAACGTCAACGTTATTGGCGTTGCGATTGGCGTTGTCGTAATTTTTATTGTTGGCGTTGTGGACGATATTGTTGAGCTTAAAGCCAAGCCTAAATTTGCGGGTCAGCTTGTTGCGGCATGTATCGTGGCTGCTTCAGGTTTGCTTCTTTCGAGCTTTCATAACCCCCTCCCTGGTGGTGGTTATGTCGCCCTTGGTTGGCTGAGTTATCCCATTACGGTGTTTTACCTGGTGGCATTCGCAAACGTCATCAATTTGATTGACGGTTTGGACGGCCTGGCGGCAGGTATCACCTCAATTTCAGCCATCACTTTGTTTGTGTTGTGTGTGGTTACTAACGCCTTGGCGGCTGCCATGCTTGCGGTCATTTTGCTTGGCGCTTGCGTTGGCTTCTTGCGTTTTAACTTTAATCCGGCAAGCATTTTTATGGGCGACTCAGGTGCGCTGACCTTGGGCTTCATGCTGGGCATCATTTCGCTTTTTGGTAGCGCACGTACCGCAATGCTTGTTTCCTTGCTGGTGCCTGTTTTGGCTGCTGGCGTGCCTATTATGGACACCGCGATTGCTATTATTCGTCGTAAGCGCGCGCATCGCCCCATTGGCGAAGCCGACAAAGGCCACATTCATCATCGTTTGATGCAAGCTGGCTATAGCCAAAAAGTTACCGTGCTTATTATGTGGGCGTGGACGGCTGCTTTGGCGATTTGTGCGCTGATCATGATGGAATTCGACGGACCTGCGCGTATTATTGCTTTTGCTGTTGTTGCAGGTTTAACAATTTATGGCATTGCTAAGCTCAGACTGCTGCAACCTGCGCTTATGCACCACTATGCACCGCGTTCTCATCGTCCGCATTTGCCTCGCTTTCATAAGACAGAAGAGGAAGCTGATTCTGCACCGGTCGAAGGACATAAGGAAGTTTTAGCGCCCGGCGCTGGGCAAGATGAGGCTTTAGCGTCTGGCGAAGATTCGAATTTAGCCGCGGGCGTAGATGTAAAGAAAGAAGGAAAAGATGACTAAAGCAGAGGCTCAAAGCAAGAAGTCTCAACTTACGAAACAGAGCTTTATCATCCTTTCTTTGTTTAGTGCTTTGGTTCTGACCTTGGTTTTAGCTTGGTCTGCGTTTGTTCCAAACGCTGCATATGCAAGCGAAAATCGAATCGAGATTACTCAGACGGAATTTGACGAACAGGGTTCCACCGACGATTCGAATGCTATTTGGTCGGCACTTAAGACAGCAAAAAATGCCTCTGAAGATGTAACTACTGTTGTTGTAGTAAAGAAGGGCACCTATGTTATTAGGCGTAGTCTTCAGATGTATTCAAACACCAAGCTTATTCTTGAAGATGGCGTAACCCTTATTCGTCCTGATGGCAAAAAAAATGACGGAAAAGGAAGCCCGTATGTAAATTACGGCATTATTTATAATCATGGCTCTTTGCCGAGCGCAACCGAAGCCGAGCTTAAAGCGAAGGGAATTAGTAGCCCTTCTTGGAAAAATATCGGCGGCTATAACTTGTCGCATAACATCACGATTGAAGGACATGGTTCGGCCACCATTGACGGTGGCAATATTGCTGCCGCTACCGACACGGGCGACCTGGTGCGCTTCGATCACGCGCAAAACATTAACGTTACGGGCGTTACCTTCAAGAATGTATACGGGGCGCATCATCTTGAATATGTGGGAGTTAAAAACGGTACTATTTCAGGCTGCACGTTTACGGGCTTTCGCCGGCAGGCGGGGCATGAAAAAGATCGCGGTTATGGCCGCGAATGCATCGAGCTGGATTCATGCTGGGCAGACGATACCAGCAAGCTCTCCGACCCCAATAAAGCTTCAGACAAGTGGGCAAAAGACACCTTGGTAGATGGCACTAACTGCCAAAATATTACGGTGACTTCTTGCAAGTTTTACAACATCGCGAGTGCGCTTGGTCAACATCATTGGAGTAGCGATTCGCGCTATAAAAACTCGAGCAATATCAAAATTACCAACAACACCATTACTGGCGGCATGTCCGACAAAATGCTTCGCCACGGCATTAACGTGGGTGGCATGGACAATGTTACGGTCACAGGCAATAGCATCACGGGCTATTTCGAGCGGGGAATTCATGTTTTCCACGCTAATAACACCGTTGTCAAAAACAACACTTTGAACGGCTGTTATGCAGGCGTATATATGCGTGCATCTGCTGTATCAAGTGTGGTAGAAAACAATACCATCAAGAATTCTGACTTTGGGGCAATCTGTGCAACATCAAGCGCCAAGCTAACTTCTTTGAGCAAGAATACGATTGCTGCCTCAAAGAAATACGGCATCTACGTAACCGCTAAATCGGTTAGCTCGATTGCAAGTAATAAGATTTCCTCAGCAAAGAAGTATGGCCTGTATATCAAGGGCAAGATTGCTAGCATCGCAAGCAACACTATAGCTTCTTGTGGAGTGGGTATTGGGATTGCTTCTTCGACCACTACAAAGATCAGTAAGAACACTATTACTAAGCCAAGTACTTACGGAATTTATGCTGCTGGCAGTTCAAAAGTTAGTTCAATTTACAAGAACACGATAAGCCAGCCTAAAAAGGCAGGCATTTGTACGGCTGGTAAGACGAAGGTCACCACCATTTCTTCAAATAAAATTGCGAAGTCCAAAAAGTACGGAATCTATCTGTCGAGTAAGGCTAAAAAAGCCAAGGTAAAGAAGAACACCGTACAAGTGCACAAGAAAAAGAACGGCATTAAAAAAGCCAAGAAAGTTAAAGCTAAGCTTTCGGCCAACAAAGTAAAGAAGTGGTAGGGGCGCATTCGAGTTTTTGTGGCCACTTAGTGAAAAAGGCGTTTGACGAAGCGGCTGCCTGGCAGAGCCTTTGAGCTTGGAGTCCTCGGTACTTAAAACAAAGGCGACAGTGCGCCAGACTTGCGGCTTGAAAGCGTGGCAGAGGCTTCTTTTACTGCACTCTAGTGAGCTGCCGCTATTTTTCACGGCATCCACATAAAAATTCATTGCAAGCGCCCTATAAGCGGCGTAAAATAATCGAGTCTGCTTTCAAGAGCCCCGTAACCGCTTTTCGGTGCGGACCCTGGCAAAGTTTGTTGGCTAAAAGCCTTACAGGATGTCCAGCCTGTTCAGGTGATTTTAGTTAAGCAAGTGGCGTTGGCGCAGCGGCGTAGGAACCCGCGATTCCGTAGTGAATGGCAACTTTTGAGAAAAGACACAGTGAGCGTCCATTCGCTTCAACCGGACGTTCTAATTACTAGTGGAGGAATTACGTGAAGACTTATTACGCAAAGCCCGGTGAGGTTAAGCGCGAGTGGGTCCTGATTGACGCAGAGGACCTGGTCCTCGGTCGCGTCGCCGTCAAGGCCGCTACCATCCTTAAGGGCAAGCATAAGCCCACCTACACCCCGCATGTCGACACTGGTGACTTCGTTGTCATCATCAACGCCGACAAGATCAAGCTTTCGGGCAACAAGGCAAACTCCAAGGAATACTATCGTCACTCCGGTTACCCCGGTGGCTTGAAGTGCGAGACTTTCCGCGAAGCCATGGAAAAGCACCCCACCCGCGTCATCGAGCACGCAGTTAAGGGTATGCTTCCCAAAAACACTCTTGGCCGTGCCATGTTCAAGAAGCTCAAGGTCTACGCTGGCCCCGAGCATCCCCATGCAGCACAGCAGCCCCGCGAGATCAAGATGGAGGAGAACTAAATGGCAGGCGAAGCAATTTACTACGGCACCGGCCGTCGCAAGAACGCCGTCGCTCGTGTCCGCATCGTTCCTGGTACCGGCAAGGTAACCGTTAACGGTCGTGAGGCTCGTGAGTTCTTCGGTCGTCAGGCTCTGGTCGATTATGCAACCACTCCTTTTGACGTCACCGACACCAAGGGTGCATTCGACGTCATCGCTCGCTGCAATGGCGGCGGCGTTTCTGGTCAGGCTGGCGCTCTGCGTCACGGCATCGCTCGTGCTCTTCTCGAGGCTGGCGATTACCGCGCTGAGCTCAAGAAGGCTGGCTATCTGACCCGCGACTCTCGTATGGTCGAGCGCAAGAAGTACGGCCTCAAGAAGGCTCGTAAGCGCCCCCAGTTCTCCAAGCGCTAGGATTTCTGCTTACTGCTTGTCGGCGCGGGCTTCTACTTCGTGGCTGGCAGGCTTGGAAAGTCTAAAGCTTGCGAACAGCGATTTTCGCATCCAAAAGGCTCCGCATTCGCGGGGCCTTTTTGTGTATGAAGAAATGTGGCGCGGAAGCCGCGAATTCTATTTTCTAGTAAGCCTTGGTGAATCCCGCCTAAAACACCCCTGAACAGCAGAATGGGCGACAGCCTTCGGGGCGTTGCCGCGCGCTTTCAAGGCGAACTTTGCGGCTTCATTGTTTGCAACAGGCAGTATTCCTAGACATCTTTGCTCAGCAAGCGTCCCGCCCGGACGAATCTCTAAATTCGAGTAATAGCCTGCCTACGGGCATTCGAATTTTCTTTCCAAAACTCACCGCTTAAGTATAAATTTTGGACAAATCGCCTAGTCTGATGGTCATGGTGCCTAA
>CAVCRX010000046.1:0-5560 GCA_963604935.1 Bacteroidaceae bacterium
CAAAATGCCGAAATCATACACGCAGCCCATTCCGCGCCACACAAATCCATACACAAAGACCATAGCGCGCCATCCGAAGAGGGCTTTGCATACATAGAGGCCCTAGCGCGCCAGCAATACAGAATTTCGATCAAAGAATTCGTCACTATTAAGTGCTCGAGCGTAAAATCTGGATTTAGTTTAGCCACACTCAAAAGCGAAAGGCGAAACCCCGAAGGCTTCGCAATGAAAAGAAATAAGAGGACCCTGACCTGCGTTAACGGGTAAATTCGAACGCGCTTTTGCCCTACAACTCGGGATTTCGAAGAAATCCACATGCTAATTGCGCACTAAAACATAAAACAGTGAGCACATGAAAAAAGGAGAGAAGCAATTAAGCTTCTCTCCTTTTGAATAGTGAAACGGGCGACAGCCTGAGCGGGCTTCGACTTGCGCTTGCTAAACTGGCGTTCATTGCTAGAGAGCCTGGGCTTCAACTTACGCTTGGCGAGAAACTCCTTTCGGGGTTTTCATCTTGCGCTTACAAACTTAAGTCCTTAAGCAGGCAAAACCTAAACAGGAAGTGCCGTGAGCTTAGCAACGCCTAGCAATCGTCAGCCAAGCGATTCCAGCCAGCTCTTACGGACGAAGGCCGCTACCACCCTGAGCGGTAATGGTTTCGCCAGAAACATAGCGAGACAAATCGGAAGCCAGGAATACTGCAACGCCACCGATGTCATCCTTAGGATCACCATAGCGTCCCAGAGGAATAGTCTTAACGATGCCGTCAAATGCCTCGGGGTATTCTTCCTTCCAGGCGGCCAACTGCTCAGTCATTGCCAAGGGACAAATGCAATTAGCGCGAACACCGTCGGCACCCCACTCGGTTGCAGCAACACGCGTCATGCCGCGAATGCCTTCCTTAGCAGCAGCGTAGCTGGATTGGCCAACGCGACCAAAAAGACCTGCCCCCGATGCCAAATTAATAACGCAACCCTGAGTCTTCTTGAGTTCAGGGAAGGCGTTCTTCATGTAATAGAAAGCAGCATGAAGACCCGTATCGATTGCCAGGTCAAAGTCCTCAATAGTGTGATCGATGAGATTTACGCCGGACTTGGAAGCCTGGGCATTGTTAACAACACAATCGAGCTTGCCGTAATGCTCGACGCAAGCGGCAATAGCGCCCTTGACGTCTTCTTCGTTTGAACCCTCGGCAACCTTATAAGCACAATCGCAGCCGTAAGTTGACTTTAGCTTTTCGGCAGCCTCGGCAAGGCGGCTCTCTGTACGACCAGTAATAAACAGGTTTGCACCGTTTTCTGCCATCTTGCTTGCGATGCCAAAACCGACACCCTTGCCGCCACCAGTGATAAGAATTGCTTTTCCGTCTAGAAGACCCATGGCTCTCCCCTTTCTTCGGAAATTGAGAAACAGTGTAAATATTACCTCTTTGGTGTCATTTAGGCTGAGCGAATACGTTTTGCTTTGCTGAACGGGTTCAGTTCTTGACTAAATAACGCATTTTAACTGGGGTTTTAATTGACGACCAGAAGCAATACAAGCAACCACTCACCCGCCCCGAGCGGCAACAAAAAGCAGGCTGTTTACATACACGAATGACTGTAAAGAAAGAAGAAAGCGGGCGAAACACAACTCGCGCACAGTATATTCAGCTCACCTTCGCTAAGTCTAGCTTCATGACTAAATCAAGCAAACTAGCTGCCACAGTACCAGCACACAACATCTTCCCCACACACCCCAGCACTTAAGGCTCACTTTACAAAGAGGCAAACGAAGTCGTATGGAAGCTTGCTAAAATAAGGCAAACACCAAAGCAAGGAGAACTCATGCCTGCTGAGCTTTTTATGTCTGACATCCATGGCGAATACGAATCTTTTGCGCACGTCTTACGTAGCGGCTGCGGCGCGGTCGAGCGCACCATCGCGGCAACCTTCCCCGAATTTTCCGAAGAAGACCAGACCACGCTCCTCTTCTTTGTTTGCTACCCCCGCACGATGACCGAGCGTCACCTGCGCAATGGTTACGCCCTGGACAAAGCAGAAATGGCTCTGCATGCCCTGCTTGGCTTACTTATGTCTACCTCAGAAGAAGCCCTGTCCAAGGCTGCTTTTACGCACGCACTTGAGCAGGAAGGCTTACCCAACACCACCCAGCACGACCAGTTGGCCGACATCGACCAGGAAACGCGCATTGCTCTTTTAGCGCACGCAATTCGTAATCTTTCGGTTGGCAAAGTTCACCTGGTTGGCGATATCTACGACCGCGGCCCTGCGCCCGACCTGATCATGGACGAGCTCGCTCGCGTGGTTGATGGCGACATCCAGTGGGGTAACCACGACATCGTTTGGATGGGTGCAGCGCTTGGCCAGCCCGGCTGTATTGGACATGTGATGCGCATTTGCTCACGCTACTCCAACCTGCCCATTCTTACCGAGCGCTATCACATGGACCTTAAACCCGTGGAAGAGTTTGCCTGCAAAGCCTATGCCGACGACCCTTGCCTGGCCTACGGTTTGAAGGGCAATGCGGAGCTGAGCCCCAAACAACGCGAGATTAATATCAAGGTCCAAAAAGCCATGGCCATGATTCAGTTCAAGGTCGAAGGCCAGCTCATTGACGAAAATCCCAGCTTCAACCTGGCCGACCGCAAACTTTTGCATTGCATCGACTACGAGCGTGGCACCGTCATAATCGATGGCGTCGAAATGGAGCTTTTGGATAAAGAATTCCCCACGGTCGACCCCGCCGACCCTTACAAACTCACGGACGAAGAGGCCGAAATCCTCGCGTATCTACAGAAGACCTTCCGCGAATGCGAACAGCTACAGCGCCACATCCGTTTGTTCCTTGATAGGGGCAGCCTTTATACCATCAGTGGCAATGCGCTCATGTTCCACGCCTGCGTGCCACTCAACCCCGACGGCAGCTTGATGAAGGTTGATCTGTTTGGCCAAAAACTTAAGGGCAAAGCCTTGTTTGACGCGGTTGACCAGCATGTTCGCGACGCCTTTGAAGCCACCGACCCAAGGCTCGCAAAGCAGGGCCAGGACCTTTTGTGGTACCTATGGCTCGGTGCCGGCAGCCCTCTCTTTGGTAAACACAAGATGGCAACTTTTGAGCGATACTTGGTAGAAAGCAAGGCAGCTCGCGCTGAAGAAAAGAACGCCTTCTACAAGCTACAGGACGACGAGGCTGCTCATAAGGCTATCTTTGAGGACTTTGGGATGGACCCCGAACACTCTTACTTAGTGTGCGGACACGTCCCCGTAAAGATTAAAGATGGCGAAAGCCCAGTGCGCTGTGGCGGCAAGCATTTCAATATTGATGGCGGCTTTTCGGAAGCCTACCAGCCCACCACGGGTATTGCTGGTTTAACGCTCGTTTCGGACGAAGAGGGTTTGAGTCTTGTTTCGCACGAGCCCTTCCATCGCGCCAAAGCAATCGAGGCCAACCAGAATATCGTTTCGCACGTTCAAAAGTTGTAGCGGGACGCGGGCAGGGCTCCCTAGAGCGGGTTGCTAGGGCGGGTCGCTAGGGCGGAACGCGGGCAGACCGCCTAGAGCGGGTCGCTAGGGCGCGGATTGTGGCATTTACCCACCGCAAGAGATGAACCGCTGGCGAAGGGGTACCCACAGCGGCTCAATACCCTCTTAAACCTCCTTCTGAGCCAAGATAAATTGCGTCTCTTTACAAGAATTTAACAAAACTATGGTGCCATATACCGTGGCTAAAATTGCAGCGCTTTTGCGCTGCTTTGTTTTGCTTAGACATATTTTGCTTCACGAAAGCATATAGGAGACAGAAAGGAGCCTCATGACTGATACCTCAGCAGTAGCTCAGCCCACCGAGGAGCCAAAGAAAAAGAAGCTTGGCACCACCTCATGGATTCTTATCTCGCTTGTTGCGGGCATCGTTGTTGGCATCATTGCGAGTTTCGTTGTTACCGACGGCGACTGGATTGACCTCTACGTTATCGAGGGCTTGTTCTACATCCTGGGCCAGGCTTTCATTCGCATGATGCAGATGATTGTTGTGCCACTGGTATTCTGCTCGATCGTGTGCGGCGCAGCTTCGATGTCCGACCCCAAGATGCTTGGACGCGTTGGCGGCGGCGCCATCCTTATGTACCTGCTTACCACCGCACTGGCCATCATTATCGCCATTGGACTTGCTTTCGTTACGCAGCCTGGCGTTGGCCTGGATATGGCGTCCATCACCAAGGTTGAGCCTTCAAGTACAGCCGAGGCAACCAGCGCGGCCGACACTCTGCTGGCAATTATTCCTACCAACATCTTTGCCGCTATGGCTGATGGCACCATGCTCCAGATCATCTTCTTTGCTTTGGTTTTGGGCTTTTTGCTTGGCCACCTGGGCAAGAAGGTTGCAACGGTTAACCGCTTCTTTACCCAGTTCAACGGCATTATGATGCAGCTCATCGGTTGGATTTTGAAACTTGCCCCCATCGGCATCTTCTGCCTGATTGCACGCACCTTCTGCAACCTTGGCATCGACGGCATCCTGCCTATGATTAAGTTCATTGGTACGGTTTACCTGGGTCTGGCTGTTCAGCTGTTTGTGGTTTACATGCTGATTCTGGTGCTGTTCACGCGCCTTAATCCCATCCACTTCTTAAAGAAGTATTGGCCCGTTACCGTATTTGGTTTTTCGACCTCTTCGTCCAATGCAACTATCCCGCTGAATATGCGCACGCTGGAAGATCGCATCGGCGTTGATAATCGTATTGCTTCGTTTACCATCCCCCTGGGCGCCACCATCAACATGGACGGCACCGCAATTATGCAGGGTGCAGCCGTTATCTTTGTTGCACAGGCTTATGGTATTGACCTGGGTGTTGCTGGCATTGCAACCGTTGTTGCTACCGCAGTTGCAGCATCTATTGGTACCGCAGGCGTACCCGGCGTTGGCACCATCATGCTAACCATGGTATTTAGCGCAGTTGGATTGCCCGCCGAAGGTGTTGCCATGATCATGGGCATCGATCGTATTCTAGACATGGGTCGTACCGCTGTTAACGTTACTGGCGACGGCGTTGTTACCACCTCGATTGCTGCAATTAACGGCATGCTGGACAAAAGCGTATTTAACGACGACTCCGTAGCACCCATCGATGCGGATTCCCTGATTGGCGAGTCTGACGAGCCTGAAGATCTTAAGGACTTTGTTGATCCTGGCAAAAACTACGAAGTTGGCGAAAGCGGCGAGCAGGACAAGTTTGCCGACATGGAAAACCCCGACCTCGTGAGCCACAAATAGAGGCTTTACTGCTTGGGATACTTTGTTGGGTGCTTGTCGGGCGGCTTTTGTGGGATGCTTTATTGAGCGACTTATAGGGAGTCCCTCAGATGGCTCTTGCGGGCGCCACCTACGAAGAGTCTCGTAGGGCATCCCGTATAGCGCACAGCGAAACCCGCTCAGGCTGTTATAGATTAAGCGCAGAGCAAACCCCTAAAAGGTCGTCGCCCGTTTTGCTGTTCAAAAAAGGAGAGAAGCTTAATTGCTTCTCTCCTTTTTTCATGCGCTCACTACCAAGAAGCAAGGT
>CAVCRX010000047.1:0-9964 GCA_963604935.1 Bacteroidaceae bacterium
ATTATTGATAGAGACTAAAAGATCCATGTAAGCTTTCAGTTCTTCGTCGGTGGTCAAGCCGGTTAAATTTCGAGCAATTTCAGAATTTACAAATCCGCCCCAGGTACAGTCATCAAATTGTAGATTCCTTCCGCCGGCATTGTAGAAATCTTTAATAAATTGCGAATACGTATTTACGACATCGGTAGCAAAGTTTTCGGTTGATGCGTAGTATTTAAGAGTGTTTGCAAGCTGTACAGCACCGGTAAATTGTGCATAGAATTGCCCAGGCGCCGGAATAGTTAATTTTGCAACAGTATTTTCATCTTCCTGAGCTTTTACGAAACGAAAATGCTCAATAAAAGGATGATTTTCAGTAGAAAGCTTGCCTTCAATCGCGACATCATCAATCGCAGCTGCTTCGCCTTCGAAGGTGGTATTGCCGTCTTCAGATTTAACACGTGCTACGCCGTTGATGTTCCACATGAAATCAAGGTGCCAAGTTAATCTGCGGAATTCGCCATCAGTAATAACATGCAAACCCGCAGCTTTTTCTTTATTGATAAGATCCAAAATTGCTTTGTCTTCAGTTTCTTTTAGCTCTTCAGCTGTAAGATTACCGTGCTCAAACGCAGCACGAGCGGATCGTAAATATTCAGGACGCAAAAAACTACCGACAACGTCATAACGGTAGGGGGCATTAAATGTACTCATAGATTCTCCTACTAGAAATTTTCGAATAGCATTAATCCTAGGGGAGGGCTATTTAAAAGTGAAATACCAAGAAACTAGTGCCTGCTATAGCTTATTCCTATGACAATAAATTCTCTTTAAAACTGATCATCTTTTGACCTGAAAGTCTTTGAAATGAACAAGCACATTAAATTAGTGCCTTTGTCGGGATAAAATGTGGCATTTTCTTCACAAATGCCACTAAATCAGATATATTTCTACTTCGTGTGGAAACACCTTTGTTGGGTGTCCCACGCAATGGTTCACACCCAGGAAGGAGAAACATGGCTGACGAAGTATTCGAGCCTGATTTCGACGTAATTATTGTTGGCGCTGGTTGCGCTGGCTGCGTCGCCGCATATCAGCTCGCATCCGCTGGCAAGACTGTCCTGGTTCTCGAGCGCGGTAACTACGCAGGCGCCAAGAACATGACCGGCGGTCGCATCTACACCCACTCTTTGAAGAAGGTCTTCCCTAACTACGAGGAAGCTCCCCTTCAGCGTAAGGTGGCTCACGAGCGTATCTCTCTGATTGCTCCTGATTCCAATTTCACCATCGACTTCACCTCTGAGGATCTGAAGAAGGCTGGTCAGGAATCTTACACTGTTTTACGCGCACCCTTCGACCAGTGGCTTGCTGAGCAGGCTGAAAACGCTGGTGCAGAAATCATTTACGACATGGCTGTTAACGACCTTATCATTAACAATGGTAAGGTTCAGGGCATCCTCGTAGGTGAAGGCGAAGAAGCTGAGCCTATGACCGCTTCTTTGGTCATCTTGGCAGACGGTGTTAACTCTCTGCTCACCTCCAAGGCTGGTCTTTCTAAGGCAGCTCCTGCAATTCATCAGGTTGCTGTTGGCGCAAAGGAAGTCTGGAAGCTTCCTGCAGAGACTATCGAGTCTCGTTTCCTGTGCAACCCTGGCGAGGGTGCATCTTGGCTCTTCGCTGGTGACTGCTCTAACGGCATCATCGGTGGTGTCTTTGTTTACGCTAACAAGGAATCCATTTCTCTTGGTATCGTAGCAACCATGTCTGAGGTTCTGAAGCAAGAGAAGCCTGTTTATCAGATGCTCGAAGACTTCAAGAACAAGCCTGAGATTAAGCCTTTGATTGCTGGCGGCGAGCTGGTTGAGTACTCTGGTCACGTTGTTCCTGAGGGCGGCATTGAAATGATGCCCGAAATCGTTGGTGACGGCGTTATCGTTGCTGGCGATGCTGCTATGCTCTGCATGAACCTTGGTTACACTGTTCGCGGCATGGATCTGGCTGTTGCTTCTGGTGACATTGCTGGTCAGGCTGCTATTAAGGCACTTGATGCTGGCGACACCTCTAAGGCTGGTCTGCAGTGCTACAAGCAGATGCTCGATTCTTCCTTCGTAATGCGCGATATGAAGATGTATGCTAAGGCACCTCACTTCTTAGAGTCTGCTCCTGGCATGTTCCGTGGTTACCCTGAAATGATTCGTGACATCATGAACCCCTTGTTCATTGTTGATGGCGAGCCTCGTAAGCATGTTATGGGCATTGCTATGCCCCCCGTTAAGAAGGCTGGCTTGTTCAAGCTCGCCGGTGTTGCCCTGAAGGGAGTGAAGGCACTGTGAGTAACCCTGTTATTACCGTTAACGTTGACGACAAGCTTGCAAAGAACAAGATGATCGTTGACGAAGAAAACGCACATATTGTCATCCGTGAGGGTGTAAAGGTCTCTGATCCTGAATACATGAAGCTTGTTATGTGCTGCCCTGCTGCACTCTACAAGATTCCTGCTGATGGTTCTGATGAGCCCATCTTTGACTACGCTGGCTGCCTCGAGTGTGGTACTTGCCGCATGATTTGTGGTTCTACCATTCTTGAGAAATGGGAGTATCCTCAGTTCGGCTGTGGCGTTCAGTATCGCGAAGGCTAATTTCCTTCAAACTTACTACCGTTTAGCAAAGGGATTCGCATTATGCGGATCCCTTTTCCTATATATTCTTGAAAATCAATAGATTTAGCTTATACTATGGCATGCTATCTTTGGTATGAAGCTATAGATGCTGCTCGAGTGGGAATTTTCGTTAAAGATGCGTTTCTACTTTTAGTTATAGCTGATTATCAGGATTAAATTGATTTTGATTTATAGCAAGCAAATGAATTACGGCTATAGATACGGCGTTTTTTGATTGGTAGGCGTTTATGAATCTTTCTCAGCTCTATTATTTTCGTAAGTTAGCTGATCTCCAGCATTACACTCGTGCTGCTAAGGAACTCTTTATTACGCAACCTACTTTGTCTGGCTCTATTTCTTCTTTGGAGTCTGAATTGGGTGTTGCTTTGTTCCAAAAGTCAGGACGCAATGTTGAACTTACTAAATATGGTGCTGAGTTTTTAGAGTATGTAAATGCTTCGCTTGAGCAGCTTGATAAGGGTATTGCCATCATGAAGGGATATTCGGGCGAGTCCGACGGTGGCACTATCGATATGGGTTGTATTATCACGCTGCAAACAGACTATGTTCCTTTGTTGCTTAGAGGATATCGCGAGGCAAGCGAACATAATTATGATTTCAGTCTTAGCCAGGCCCCTTCGCAGACTTTGCTTGAGAGCTTAACCAAGGGCTCGCATGATGTTGTTTTTTGCGCCAAAGATGAGTCAATAAAGAATACTGAGTTTGTGCCGGTTACCCTTCAGAAACTTGTTGTTGTTGTTAACCGTGATTCTGAACTGGCTGCCAAAGAATTCATTACTCCCCAAGATTTTGATAATGCTCATTTGATTAGTTATCGTGATGCTCTTCCTGTTGGCAAGGCTATTAAAAGCCTTATGAGCAGTCTTTCAATCAATAATATTCGCTATGCCTATGATGATGAATCGATTTTGGCTGGTATTGCGGCAAGTAGCAACCAGGTTGCTATCATGATGGATACCTTCTTTTTAAAGAATATTGATGGCATTGTGGTTAAAGATTTTTATGTAAACGAAGAAGAGAAAAAGTCTTACTACCACACAATTTATATGGCCTATAGCACTAAAAACTACAGACCATATTGTGTCGATTTATTTATCGATTATGTAAAGGGCTTGGCTCTCGATAAAGATGATGCTCGCTTTTATCTTGATTAAGTGCTGAATTGTTTTTATCGGGATTAGTCCGTTAAAATGATTCGTCATGATATTGCAATTAGAAAAAATAACTAAATCATTTGGCGTACGTGTTCTCTTTGAGGATGTTTCTTTGCGCCTTGAAGAACATGATCGTATTGCTCTTGTGGGGCCTAATGGTGCCGGCAAGACAACCATGCTCAACATTATTTCTGGTAAAGAATCCGCTGATTCAGGTCGTGTACTTTTGGCTAAAGGCGCAAAAGTAGGCTATCTGGAGCAAGAAGCCATCGAAATGGGCGATAGGCCTATTTTCGATGAAGTCATGGATGCTCAGAGTGAGGTTGTTGAGCAGGAAAAGCGCATGTTGGCGCTTGAAGCTGAAATCTCTTCAAATCCTAGTGAAGAAAAACTTGCCGCCTATGGTAAAGCTCGAGATCTCTATGAGTCTATGGGTGGTTACTCGCTGCATGCTCGAGTTCGCTCGGTTTTGTTTGGACTTGGTTTCGGCGAGGATGATATGTCTCGTTCGACTACTGAATATTCAGGTGGTTGGCAGATGCGTATTGCTCTTGCAAAGCTCTTAACGCGCAATCCTGAAGTGTTACTTCTTGACGAACCAACAAATCACCTTGATCTTGAAAGCGTGAAATGGCTCGAAGGTTTCTTGCGTTCTTATGAGGGAACTGTTCTTGTTGTTTCTCATGACCGCGAATTTTTAGACAACATGGTAAGTCGTGTTGCCGAAATCGATCGAGGCCAAGTTAAAACATATACTGGTAATTATTCTTCTTACTTAAAGCAGCGTGCTGAGTGGTTGGTTCGTCTGCAAGAGCAGGCTGCAAAGCAAAAGGAAGAAATTGAGAAAATGGAAGCCTTTATTGAGCGTTTCCGCTACAAGGCAACTAAAGCTAAACAGGTACAAGATCGAGTGAAAAAGCTCGAAAAGATGGAGATTATTCAAGTACCTGAAGAACGAAAAACGGTTCATTTTAATTTTCAACAGCCACCTCGAACAGGGGAGCTGGTAGTTGATGTTCACGACGTGTCTAAGTCTTTTGGGGATAAGCAAATTTATGATGGCTTAAACCTTAAGCTTTATCGTGGAGAAAAGATTGCGCTTGTTGGTCCAAATGGCGCCGGTAAGTCTACTTTGTTAAAAATGATTGCCGGTGCTCTAGATTGTGACAAGGGTTCAATTTCTTATGGCGCTCATGTAAGCAAGACCTATTTTGCTCAGCATCAGCTGGAAGAGCTTAACCCTAACAACACAGTATTCCAGGAGCTTGATGGAGTTGCTCCTGGCTGGAGTATTTCTCAGGTTCGCACACTTTTGGGTTCATTCCTGTTTAAGAATGACGATGTTGATAAATTAGTTGGTGTGCTTTCTGGTGGCGAAAAATGCCGCCTTGCTTTGGCAAAGATGCTTGTTGCACCACGTCCTCTTCTTTGTTTAGACGAGCCTACAAACCATCTTGATATTGCGAGTGCTGATATTCTTGAGCAGGCTTTATCTCATTTTGAGGGCACAATTATATTGATTACCCATGATCGCCATCTTATTCGTTCTATTGCTAATAGGGTCATAGAAGTTAAGCCGGGTCAAATTACCTCGTATGAAGGTGACTACGATTATTATCTGTTTAAGAGTGGTCAATTAGACGAAGTTGAACAGGCAAGCACTAAGCAGCAGCTTTCGCAAGAGCGTGCGGGTGTTAATAATTCTGTTCCTAAACAAAATGGCGAGCGCAAGACTAAAGAGCAGAAACGTGCAGAAGCTGAAGCTCGAAATAGAGCTTATGCAGCATTAAAAAAGCAGCGTAAACGCATCGCTGAGCTTGAAAAGGTTCTTGAGTTAGAAAGCGCTCGTATGGAGGAAATCATGGCTCTTCTTGCTGACCCTGATTTCTATACCAATGAATCTTCTTCGACGGATATCATTCTTGAGCATTCTAAGCTTAAAAAGAGCATGGAAGAGCATGAAGAAGAATGGATGATGCTTTCTGAAGAAGTTGAAGAGCATTTGAAAAGTGAAGGATTGTCTTCATGAGTTTAGATATTCACGTAGTTTTGTTTGAGCCCGAGATTCCTCAAAATACAGGAAATATTGCACGAACCTGCGCATGTACGGGTGCAACTTTGCATCTTGTTGAACCTATGGGCTTTAGGGCTACTCAGCGAAATTTAACTCGTGCTGGTCTTGATTATTGGGATAAGGTCGAAATTGTTCGCCATGCTTGTACTGAACAATTTTTAGCCGATCATCAAGGTGATGTGATGCTCTTTTTTACAGGGCAAACAGACAATATATTTTTTGAGACAGATTTACCTAAGCTTGCAAAAGATGGTTCTATTTATTTGATTTTTGGAAGGGAATCGCGAGGTATCGACCCTGAAATTTTGGATTCGTACGCAGATAGCTGTGTACGAATCCCGATGAAGGGCGAGGTTCGCTCGTTGAATCTTTCAAATGCGGTTGCGATTGCGGTCTACGAGACGCTAAGGCAATTTGGTTTTTGTGATTTAGCTTAATTTTTGCTCGAGTTAAATTTTACTTGCTAACTTATCAAGGCAATTAGTCCCTTGTCTTTTATTTAGGGAGTATGAGCTTAAGTTCTTTTGCTTGCAAAATGAGTTGGG
This sequence comes from Bacteroidaceae bacterium, assembly GCA_963604935.1. Classification (GTDB taxonomy): domain Bacteria; phylum Actinomycetota; class Coriobacteriia; order Coriobacteriales; family Eggerthellaceae; genus Anaerotardibacter. The sequence continues at coordinate 6,433 of CAVCRX010000047.1, forward strand.
GTCTATGTACTTTAGTCTTTAAGGATTTTAGTCTGTCAGATAAAGAAAGATGCTGAATGTTTGATTCAAGCTTGATATATGACTTTTGGTATTACGGAATAGAAATTCTGGCCTTTGTTTGCGCCATTACTTTTCATGAATTTATGCATGGATTTATGGCTTTTAAACTAGGGGATAGGACTGCGGCAAGTAATGGTCGTTTAAGTTTTAACCCTATTCGTCATATTGACCCATTTGGTACGGTGATTTTGCCTGGCTTGTTGCTGATAGCAGGCATGCCAGTGTTTGGTTATGCGAAGCCTGTTCCCTTTAATCCTAATAATTTCAAGGACCCAAAAAGGGGAGAGCTAATGGTTGCTTTGGCTGGTCCTTTTGGAAACCTGGTGCTTGCTATTGCAAGCGCACTTTTGCTTCTAGGTACTGCAGGTTTTGTTTCTTTGTTACCTACTCTAGTGGCGGTTTATTTGCAGATGTTCTTTCAGATGCTCATTATTATTAATTTGTATCTGATGTTCTTTAACCTGATTCCTATCCCGCCTTTGGATGGTGCATCGATAATTGTTCCCTTTGTTCCAGATGAACACATGGACACTTATTACACTATTCAGCAGTACGCACTGCCTATTTTTATGATTGCGATTATTCTGTTGCCTCAGGTCTTAAATGTGGATCCGATTGGCTGGTATTTAGATATAACGGCAGGAAACGTTTATCATCTTTTGGTTGGACTGCTTTAGGCGCTTCAATTTAGAGAGCGAGAGGGGAGGTCATAATGTCATATCGTGTAAAAATTGAAAGTTTTGATGGACCTTTTGACCTCTTGTTGTATCTGGTAAGTCGTCAAAAGGTTGATATTGGGTCTATTTCTATTTCTGAAATTGCCGATCAGTATTTGGCTGAGATTGAGCGTATGAAGAAAGTAGACCTTGATATCGCAAGTGATTTTTTGCTTGTTGCAGCAAGTTTGCTTGAGCTAAAGGCGGCAAGCCTTATTCCAGAAGAAGAGCCAGATATTGCCGAAGACTTAGACGAACTCAGTCCGAGTCAAATGCGCGATATGCTTGTTGAAAATCTGATTACCTATAAGAAGTTTAAGAATGCCGCCGCTGCCTTATCTTCGCGTTTTGAATCTCAATCAAGAATGCATATACGACCATTTGGACCAGATCGCTCTTTGTTGACGCTCGTTCCGGATTATCTCAAAGGCACAACGGTTGATGATTTAGGGCGCCTTTGCGCCCAATGTTTTGCTCGTCGCGATGTCTTTCTGCTGGAGTCGGAGCATATTGCTCGCAAGGTTATTTCCTTAGAGGAGTGTCTGGATTCAATAAAGCTAAAGCTGGCAAGTTCTAAAAAAACAAGCTTTTCTGAGCTTATTGCAGAGTCAAATTCTGAACCTGCAACGATTGTCGTTACTTTTTTGGCTTTATTGGAACTCTTTAAGCGTCGCCAAGTGAACTTAGTTCAAGAAGAATTATTTGGTGATATTTCAATTTCTGCAATTGAGTCAAAATCTTATCCAGATGATAAGACCGACATTTCAGATATGAGCAATTCCGTAATTTCCAGTGCTTCTAACTAGCGTTTTACAAGGAAAAATAATGTTAGACGAATACAACGATAAAGAATTACAGGCTGCCATTGAAGCTATGCTTTTTGTTTCTGAAGAGCCGGTAAGCTTGCTTACTCTGGCGGATATTTTGCAATGTAGGCCAGCTCAGGTTCAGTCTGCTTGTTCTGAAATTCAGCAGCGCCTAGTTATGGAAGACTGTGGAATTCAATTATCAGAAACGGCAAGTGGATATCGCTTGGTTACGCACCCTCGCTATCATGAGCTAATTGAGCGCTATGTTGTTTCTTGGGATACACGTAAGCTTACTCAAGCCGCCTTAGAAACTCTTGCGATAGTTGCCTATTGTCAGCCGATTACTCGTAATGGCATTGCAAGTGTTCGAGGTGTAAATTCGGATAGCTCGGTTAATTCTTTAATCGAAAAGGGTTATCTGCGAGAGCTTGGAGTGCAAGACGCACCCGGTAACCCTGTTTTATATGGCACAACTAAGAGCTTTTTAGACAGGTTTGGTCTTCATTCGGTTTCAGATTTACCAAAGCTTGAAACTTTTGCTCCCGACGAAGAAACGCGCGCCTTTATTGCTGAGCGCCTTAATGTCGTTCCCTCTAATACGTTTATAGAGATTCCTGAAGAGTTAAACGTGACAGAAGAAGAAAGCGCTGTTCTTTCTGAAACAGTACAGGACGCTATGCAATCTATGCTTGACGAGGCTCTGGCTCAGGCTTCAGGTGCGGTAGAGAAAATCGATTTTGATTCCTTGGTTTTTGAGGAAGATTAAACATGGTCACCTCAAATAATGAATTAACAGAGACTAAGGCGGACCCCAGTATTCCTTTGCAAAAATTCCTTGCACGTGCTGGTATTGATTCACGTCGTAAATGCGAAACGCATATTCGTGATGGGCGCGTAAGCGTCGATGGGCAAATTGTCTGTGAAATGGGTGTCCGTGTTATTCCTGGTCTTAGCAAGGTTCTGTTTGACGGTAAGCAAGTTGTACTGAGCGACGATAAAGTTGTTTTAATGTTGAATAAGCCATCTGGCTATGTGACCACTATGTCGGATGAGCGGGGTCGACCAATTGCTGCGGACTTAGTGCCTACCAAAGACCATCCTGGCTTGTTCCCGGTTGGCCGCTTAGATCAGGACACAACGGGGCTTTTGTTGTTTACTAATGATGGTGAACTTGGGCAAGGTCTTTTGCATCCTACTCATCATGTTGATAAAACCTATGAAGCCCTAGTTTTAGGAATTCCGAACGAATCGCAACTTGATGTTTTACGTCAGGGTGGACTTATTATCGCTAATCGTCCCATTGCGCCTGCTCAGGTTAGACTGATTTCTTCTAATAAGAAGAAAAATCAAGCTATGCTTGCGATTACGATTCATGAGGGTCGTAAACGTCAGGTTCGTAAGATGTGCAAAGCAATCCATCACCCTGTTGTGCAGTTACATCGGCGAAGCCTTGGGCCTTTGGAGCTTGGTGATTTAGAAGAAGGACGCTATCGCATGCTTTCTGATGCTGAAATATCAGCTCTTCGTGCGGTACTATAGAAGCTGAAATTTGAAGTATTTTGAACGGCAGAAACTATATGCAGACCTCTTTTGAACAGATTGCAATTATTGGAATGGGTTTGATTGGAGCTTCCTTGGCAGGAGCCCTGGCTCGTTCGTGTCCCGAGATTAAACTTGTAGGCGTTGATGTTAATCAGGACGCCTTACAAGAAGCTCTTAATCGCGGTTGGATTAGTGATTCTTATTCGCCTGAAGATTCAGCTTTTATTGAGCAACTTGAGTCCTGCGGTTTGGTAGTTATAGCAACTCCAGTGACGATTGCTCCCTACTATTTTAAGTTGCTTGCCAAAGCTAATTATGGCGGCATGATTACTGATACCTGCTCTACAAAACGAGAAATTATTCGTTTAGCAGCCGAAATACTTCCTAACCCAAGTAATTATTTAC
>CAVCRX010000048.1:0-14314 GCA_963604935.1 Bacteroidaceae bacterium
ACCACCGAGTCTGCACAAGAAAGCCTTGCTAGCTTTACTACCGCTTTTGACGCACTCGCGGCTCTTGTTGCCGGAATCGCGCTAAGCGTTGGCGGCATTGGCATTATGAATATGATGCTCACCAACGTGACTGAGCGTTATCGTGAAATTGGACTGCGCAAAAGCCTTGGCGCACGTCCTATCGACATTAAGCTCCAGTTTTTGAGCGAAAGCATCGCTCTTTGCATTATTGGCGGCGCCGTTGGCACGATTATTGGCTGGTGGGGAGCCCAAGCTCTTGCACAAGCAATCGTTAATGCGCAAAGCAATTTTGCAGGCCTTGAGGCGGTAACCAACCCCGAATTAGTCGTTCTTGTTTTTGCAATTTGTACGATTATTGGCATTGTATTTGGCTACTACCCTGCCGCCAAAGCCGCAAAACTCAACCCCGCCGAAACCCTTCGTTATCAATAAGCAAGTTGCAGAGCGCTTCACTGTTTGTTTGAGTTGTCGCAGTCAATTTCAGTTGAGGGCGTAGCCGGCAATTCTTGCTTGCGTCTTAGGACAAGAGAGAGGGAAACTTACTTGTCTCGATATGAACATCCCTAGAACTCATCGTCGTCCTAACCGGCAGGGAGCACCGCTTACCATCGGCATTCAGCTCAGCGTGGTACGCCTTAGCCGAAAGAGCCTCATAAGAAGGCTTCTCTGTGCGAAGATTAAAAGGCAAGCCACCCACCTCACACTCTATGTGCTTAATTTACTGAGTGTCCTCTTTTTATTCCTTAAACTCGCCAATGCCTGAGCGTAACCAGAGCAACAAGAATCCATAGGGTCTCCTTTGTCCCTGCACATGCTCCTGTTAAAATTTGCGGCACCTACAAAAACAAAGGATTAAAATGCAGCACTATTCAAACCAGGCTTTGGCGGGTTCTTTAACGCGCCAGGATTGCCAGACTCATAAGCTTGCAAAATTCATTGTAAGCACCACGATTTTTGGCATTGCGCTCATCGCTTGCCTTGCACTGCCTCCTGTAATCAGCAGCACAAACTCAGCAAGCTTGGCCCCTTCCATTTTTGAAACCAAGCAGGCCTACGCAGCTACCACCCCCGCTAAAACCTCAATCAAAAAGCTATATTCTAAGTCTTTATCAGGCATTACGGTTACGCTTGATAAGAAGTCTGGAGTATCGGGCTATCAAGTTAGATACTCCACCAAGGCTTCTATGAAGGGTGCTAAAACCAAGAAGTCTTCTAGCAAGACCGTCAAAATCACCAAGCTCAAGTCGGGCAAGAAATACTACGTACAGGCACGCACCTATAAGAAGTACGGCAACACCATCAAGTACAGCGCCTGGAGCTCAAAGAAATCGAAATCTGTAAGCAAAATTTCGGGCTCACAGCTTTCGTATCCTGCCGAAATTACCCTGGGCAGTTCCTACGACTTTGTTGGCAAAGTTTCTTCAAACTACTCCATCAAGAAAATTAAGGCTGTAATTTTGAACTCTTCCGGCAAAACAGTGCAGTCAGTCACTGTTAAGCCTGGCAAAAAGAGCTACCAGATTTATAACAGCAAGATTGACAACAGCCTGACCTGCGGAAAGCTTAAGGCTGGCACTTATAAATATCGTCTTCGTGTGTATGTAAACGAAACAAGCAAGCGCCTTATCAGCAAGAAGTTCACCGTTAAGAAATCGGGATCGGTTTATACCGACACCTCCGGCGGAACTAAGATGGCCCTCAGCAACAATTCCAACGCGAAAATCATCTATCAGTACGCAATCAAGAAGGGCTGCACCAAAGCTGTTGCTGCAGCCATTGTTGGCAACGCACAGCAGGAATCAAGCCTTAATCCAAGCTGCACCTCTAAAGACGTCCTTGATTCAAAAGGAAAAGTAGATGCCGCAGCCACCAAGAAGGAAAATCGCCGTATTGGATATGGCCTGTTCCAAGTAACCGGAACTCGTTATGACGCCCTTGAAGCCTACGCAAAATCTAAGGGCAAAAAAATGAGCGACATCAACGTACAGCTGGACTTCCTGTTCATGGAGCTAAATAGCTACACTCTTAACGGAACTTGGCACAACAGCGAATGGTTTGGCAGCAACTATAAAATCAACAATGCAAAAACCACGCTTTCCTACTGGATGAGCTGGAAAAATGTTGACATGGCAACCGAGGCATTCTGCGAGTGCTATGAACGCGCTGGCAAGCCTCTGATGGATAAGCGCAAGGCTTACGCGCGCCAGGCTTATACGCTCGCGACCCAAAATAAATGGTAGAAGTTCAAAACTTAGCTTCTTAACGATTGACCCAGAAGCATTACAACTCTACAATAATCAACACTGCGCGCTGTTAGCTTAGTTGGTAGAGCAGGGGACTTTTAATCCCAAGGTCGAGAGTTCGAGTCTCTCACAGCGCACCACTTTTAAATCAAAAGAGCAGATACCATATCTGCTCTTTTCTTTTTTGCGAAGAGTTATAAAGGTCCCGCCTATAAGCCTGCTACCTTTTATTTTTGATAGCGAGGAACCATGTTTGTTGGAATATGCTCCGATATTCACGGACGACTAAGCGCCGAAGCCTACGAGGCCTTGTCCGGTTGCGACTACATCTTATGTGCCGGCGATGTTGAATCCCCTATGGTTCTTATGGAACTTGAAACCCTGGCTCCCGTTATCGCCGTACGAGGTAACTGCGACGCACCCGAATTCGGCGGCCCCAAGCTAAACGAGAGCTTTAACCTAGGCGGCGTGCAGTTCTTCATGACGCACCGCCCCGAGGATATTCGCACTCCCCCTGCAGGAACCCAGGTTGTTGTACATGGCCACACGCATGTTCCTCGTGATGAAATGATTGAAGGTATTCGTTACCTTAATCCTGGCAGTACGCGCAAACCCCGCGGCGGCAGCAAGAAAAGCATCATCAAGCTTGAGCTTGGAGGCGGCAAAATTCATCAGCTCAAATTTGTAGAGTTGGGGTAAGAACCCGAAATAAAGAAGTCGTCGAAACTAAGGCCAGGCCTTAAAGCAAAGCCAAGTTCCACAGCATTAAGACTGCGAACTCTTCTACAGTTAAAGAACTACAGCTCCTAAGCAGTAGGGGCAATGATTTATTAAGACTGCGAACTCTTCTTCCACCATTGTGTTACCGTACCCGAACCATCAAGACTTACTGGTTCGCTATATGTGGACGGCTCGGCATTAAACAGCGCACCGTAGAAATCCTTGATACGAGCAAAAAATTCGCGCTGCTCGTAATAATCCATATCGGTATATTCGCCCTGGTCGGAACTTACACCACGCGCATCAACCCCAAAAGAGCGACACAAAAACATCGAGCGATATAGATGGTATTCATTGGTTACCACGACCAGACGATTTGCCTCAAACACATTCTTCACGCGATACATGCTGTCATAGGTGTTTACACCCGCGTGATCGCAAAAAATATCGTCCTTGCTAACACCCTTGGAGATGGCGTAGTTGCACATATTCATTACTTCGTTGTAATGGCTGTCGGAATTGTCGCCGCTCATAATGATTTTTGGCGCAACTCCCTGCTTGTAAAGCGCGATGGCAACATCCAAACGATCTTGCAAAATTGCAGATGGCGTACCATCGGAATGGACCGCCGCTCCCAAAACAAGAATGGCGTCCGCGTCGTAGCTTGAGGCTTCTTGCTCCATCTTTTCGGAGGAAACGATATCGCCAGTATTCTGCAAGAACATAAAAGCGTTGGGTACACCAAGGGCAATAAGTGCAAGCAAAAGTACGCCCACAAGCGCTCGAATAAGCTTGCCAAAAATTCCCTTACGTTTGGCTGACATCCTTCCTCCTTCCGTATAACTCCGGACCAATAAAGCCTCTAAACAACAAGCCGCCTTTAGCAAGAAAACGACCCCGGCGAACCAGGGTCGTTAACGTATATCTCATAAGCAATCGCTTAACGACTGCCATCATAGTAGCGAAAGGTGCTTACTTGGCTACGATGTTCACCAATCGTCCAGGAATAACAATTACCTTCTTCACATCTTTGCCTTCGATGGCAGCAGCAACTGCCTCAAGAGCAACAGACTGAACATCATCGTCGGCAGCATCGGCAGCAACGGTAATCTTAGCCTTCACCTTGCCATTCACCTGCACCGCAAGCTCAACCTCGCTTGCCTTAGCCTTTGAAAGGTCAAATTCGGGCCAAGGCTGAATATGCACAGACTCACTATGACCAAGAACGCTAGTCCAAAGTTCCTCGGACCAATGAGGAGTAATAGGAGCGAGCATCTTTACGATTGCTTCTGCAATGTCGGTTGCGAAAGCGGCATCCCTTGCCTCAGGCGCAGTAGAGCGCAGGTAAGTAATAGCTGCATTGGTAAGCTCCATAATTGCAGCAATTGCAGTATTAAAGCTATTGCGCTCGAAGTCATCAACAACCTTAGCGGCAACACGATGACGCTCGCGCAAAAGAGCCTTTGCGGCTTCCTCTGCCTTAGCCTCGTTGCCAGGCTGATAATAAGTCTGCTCATCTGCGGTACCAGCAAGGTCGTTAACGATGCGCCATGCACGGTTAAGGAACTTGTAAATGCCAGCCAGGCCATCTTCGTCCCACTGAAGGTCTTTTTCGGGCGGAGCCATGAACAAGATGTAAGCACGGCAAGCATCGCAGCCGTATTCGGCAATCTGAGACTCGGGACTAATTACGTTGCCCTTCGACTTAGACATAACATCGCCATTTGCGTCGAGAACCATGCCCTGGCACAAAAGATTGGTGAAGGGCTCGTCAAAGTCGAGTAAGCCCTGGTCGCGCAATACCTTTGTAAAGAAGCGGCTATAGAGCAGGTGCAGAATTGCGTGCTCGATACCACCAATGTACTGGTCTACGGGCATCCAAGTATTTACCTTGTCCTTTGCAAAAGGAAGCTCAGTATTGTGAGGATCGGTGTAGCGCAGGTAATACCAGCTTGAGCAGGTGAAGGTGTCCATAGTGTCAGTTTCACGACGAGCAGGCTTGCCACACTTGGGGCAAGTGCACTTAGCGAATTCGTCATGGCTTGCCAGAGTTTCACCAGCAGCAAGATCGATGTCCTCGGGGAGACGAATAGGCAGATCTTCCTCAGGGACAGGAACAACACCGCAGTCCTCGCAGTGAATTGCGGGGATAGGATTGCCCCAATAACGCTGACGACTAATCAGCCAGTCGCGCAGGCGGAATTCAACCTTACGGCGGCCAACGCCAGCAGCCTCAAGGTCGGCAACGATTGCTGCCTCGCCTTCGGAGTGCTTGCCGCCTACCAGGCCGGTATATTTGCCCGACTGAACCAAGGTGCCCTCGGCAGCCATAGCGGTTTCCCAGTCGACGCTGGTAACCACACGGTTCTGCTCGCCCTTAAGCTGATCCATCAGGGGGTCGCCATCAGCCAGAATGATAGGAATAATAGGCAGCTCGTATTTGCGAGCAAACTCAAAGTCGCGCTGGTCGCCACAAGGAACAGCCATAACAGCACCGGTGCCATAATCAGCCACGATGTAGTCGGCCACCCAAATGGGCACCTTTTCGCCATTGATGGGGTTAACAGCATAGCGGCCGGTAAATACGCCATGCTTTTCGTGGTCGCCCTGGGCACGCTCAACAGCGCTTACCTTCTTGGCAGCCTCGACCAATTCCTTAACGGGAGCTTCGTACTCAGTGCCTTCTACCAAAGCATTTAAGCCCTTGTACTCAGGAGCAAGAACGAAGAAAGAGCAGCCAAACAAAGTATCAGCACGAGTAGTAAACACAGTGATGATGTCGTCGGCTGTTGGGTTTTCGGGGGCATTGCCATCTTTGTCGCACAGGACAAAGTCAACTTCAGCACCTTCGGAGCGACCAATCCAGTTAGCCTGCTGCTGCTTAACGCGATCAGGCCAGCCCTTAAGCTGATCAAGGTCGTCCAAAAGCTCTTGTGCGTAATCGGTAATCTTGAAGTACCACTGGGTAAGGTCGCGCTTTTCAACCTCGGAATCGCAGCGCCAGCAGCGGCCCTCGGTTACCTGTTCGTTAGCAAGAACAGTAGCGCACTTGGGGCACCAGTTAACAGGGCTATTACGGCGCTCTACCAGGCCCTTCTTCCAAAACTGCAGGAAGATCCACTGACCCCAGCGATAGTACTCAGGATCGCAAGCTACAACCGTGCGGTCCCAGTCGTAAGAAAAGCCCATGCGCTTGAAGCTTGCTTTTTGAGTTTCGATGTTGGAATACGTCCACTTAGCAGGATGGCTATTGCGCTTGATAGCTGCATTTTCTGCAGGCAAGCCAAAAGCGTCCCAGCCCATGGGGTGCAGCACGTCATAACCACGCATCTTGTAGTAACGAGCAGTTACGTCACCAATTGAATAGTTACGCACGTGACCCATATGAATGTCGCCAGAGGGATAAGGGAACATTTCCAAGATGTACTTCTTGGGCTTGTCGGAGTTTTCCTCAACGTGATTAACGTTGCCTTCTTCCCAGGCCTTTTGCAGGCGTGGCTCAATCTCGTGCGGATTGTATTCCTTCATATTGTTCCTTCGCTAGGTACAAGCGCCGACAAAAAGCACGGCGCCATTAGATACATCGCAAAAAATAAAATAGCAGGCTACTAAAATAGCAGCCTGCCTAAGAAAAACCTATTTATGAGAAGCTTTTTCGCGCAGAACTACGTCGTGAGCGCCACCCTCGACAATGGAGGTAGAGCTGATGACAGTAAGCTTTGCCTTGTCCTGAAGTTCAGGAATAGTAAGCGCGCCGCAGTTGCACATGGTGGACTTAACCTTAGCCAGCGTAATTGCCACGTTGTCGTGCAGCGAACCAGCATAAGGAACGTAAGAGTCAACGCCCTCTTCGAAGGTCATGCCCTTCTTCTTGCCGCCCAGGTCGTAGCGCTGCCAGTTGCGAGCGCGGCTAGAACCCTCGCCCCAGTATTCCTTCATGTGCTGACCATTAACAACAACCTTGTTGTTTGGAGCTTCGTCAAAACGAGCAAAGTAACGGCCCAGCATAATGAAGTCGGCACCCATTGCCAAAGCAAGGGTTACATGGTGGTCGTAAACCGTACCACCGTCGGAGCAAACGGGCACGTAAATGCCAGTTTCCTGGAAGTATTCATCGCGAGCGCGAGCAACATCGATAAGAGCGGTTGCCTGGCCACGGCCAATACCCTTCTGTTCACGAGTGATGCAGATAGAACCGCCGCCGATGCCGACCTTTACAAAGTCTGCGCCAGCCTCAGCCAGGAAGCGGAAGCCCTCAGCGTCAACAACGTTACCAGCGCCAACCTTTACAGAGTCGCCGTAATGAGCACGAATCCATTCGATGGTGCGGGACTGCCACTCGGAATAACCCTCGGAAGAGTCGATGGTCAAAACGTCAACGCCAGCGTCAACCAAAGCAGGAACGCGCTCTGCGTAGTCGCGGGTATTAATGCCAGCACCAACCATGTAGCGCTTGTGGGAGTCCAAGAGTTCGTTGGGGTTGGACTTGTGAGATTCGTAGTCTTTACGGAAGACCATGTACATCAGATTGCCGTCATTATCAACGATGGGCAGGCTGTTGAGCTTCTTGTCCCAAATGATGTCGTTAGCTTCCTTCAGAGTGGTTTCGGGGCCGCCAACAATCAGATTTTCACGAGGGGTCATGAATTCAGAAACGGGAGTTTCGGGGTCCATACGGGAAACGCGATAATCGCGACCAGTAACGATGCCCAAAAGCTTACCGTTGGAACGGCCATTTTCAGTGACAGGCATGGTGGTGTGGCCAGAAGCTTCTTTAAGCTCAAGAACGTCGGCCAGAGTAGCCTCGGGGGTAAGGTTGGAGTCAGAAACAACAAAGCCAGCCTTGTGGTCTTTAACGCGACGAATCATTGCAGCCTGGTCTTCGATGGTCTGAGAACCAAAGACGAAGGAAAGGCCACCCTCCTGAGCAAGAGCAATAGCCATGCCATCGTCGGAAACTGCCTGCATAACAGCAGAAACCATAGGGATAGAAAGGCTGAGTGCGGGCTCTTCGCCGCGCTTATATTTAACCAAGGGAGTCTTCAGGCTTACCTTTTCGGGGATACACTCAGATGAGGAATACCCGGGAACAAGCAGGTACTCGTTAAAGGTACGAGAAGGTTCTTCAAAGATGTAAGCCATTGATGCAACTCCTTAAATAATGTCCGATTTTTCGACCCCTCAACTCTTCGTAATGAAGAGAGATATTCAAGCTATTGTACTCCGCCGCGCCCATTTATAAGAGCACAACCCAGAGCTTTTATAAGAGTGCAAGCCTAAGCCTTTTGTAGCTTGCTTGTTAGCGGGCTGTTGGCGGGATGTTGGCAGGCCAGCCTAAACCATTTGGCAGCCCACTATAAGTTATCCCGCATCGACACCGCGCGTGCGCTAACCCACTCTAGACTATTTAATTCCCAAGAAAGCAACGTATCCGCGATAAGCTTCGTACACGTCAACCTTGCTGGTAACTTCCCAGGGAGCATGCATCGAAAGAACAGCCACGCCGGAATCGATGACATTCATGCCGTACTTTGCAGGAATATAGGCAATGGTTCCGCCGCCGCCTGCATTTACGCGGCCAAGCTCTGCGGTCTGGAAGCATACGCCGGCTTCATCCATGCAAGCACGGACCTTTGCAACATATTCAGCGTTGGCATCATTAGAGCCAGACTTACCGCGTGCGCCCGTGAATTTATTAAATACCAAGCCGTGACCTGCGAAAGCACTGTTCTTTGCCTCAAAAACACTTGCGTAGGCAGGATCAAATGCGGCCGAAACATCACTTGAAAGCATGTTGGAATTTGCCAGACAACGACGCAAAGGCAAAGCGCCAGATTCGCCAGCCAACTCCATTACCTCGGCGATAGTGTTTTCAAAGAATGCGCTGGTCATACCTGTTGCACCAACAGAACCGATCTCTTCTTTATCTACCAAGATGCAAACTGCAGTACGCTCAGGGTCGGATACGGCCAACTGGGCAAGCAGGCTGGTATAAGCGCAGACGCGGTCGTCCTGACCGTAGCCCAAAACCATGCTACGGTCGAAGCCGAGTTCGCGCGCGGGGCCAGCAGGTACAATTTCAAGTTCAGCAGAAAGGAAGTCTTCTTCTTCGATGTCGTATTTTTCAGAAAGAACGCTCAAGAGCTGGGCCTTTACTGCTTCTTTAGCAGCCATATCCTCAAGCTTTTCGGCATAGGACTTTTCGTCCTCAGGCTTTTCGGCCTTGTCATCTTTGGCGGCTGCATCGGCCTCAGCAGCAGCTGCAGCTTCCTCCTTCTTAATAATTAGCGGACGGCTACCAACCAGAAGATCAAGAGCCTCGCCTTCGACGACGTTATTGCCATTCTTAGACATTTGCTCGTTGCCCAAATGAGGAAGCAGGTCGGTTACGCAGAAGACAGGATCGCCAGCATCTTCACCAACGTTTACATCAACAACCGAGCCGTCCTTTTTAGCGATGACGCCATGCAAGGCCAAAGGAGTGGTAACCCACTGATAAGACTTAATGCCGCCGTAGTAGTGCGTGTCCAAAAATGCCAGTTCATTGGCCTCGTAGACAGGATTTTGCTTTACATCCAAACGAGGACTATCGATGTGGGCGCCCAGGATATTAAGACCTTTTTCCATGGGAACAGTGCCCAGCTGGAGCAAAATTACCGACTTGCCGTAGATGTCGGCCCAAACCTTATCGCCCGCCTTGAGCGCGGTACCTGCTTTTACAAGTTGACTTAAAGGCTTGTAACCTGCGGCTTCTGCCAGCTGGATGCATTTTGCAGCAGCTCGGCGCTCAGTCTTGCATTCGCTTAGGAATTCGATATAGCCAGCGTTGACTTTTTCTAGTTCGGCAAGCTGTTCTTCATTCAGCTTTTTCCATGCATTAGGGCGTTCCATAAAGCTTCCTTTCGATACGCTTAGTTTTTGCTTAGTTTTACTACGATTATTTGTTCTGATTGTTAACTCTTAGTAATCTTCGCTTTAATTCGCTTTGGGCGCCTTGGTCTTGGGTGGCCTTAGTCACCCGAGCGGCCTTAGACGCTTTAAATCCAATAGCCTTAACATCTTAGGCGCCTTGGTGGTTTTGGCAGTCTTAGACAGCCTGGCCGCCTTAATGGCTTTAATAATCCCGAGCGCCTTAATGCCTTAGCGGCCTTAACAGCCTTGGCGGCCTTAGTAGTCTTCGCCCAGGACCTGAGCCTTAAAGCCTTCTAGCGCTGATTCGCCCAGCATACGCACACGCGGAAGCTGCATCGGATCGTCGCCCTTCTTCACGCGGCCGTTATGAATAGTAAAGGCGCAAAGGTAGCCCGCCTTCTTTAGGGCTGATGGCGCCACGTCCGAAACATCACCATAAGGGTAAGCAAAAGCTTCGTTCGTTCCTAAAATGTTAGTGGCTTTTTTCGCGTCCTTAATAAGCTCAGATTCGCTCATGTCATAAATTGCGCCGCCACGGCCAATATTAGTATGTCCGTCCTGGTGGCAAGCATAAGAATGAGACTGGAAACTCACGTATTCGCTAGCGTAATTCGAAACCTTTTCGGCTGCGTTCTTTTGCTTACAAATAATGAACGAGGTGGCTGGTACCTTGTATTTTTCAAGCAGTGGAATGCCGTACTTCAAAAATCCTTCTTGACCATCGTCGAAGGTCAGAATTACCGACTTACGTGGAAGCGAGTGCTTGCCTTCAATGTAGGCCGCCAACTCCTGATACGAAGGATAGTAGTACTTGTTTTTTGTAAGCCATTTCAACTGAGCTTCAAGTTTTGTATCAAGAAGATAGTTAGTGTCTTTCTTTTTTGGCGGGTCATCCTTGGTGTAGACGTAGTGGTACATCAAAACGGGAATACCATCTTTGTCTTTATCCATGTTGTCAATCACATGAACCGTGCGAACCTTTCTTGCACTTTCGCCCTGAGAATCCGTCACCGAATAGGTAAGCTCGTAATCCCCTACCGTGGAAGCATCAACCGAGCCCTCGGTTTTTAGCTGGCTGGTAATGTCGCCGTCCGTTTTGTCGAAAGCATGGCAGCCGGACTCTATATATTCTTCGCCTTTTGCCACATAAGTGTCGGCACTGCCAGCCAAGGTAAGGATGATTTGGCTGCTGCTTGCTGCGTCCGACTCGCCCGAACTGGCCGCTGCGCTGCCGGAAGGCGCAGCCGTATCGCTAACAGGAAGGGCTTCGTTTGAAGAGGGGCTTCCGTTTAAAGAATCGGCGCCCATAAGTTTTGTTATACCAAAAGCGCCTATGCCCACAATCAGGACAATTGCAGCAAGAAAGCCAAGCAAAGGAAGCTTGCTCTTCTTAGGTGCTGGCCTGCGCTGGGGATACTTATTTTGTTCGAGCATCCTGGCCCTCCAGCATCTTGAGCGCCGTGTCGTAGCCGCCGCTTCCGTAATTAAGTGCCTTGGAAACACGCGCGATGGTGGTAGCACTAGCTCCTGTACTGCGCTCGATTGAGCTATAAGATTTTCCCTGGTCAAGCAAGCGCGCCACAGTTAAGCGCTGCGATGCGTCCTTGATTTCGCGGACGGTAAGCAGATCTTCCAGCAGCATGTAGACGTCATCGGGATTCGTCATGCCTGCCAAAACAGCTAATAAATTATTGACTTCTTGCGTGCGAATTTCCGCCATGCAAGCCCCCTTTAAATCAAATAAGAAAAGAGTTTGAAAGCAGTTTACTCCATCGCTCTAAAGCACAACAGCAACACAAAAGCAGAGCTTGCCAGGAGATAATAACCAGGCCACCGCCATAGGAGCACTACAAACGTAAAGCCATTCTGCTCGTGCCCTTAATCTCACTAAATCCAAAATGTTGATAGAAGCTGGCCGCGGCATCACCCGTTGGGTCAACAACAAGAGCACGTGCACCCGCCAACTCAGCAATCTTCATAGAATTCAAAATTGCATCACGTAACAACTGTGCACCCAAGCCAAGCCCCTTATATTTCTCATCAACACCCATCATGCCAAGCAAAACAGTCGGAACTTGATATGGTGCGTTACGCGATAACCAACCACCATCAATATCACCACGAGCGACGGAATGGGTGCTCAGGGTATAGAATCCAGCCACATTGCCTTCACAATACGTCACATAAATAACTGCAGTGCCTCGTTTACGCGCAGTTGCTGAATGCCGCTTAACCCATGTATCGACGATTTCGTCTCCGCAATGAAAATTTTCAATACCGACTCCCACCGCCAATTGGGAGGGCTGAGAAAATTTCACTACTGCCATATTGGCTTCCTAGCCAATAGCTCTTGGGTCTCTAAGGGAATTTCCGTTTCAAGCATAGAACAAAATTGCTCAAAGGAATCAGCACTAAGCCATGTAGTAGACGCCTCCGCTATATCGCGATTAGCGCATTCATCCAGATGGGAAGTTGACCACTGAGATAATGTTTCACCGCGAAGCGATGCAGCACGTTCATATTTGGTACGCTGCGCCCTTGTTAGGCGCAAATCCATACGACAATTCTTCTCTGATTTTTCTAAAACTTTGGGAGTCATCGCATCCTCCTTTCACAAGCTTATGTACGTATTATATCCGTACATCAATGAAAAGCCTTAATAAGTACTACAAAGCCTTTACTACCTGCGAGCACATACTCAACAAAGGCGAGCTAACTCCCTTTGTTGTCGAGTTCTCAAAAATTGTCGTAAGCAGCATAGAATCTACACTTGACCAGCTAAAAGAAAAACTAGGGGATTTGAAGGTGGCCGAAGAAAAGCTGGACATTCTTCTGCCCAGCAACAAGAAAAACGAGCTAGAAGGAATTTCGTACGCACTTATACAAGCGAGCCTTTTTACCGATAACGGCGTCACCACAAACGAACTTTGCGATGCCTGCGACATTACGGCGCCAACCGTAGTTAAGCGCCGTAAAAAGATTAAAGACGAAGGCCTGCTAAAAACCAAAAAACTGGGGCACTACAGCTACTACTCTCTCAATCTTGAGGAGCTATTTTCGCGATAACTGCGTGCGGTCGCGGCAGCCAAAGCAATCAAGCGTAGGCAAACATAGCCAAGCGTAATCAAGCATGAGCAAGCACTGCAAAGCCCACCCATAAAGCGCTTGGCTCACTAGGCTACACGTGCTATTTCTTTGTAAACTCCGTTGCCTGTTTTGAAAGCTCAAGTTCTTCAGTTGTGCGAACAGCACGCATAAGAATCTGCATGCGCTCTTCAACGTCTTCAATCATGTCGGCACAATTCTTAAGCTCGCTTGCCATGTCAATCGCCGTAACTTCGGCAGCACCCTTATAGCGCAGAGCATGTTCAAGACTTGCCCAGAAATCCATCGCAATCGTGCGGAATTGAATTTCAACCGGAACCATATGCTTGCCGTCCGTCAGATACACAGGAACCTTAAGCGCAACATGCAAGCTGCGATAGCCATTTTCTTTTGGATGAGCGATATAGTCTTTTACCTTAATAATCTCAAGGTCATCCTGCGCAAACAAAAGCTTGACCAGGGAATATACATCGTCCACATAGTTAGCAACAACACGCAAACCTGCGATATCAAGAACATTTTCCTTCAAGGACTCGATGGTCAGCGGATATTCGCGGCGCTGCATCTTTTCCATAATGCTTCGAGGCGACTTGATGCGCTTTTCCACGTGATTGATGGGGTTGTGCTTAAAGCGAACCTCGAGGTCATTGTCCAATGTCTTAAGACGCGTATGCATTTGATGCATGCCCGCCTCATAACGACGAATCAAAGGACGCAAAACATTTTCAAACGCACTTAAGCGCTCGGCAGAGCTCAAAGTTTCAAGCTTCATGAATTCCAAAGAGCCATCAATATTGAAGCCAGGGGCATCGGGTTTTGGCTGCAAAGAAAGATTAGTTTGTAAAGAATTTTCAGCCGGCGTACCTTGCGCCTGCTGATGCAATGAATCAATCAGGTCGGAAGTTTCAAGCAAATCGGCCTGATCAGATTTAGTCGTAGTAGTAATCATAATGTCTTATTCAAGCATAGCTTTTAGCTGCCTAAATGCTGAGTATTCGGGTATTACTAAAAACTACACAGGATTAAGCAAGCTAAAAGCGCTAGGTGGAAACCCCGAAAGGCTGTCGCAAACAAAAGAAGGACCCCGAAGGGTCCTTCTTTAAACTCGTAAGAGTTAAGCGGGCAACAGTGTGCCCAAAAGCAAGCTTGTACTTACTCCCAGGTGCAAGCTGCTTCGCCAGCTTCCTGGCGCTGAGACTTGAAGATGCGATCTTCAATCTCGGGGCCATGGTAAACACCAACGCCACCATCAGCCTCGATAGCATCAATCTCTTCCTGGGTGTAGCCATACTTCTTCATGACTTCAGAAGTGT
>CAVCRX010000049.1:0-16302 GCA_963604935.1 Bacteroidaceae bacterium
ATACACAGAGCCCATTCCGCGCCACTGATATGAGGGCCGATCATACACAGAGACCATTCCGCGCCACTCTAGTTAGAGGCCATCATACACACAGGCTGAAACGCGCCAGCCCATGCGAAGCTCATCGTACGCGGAGGCTGCTCCGCGTCACTAAGCAGGAGCGTCGTCATACACAGAGAGGCAAACGCGCCACTTGGTACGGGGTCCGTCATGCACAGAAAGGAAAACGTGCCACTGGGCATGAGTATTGGTTATAAGCTCGGTTATGAGTACAGACGCAAGCGCGCCATCTTGCGAAGAAGTTTGTCGTTCAAGGAGACAAGCGTGCCAAGTGTATGAACGTCTGCCATGCATAGAGACTATGGCAGACGGTGAAGGTGAGCCACGAATTGCCAAGTGTATGAACGCCTGTCATACACAGAGACCATTCCGCGTCATCATGATTGCCTGCTGGTTATTTGTGTAAGCCTGATATGTGCTAGCTGGAATATGTGTTGCTAGTAAAGCTGAGTAAGCACTTGAGTGTAAACTCCTTCCTCTGCCTGTTCTTATGAAGATAGTCTGTACTTGGACTAAATAGTCCGAGCGTGGACTAAACTGTCTTTCGGATTAAGACTAAAGCTGTATCGCTTGTAGGAACAAGAAGAAGGAGAGCAAAGGTGGCTCAAAGCATTAACGTAGATTTTCGAGACGGCGCGGCTCAAACTACCAACGCAAAGCCTCAAGGCAGCGCACTTCAAATCTCCGACGCAAATCTTCAAGGCACCAAAGCTCAAAACAGCTTTGACCGGCTGTTTTCTTTTTATTCTCAGCTTGATGGAATCTATGGTCGCTATGCAAAAGCTCGTGGCGAAACTTATCTTTCTTTGTGGGCGTTTGAAGAAATCGGATCTCGCCCGGAAGGCATGAGTCAAAAAGAACTGGTCGAGATCCTCTTTGCGCCTAAACAGACCATCAGCTCAATTATTGCAGGGCTTGCCAAGCGAGGCCTGATTCAAACGCAAGCAAGCAAAAAAGACAAACGCAGCAAGATTCATTTGCTTACTCCAAAAGGGGAGGCCTTCTTTGCGGATATTCGTAAGGATTACGACCGTGCTCAAGATCTTATCTTGCAGGTGCTCGACCCCGAGCGTCTTGAGCAGATGTTCGAAGGCTTTGCACTTATGAATAGAGCAATCCAGACCGCTTTCGAGGAAGCGAGCGATATAGAGGCTGCCGATCTTGAAAGCTTGGGCAAGCTGAAGGCATCCGATGAACTCAAGGTAGCAGGCGAGCGTAATGAGTAGCTCAACTACCCCCGCTGCCAAACCAGCTCCCACCGACGGCATCCGGGTGAAGTCAATTGGTCTGGTCTTTGCTGTCTTGCTCTTTGATGAAATCTTGGCCTCACTCGACCAAACCATCGTTTCGACGGCGCTCCCAACAGTTGTTGGCGAACTCAACGGCATCGATCACATGCTCTGGGTTGTCACAATTTACGTCTTGGCCAGCACTATTGTCATGCCGGTCGTTGGCAAGCTTGGCGACCTGCGCGGCCGTCGCGGTTTGTTCCTTATCTCGCAAATCTTGTTCATGTTTGGTTCGATAATCTGTGGCGCTGCTGGTGACATTTTTACTTTGATTGTTGGCCGCGGAATCCAGGGAATCGGAGGCGGTGGCCTGCTTGTTCTTTCGCAGGCGATAGTTGCCGACATTATCCCAGCTCGCAAACGTGCTTTGTACTTAAACCTCATGGGTATCGGCTGGGCTTTGCCAATGCTCGTTGGTCCCTTGCTTGGTGGTCTTTTTACCGACGTTATTGGTTGGCGCTGGGCTTTTTGGATCAACGTCCCCTTCACGGCGCTGTCTGTTGTTTTGTGTGCAATTTTTCTGCCAATTTATCCGCAGCACAAATCGCTTAAAACCTTTGACGTGTGGGGAATGCTCAGCATCGCCTTGTCGGTAATTTGTCTTACGCTCGCAAGCTCTTGGGGTGGCGTACTTTACAGCTGGACAAGTCCCGTCATCATTGGCTTGTTTGTGGCAACGATAGGCTTTGCCGCGCTGTTTGTCCTCGCCGAGCACAAAGCTAAAGAACCGCTGATGCCTCTTTTCTTATTTAAGAATCGCAACTTTGTTTTAACCACGCTCGGCGGCTTCATTATCTTGTTTGCGATGATGGCGGCAATGTCGTACCTGCCAACATACTTCCAGCTGGCGCATGGTATGAACGCCACAGCTGCGGGCTATATGGAAGTCCCGATGAGCCTTGCGTACTTTGTATCGTCCATCATTTCCGGATGGCTGATTGCTAAGCGTGGCAAATATAAGGGGCTCATGGTTTTAAGTTTTGTCATTGCGACCATCGGCGCCGTCTTGCTCTGCACGCTCACGGCAGATATGTCGGTATTCTTTGCGGGCTTGTACCTCACTATTATGGGCTTTGGCATGGGTCTGAGTTTTGAGGTACTGGTACTCATCGTGCAAAATGAATTCCCAGCCGAAATTGTTGGAACCGCCACGGGAGCTACAAACTTCTTCCGCGAAATTGGAACCACCTTGGGATCCTCGGTTGCGGGCGCGATTTTTACCGGCAAACTCACCTCGCTTCTGTCCGAGCGCCTTGCCGAACAGGGAAGTCTAGATTCCTTGGGGATAAACGTGAATTCCTTGACGCCATCGTTTGTCCATTCTTTGCCGGCGGAAGTCCAGCAGGTGATCGCGGGCTCTTATAACGATGCCATCGTGCCGATGTTTATGTTGATGGTCCCGCTTACCGTGGTTGCGGGAATCATGATGATTGCCCTGAAGGAGCGCCCTTTGGCAACCAGTAACGGCGAACAGGGAAAATAGCGACCAGCGCAATAAGCAGGGAAGCAACAGTTAATACAACGAATAAGAAGCAACAGCTAACACAACAAATAAGGAAAGGAAATCTAGGTGCTTGCGTATATTTTGCTCTGCGCATCGGTGTGCTTTGAAGTTTTTGCCGACACCATGATGAAGCTCTCCGATGGCTTCAAAAACAAATTGCCCATCATCGGCGTAGTAATTGGCTATGCGGTTTCGTTCTACGCTTTATCACGCGTGCTTTTGGAATTGCCACTTGGCCCGGTTTATGCCGCTTGGACAGGCTTGTCGATTGTGCTCACCGCGGTGGTGGGAGCAATCCTTTGGAACGAAGGATTCAATCTTAAAAAGGTAGTTGGCCTTCTAGCGATTATTGTGGGCGTCGTTTTGCTGAAGTTGGGGGTGTAAATCATGACTCAAGATAAGGAAAAGAAGGACTCGGCCGCCTCTGCTTCTGCCTCCACTCCTACCCGCAAACTTGCGCAAGATAAGGCACTCAATAAGAGCTTCGTTTTCTTCCTGCTGGGGGTGGCTATCGTAAGCGAGGTCACCGGTGCTACAACCTTAAAGCTTTCGGAAGGCTTTACTGTCTTTCCTTTTAATGTGATTACGGTTTGTGGCTATGCGCTCTCCATTTCGCTGCTTATTGTCATCTTGAAGTATTTACCCCTGGGGCTTACTTATGGCATTTGGGGCGGCATCGGCTCGGCAGCCACGATGATAGTAGGCGTGTTTTTGTGGGGCGATCCATTTACGCCTCTTATGGCGGTGGCCTTGGTGATAATTGTTGTGGGCACCTATCTGCTTAACGCCGGCACCGATGAAATCGAGGCCAAGCGAAAGCCCTAAAAAAGCCTTAAAGCATCCTTGAAAATTGCTCCGGCGAACGGTTTCATTTTCATTAAATGCTCAAAGCTGCAAATTTTTGTCAAGCGAAAAGCAAAGAAATTTGGCACAAATTAGCGCTCCTGAACTGGCGTTTTTACCACTATAGGTTTTGCCTATATCCACGCATTTGTACTAACGAAGGCTGATTCTCTTGTTCTTCAAGCCTTGGTTTGGTTTCCTAGCACGAGTCATTTGCGAAGCACCGTACATGACACAAGGTCGCTCAGTTTCCCAAAAGGGCAGCAAATCTGGGCGGCGCAACAAGAAACCGAAACGCCACGAATTGGATAAGGAGCACAAACCAATGGCGAAAAAAAACATCCCTTATGATCAGAAGTATTACGACCCCGAGATTGAGTGCTTGCCCCGCCCCGAGCTTGAGCAGCTTCAGCTTGGCCGTTTGAAGACGATGCTTCAGTACGCATACGACAACACCGTATGGTACAAGCGTTCCTTCGACAACGCTGGCGTTAAGCCCTCCGACCTCAATACGCTTGAGGATCTTGCAAAGTTCCCCTTCTGCGACAAGAAGACAGAACGCGAAACTCAGCATGTAGGTTCCTTCTTCGGAGAAATGTGCTCCGTCCCTGAAGAAGACGTAATCTTCATGGCAACCTCTTCTGGCTCTACGGGCGTTCCTACTGTTAGCCCCTTTACCCAGGAAGACTTTGACCTGTGGCAGGACACCGAGGCTCGTCTGTTCTGGCAGGCTGGCATGCGCCCCAACGACCGCTATGTTCATGGCTTGAACTTCGCGCTCTACGTTGGCGGACCTGACGTAATCGGTGCTCAGCGCCTGGGCGCTCTGGCTATCTGGGTTGGCGCTGTTCCTTCCGATCGCCTGATTTTTGTTCTTCAGCATTATCAGCCCACCATCATCTGGACCTCTCCTTCTTATGCTTGGACGCTCGGCCAGAAGATTAAGGAAAAGGGCTTAGACCCCAAGAAGGACTTCAGCATCAAGACCATTATCGTTGCTGGTGAGCCCGGCGGTTCTATCAAGTCAACCCGCGAGTCCATCGAAGAGTTGTGGGGCGCTGACGTTCGTGACTTCTTTGGCCTGTCCGATATCTACGGCGCTTGCGCTGCAATGTGTGAGGTTAAGGATGGCCTGCACATCGTCGAGGATCAGATTCTGGTTGAGACGGTTGACCCCACCACCGGCGAAGTTTTGGAGCCTGGCTCCACTGGTGAGCTTACTTACACCACCCTGTGCAAGAAGGCTCGTCCTATGATCCGCTTCCGCTCTGGTGACATCGGATACGTTTCCACCGAAAAGTGCGATTGCGGTCGTACTCACGCACGTATCCATGTTACCGGCCGTAAGGACGAAATGTTCATCGTCGGTGCTGTTAATGTATTCCCCTCCGACGTCGAGTACGTTGTACGCGGCGAAGAAGGCGTAACGGGCGAGTACTTGATCCGTGTTTATGACGAAAATTACTCTACTCGTTACGAGGTTTCCGTCGAGCGCGCTTGGGCATCAAGCGAGTCCTTTGAGTCTATTGCGGCTCGCGTCGAGGCTGCTCTTAAGGCTCACACGGGCGTTCGCCCTGCTAGGGTTAAGGTCTTTGAGACTGGCGAGCTTGGCACCGAGTCCGAGCACAAGGCTTCTCGCTTCATCGATGAGCGTGAAAGCTCCAAGTAAGAATTTTGAACAGCCGGCAGCTTGGTGCCAATGGTGCTGCTGCTGGCAGTTTTAACTGGAATTCTTTTGCGGTGCTAACTATGGCTTTAGGCGGGCGATTGTAAGTTTCGATTACGAGTTCGCTTGATTTCCGAAGTCTTGCATTTAAAGCCGCGTATTCGCAGTTTTGAAGAACCCAGTTTTAATTCCTGCCAAGATTAATTTGGCAAAGCCAGGAGGGAATTTCCTTCCTGGCTTTACGTACATTATTGGAATGGTTGAATTTCCTTTGCACGAGGAGCTTCGACTAGGAAAGAGGAAGCATGAAAGAGGTTTTGTGGCATGGCCGTGGTGGCCAGGGTGCCTTTACGGCAGCCCGCTTGCTTGCCGCCGCTGGCGCCTTCCCCGAAGGGCGCTTTGCTCTGGCTTTTCCTTCGTTTGGCCCCGAGCGCCGCGGTGCTCCTATGCGCGCCTTTACTAAAGTAGACACCAAGTCGATTGGCGATCGTAGTGCCGTTACCAAGGCTGACTACGTGGTGTATTTGGACGACACGCTTCTTGGCGAGGGTTGGGACGCCGAACTAAAGCCAGAGGGCTTGGTGCTTGTTAATAGCTTCCGAGATTTTGGTGATGAGCGCATTATTTCTATCGATGCCGATGGAATTTCTCGTGCAATTCTGGGTAGACCCATTCCTAATACTGTTTTCTTAGGCGCAATTTTGGCGCTGGATGAATTGTTTGCGTATGACGACATGATTCGTTCGGTTCATGAATATATGCCTGCCAAATTGCACGCTAAGAATCTTCAAATTATCGAGGCAGTGCTTGCTGAATTTGAAGAGTACAAGACAACGGGCAAATCGGAGCATATTTCTGGAGGTGCGCGATGAGTGTTGAAAAGCCCAAAGTGGCAGTAGGTTATCGCACGCCAGAAGCGCAAAGCAGCAACGACTTGCGCCAGGGTTATCCAGGACGCAGGCCTGCTCGCATTCCTGTGTTGCAGACCGACGACTTGAACCCCACCGAATATGCACGCACGACCTGTTTTGCTGCTGGTTATCTGACGGTTAAAAACGCTGGCTGGCGCAACGAGCGTCCGATTTTTGACCCCGCAAAATGCAATGGCTGCCTGAAGTGCTACATGTACTGTCCTGATGGCGCTGTGTTTAAGGTTGATGCTGATCCTGCTGTTTGCACTTCGAATAAGACAGACACCTCGGTAGCTGTTGACCTGGACTTTTGTAAGGGTTGCGGCATTTGTGCTCGCTGTTGTAGCACGGGTGCCTTGACGATGATTCCTGAGGCAGATGCACGCAAGGCCGACGCTGAGGCTGCGGGGGCTAAGAGTGTTGCGGGTGAGGGTGCTGGCGCCAAAGCCGGCGTTGCTAGTGTCGAAGCCGGCGCGGCTGCTGGCTCTAACACTGACGTTGCCGCAACTTCCGCTGCTACTTCGTCAACTACCAAAGAAGGGGAGTAGGCATGAAAAAGTTTCTTTCTGGCGATGAGGCTTTTGCCGAGGGCGTAAAACTTGCTCGCCCGCAGGTAATTTCTGCCTATCCAATTACACCCCAGACCGTGGTTGTTGAGCGCTTGTCTGAAATGGTTGAATCAGGCGAGCTTGAAGCTGAATATATGCACGTCGAATCTGAGCATACCGCGCTTGCTTCTTGCATTGGTGCAGCTGCTGCGGGTGCTCGTACCTTTACGGCAACTTCGAGCCAGGGCCTTTTGTTTATGGCTGAGTGCCTTACCTATGCTTCGGGCGGACGCTTTCCTATCGTTATGATGGATGCCAACCGCGCAACAGCGCTACCCTGGAATATCTATGGCGACCAGCGCGATTCTTTATCTTTACTCGATCATGGTTGGATTCAGGTTTACGCCGAAAGCAATCAAGAGGCGCTTGATCTTGCTTTGATGTCTTATGCGGTTGCCGAAAGCGAAGATGTCATGCTGCCTGTCATGGTGAGTATCGACGGCTTTGCACTTACGCATACTTACGAAATGGTTGATGTTCCCAGTCAAGAACAGGCTGATGCTTTCTTGCCTCCGTACGAAACCACCAATCGTTTTGATTTTGATAATCCAGTAAATATTGGCTATTCAGCCGGCCCCGAATACAACCGTTATTTCAAGTTCTGGGAGCATCACGACACGCTTGATTCCTTGAATGCAGTTGAGCGCGTAGAAAAGCGCTTTGCCGAGGTTTTTGGTCGCGAATATACGGGTGCGGTTGAAGAATATTACTGCGATGATGCCGACGTTATCTTGGTAACGCTTGGCTCGATTGCGGGCTTGGCTCGCGCTACAGTAGACGCTTATCGAGCAGCAGGAATTAAGGCTGGTCTGCTGCGTATTCGCTATATTCGTCCTCTTCCTTTTGAGGCTATTGCCGAAGCGCTGCGTGGCGCGAAGGCTATTGGCGTGCTTGAAAAGGATATTTCCTTTGGCGCTGAAGGAACGGTGTTTACCAATGTGAATTCCGCTCTTCAGCAGGCTGCACTGTTTATTCCTGCAGTGAATTTCGTGGGCGGCCTTGGTGGCGATGATATTTCGTCCAAGCAGATGGATGGCATGTTTAAGTGTCTGCTTCAGCTTGCCGATGGCAAGTATGAGGGTTCGCGCGTGAATTTCTTGGGCGTGGATTCTTTGGCCGACGAATTGGGAAGCGGTGCTGGTGTTCAGACCACGGCTGCTGCTCAAGCCATAGTTGGTGCTCAAACCACCACTTCTTCAAGTGCAGCAAACTCCGAAAGCGAGGGTGAATAATGGCTATTAATGCACGTAACATCACCGATGACGAGTTCTTCTTTGGCCATAAAGCTTGCGCTGGCTGCGGTGGGTCCTTGGTTGTTCGCCATACGCTTAAGGTGCTTGGTAAGAATGCGATTGCTGCTTTGCCTGCAGGCTGCATGAGTGCAACAGGTTTTAATTTTCCTCAGCTGAGCTTTTCTAATAACGCCATGATTACACCTTTTTCGGCTACGGCGTCCATTATTTCCGGTATCGAGGTTGGCTTGAAGGCTCAGGGTAAAAACCCTGATGAATACACGGTTGTCGGCTTTGCAGGCGACGGCGCTACGGCTGACATTGGCTTGTCCGCGCTTTCGGGAACCATTGATCGTAACG
This sequence comes from Bacteroidaceae bacterium, assembly GCA_963604935.1. Lineage (GTDB taxonomy): Bacteria > Actinomycetota > Coriobacteriia > Coriobacteriales > Eggerthellaceae > Anaerotardibacter. Next base: position 8,474 of record CAVCRX010000049.1, read on the forward strand.
ACAACGTCATTTATGTGTGCTACGACAACGAGGCATACATGAACACCGGTATCCAAAAGAGTTCGCTGACACCATTTGGTGCTAGTACAACGACTACTCCGGTTGCTGGCGATGTCCGTGGTTGTTTAACTCAAAAGAAGAATATGTTCGAAATTATTGCAGCGCATGGAATTCCTTATGCTGCAACGGCTTCTATTGGCTACCTGAACGACTTTATTCGTAAGGTCGAAAAGGCTGCAAGCATCAAAGGAACCAAATATCTGCACGTTATTGCTCCCTGCCCAACAGGCTGGGGCTGCGGCGTCGATGAAACAATCGAGGTTGCAAAAGATATGGTCGATTGCGGCTTGTGGTATTTGGCCGAATACGAAAATGGCGACTTTAAGCTCAATCGCAATCCGAAAGAATTCACCTCAGTGCGCGACTACTTAAAGCATCAAGGTCGTTTTAAAGCTCTCACCGATGAGGACATTGCCCTTGTAGAGCAGGAACGCGACGCCAAGTGGTCTTACATGCGCGAACACTGGCTGTAAGTTATATAAACCGGCCACTTTAAGTGGCGTGCTGTTATGAACAGTAATTGAGCGTATGAAAAAAGTGCAAGTTTTAAGGCCTTGCACTTTTTCTTTTAGCTTAAGTTTGTAGCGTGCGCGCCAGCTTGCGGCTTTTGTGCTTTGTCCTTAGCTCAAGTTTGCGAGGAGTTTGGTTGTTACGGCGGCGCAGTCGTGAGCAGCTTTCTTTTCGAAAGTGGGGTAGTCGACTTCGGCGGAGCCATCGGCCTTGTCGGAGATTGCACGAATAAGCACGCATGGTACGCCAGACAGATAGCTCACCTGCGCAATTGCCGCGCTTTCCATGTCGCAGCAGCTTGCGCCAAACTTGCCCATAATCTCTTTCTTTGCTGCATCGCTTGAGACAAAGAGATCGCCCGAGGCAATGCGCCCGCGATGCGTTGCAATACTAAGGCTTTGGGCGGTTTCTTCAATCAGGCTTGCAAGCTCTTTGTTAGTAGGGAAGGCCAAGGTATCGACACCAGGGGTCTGACCGGCCTCGTAACCAAGAGAGCTAACGTCCATAACGTGGTTAACAGCGTCCGAAATCACTACGATGTCGCCAATGTTGATGCTGGCGTCAAGGGAGCCAGCCACACCAGTGTTAATAATCAGGTCGGCAGCAAAATGATCGATAAGCGCTTGAGTGCATGCACTAGCGTTCACCATGCCAATTCCGCATTGCACGACAATTACGGCCTGCCCGCTTAGCGTTCCTTCGTAAAACTCCATGCCGCAAAGCGAGGTGCTTGTTACCTTGCCTTCGCTGCGTATGGATTTAATCAGGGTTTCAACCTCAACGGCCATGGCGCCAATGATGCCAATCTTAGAAAATTGCATAGCAATCCTATCTTTAATCAAGTAAGGCGGGGTAATGAGTGTGTGCTTTATCCAGGCAGGAGAGCGTGTTGGCAACGTAGCGCTTGGCCCACCATTTTGCTTGCGCCAGGTCGGAGTCGTGGTAGTTGCCACACTCCTCAGGCTTGGCGCCAGGAATTTCGCCCTCAAAATCGCGGGCAAATTCAAACATGCGTGTGACCAAGCCAGAAACATCGGCAGGCGTGTGTTCGCCAAAAAGGACAAGGTAAAAGCCGGTGCGGCAGCCCATAGGGCCAAAGTAAATCACCTGGTCAGACCACTCGGCATCGTTGCGCAAGAAGGTGGCACCCAGATGCTCGAGCGCATGTACAGCTGCGGTGTCCATGACTGGCTCGCGATTAGGCGCGGTCATACGCAGGTCAAAAGTAGTAGTAACACAGCCAGTCGCTGCGTCTTCGTCTGCGCGGGAAACATAAACACCCGGCTCTAAAACGTTGTGGTCAACCGAAAAGCTTGCAATGCGCTCCATGGATTCCTCTTCTCTTTAAATGGATGCTCCTCATAATAAGCGACTCTCCGGTAATAAGCACCTTGTCATTGTTGCTTTTATCTGCGGGCAATTCGCTATTCGCTACTCGCTACTCGCTGCTGTTGCTCGGTTGGTTCGGTGTTTAATTCGTAACTCGAGGTCTCTACGCATTCCTTAGCTCGCCAGGTCTCTACCTGATTCGTACTAAACGAGGTCTATGCATGATTTCTATCTCGCAGACTTTGGATGATCCGCCGCCTATGGAATCAGGCATCGGCCTTCAGACTCTGCATTGCGCAATGTGAAAATTCTTATGCTGGAAACATCAATCTAAGGCACGTGCCTTGTATAATCACAAAGAACCAAACGGCTCCACAAGCAAAGAAAGGATGCCTATGGAAAATACAACGCATAATTCTTGCGAAAACATCAAGTCCATCTGCATGAATTCAGATGAAATTGATCGCGCAATTACTCGAATGGCACACCAGGTCATCGAGAAAAACGGAGGCATTGAGGGCCTTGTAGTTGTTGGCATTGTTACCCGCGGCGATGCTTTGGCTGCTCGCCTGGTTGACGCCATCGAAAAAATCAAGGGTGTCCGCCTTCCGCTTGGTAAGCTGGATATCAGCTTTTATCGCGATGATTACACGACCTATCTTTCGCCCCAGGTTGAATCTACTGCAATCGATTTTCTGATCGACGATAAGCAAGTCATCCTGGTCGACGATGTTCTTTTTACGGGCAGAACCGTGCGTGCTGCGCTTGACGCACTGCGCGATATCGGCCGCCCCGAAAGCGTTCAGCTGGCTGTTCTTATTGATCGCGGCCATCGTCAGCTGCCCATTTGCGCCGACTACGTTGGCAAAGATATTCCTTCATCTCGTGAAGAACAAGTCACGGTTTTCTTGAAGGAAACTGACGGCACCGACGAAGTTCAAATCAGGCAGCTGCCCGCAGGCGCTCGCATTGGCGCTGCTCCCACTGGCAAAAATTCCACTTCTGCAGGAGGAGATAACTAGTGGCCTTTAATCACAAGCATCTCATCGACATTAACGAATATTCCGCTGATGACATTATGACCATCCTTAAGACTGCCGACACATTCCGTGCAGTCAACGAACGCCGCGTAAAGAAGGTTCCTACCTTGCGCGGCTTCACGGTTGTCAACATGTTTAACGAGCCTTCTACGCGTACTCGTTCTTCTTTTGAGTTGGCTGAAAAGCGTCTTTCGTGCGACACCTTAAATTTTGGTGGCTCAAGTAGTTCAACGGTAAAGGGTGAAAGCCTTGACGACACTGTTGCAACCCTGTGCTCCTACAAGATTGACATGATTGTTGTTCGCGACAAACATGCAGGTGTGCCTCGTCAGGTTGCCGAAAAGTCCGGCGTTCACGTTATTGATGCCGGCGATGGTAAGCATCAGCATCCTACGCAGGCTCTGCTTGACCTGTACACCATTTGGCGCCACAAGGGCAGCTTCGAAGGCCTGAAAGTTGGCATCATTGGCGATATTAATCACTCGCGTGTATGCGGCTCGCTTGTTCCCGCGCTTAAGAAGATGGGTGCTCACGTTACTTTTATTGCTCCTAACACCTTGCTGCCCGCACGCCCCGACGTGCTTGGTGCCGACCGAGTAACTAGCAAGCTTGACGAAGTTCTGCCCGATCTTGATGTGGTGTACATGCTGCGTATTCAGCTTGAGCGACTGGAGGGCGCACCCTATCCAAGCCTGCGCGAATATAGCATGCTTTATGGCCTTAATCGCGAGCGTGAAAAGCTTATGAAGCCCGACGCAATTGTGTGTCATCCTGGCCCTATCAATCGTGGTGTTGAGTTGGATAGCTTCATGGCCGACCATCCTACTCATTCGGTGATTTTGGATCAGGTTTATTCTGGCGTTTTGGTGCGCATGGCTGTTCTGTATCTGCTGCTTGGAGGAAACGAAGATGAAAACACTAATTAAGAACGTACGTGCAGTAGACCCTCAGCTTGGCCTTGATGCGCTGGTTGATGTTCTTATTGAAGATAATCTGATTGCTCAGGTTGGCTCTGGTCTTGACGTTGAGGCCGACGAGGTTCGTGACCTTTCGGGAAAGATTCTGGTTCCTGGTTTGGTGGACATCCACGTTCACCTGCGCGAACCAGGCTTTGAATATAAGGAAGATGTCGCTTCCGGTACGCGCGCTGCCGTCCATGGTGGCTTTACTGACGTCTGCTGTATGGCAAACACCAAACCTGTTGTTGATACCGCAGCGCTCGTTGAGTTTGTGAAAGATCGCGCTCAGGCCGCCGACAACTGCAATGTTCATGTGGCAGGTGCTTGCACTCAAGGGCTCAAGGGCGAGGCTCTGGCGGAAATGGGCGACATGGATGCCCATGGTGCTGTTGCCTATACCGACGATGGCCGCGGTATTCAGGACGCCGGCATGATGCGTCGCGTCATGGATTACGCGGTGCAATTTGGTCATCCAATCATGGATCACTGCCAGGACGAATCGCTGGTTGATGCTGGTCAGGTTAACGAAGGTGTTGCCTCAACGCGCTTGGGTATGCTTGGTTGGCCTGCTGCTGGCGAAGAGTTGCACATTACGCGCGACATCGAGCTGGCTCGTTTGACAGGCGCTCATCTGCATATTCAGCACCTTACCTCTGCTCACGGTTTGGATATCGTGCGCAAGGCAAAGGCCGAGGGTTCCACGGTCACCTGCGAGGTTACGCCTCATCACATGTTCCTGACCGAAGATGTTATCGGCGAAGATTACAACACCTATTTCAAGGTAAATCCGCCACTGCGCACCGCCGAGGATGCTCAGGCTCTTATTGCGGGTGTTGTTGATGGTACGGTTGACTGCATCGTTACCGACCACGCTCCTCATTCCGAAAACGAAAAGGCTCGTGAATTCGAGCTGGCACCTTTTGGCATGACAGGTATTGAAACTTCGGTAGGCGCGGTGCTCACCAATTTGGTAAAGCCCGGCGTCATCAGCTACGAGCGCATGGTTGAGCTGATGGCTGTTAAGCCTCGCGAGATTATTGGTATCGACCCGGTAAAGATTGAGGCTGGTTCAGCGGCAAATCTTACGATTATTGATCCAGAACTTGCTTGGACAGTAAGCGCTGACGACTTTGAATCTAAGGCAAAGAATTGCGGCTTTATTGGCGCAAACTTCATTGGCCGTGCCACTGACGTATATGTTAACGGCGTTGTAAAAATGCGCGATGGTGAACTGGTAAAATAAGCTACGGCGTTTACTGGCGCCTGGGTATTTACCCGGGCGCCTTCACTTTTTTAGAAAGGAAGCCTCATGGGAGTCAATCTGAGCGGCCGTCATTTCCTTAAGTTACTGGATTTTAGTTCGAAGGAAATTACCTACCTTATCGATTTGGCTGAAAACTTTAAGGACCTCAAGCGCACTGGCACGCCACATGCTCATCTTGTTGGCAAGAATATCGTTCTTTTGTTTGAGAAGACTTCAACGCGTACGCGCTGCTCCTTCGAGGTTGCTGGTCGCGACCTGGGTATGGGTGTTGTCTATCTTGACCCCGGTTCGTCCCAGATGGGCAAGAAGGAATCCATCGAAGATACTGCGCGCGTTTTAGGTCGTATGTTTGATGGTATTGAGTACCGTGGTTATGGTCAGGAAATCGTTGAAGAGCTAGCAGAATACGCGGGCGTTCCGGTATGGAATGGTTTAACTACCGAATTTCATCCTACGCAGATGATTGCCGACATGCTTACCCTGCGCGAAGAATTTGGCTCGCTTAAGGGCCTAAAGCTTACCTTTATGGGCGATGCTCAAAACAACGTCGCCAATTCGCTCATGGTCGTTTGCGCTAAGCTCGGCGTTAACTTCTGTGCTTGTGGCCCAAAGGAACAAATGCCAGAGGCTAGCTTGGTCAAAACTTGTCGTGCTATTGCAGCTGAAAATGGCTCCGAAATCCTGCTGACAGAAGATGTGGAAGAGGGCGTGGCAAACGCTAACGCGGTCTATACCGACATTTGGGTTTCTATGGGTGAGCCTGACGAAATTTGGGGCAAGCGCATCGAGCTTTTGGAGCCTTACCGCGTAACTTCTGAGGTTATGGATATGGCTGCAAGCAATGCAGTTTTCATGCATTGTCTTCCTTCTTATCACGACACTAAGACTACGGTTGGTGCCGATATTGCCAAGAAGTTTGGCATCGAAGAGCTTGAAGTAACCGATGAAGTCTTTGAGTCTAAGCGCTCCGTTGTTTTTGATGAGGCCGAAAATCGCATGCATGCTATCAAGGCAATCATGTATGCAACTTTGAAATAGTGGTTTAACTAAGTGGCTTAGTAAAACAGCTTAGCTGATTTAATGAAACGAACCTGGCAGCGTTAAAGTTGCCAGGTTCTTTTGATAGAGTCAGATGTATAAGGCTAGCCTTTTCTCAAGGATTCTGGAGACCTTGAGTTGCACAGGTTTTTTGGCGATGCCTTCTTTATCAAGGAATTAGAAATGTTCACACATAAGGGGGCCTCATGAATTATCGCAATTTTCAGCAGGAGCAAATTTCTTTGTGCGGCATGGGCTGTATGCGCTTGCCCGAATCTGAGCCGGGCGTAATCGACGAGGCTCAGGTTTTTGAAATGGTAGATTATGCTCTTGAACAGGGAGTAAATTACTTTGATACCGCTTGGGCTTACCATTCTGGAAACTCTGAGTTGGTAATGGGGAAGGCCTTAGCGCGTCATCCTCGCGAAAGCTTTAAGCTTGCCGATAAGTTCCCAGGCTACGATTCTGCAAACTGGGGCAAGGTCGAAGAGATTTTTGAAGAGCAACTGCGCAAATGTCAGGTTGAGTATTTTGACTTCTACCTATTCCACAATCTTTGCGAGGTAAATGTTGATGCTTATCTTGATGACGAAAAATATGGCATCTTCAGTTATCTGATGGAACAAAAGAAGAATGGCCGCATTAAGCACTTGGGCTTTTCGGTTCACGGAACCAAAGAGACCATGCAGCGATTCTTGGAAGCATATGGCGAGCATATGGAGTTTTGTCAGATCCAGCTTAACTATCTGGATTACGATTTTCAGGACGCCAAGGCAAAGCTCAAACTCGCTAAGCAATATAATCTACCGGTAATTTGCATGGAGCCTCTGCGTGGTGGCCGCCTGGTTAAACTGACCGAAAAGCAAGAAGAAATCTTGAAGGTAGTTCAGCCTGAGTGGACTAATGTTGCCTGGGCATTGCGCTATTTGGAGTCGCAGTCAGAGGTTCTTACTATTCTGTGTGGTAATTCAAGCTTTGAGCAAGCAAAGGAGAATATCGCAACTTTAAGCGAGGATATAAGTCTGTCTGATGCTGAGTTTGCTGCACTTGAAGAGGTTGCAAAAGACATGGTGGCAAGCGATGTTTTGCCTTGTACAGGCTGTCGCTATTGCGTTGATCATTGTCCGCAGGGTATCGATATTCCACGTATGCTTGAGCTTTATTCCGAGCATAAGTTTACGGGTGGTGGCTTCTTGGCTCCCTTCGCAATTGGCGCAACCCCCGAAGGAGAGCGTCCTGAAGATTGCCTCCAGTGTGGCGCTTGCTCGGAAGTTTGCCCTCAGCAGATTGATATCCCTGGTGAACTTGAGAAATTCACTGAGCTTCTTAAGGGTTAAGCTCGCTTGCTGCGATAACTCTTATCTGGTGTTCTGATTTTCACCGATTGAGTGAATGGCAAACTTTGTTCAGGTTATTGCCTGGTGAGCGTAAGGAATACTTATTTGGGTAATCAGTAAAAATCGCCTGGTAAAAGCCCCGGAAACTTATTGCTTGTTTGGCTATCTAGTTAAAGATATAGCTAAGGCTGCGTGCTCAAAAGTAAAACGAGCGAATTGCTTACGAAACGCAAGTTAAAATTCCCGAAAGGCGTTTCTCGTCAAGCGTAAATCGAAGTCCAGGCGGTCTAGC
>CAVCRX010000050.1:0-27319 GCA_963604935.1 Bacteroidaceae bacterium
TTCACCCGATTGAAGGCTCCCTTTATCAGGCCAAATACTAACTGGGCAATTTTTGTGGCATTGTCCGCACTTTTTGGGGCAGCGTGTTTCGTTGCGGCCGCGGATGGCAAAGGGGAGCATGGGTAAGATTGAAAAGATGGCGCCCATGGGGCACAAAAATTGGCAGAAGGCGCGCTTGCGCAGCATCATCAAGAGGACAATCGCTGCAAGAACAACGAAGGCTCCGTTGTGAATTCCTTCGGTGCTTCCGGCAACCAGTCCGGCAAAAGCAGTCCAGGGGCTATAGCTTGAAATTTCGGAATAGGAAGCCGTAAAGCAGAGAGCGCAAATCCCAGCAAGAACAAGGTATTTCAAGAGTTGCAATACCTTTACCAGCGGCTCGGGGAAGGTCACATCGGGGATGTGCAATTTGTTCCTAAGGGAGGCACATAGGTCGTAGACTAGGTCGCCCAAAAAGCCAAAGGCGCAGGCGTAACCACAGAAAAAGCGCCCCATAACAACAGTTGCGCCCACAACAACGATAAGCAGCAAAACAAAGGAGCTAAGCTCAATGGGACTTAGCGCACCAATCTGGCCTGCTATATATTTCACGCCAGAAAAGGCTGCCGAAAAAAGACCAGGCGCCAAAATGAAAAAGATTATCTGGATAAGGTAGCGCAGGGCGCGGTGGCGTTTAAGGCGAGCTTTTCGTTGGGTCGCGTTAGGGCGTCGCTTGCGGCCAAGGCCAAAATGCTTGGTAGTGCTGGAGCTTTTATTAGTGTTGCTTGTGGTGTCTGTGCCAGACACATTTGTGTTGGCTGTGTTTACTTTAGCCGTAGCGCCTGTAGCGGCCGCCTTTGTGCTGGTTTTAGCCGCAGCGCCTGTAGCGGCCGCATTTGTGCTGGCTGCAGCTGGATTGCTTTGATTATTCACCGGATGCGGCCTCCTCTTTTTGGATAGCCTTTTTCACGGCATTAATCATTCCTGTACTTGTAAAAGTTGCGCTTGAAACAGTGTCCACATCGGGGCTTTGAGCTTTTTCGATTGCGGCGGGAATTTCTTTGCACATTTTGAGCCAAGCATCGTCTTCGTGGCTTACGTCTACGATGTCTACCGAGTCGATGTAGCCGTCTTTGATAGTGATGCTCATAGTTACCGTTCCGCCATAGCCCTGAGCGGAGCCTTCCCAAGTGCCGTCGTTTGCATAAGGACCGCGGTTTGCAGCGCGCTCGGCGGCGTCGATTTGTTCCTGTACGGCTGCATCAGCAGCATTGCGATCTGCTGCCCATGCACTAAAGCCAGTAACTGCAGCGATAACAATTACAAGGTTCAAGAATTTAAAAAATGTATTGCGTAATAGCGCCAAAGTCTTGAGCATATGCCTTCTTTTCTGGTAAAAGTGTCTTGATAAAAGTTAACTAAATCTAACAAAATTTCAAGAGCGTTTTCAGGAGAGGGCTTTCAGAGTTCATGACGCAAAACGACAAAAATCAGCAGCAGGACGCACAGGAAAAACAGGCTGACACACAGGATCAGCCAGCTGACGCGCAGGAAAAGCAGGCTGATGTAAATAAGTCAACTGTGGCCGAAGTGGCCTCGACCAAGGCAACAAATAAGGCTGTTGCAAGTAAAGCCGCAGCAAAATCCGACCACAAAACTCGTTCCTTAAAGGTTTTGGCAGGGGCAGGCAGAACTGCAATTTCAGCAGGATTTTTGATTCCAGCAGCACTGACCTGCTGTGCTGTTGCGGTAACGGCTGCTAACTACTCTCCTTTGGTATTTGACCCTAGCCAGTACGCTCAGCAACAGGCATCGATTAAGAAGATGCTGGAGTCTGGGCAGTTGGAACCTAAGGTCGTTGACGAGTCAAAGCGCACCACTAATACGCAAACCACCGAGCAAAAGGCTAAGGCTGCAGCTTCGAGCAATTATGGGATGAAGGCACCGGCGGGTGGCTATACCGATGGTGTTTATACCGCAAAGAGCTATGGCTACTGCAGCTATATCACGGTGCAGGTGACTATCAAGGGCGGCAAAATTTCGAGCATTAAGGTGCTTTCCGAAAACGAAGATCGCCCTTACTTCACCAACGCAAAAGCTGTAATCAAGCGCGTAATTTCTAAGCAGGGAACCAATGTAGACACCGTTTCGGGGGCTACATATTCTTCAAAAGGCATCCTTGCTGCCGTTAAGAAATGCCTTATCAAAGCATCAAAAGGCTCGTCTTCAAAAACTAAGGTTGAAGAAAATAAACCCAATGCCGATAATTCTGGCGCGTCTGGCGACGACAAAACGAGTTGGGGAGATAACAGCTCCGACAAAAAGGGCGAAGAAGGCTATCAGTGTAAGCTTTACGCAAATGGAACTTGGACCGGTGAAGGTGCTGGCTACAACGTCTTGGTTGATAACGAAGGCGAGGGTGGTACCAAGATTACGCTAGAGGTAACCACACTCGACGACAAAATTACTGGCATTAAAATAGTTTCACACGCCGAGGATAATCCTTATTTCCGCTATGCAACCAAGGGAAAATCCGGCAAAACGGGCGTTATTGAACAGATATTAAACAAGCAGGACTCAAGCGTTGATGCGATTTCGGGCGCTACTTATTCGTCGCGCGGTCTTATGAGCGCTGTGGCTGATGCTCTTGAAAAAGCAAAGAAGGCTCTTGAGGAGCAAAAGAAGGAAGACTCCGACAAAAAGGACGATAGCGACAAGAAGGACGACTCCGATAAAGACTCCGGTAAGGATGATACGGGCAAGAAAGATGACGCCGATAAGGGAGACTCCGGCAAGGGCGACTCATCGGATTCGGGGTCAAGTTCTGGCTCTAGCTCCAGCTCATCTTCAGGAAGTTCAAGCAGCTCAGGTGGTGCTAGCTCAGATAAGGGCGACATTGACAAAGGAAGCAGCGATTCCGAATCCTCCTCTAAGTCAGCAGAAGATAACGCAGCTGTCAAAGAGGATTAGTTTAGCTAGTAACAGTCTGACCAGCTTCCTTAGTTTGCTCAGTTGCTTGCTTGGTCGGCTTTTTTAGTTCGTTTGGATGTTTATCTGGCTAGCTTCTTTGCTGGATTTCCGACCGAATCCACGTTTGGCCTCATGTTTGGCTTTATGTTTGTCACGGCGCCTGCTTTAGGGGCCGCATCTTAAACAGGATTTTAAAAAAGAGCGCATTTTGTGCAGATGCTCTTCCTTTGCTTGATAGCCGACCTACACACGGTATTCTTGGTTTGTTATATAATATAACAGTTTAGAAACTGAACTAAATCAAGCGAATTCACGTAGCCATGCTTGAGTATGAAAGGAAGCCAAAGATGCCCAAGGGCGATTGGAAAGCTAAGATGTATCGCTTTATGCAGGGGCGCTATGGCATTGATGAGCTGGGGCAAGTCACTATGGTTGCCTCGATGCTTTGCCTGTTGCTCGATATGATTTTTGGCTCAGGAATTTTGTATTTGCTGGGCACCTTAGGCATGATTTTTACGATTTTTCGTATTTATTCGCGCAACATTGCTGCCCGCCGCAAAGAACTCAACTGGTATGCGCTTAAGGCGCGGAAGCCAAAGGCTTGGTACAAACTCACGAAGAAACGCTGGCAAGACCGCAAGACTAAAAAATATCTCAAGTGCAAAAAATGCGGTCAGGTAATGAGTATTCCCAAAGGCGTTGGGACCATTCGCGTAACTTGCCCAAAGTGCAAGGACGTTACCCAGCATAAGGCTTAAGTTTTTGAGCAAGAAGAAAGATTGATAAGCATGGAATCATCCACGCAAAATAATATTCCTAAAGTAAAAGATGTTTGCCCAGTTTCAGAAGGCGCGGAGGCTTTGGCGGATGCGCTCGATCAAATTGATGAACCCAATCTCGACTTGGGCTCTTTGATGGAAGACGGCATTTTAGGTGAACTTTCCGAAGAAACAGAACTCCACGAACCAGGAGAGTCGCTTGCTCCTGTTGAGCGCGAAGAGGTTGGCTATGTTCCCCAGGTAGGAATGGTCCCTGTTAAGCGAGACGGCGGCAAGACTACTTATCTGGTCCCTTCACGCGATGATGTTGTTATTAATCGCGATGCCTTTCGCTTGGTTCGTGATTTAAAGACCGCTTTCGATAAGCTGGCCTTGCCCATCTGTAAAGAATGGGGTGTAACGCACAGCCAGTTTGAGGCCTTGCGAGAAATTAGTCTTAATCCTGGAATGTCTGCTTCTGAGCTTTCGCGTCGTTTAAACTTGCAGCGTTCTAATGCGGCATCGCTCTGCAAAAAGCTTGCTGAAAAGGGATTTATTAGTATTTCTCCTAATATTAATGATCGCCGCGGTATTAGTCTGAAGCTTACCGATGAGGGCAATGGGCTTGTCGAGGGCATCGAGCGCGAACTTATTGCTGTGTTTGACATGAATTTGTCGGCCAGCCGCAAAGATACCTTTGAAAAGATTATTGTCGGCATGACGGCTATGCGTGAGCTTTTAGCAGAAATGCGCACGACGCAGATTGGCTAGCAGCCAGCTAGTGGCCATAGGACGATATGGACTATTGTTTAGGTCCTTTAAAAAATTTCAGAAAATAGCAAACATCCCGCTCAGCCTTTTAAGAAAGGCCAAACGGGATGTTTTTCGTTTTATATTGTCAACTTTGGAAGCTGTTTTCCATGAAAACTTTTGCTTAAGCAATAATTCTTCCGGCGAGACCAATGATTAGCGCACAAAAATAAATGCAAAACAGAAGGACGTAAAGCAAGCCGAAATCATACAAAACTGGCGCCATTTTAAAATAGATAATTGAACCCAAACACAATACAAGTCCAACACTCATACTTGGTAGATCTCCAGATTTAGGAGACAAAGCTCGCGAGCTTAACCACATGATACAAATGGAAAGAAATACTAAGAATGCTCCTCGCCATGCAAAAAATCCAATATCATCAATGAATCCCCTTTGATATTGAACCAAGACTGAACTGTCGAGAAGAAATAATGCAATACCTACGAGGGGAATCGCTATTGCCGAAATGCCGCATCTGACAGCCGTAAATAATACATTCATAAGAACCTACTTCGAACCGTTTCCATATTGCCTCTTCAAATAGGATTCCTAGGCATCAAGATAATTGAGACTGTATTGTTTGTCAATACAGTTTTGCATATACTTAGCTTGTCAGAGTTATTGATGTGATCTTTTTATCTTTGTCCCACTCTTCCAGAGTGTTAAAACATGTTTAGGAACCAATACTTTAAAGGTGGATTTGTGTCGATAGTAATTCATTTAGACAGAGTTATGGATGAGCGCGGCGTTAGCGTTTCTGAGCTGGCTCGTGTTGTCGGTATTACGCGCGCAAATATGTCTAATCTTAAAGCTGGGAAAATTAAGGCTATACGATTTTCAACTTTGGAAGGAATATGTCATTACCTTAAGTGTCAGCCAGGAGACATTATCGAATTCATAGATGATTAGATGAAGCACTCCTGATTTCTAAGCATAGAAGAGCTGATTTTCTTGCCTGAGGCTCCTGCGGGCTATTTGATATATCAAGCCTTATTTGCATTGTATTTAAGCTATAGGGCTAGATTGCGTCCTAGGGCTTTCGTTTTACTGAATCTTTGATAAAAAGTATCTAAAAACAAACGTCCCGCTCAGCTTTTTAAGAAAGGCCAAACGGGATGTTTGCAATTAGAGTCTGGTTTTCAGAGCGAAACCTTCAGGTTTTCGCCTTGCGTTTTGGGCTTATTCCTCAGTAGGCTCGGGCAGGAATTTGCGAGCTTCCCAAGCGCTGAGCATAACGGTGGAGCCATTGTGCAAGAAGCTGGAAAGCTGAGGAGTAATGATTCCTCCAATGCCAAGCGCCATGAGCAAAGAATTAAAGCCAATCGCAAAGCCGTAACCTTTATTCATGCGACTCATAAGGATGGTGCTGATTTTCCTTAGCTCGACTAGTGCTTCAAGATCGCTTGAGACAAGTGTGATGTCGGCGGCCTCGCGAGCCACAGCGCTACCACCACTCATTGCGACACTTACATGCGCAGCGCTTAGTGCGGGCGAATCGTTAACACCATCGCCAATCATACAAACGCGACGGCCTTCTGCTTGCAGCTTCTTGACGTACTCGTGCTTATCTTCGGGAAGCATTTCAGCTACGAATTCGGTGATACCTGCTTCTTGTGCAACAAGCTCGGCTGTTTTTTCGTTATCGCCAGTGAGCATAATGACGTGCTTAAAGCCCTGGTCACGAAGTTGTGCAACTACCTTGGCAACGTTTGGCTTCATGGGGTCTTTGATAAAGATTACGCCGCGTAAAATACCATCAACTGCAAGATAAAGAGGCGAGGTTCCGTTAGCTTCCTTGTGGATGTTGGCTAGCTCTTGTTCGGAAATTTCGACACCTTCGTCTTCTAAGACAAAGTGTTCAGATCCGATAACGCAGCGCTTGCCATCAAGGCTCGAAGAGATGCCATGGGCAACGATGTACTCAACTTCAGCATGGCGCTCGCGATGCTCGATACCTTCGTCCATGGCCTTGTTTACAACGGCGCGGGCGACGGGGTGAGGGAAGTGTTCCTCCAGACAGGCGGCCAGGCGCAAGACCTCGGTTTCGTTATAGCCATCGTAGGTGTTGATGTGGCTTACGGCTGGAGCGGCTTGCGTTAGGGTGCCGGTTTTGTCGAAAACGATGGTGTCAGCTTCGGCCATGTGATCGAAGTAGCGCGAGCCCTTAACGGTGAATCCACGCTTTGCGCTTTCGCGCTGAGCAGCCATAACAGCAATGGAACCGCTCAGCTTCAGTGCGCAGGAGTAGTCGACCATCAAAGCAGCTGTGGTCTTGGTGAGGTTGCGCGTGGTTAGCGCAACAATGCCGGCCAACAAGAAGTTCCAGGGAACCAGTGAGTCCGCCATGGATTCAACGCGTTTTTGGTCGCTGGACTTGAGAGCCTCGGACTGCTCAACTGTGGCGACGATGGAGCGAATCTTAGAGTCCTGAGGATCGCCGGTGATGCGGATGGTAATCTCGCCTTCTTCAACAGCAGTACCTGCGTAAACGCTGTCGCCCTTTTTGCGTACGATAGCGATGGGCTCACCCGTAAGGGAGCTTTGGTTGATGGCGGCTTCTCCGCTGATGACCTCGCCATCAACAGGGACGGCGTCGCCAAAGCGAGCAACAACAATATCGCCAGGCTTGAGTTCCGAAATGGGAACCTCAAACTCCATGTCGCCCTGAACCAGGCGAGCGTTTGTTGGGATGTCGAGCAGGCTTTGGACTAGGCTCGATTCGCTGCGGCGCTGGGTGTAGTCTTCAAGTACGCCACCAACGTTTAGCAAGAACATGGAGCTGCCGGCTGCAGAGGAACCGCTGATGAAGCCCATAAGGATAGCGGCGCCATCGAGCACAGCAACATCCAGCTTTCCTTGGCGCAGCGACTTTAAGGCAGCACGCCAGAAGGGGATTGCATGCCAGAGGCGCAGAGCGAACAAGATTGGCTTAGGCAAGAAGAAGCGGCGCGCATAATGCATAACCGTCATGGTTGCCAGCTGGTGGAACAAATGACGGGGACGTGGTGCCAGCGCAAGGGAATCCTTGGGTTCCCAAGTCTTAACTTCTTCAAGCGCAAGGCTATCCACATAGTTAAGGATGTTTTCGCGCGTAGCAGTAAGGCTACTTCCGGGGGCTTCGGCAAAGGTAACGGTAAGGCCGCCAGCCTTAGGGTAGGCGACGGTTTTCGTTACGCCGGGCTGTTCGAGTAGGAGCTCTTCCAGCGCGACGGCATCGTGCTCTGGGATTTTGCCTTGGAAGTCGAAACGGATGCGACCAGGGAGTTCGTTTTTAATGAGATAGCGCATGATTCCTCTTTAAGGGATTGCGGGTGTCCTTGTTAGGGCTTTTGGTTGGGCCTTTGAACCTGGAGGCTTGGAGCTCAGGTCTGGGGCCTGTAGCTTTCAAGTTGGTAATCCGGAACTAGGAATTTGGATAACATGCTCCGAATTCCGAACTTAAAACTAGTGCATGGGCCTTCAAGTATCAGGTCGAGGGCCTTATGCAACAACGCCCACCGATAGAACGATGGGCGTTAAGCATAGGTATGAGCGGAGCAGATTAAGCTTCGATTGCCTTTGCAGGAGCTTCTTCAGCTTCCTCGTCAGCTTCGACCTTCTTCTCATAGCCAGCTTCAGCCATCATATCGTCGAACTCAGCCTTTGCCTCGTCGATTACGGTCTCGACCTCTTCCTTAGCCTTGAGGCCGCAAGCGATGGTTTTAACGTAGCCCTTGCGAGCGGTCTTGGAAGTTGCAGCCTTGATGCCTGCGGTGCCAAGAAGGAAGCCTGCGCCAACTAATAATCCGGGATGCATAATGAACCTCTTTCTGTCGGAGGGTTGGTTTGTAATTAAGCGCGTCAAGCATCGTTTCGCTTGCAACGCTGTAATTTGAGTATAGAGGCATTTTGTCTTTTGCGGGTAGAGAATCTTTGCGCTGATAAACGGCACATATGCACAACTATTCAAACGTAGTTAGGCTAAGTTGACTTGCCTGTTAAAGCTTTGAGTTAACTGTGGTTTCGCTGGTTGTTTCATGGGGTTAACGCGTGAAGAACTTATGGATGTTAAGCATGGTTTACCTGTTTACCAGCGTTTTTTGCAGCTAGTAGCTTGGTCTGATGGTAAGAGGTGGAGTGACCTGCGAGATTGAAGCTTGTATTTAGCGCGAAATGGTTTTCGCATAGTAGGCGTAAGTCGAAATCCGATCGGCTGTTACTCAATGAGTTCAAGGCAAACCCAATCAGGCCGTTATCGATTGGGTGCTCGATAAGGCTCAATCAGGGTATCTCTGAGTAAGCGCATGGAGAAATCTTGAGGAGTTTCGTCTAGTAAAGCGCCCGGAAAAAATCGCTCAGGTTGCTATCGATTGAGCGCAAGCTGAAGCCCGCTCAGGCTCAGATAATGAAGGCTTTGCGCAAAATCTTGCTAATAAACTCGGTGTAACAGTGTATGCGCCTAATGACAAGCTTTGGGCGTATGGAAATGGCCGTTATGTTATTGCACCGACAAGCTCGACAAAAGATAGCTACGGAAATCCGCAGCCTGATCTTAGTAGAACCGGAAAATTTGTAAAATATACGCCAGGAGGTAACAAGCGATGAACTGCCCCAAATGCAATGCCTTTACTGTTTCTAAAATCGTAGGATCAAGCTTAGTTATCGAGTGCTCTGAGTGCGATTGGTCGATTGCAACAAGTTATATAGACCCAATGTACGAAGACGATACAATTTACTCTATTCGCATCGGGCTTAATAAAGCTCCAGACAAGGAAGCCCTTAAAGCTGTATCTCATATTACGGGAGGAAATTTTATTTCCGCGAAAAATCTGCTCGAGACGCCTGGATCAAAGCTAATCGAAGAAAAAGCACCGGTTATCAGGAGTTGTCTCGAAGAGCTTACAGCCGCTGGCGTTATCTTTGATGTGTCCCCTGAATTCCCTTTCTGACAAAAGCGAGTGATTAATTAGCACTGAGTATCTGGCGCGTTAAGGGCTCTGTGTATGATGAAATCAAGTCTCTGGCGCGGAACGGCCTCTGTGTATGACGAAACATAGTTAAATAGGTCAAATTTCCATACACAGAGGCCATAACGCGCCATTTTTGCTCGAAAAATCATACACACAGCCCCTAGCGCGCCACAGTGACCCCAAATTTTCACTCAAAAGGGGTGTTTTCATACACAGAGGCCATTCCGCGCCACTGATATGAGAGCCGATCATACACACAGGCCGAAACGCGCCAGTCTAGTTAGGGGTCATCATACACACAGGCCGAAACGCGCCATTGATATGAGGCTCAGTCATACATCGAGGGGACTCCTCGCTATTGGTCATGAGCTTGATCATGCATAGAGACCATTTCGTGCCAAGAAGACTCGGATTCATCATATGTGTAGGTCACTCCGTCCTAAGCTGGCTAGGACTATCATGTATGCGGACTATCCCGCAGAGCAGCTCTATCGTGCAATGAAGATTACCTGGCTAGGGCTACCATATACGCAGACTATCCCGCGCCAGGCTATAGGTGCGCTGGTTATGCACGAGGGCCTTTTCGTCATAAAGCATGAATAACCAGGTCATACGCGCAGACAGTAGCGCGCCCAAGCATCATGCCCACTCAGCCGTAAGATAAGGAAAATCCTGAATATTAGATATATGGGGCGTTAATTATCAAACTTGGAACGCTAAGCGGGATTGATTCCGACAAACTAAGTGAATTGTCGAATTAACAACAGATAAAACCACTAAATTGCTTGGCAAGAATTCGACAACCATGGCATATCGCTTATTTTGAAATCCGCAATGCTTTCGTACTTTTTTACTTAAGCATTATCAGGCGTTTTCGCAGGTAGATTGTGTTTATTTTAGCGGATTCAAATCATGACCAAGCTGGGGCAATTTGAACTAATTCAGATTCAGACTGAATTCAGAGCGGATTCAATGCCTAATCTAAATCTGAATCAGGCCAGGCTCAGGCGGCCGCTCGGTTGTCCTTTTTAAGGTCGCAATTGTTCCGCCGGAGTTAAGCCCTACTACCTGGATGCGGAGTCTAGCTCGCGCACGCGTTTTTAAAGATGGTGTTACATCGTTTTAGAAGAAGGGCACCGCATGGCTCGCATTGCATATAGTCAAACAGACGTTCAGGCCGAACAGCGCCTGATTGAATCGTTTTGGCATTTGCTCGAATCCGAGCCATTTAGGAAGGTAACTATTTCGCAGCTTTCTGAACATGCGCACTGCAATCGCGCGACCTTCTACTATCACTACGAAGATTCCGGAAAGCTACTTCAAAAAGCGCTTGAACAGGAGTTGGTCTTTAACGCTGGTGTAATTTCCGCCATGGCAGAAATTCTTTCAAAAGAAGAAACCTCCGAGGATGATACAAAGCCTGTCAAGGCCAAAAGCGCAAACGTAAAGAAGGTAGGCAATAAGGATCGGGGGACCGAATCGGCCGCAGCTGCAGCTACGACTATAGCTATGGCCTCTACCGCAACTGCTGCATCAGCTACTGTTGATTCAGCAAAAGAAGAAACCTGGTCAATCGAGGAGTATCCTCACTTATTGGTAGCTTTTAAGCAGGTCGACCGCGCGACTCTTTCCGAAAAACTCCAGGCATTCTTGGTTCGGTTGTGGACGCTTGTTTTATGTCAAAAGGGCGAAACGCTGAACCCCGACGTCTTAATCGCAATCGCTTTTTTGGTCGAAGGATTATTAGGTGCATTTTCGCGAATGCAAATGCTCGGAGCTCCTTCTTGTAGCGACTTAGTGCGAAATCTTATTTTCCAGTGCGCAAGCGATGCTGCTGATTTATACGGGTTTAGCAATGCTGAAGTTGCTGCCCGCTTGCGTATGATTGAGCGCATTTGGGCCTCCCTGGGATAAAGCAGCAAGAAGACAAACGGCGAGCCGTCATACCGCAGCCTTTCTGCGCACGCTATACTGATGCGCATGCCAACTTCTTTTGACATTTACTATCCCGGTAGTGGGCCGCTGTATCGTTTAGACGCACGCGTTAAGCTGCTGCTTCTCTTCGTTTTTTCGGTCGCGGTATTTTTTGTCGAAACTTGGCGTGGCTTAGCTCTTGCGGCGCTTCTATTGCTTATCGTAGTTGCTGCAGGACACTTGCCAATTAAGCGCTTGCTCGTTACGGCGGTGCCAGTTTCGGTAGTTCTGTTTTTCGTTGTTTTGTGCAATAGCTTGGTAAACCTTGCGGATGGTTCTGCGCTGGCGAATTATCAAGGAGTCTCTGCTGGCTTTGCGACTAATCTAGAACCTATTGTTATCGCAGGTAGTATGGCTTTTAGCCCGGCTGGCTGTATGCATGGTCTGTTCTATGCTTGCCGCATTATTTTTATTGTGTGGGCAAGCTTTGTTCTGAGCTTTTCTACTCCGGCAACCAAAATTACCGATGCCATTCAGTCCTTGCTTTCGCCTCTGACTTATTTAAAGTTCCCCGTTAAAGATGCCGCAATGGTGTTTTCTTTGGTCTTGCGCTTTATCCCTTTGGTTTACGTGTCGTACCTACAAATTCGTCGCGCACAAATAAGTCGCGGCGCTGCCTATGATCAAGGAAATCTTTGGTCGCGCGTTTTGGCCTACGCTTCCTTATTTATTCCTTTGATCGTTTCTTTATTTAGGCAGGCTGATCGTTTGGCTGACGCAATGGATGCGCGCTGCTACGGCAAAGACGGACAGACTCACCTTAATGCAACGAAACTTCGTTTTGCAGACCTTGCCGTGTTGTTGCTAGGAGCTGCGGCGCTAATTGCCTTGGCGGTCTTTTTTTAGGTGAATAAAAATCATAGCTAGAGCCCATGACTTCATGCGCCCGGGGCTGCCGAAACGAGGCTTATCCAGTAGGGTAGGCCCATCGAGCATGTTCTGCCAGCCGAGGCCTATCGAGTACGTTCTGTCAGTCGAGGTCTATAGAGTCTGCCCTGTCAGATAAGCCCTATCGAAGCTGCCCTGCTCCTGCCCCGCCAACCAGATTCTTTCGAGTATGTCGGCGTCAAGCACGCCCCGCCAACGCTCTCTCAAACATATTCCTTAGGGCGCAATAAAGCATTCCCTCAAACATATGCTCGCACGTATAAGCGCGTGCTATCAAACACATTTCTTAATCCCTGCGAATATACGGGCAAGCTTGCGTGGGCGAGTAGTGTTTGTGAGTGTTACCATAGGGAAAAGTTTTATATCTACAACCAGGAGGTTGCATTCCATGGGCATCATCATCGATGTGTACGGTCGCGAAGTTTTGGACTCTCGCGGTAATCCCACGGTCGAGGTCGAAGTCACTCTGGACGATGGTTCTGTCGGCCGCGCTATGGTTCCTTCCGGCGCTTCTACCGGCGCTTTTGAGGCTGTTGAGCTTCGCGACGGCGACTCCGAGCGCTATATGGGCAAGGGCACGCTGAAGGCTGTTTCTCACGTTAACGAAGATATTGCTGATGTTTTGGTTGGCTTTGAGGCTGACGATCAGCGTGCTGTTGACTACGAAATGATCGAGGCCGACGGCACCGAAAACAAGGGCAAGTTTGGCGCAAACGCAATCTTGGGTGCATCCTTGGCAACTGCTCGTGCTGCTGCAGAGTCCGCTGAACTTCCTTTGTATAAGTATGTTGGCGGCGTTAATGCTTACCAGCTGCCCACTCCTATGATGAACATCCTGAATGGCGGCGCACACGCAGACAACAACGTGGACTTCCAGGAGTTCATGATTATGCCTGTTGGCGCTCCTACTTTTGCCGAAGCTCTTCGTTGGTGCGCAGAGATTTATCACACCTTGAAGAAGGTTCTGCATGACGCTGGTTTGGGCGGCGGCGTTGGTGACGAGGGCGGCTTTGCTCCCAACTTCACTACCAACAAGGAGCCTCTGGACTACATCGTTCGTGCATGCGAGGCTGCTGGCTATGTTCCCGGTAAGGACATCCTCTTTGCAATGGATCCCGCTTCCACCGAGTTCTACAACGCCGAGACCGGCAAGTACGTTTTGGCTGGTGAAGGCCGTGAGCTCACTAGCGCCGAAATGGTCGACTACTGGGAAGCTTTGGTTAACGAGTATCCTATCGTCTCCATCGAAGACGGTATGGCCGAAGAAGACTGGGATGGCTGGAAGGCTCTGACCGATCGCATTGGTAAGAAGGTCCAGCTTGTTGGCGACGACCTGTTTGTTACTAACTCCAAGCGCCTGGCTAAGGGTATTGAGCTTGGTTGTGCTAATGCAATCTTGGTTAAGGTTAACCAGATTGGTTCACTCACCGAAACCATGGAAGCTATCCAGATGGCTAAGCAGGCTGGTTACGCTTGCGTTATGTCTCACCGCTCCGGCGAAACCGAGGACACCACTATCGCTGACCTTTCAGTTGCTTGCAACACTGGCCAGATTAAGACTGGCGCTCCTTGCCGTTCCGACCGCGTTGCTAAGTACAACCAACTTCTTCGTATTGAAGAAGAGCTGGGCGATGCAGGTTCTTACGCTGGCCTTAACGCTTTCTACAATATCGAGCGCTAAATTGCGGTTGAGCGGTTGCTAATACGCCGCACCGTAGCTCGCATTGGGTCGTAGCTCGCCCACGCAGTTGCACGCAGCCACATGTCTGCCGCACCGTAATATTGCTTAAAAATGCGTCTTGCTCTCAATTGGAGTAAGGCGCATTTGTTTTGTACGGGGTGCTTGCATTTCGCGTTCTCCCGTTGGTGGTTTGCGGCATGCCTATCTTGTGTAGTGAGTCGCTCTGCGTAGCAAAGGTTCCGCGAGTTCTCCGGTCGGCCCCTCTCCGTTCAATCTTTGTTACGAATATTTTTGCAAGGAGCGTAGCTTTGCGCGGGCGCGGTATACTCTTCTGCTAGCAAAGAAAGGCGCTCGCATGTCACAGATTATCAATGGTTTTACCGGATTTAATCGCACCGTTCAGGATGATCCTGAGGTTATGTTTTCGCGCGCAAATGAGGACGAATCTACTCCGCGCGAGACCGTTCCTTTTAACGAAGAAGAGCTCAAGGCTATTGAGCCTCAGGATCGCCGCTGGTCATGGATTGAAATCGATCGTTCTGCTATCCAGCATAACGTGCAGGCGACCAAGCGATTGCTTAAGCCTCCTACGCGCTTAATGGCTGTCGTGAAGGCCGACGCTTATGGCCACGGTGCCGTTGAGGTTGCAAAAACTGCTACAGCTGCTGGCGCCACCTTCTTGGGCGTAGCAACTGTTGATGAGGGTATCGAACTGCGCAAGGCTGGCCTTACCCAGCCAATCTTGATGCTGTCTCAGCCTCCTGAAGAAGCGGTTGCGCTGCTTTTGTATTACCGCATTATGCCTGCCATTTATACTCACGAATTCGCAATGGCCTATGCTGAGTGCGCCGATCTGCACGGCATGATGGCGCCCTTCCATCTTTCAATTAATACCGGCATGAATCGTATTGGTGTGCGCCACGATGAAGCGGTTGATTTCCTTCGTCAGGTAAGTTTTCATCGCGCTTTGCGCCTTGAGGGCTGCCTGACTCATTTCGCAACGGCCGACTGCCCAGAAACTCTTGACTGGGAGCGTCAGATGAATCGTTTCTGGGAGTGCATGGCTTCCATCGAGGCTGCAGGCTTTAATCCTGGAATCGTGCACTGTGACAACTCTGCCTCTATCTATAGGTATCCAAAGACTCACTTCGATATGGTTCGCCTGGGCATTTCTTTGTATGGCTACCATGCTGCGCCTGATACGCGCAATTATGTGGACCTTAAGCCCGCAATGAGCGTGCATGCGCGCATTACTAACGTTGCTTCGGTTCCCATGAGTGAAGGCGTGAGCTACGGCATGAATTACCGCAGCCCCGGCAACGTAAAGATTTGTACAGTTCCTCTTGGTTACTGCGATGGCCTGATTCGGCTGCTTTCTGGCAAGATCGATTTTGCCTACGACGGGCGCTCTGTTCATCAAGTCGGCAATATCTGTATGGATCAGTGCATGTTCGAGGTTGATATGCGTTCTCGCGCTGGGCGCAAAACACCTGATCCTCGCATTGGCGATGAGGTTTTGATTGCGGGCGCTCATCCAAATGTTGATTGCTCGGTTGAAACCATGGCTAAGCTTGCTTGCACTATCGAGCACGAGGTGACCATCGGCTTTTCTCATCGCATGTCTCGTATTTACAAGTAGGGCTACATGCAGGTAGAAAAGCTAGAGCTTGAAGAAATACGCGCAGAACTCGAGGGCTGCCATAAGTGTGATCTGTGTGAAGGCCGCACCAACATCGTCTTTGGCGAGGGTGACCCACATGCGCGCGTCATGATCATTGGTGAGGCTCCTGGTAAAAAAGAAGATGAGCAGGGGCGTCCTTTTGTTGGAGCTTCGGGCAAGTTCTTAAACGAACTTTTAGAGCATGCCGGTTTGGCGCGTGAAGACGTGTTTATCGCTAACGTTTTAAAGTGTCGCCCGCCTTCTAATCGCAATCCTCAGGCAGCAGAAATCGAGGCTTGTGCACCTTATCTTCGCAAGCAGACGCGCTCAATTGACCCTGATCTTATTGTGACTATGGGTAATTTTGCTACGCAGTTTATTTTGCGCACAGGTGTGGGTATTACGCGCCTGCGCGGGACTTGGCAAACTGCAGGCAAGTTTGTGGTTATGCCTATCTTTCACCCCGCGGCAGCAATTTATGATCGCTCCAAGCGAGATGTGCTCTTTTCAGACTTCGAGCTAATTGGTAAGTATGTGCATGATAAAATTGCTGCTACCGAACAAAATCAACAAGCTGAGGCCTCAAAGAGCGCAGACTAAGCGCGGCTCAGCAAGGAATAAGGAGACCTTATGGTTAACGAAAATGATATCAAGGCAGTACTCGAGCTCATTCGTCCTTCGCTGCAGGCTGATGGCGGCGACGTCCAGTTTGTTTCTGTTAACGAAGAGGGTGTTGTAGCTGTTGAGCTTCAGGGCGCTTGCAAGGGTTGCCCCATGTCTCAGATGACACTTGCTAATGGTGTTGAGCGCATCCTTAAAGAGCGCGTTCCTGGCGTTACCCGCGTCGTTCCTGCTCAGTAATAAATTTTACGCTTGTGTTTTAAACGCGCCGTCGCAATTGCGGCGGCGTCTTATGTATAGGGTCGGCAAATTTTCTTTTGCGTTTTGTTTGCGCTTCGTTGTTGAACGTAGCGTCAGGGTTTCAAACACCAGAGGACGCATAAAGAATTGCCCAAAATTGGGTCATAACCTGGAGGTAAATAAATGGCCAAGTGTTGGGAATTGCGTGGCTGCTATGAGGATGTCGAGCTGATGAATCGTTGCCCACACAACGAAGAAGGCTGCAAATGTCCTGCTGATTGCCATATGGCAAATTGCGAACGTCCAACTCATAAGGTAACCACGAATATCGATCTGCTTTTTCGCACAGACTTGGATCGCTCTGTTATCAAGAAGCGTAGCTGCGAATTCTGCGAGTTCTTTTTAACTTACGGTCCTGTTCTGACTAAAGAGCAGCAGGAAGAAATTAAGTCGCAGCCTCATGAAATGCGTCAAATTGCACGTGAGCGCAAAGTAGGCTCAACCGACTTTTTGGGCGAAAGCTATCAGATCACTGATCTTAAAGATTTCTAGTTAGCAAAGGTTGCGAATGCTCAACGAGCTCTACCAAAACATCGATCCAATCGCGTTTTCTGTCGGGCCATTTACGGCTCGTTGGTATGGTCTTGCCTATGTAGTCGGCTTTCTTGCCGCTATTGCGCTTATCTATGTCATTGGTAAGCGTTGGAAGATGCGTTTTACCTTGGATCACCTAAGCGTGGTTTTAATTTGCGCCATGATTGGCGTCATTGTCGGTGCGCGTTTGGGCTACGTTTTGGTGTACAACTTTGGCTATTATTCAGCCAATCCGCTGGAGATTTTTAATTTCAGCCATGGTGGCATGAGTTTCCATGGTGGTTTTATTGGCGCACTTGTTGCGGGTATTGTGGCTGCTCGTTTGATTAAAATGCCCTATTTAAGCCTGGTAGATATTACCGTTATTGGTGTACCCATTGGCTTGTTTTTTGGCCGCTGCGCCAACTTTGTTAATGGTGAGCTTTGGGGCGCACAAACGGATGCGCCTTGGGGTGTCGTTTTTGGCGGCGCCGCTGGCGAGGTGGCGCGTCATCCGAGTCAACTTTACGAGGCCTGCCTCGAAGGCATTGTTCTCGGCCTTATTTTGTATTTACTAGCACGCAAGGTACCGCCGCGCGCTCGAGGGACTTTCTCGGGAGTGTTTATGCTGGGCTATGGTATTTCGCGTTTTTTGGTCGAATTCGTTCGTCAGCCTGATGCTCAAATCGGCTACCTGTGGGGTGGCTGGCTTACCATGGGTCAGGTTTTGTCTACTCCTTTAATGCTTGCAGGCATCTGCTTGATTGCCTATGCCCTGGTGCGAAAGCAGCCGCAGGTTGGTCCTCTGTTCGAAGGCTTTGAGGGTGGCCAGGGTGGTAAGTTAAACGAAGAATCTCCGCTTGGTTCTGGGATGACTTGCCAAGAAGAATCTCAGCCTGACTCTAAGGTAAGCCGCAAAGAATCATCTTTTCATCTAGAAAAACAGGCCGAGGCTAACAACAGTGCCACCAGTAAATCTTTAAAGGAAGATTCGCGTGGCTAGTTCTTATGATGTTTGCATCGTGGGAGCAGGAGCTTCTGGTCTAGCTTGTGCAATTGAATGCGCTCGTGAGTTGCGTCGCCAAGGCAAGGGCAAAGCTAGTATTGCTGTGTTTGAGGTGGGTTCAAAGCCAGGCCGCTCAATTTTGGCAAGCGGTAACGGCCGCTGTAATTTTTCGAATTTAGAGCTAAGCAGCCCCTCTAATCGCGGCATGTATAACAATGCTGCTTTTGTTAAGGAAACGGCTCAAGCGCTTGCTGCTAATTTTGAACTGGGAGTACTGCCTTGGTTTAGGTCGCTTGGCCTAGTCTGGCGAAGCGATGATGCGGGCTTAGGCATGCTCTACCCCTATTCGAATAAAGCATCTACGGTTTTAGATGTACTCCTTCATGCCTGTGAGCGTTTGGGTGTACAAATTATCACAGAAGTTCGTATTGATAGCGTTTGCTGTGAGCAGGCGGGAACAGCGTCTTCTTTTGTTTTGGAAGGACGGCGTGCCGTTGAAATCTCGCGCACTAAAACGGCGAAAGGGCGCATTAAGCGCGAGCTGGAGTGGAAGCCTTTTAGCGCGCAGGCGGCAAAGGTGGTTGTGGCTGTTGGCGGCGTTCTGAACGAAGAAGCGCTTGCTGCTCTAGTGCCAGGTCACAAGATAATTCCCCTTAGCTCGGTGCTTGCTCCTTTGGATGTTGCTGACGATAGCTTGCTTGGGCTTGATGGCTTGCGCGCCAAACTAACGGCTTCGGTGTTAAGCGCGCATGATGAACAAGCTCTTTGCGGTAACAAAGGCTCTGGCTACGACTCTGCCGATGGCTCCGTTGAAAGCTTTACTGAAGCTTCTGTTGGTGGCTTTACTAACCGCATAGATAACGGTGCTTTTGAAGAATCGGGCGAAATCCTATTCCGCGATCATCAGATAAGCGGAATTCTATCGTTTAACCTATCGCGGCAAGTGCCAAAAGGTGGCACTATCGCTTTGGACTTTGCGCCAGATTACGACTTGCATCAGCTTGTTGACCTGCTTCTTTATTTGGCAAAGGTTTCGGAAGCTCGCTCTGCTGAAGATTTACTTGTTGGAATGTTTGTCCCTTCATTAGCTTTAGCTCTTGTTCGTAAAGCGGGACTTGAAAGCAAGGAGCAGCTAGGCTCGCGGAAGTGGGGCTCAGTAAAGAACCAAGATTCAGAAAAAGGCTCAAGTTCAAAAAAGTCGAACTTAGCAAGCTCTGATTTAAAGAGTCAGGATTCCAGTAAACCCAAAGTAAAAGTTTTCCCTGATGATGCTTTATATATTCCTGAATCAGACATTGCTTCTTTAGCAAGTACCATTAAGTATTTTGAACTTGAGGTGAGCGGTGTTTCTTCTACCCATGCACCGCAAGTTCATCGCGGCGGCCTTGCTTTGGAGGAAATTGATCCACAAAGTTTAGAATCAAAAAAGACTCCTGGTTTGTTTGTTCTTGGCGAGGCCCTAGATATTGATGGGCCTTGTGGTGGATATAACCTTGACTGGGCTTGGACTTGCGGCATTGTTGCAGGTCGGGCTCTTGCAAACCAAATTTTATAGTAGGCGGTTTAGATGATTGAAGTTTCAAATCTTTCGATGTCGCTCGATGCGTTTTTGCCCGAAAAAGCGGATGGCGTAAAGCGTGCCGCTGCTAAAGCTTTGTCGGTTCCGCAGCCAGACTTTAAATCCGTTGAAGTAGTCAAACGCAGCGTTGACGCCCGCCGAAAAAAGGATATCCATGCCGTGGTAACCCTGCGTTTGGAACTCTCGGCCGAACACGAAGAGCGCTTGCTTGAAGAACCTCCTGCAGGCTTACATATTAAGCAGGCTAAGACTGCTTATATTCCGCTTGAGACTCCAGAATGTAGTCCTGCCAAGCATTCTCCTTTGGTTGTTGGCGCAGGTCCGGCAGGTTTGTTTTGTGCCCTTTACCTGGCTCGATGCTGCTTGAAGCCGGTAGTTGTAGAGCAGGGTAATGATGTCGATCAGCGCACTGAAGATGTCGAAGAATTCACCATTTTGGCCGAGCTAAATCCTTATTCTAATATCCAGTTTGGCGAAGGCGGCGCTGGAACATTTTCGGATGGCAAGCTAACTACTAATCTTAAAAACTCGCTGACACCTCATGTTTTACAGTGGTTTGTAGATGCCGGTGCGCCTGATGAGATTTTGTGGCAGGCTCACCCTCATTTGGGTTCGGATAACCTGCCAAAAATCGTAAAGAACATGCGTGAAGAAATTATTGCGCTGGGCGGCGAGGTTTTATTCGCGACACAGTTAAGTCAAGTCGTTTTGCGCGATGGTAAGGTCTGTGAGGCTAAGTTGCGCAATGTTGTAACGGACGAAGAATTTTCCCGTGAAGTCGAGCAGGTGGTTTTGGCGTGCGGGCATTCTGCAAGACATACCTTCGAAATGGTGCATGAACAGGGCTTTGTTATGGAACAGAAGCCCTTTAGCGTTGGTGTCCGCATTGAGCATCCGCAGCGTATGATTAATCAATCTCAGTGGGGAAAGGCTACGGTTCATCCTGCTCTGGGAGCTGCCGAATACAAGTTAGTGGAACATCTGCCAAGCGGGCGTAGCGTGTATACATTCTGCATGTGTCCAGGTGGCCAGGTGGTTGCAGCAGCAAGTGAAGAGGGTGGCGTTGTTACTAACGGCATGAGTAACTTTGCGCGCGATGGTTACAACGCAAATGCTGCCTTGTTGGTAAATGTTGATCCATCTGATTTCCCTGGCGAAGGCGTGCTGGCTGGTGTTGATTTTCAGCGTTCGATTGAGCGTGCTGCTTACGATGCCGTTGTTCAGGCTGGCGGCGAGCCCTATCAGGCTCCAAGCCAGACCGTGGGCGAGTTCATGCGTCATATGCGCGATTTGGCTCGCGAAAAGCGTCGCGCTGAAGGCACGGTCGAGCACGTGGATGTGGACTTGGTTCATGCTCGTCGCGAGCAGGATGAGCTGGTCCTTCATGAACAGCGCGAGCAGGAGCGCCGCGAGCGCAACCGTCAAAATGCTCAAAAGGGTGGAATTCGTGGTGGTCGTGGTAATCACGCAAAGGTTAACAAGCCCAATAAAAACAATCAGGCTCATGCGCCAAAAGGTCCAAAGCCTATTGGTGCAAAAGAAATGCGTCCGACCTATGGCCGCGGCGTAGCTAGTGTCGCGCTGGATTCTTGCTTGCCTGATTTTGTTGTTCAGGCTTTGTTTGAGGCTTTGCCCTTGCTGGGTAAGAAGCTCAAAGGTTTTGACGATAAAAACGCCATCATGACGGCACCCGAAACTCGCTCTTCTTCTCCGCTGCGCATCAAGCGCGATGCTGGCTATCAGGCTTATTTTGAAGAAGCACTAAAACTAGATGAAGCCGAAGCGCTTAATAATGAATCGGCAAGCGAATTAGCAGCTTGCCCTGCTGTTGACCCTGGCAAATCGACTGCTCTTCTTGCCGCTGACTTCGATGAATCGTCAACCTCTCGCTCAGCCGCGCCCGATAAGGAATCTTCATCCTACGAAATCACGACAGGCCTGTATCCCTGCGGGGAAGGCCCTGGTTACGCAGGTGGAATTATGTCGGCGGCAGTTGATGGCTTGCGCGTTGCTCAAGCAGTGGCAGCCCCACACCTAAAATAGAGTCCCCCTGCCGCTGAGTGGAAAGTAAATTCACCCTCCTCTTCTACAATCAAAAACAGCGCAGTTTCTCTGCGTATTTTTGCGGCCTTTGCACGGGCTGCAACGAAGCAAGGGGAGGCTTCATAGTGGTCTTTCGGTGTGCTCGGTGTTACTGCCTGGCATTCCTTAGGCTGGCGTTTGCCTCCTAAACCGAAAGGATCCAATCTATGAAAGTTGCCTTCTTTCCGCAGTGCATGATTGACATGTTCTACCCAGAAGTTGGCGAAGCTGCAGTACGCGTTCTTGAACGCCTTGGCTGCGATTTAATTGTGCCTGACAATCAAATTTGCTGCGGCCAGCCGTTGATTAACGCTGGTTACCTGGAAGAAGCTATTCCTACTGTTCGTTCGATAGTTGATGCTTACGCGCCTTACGATGTGGTGGTTACGCCAAGTGGCTCGTGCGCGTATGCCATTAAGCATGACTACGAAAAGTACTTGGGCATGGATCCTGAATATGGTCCCCGCATTAAAGAGCTTGCGGGAAAAATCTACGAATTCACCGAGTTTATCGTTGATTATCTGGGCGTTACTAACGTTGGCGCAAAGCTTGAAGGTAAGGCAACCTTGCATAAGAGCTGTCATATGACGCGCCTTTTAGGGGTTAAAGAGCCTCCGTTAAAACTGCTTGAGTGTGTTGAAGGTCTTGAGTATGTAGAAATGCAAGCAGCCGATCGCTGCTGCGGTTTTGGTGGCGTTTTTTCGGTTAAAGAACCTGAGATTTCCGAACAGATGGTTCGCGAAAAGGCAGAGCTTGCGCTTGCTACTGGCGCGGACTATCTGGTTGGTTGCGACCAGGCTTGCTTAATGAATATCAAGGGCTGCCTTGATCGTATGCAGGCCGAAGGCACGCTTTCTCATCCTATGAAAGTGATGCATATTGCCGAGGTTCTTGATTCCGGGAAGGAGGCATAAATCATGGCTCTATCTCCCGTTATTTACGACGACGCACCTTTACGCGAGCGCGTAAAGAATGCTTTGGCCGATGATTTTAAGCACAACGCTATTAAGTCTGCGCAAGAAACTATCGTAGGCAACCGCAATAAATGCGCCGACGCTAATCCTTTATGGGAAGAACTCCGTTGGGAAGCTGCCTATATCCGCAATCATGTGCTTGAAAATCTTGACTACTACATTCGTGAGTTTGCAACGAATGCTCAGGCTGCAGGTGCTCATGTTCACTTTGCGCCAAGCGCTGAAGATGCGGTTGAGTGTGCTCTCGACATCTTTGAAGAGGTGCAGGTGACCCGCTGCGTTAAGTCTAAGTCCATGGTCACCGAAGAGGTTGGCCTCAACGAATATCTAGAAGAGCACGGCATTCATGCGGTAGAGACCGACTGCGCCGAAAACATCTTGCAAACAGCAGGTTCAAAGCCTTCGCATATTGTTGTTCCTGCGCTGCATTTTAATCGTGATTCCATTCGCGATTTGTATCGCGAGAAAAAGGGATACACCGGCTCAAATGACCCTGAAGAAATTACAAAATTCCTTCGTTCTAATTTGCGCGAAGAATTCCTTGAGGCCAAGGTTGGCGTTACTGGTTGCAACTTTGGTGTTGCCGAAACAGGTTCTTGTACCCTGGTAACTAACGAGGGTAATGCTCGCATGGCAACCACCGTGCCTGAGACCCAGATTGTCATGATGGGTGCCGAGCGAATTGTGCCCGACCTGCGCTCGCTTGATACCTTGGTTACCTTGTTGGTGCCAAGCGCCGTTGGTTCAAAGATTATGTCATCGTTCCAGGTAAATACTGGTTGTGCAAAGCCTGGCGAGGCCGATGGCCCTACTAACGTTCATATTATTTTGGTAAACAATGGCCGTAGCGATATTTTGGCAAGCGAGTTCCGCAGTGTTTTGCGTTGTATCCGTTGCGGTGCCTGCATGAACAATTGCCCTGTTTATAGACATATTACCGGCCATGGTTACGGCTCTGTTTATCCTGGACCCATGGGTGTTGTACTTACGCCACTGCTTGAAGGTTACGAAAACACCGACAAGTTGCCTTACGCTTGTTCGCTCTGCGGTGCTTGCGACGATATGTGTCCGGTGCGCATTCCTTTGCATAGGCATATTCATAAGCACAAAATTAATTTGTCCGAGCAGAATTACACGGCTGCTCCTGAGCGCGCTACTTTTGAAATGGCGGGCAAGGTGCTTAGCAATCGTCGTTTGTACGACATTGCAACGGGATCCGGTTCCTTGGGCATGAAGATGCTCGGCGGCGCTTATGGCGCGCTTGGTTTATCTACAACATGGATTCCTGTTTTGCGCGGCTGGACTAACTCGCGCGATATGGATTTGATGGCAAAAGAGCGCTTCCGTGATCGTTTTGCAAAACATACGCCTGTTGCTCCTGAACTTGACGAGCAGGGTATGTCGGCAGCTGACAGAGCACAGGCGGCACACAATAAGGCCCAGGCTGGCGCGCATGCGGCAACGGCTGATTGCTCTGTGGCAGCAAGTTCTTCCACGACTGAAAGCTCGGACGCATCCAAGGAAAGGGGTGCTTGCTAATGAGTACGGTAAGTTTAGATGAATTCCTGAAGCCCTTTTCTGCTGCTCTTGGTCGCGATGAGGTACCCGAGAAGGTTGAAGGCATTGACGTTGAAAATTCGGTGCAGTTCATTGTGGCAAAGGCAATGGACCCCGAAGAAATTGTCGAGAAGTTTATTACCGAGGCCGAAAAAATTGGCGTCTTAATTAAGAAGTGTAGCCCTGACGAGGTGGCTAGCGCGATTGTTGAGGAAGCTCAACGTCTTGACGCGGGCAACCAGACACTCTTGTATGCGACCGACAAGGAGGCTATGGATTGCGACTTGGCTTCTGTGGTTGAGGCCGCAGGCATGACTCCTATTGCTTGGGATGCATCCAAGGGGCGCCAGGCAATCCAGGAAGCTGCAACTTACGACGTCGGCGTTACTTTTGCTTATGGCGCTATTGCAGAGACCGGCTCGGTTGTGCAGTGCGCCTCGGAAACTTCTGGCCGCAGCGTTTGCACGATTCCTCCTTGCCATATTGCAGTTGTTCGTCGTTCTATGGTTTTTGCTCGCATGGGTCAGCTTTTGGATAGCCTGCGCGATACCTACGGCAAGGACAATATGCCTTCAAATGTCAGCGTGATCAGTGGTCCTTCTGCCACGGCCGATATCGAGTTGGTGCGCGTTGTCGGTGTTCATGGTCCTGTTCATACCGCAGTGGTCATGGTTGAGGATTAGGCTTTATGCCATTTGGCCTGGGTTTGGTTTAGCTTGGCTTGGGTCTAGGTTCTGACTTGAGTTTGTCTCAGCTTGGCTTGGCCTTTGTCGCTGTGGCGCTTGGCTTGGCCTTACCACAGCGCTTTGCTTCGGGTCTAGGCTTTGGTCTGTTCCTGGTTTGTCTTAGCGCAGCGCTTTGCCTAAAACATAATTAAAAGAAAAGAAGACCGACGGTTAAACTGCCGGTCTTCTTCATTTTGTTTTTCTATATCGAACAGGTAGGAAGCTGTGTCAGTGCTTGCTGGCGAGGCTTGCCTTACATGCCTTACAGCTCGCGGTTGTCGCAAACCTTGCCAGGATTAAGGATGCCCTTGGGGTCAAAGACCTGCTTGATGGCTGTCATCAAATTGAAAGCAGTGTCGCCAACAGACTGGCGCAGGTATTCCTTCTTTGCGTGACCAATGCCATGCTCGCCAGAAACAGCACCGTTGAGTTCGGCGCATTTATCGTAGCTGGCCTGCATAACTTCAGCGGAAATAATCTTGAACTCTTCTTCGGTCTTGTTGTTGGAAGAGCAGTAGATGTGCAGGTTGCCGTCACCGGCGTGACCAAAGGAGCGAATGCGCATACCCTTTTCGGTACCGACCTGATGTACGTACTCAAGGAATTCAGCGATGTTGTCAACGGGAACAACAACGTCCATTTCGTCCAGATACTTGGTATCTGCTTCGATGCAGGTAAGGAAGGCGCTGCGTGCTGCCCAGATAGCAGCTTTGTCGTCGGAGTCCTTCATGACCAGGACATCGAAAGCGCCATGAGCATCGGCTACTTCCATCAGGGTTTCAGCGCGAGACATGATTTCGTCTTCGTCGTTGCCCTCGAGGGTGACCAGGATGTAAGCGCCTGCTTCTTTGCCGTTGATAACGGTAGGAATAAACTTGCTGCCCGTGAATTCGGCTGAAGAGTCAACAATGTCGCGCTCCATGAATTCGATGGAGCGGGGGTCAAGGCCGGCATGCTTGATTGAAGGAACCGAAGTAATTGCGGCGTCGATGTTTTCGAAGGGGAGCAGGAAGCTGATGTCTTCCTTAGGATTGGGGACAAGCTTCATGGTGAGCTCAGTAATAACAGCGAGTGTGCCTTCGGAGCCAACAATGAGGTGCAGCAGGCTATAACCAGAGCTGGTCTTGGTAACAGCCTTGTCGATCTCCATGATTTCGCCGCTGGGTAAAACAACGGTCATGGCCAAAACATAATCGCGGGTGGTGCCATATTTAACTGCACGCATACCACCAGCATTGGTATTTACGTTGCCGCCAACTGAACCGGTCTTTTCGCCGGGATCGGGGGGATACATAAGGTCATGCTCAAGAGCGTCGGCTGCAAGTTCACAAAGACGTACGCCGGGCTGGATGCGGACATTGAAATTCTTCATGTCGTAGCCAAGGATTTTGTTCATGCGCATGGTGCATAAAACAACGCCACCAAAAAGGGGGGTTGATCCGCCGGCAAGACCAGTGCCTGCGCCACGAACTGTAACAGGAATGTTGTTTTCGTTGCAGAGCTTCATGATTGCCGAAACTTCTTCGGTGCAACCAGGATGGACAACAACTTCTGGCATTTGAGAACCGTAAATAGGCATTTCATCGTGCGAATAGTCTTCGCTGATTTCGGAGCCGTACACACAGTGCTCAGCGCCCACAATGTCTGCGAGCTGCTGTGCAAGATCTTCAGTGACCTTGTTGTAAGACATTCTTTTCTCCTTGCGAACCTTACAAATTGGGTTTGCCTTGACTTTATTAGCGATGAAACACTCTATAAGAAGTAAAGATTTCTAAGTGTGGAGGGAAAGTGATTTTCGGAGGGCGGTTGGAATTATAATTCCAACGAAGCAAGGCTTTGCTCTATGTGGGCGCAAGTTGGAACCCTGATGGTTTCGCTGTGTGCTGTCTGATCGGTATGGGGTGAGCGCTCGTGTATGTTTGCGCGGAAGCCCTTCTGTGAATGACAATGTTTGTACTCCTGGTGTGGTAGCTTCCTTGAGTGACCAACTTCTACGCGAGATGGCGCCGCCAAAACCTCTATGGATGCTCAACACTCGCAGCGATGGTGCGTTTCGGCTTGCGTGCATGATGACCCCTAACTAGACTGGCGCGTTACGGCCTGTGTACATGATGAAGCTCCTACCAAATGGCGCGGAATGGGCTGCGTGTATGAACGACCCTTATATCAGTGGCGCGAAATGGCCTCTGTGTATGAAAACAACCCTTTTGAGTGAAAATTTGGGGTCACTGTGGCGCGCTAGGGGCTGTGTGTATGATTTTTCGAGCAAAAATGGCGCGTTATGGCCTC
>CAVCRX010000051.1:0-6791 GCA_963604935.1 Bacteroidaceae bacterium
CTTTAATCTCCGCATTAGAGCGAGCATTCATAACGTTGAGTCCTGCATTAAACGTTGCAAAACTGGCTAAATGCTCATGGGTATCCACAAAAGCAGGACACATAACCCGAGAACCTAATTGTGTAACAGGAAGCGCGGAAAACTTATCGGGCAAAGAATCGCCTGTATAAATAATTTGACCCTGATCTTCTACTAAATAGCGCACAACCCTATCATCTTTGTCGACGGTAAGAATCGTTCCTTCATAAACCTTCATAGCTAAGCCCTTATCAAAAACCAGCGCCTAAATAAAATTCGAACAAAAAATGCTCTTACAAAAAACTAAATCCATAAACTTCAAGGTAATTTGAAACAAGATGTCCTACAGACTATGCGCTTCACATAAACAAATAGTTTCTAAAGCTATAAAAACAAAAACAGCCCAGAAAACTCTGGGCTGAAAAAATATGGTGGGCGCTACAGGGTTCGAACCTGCGACCCCCACCGTGTGAAGGTGATGCTCTCCCGCTGAGCTAAGCGCCCGAAATACTTGGTTATGTCCAAGTGCGTTGTTCATTGTAGCCAGACCTAAGTAAGCTTGCAATACATTACGCGCTTATTGAGCCTTCAAACAAAAAGGCATAAATGCTTAAAAACTTCCCAACAACACTTTTGATTTATTGGGAAATAATCCATCGTTTATAAAGATTTGTATTTCTAGAATTGGACAGATTACCGAATTAGCAGAAAGTTATCTAAACAGACAAAAGCAAATGACTATCAAGAACCCGACAAATGTAACCCTTTGTCGAAATAATGACATACAAAGTTATCAACCTGTACGCAATGCCACCAAGCTGTATGCAATCCTGCAAATAGCTAAAACAACTTAACTTCTGTAAACATGAACCCTTTAAACAAAATCTAAGTCTAAGGAATTCAACCCAGAGCAAAATTTACACTAAATGTGTCCCTTTAATAATTAGGCTACTATCTGGTATTTCATTTTTCGCTGAGCTTTAACATTAATAAAAAGCAATTTAATTCAAAAAATTGTTTGCTATGTCTAAATTTATATGCAATAATAATCAACACTTCACGGCCGATTGGCGCAGCGGGAGCGCAGGTGCCTTACAAGCACAAGGTCACAAGTTCGAATCTTGTATCGGCCACCATGAATTAATAAACCACCAGTCATTTGGCTGGTGGTTTTTCTTCTCTTTATAAACACACAAGAAGGGCCCAGGCTTCTTATCTTTAGATATTCTGCCCAGGCTCTTTCCTTTTTATCTTAATTGCTTACCTTAATATCTCCAGATTCAGCAAGTTCAGAAATCTTAGCTTCCTCAAAGCCAAGTTCTAAAAGAACTTTTTTAGTCTGCTCACCAAGCAAAGGGGGCTCGGTTGAATCTTTAAGCTGTGGCCTAAATTCACCAATAACGTGAGGGATATTAGTTTGTAAAACACGACCATACCGAGGGTACTCAATAAAGTCCTGCATTTCGGGGTTATCCGCCACAGATTCATTAATTGCTTCTGTTTTATTCTTGCATAAAGCCATTGAGTGGCTCTTACCCTTCATCCACTCAGCCCATTCATCGTAGGTCTTAGAAGCAACTATTTTCTTTACTTCTTCATAAGCTTCAGGATTTAAATCAACATGATCTTTATTGGTGTCCTTTAAATCCATTCGATCAATATCAGCCAAAAATGCTTCCCAGAATTTAGGCTCATAAAAACCAAAAGCAAGCATACGATCATCTTTGGTGCGATATACGTTATATCCAACAGCAGGATACTCACAGCCCGTGTGGTCCATTTGCTCACCAAAGAAGAACCAGCGGCTATCCAAAAGACTATTCCACCACGTAAAGCTATCAGACATAGGGACATCCAAGAATGAACCTTCTCCTGTACGCTCACGCACATACAAAGCCGTAAGAAGACTCTGCAAGCCCACGCTAACGGCCGCAAAGTCACTTGGAGGCATAGCGGGAACTCTGCCCTCAATTAAGTCGTAGTAACCACTCTGAGCTACTAAATTGATATCGTGCAAAGGAGCCTGGCTACGTGGATCGTTTTGCCCATAAGCACTGTAAGCCAAATGAACAATACGAGGATTTACGGCTTTAAGCGATTCGTAATCAATACCAAGGCGCTTTGTTACCCCAGGGCGATAATTCTCAACAACAACGTCAGCCTTTTTTACCAAATCAAAAAAGGCATCCAGCACATCTTTGTTCTTCAAATTAAAAGAAACGCTTTCCTTATTGCGATCGAGCGCATAGTGATAAAAGCTTTCGCCTTGAGCCATAGGCTCTTCGCAACGAGTAAAGTCACCGAACTTGGTGTCCTCAACTTTGATAACTCGTGCGCCCATATCAGCCATATATTGCGTTACATAACCACCAAGCAGGTAGCGCGAAAGATCCAACACTAAAAGACCCTCAAAAGGCTTCTTCATAAGTGTCCCCTCCTTTTTAATTACCAGTAAAGCAAAGTTGCTGGTTACTAAAGCATTATACGCAGTACTAAACAAAACGGGGTGCAGCTATATGCCACACCCCTGCAAAATTGCTTTTGTATTTGCTTAGAGCATTGCACCCTTGTCAACAACAATCTCACGACCGGTAAACAAGGTTGCCTCGTGAGACTCAGCAAGCCATACAACCATGTCGGTAACATCCTCAGGGTTCAAGAACTTAACGCCACCAGGATTCTTTTCGTCCTCAAACATTTCCTGCCAGTTAGCAAAGTTCTTACCCATCGTTGTATTAACGAAGTCGACATAGGTGTCGGTTTCGCACATTGGGGTACGAACCTTTGTGGGGCAAACAACATTGCAGTAAATAGGCAGACCAGAATTACGAAGCTCAAGTGCAAGAGTCTTAGTAAGACCAATGATGCCGAATTTAGTCATGCAGTAAGTTGCAAGCTGCTCGGTACCCTTAAGGCCAGAAACGCTTGAAATGTTAATAATGCGGCCATAACCCTGCTTGCGCATATACTGTGCAGCATACTTGTCGGTACGCCAAGTACCTTCAAGGTTAACAGCCAGAGCAGCCTTAACCTTGGAATCCTCGAGTTCCCAGGTGTAACCAAAGTTCAAAATACCAGCATTTGCGATAACAACGTCCAGGCGGCCATAAGCATCCCAAGCCTTAGCAAAAGCTGCTTCCATTTCCTCGGTAGAGCAAATGTTGCACTTGATTGCCATTGCCTCTCCGCCAGCTTCTTCTACAAGGCGGACGGTTTCCTGGAAACGCTCATCGGTGGTGTCCTGAAGGTCAAGCAGAACACAGTTATATCCAAGCTTAGCAAGAGCTACAGCATGGGTACGACCCTGACCCATTGCACCGCCAGTAATAAGAACAACCTTCTTCTCACACTTCTCAGCCATTTTAGGAATTCCTTTCCTTTATGAGAGCCACCCCTCTGTGCTCCCAAATCCTAGTAAATGAAGAAGCTGCTATGTTGAAATTTGCATCTTTATGCGAAACAACTAACAACTCGTTTCAACAA
This sequence comes from Bacteroidaceae bacterium, assembly GCA_963604935.1. Taxonomy (GTDB): domain Bacteria; phylum Actinomycetota; class Coriobacteriia; order Coriobacteriales; family Eggerthellaceae; genus Anaerotardibacter. The sequence goes on from CAVCRX010000051.1 coordinate 3,502, forward strand.
GGACAATCCTAGCGCACCTCAAAAAAAGTAAAAGAGCACAAAGCACTCTTAGCATGGCAACTTGTAACACTCGTACGCTAGTTTGCTTTCGTTAAACGAAACTTAGTTTTTGTTTGCTCTAGCTAATCGAAACCTATCAAAGACAAACAACTAAGCACTACCTATTTCATCAAATAAAGCCTTGTCAGCACCTCAGGTCAAACTATCTTTTAGCTAAACCTGATAAAAACTAGCATTTTGTTTTACAAATAAAGAAAAGATAAAAAAACGATTAATAACTGTGGTCTTCGTGTCTTTTGCTAAGAGTCGAAAATACAGCTTAATCTACAGCCTCAAAGCACGAACGAGGCCATACGAAACCTAAGAAACAAAGCCTCAACAAAACAAAAAATTGCCATAAGCCCAAAACACCCGCTATAGCAAGCTTGACGGGGATACATCTGTCTACAAAACAAAAAATTGTCATGGCCCAAAACAGGCACATGACAATTTTTAAAGTAAAAGAAATTTGATTAAAGACCAGACGAAATCAATAAGCTAAAAACTAACGACGCGCATCGGCGTTTTTTGTAGCCTTGTTCTTCTTGCGCTTACGCTCAGCTCGCAGAGCAGCCTCTTTCTTGTCGCGTTTGCGAGCAAGAAAATTAACAATGCCCCACATGGTATAACCAATAATGCCAACAAATAAAAGAACTTGCCACTTAACGCCTACAAGAAGGCCACCAATCAACATGACTGCGGTTGCAGCGTTGAGGATCATAGACAACAAACGAAGATCAATCTTGTAATTTTTAGAAGCCATGCAGCAACCTTTCTTAAATGACAACGTGACCTATATTAACTGAAAAAAGAAGTTCGGGGAGGATAAATCCTCCCCGAAGAAAACCCAAAACGTATCTAGTACTCAGTTAGAAAGTCACAGACTACTCGGAAACGAGCTTTGCGTCGGAGACATACCAAGTGGTTTCGCGCTTCTTGTAAGCAGCGATACCGGTGTAAGCAATCAGGATGAAGGTTACGACAACCTCAGCGATTGCAAACTCGAAGAAGGCATCCCAGCCATAGGTCTGCATAAGAACAGCCCAAGCAGTAGCGCCGAAGCCACCGAGCAAGTTGAACAGTGCAACCTGGAGAGAGTAGATACGGTCATATTCCTTACCACCGAAGCATTCGCGAACGAGGAAGGGAAGCATTGCAGTAGAGCATGCATACATCAAACCGTAAACAGCGCCACCAGCAAACATCAGGTAGATACCACTCTCGCCCATAACCTTAGGGAACTGCCAAATCATAAGCAGACCGAGAACACCACCGCAAACGCCCATGATCTGAGCAGCGAGCAGGGAGTGAGACTCGATAATACCAACGAGGATCTTACCAACCAGCTGACCTGCAGATGCGCAAGACTCCAGAGTACCGGAGAGAAGCAGCAGGACTACGATTGCCTGACCTTCCCAGCCCTCGTTGCCAAGGAACTGAACATAGGTAGCAAACAGCTGAGACATGGTGGTAACAACATTCAGGCAGCCAGCACCAAGAAGCATGGTGTAGAAGAAGGGCAGACGAGTAGCTTCCTTCAAAGTGAAGCCAGGCTCTTCAGGTGCTTCAATGGAGCCGTCAGCTTCTGCTTCTTCAGCAGCCAGAGGCATACCGAAAGGCAGAATGCCGCGTACCTCAGGGGTACGGTCAGCGAAGAGCAGGATGCAAATCAGAGTAGCGACACCCATGATGATTGCATAAGCCTGATAAAGGGTGGTCCAACCAGAAAGGTCGGCGCCCAAGATAAACTGACCAGCGAGGTTCCAAACGATACCACCAGCACCGGTGCATGCGAAGGACAGACCGATAACAGTACCGTAGTTAGTGTGGAACCAACGAGAAAGCAGACCTGCAGTCATGGTGTACTCCAGAACAGCAAGACCAAGACCGATGACAATGCCACCAGCCTGCATCATCTGGATGCTGGGCCACAAGCTGTTGCAGAAGTAAGGAACTGCGGTAAGAATCAATGCGCCAGTAAAGAAGATCTTGGGATTGATGCGCTCATAAAGACGAGCAGCAGGAATTGGTGCAATAGTTGAACCAATGTAGACGCACGTAATATAGAACGAAACGTCAGAAACCTGGCAGCCAAAGTGAGCTGCAACAGGACGATAGCAAAGACCTGCACAAATGAAGATCATTGCAACACAAGTGAACAGGGCGACCATGCAGGTAAAAACGACGCCACAGTGACGCCACGTAAGACCCTGTCGTTCGATTTTCTCAGCCATAACTCCTCCTTAAGTTATTTAGAGATAAATTTTCCTCTCCTAGTTACTAGATGGGTTTTCCTTCACGGTCTTCACCCTCCCCTCAGAAGGCACGGTCACCGCAAACCGTTAATGAACTTTACCAAAAATGAAGCTTGATAGCTTCCAAATACTGGATTTATTTAGGATTTTTGACTGGATATTTAAGATGCCTAAGTTCTTAGCTAGTTTTCTTTACACTTTATAGGATATGTAAATACAAAATTTGAACAGAAAAAGCTTTATTGACATCCAAAAACCCTTTTTGAACACGTCTTGAGCATGTTCAAAAAGGGAATTTTGCTCTTACTTAAGCCAGTTAAATAAGCTTATTCGCCCAGGAAAACAGACTTTGCAAACGCAGGCAAAGCAGAGCGCTCCACTCGAACAACTTCATCAACAGAAGCAATCATTCCAGTGCGAGCCCATTCAGAAACTAAACCCGTAGAACCATAACAAAACTGCCTTAGCTCCAGTTTTGAGATTTCAGACAAGGATATACCTGCCATACGCTTGAGGTTCGCCTCGTAATAGCGATAAACCGTATCAACCGTATGCTCAAGAAGCTGTCCAGCGGCCTCAGCCTTATAAAGTTCACAGAAGAAGAGTTCTTTAGACTTCATAAAGGAGAGCTTGGTTTGAACAGCCTCTTCCCAAGTCAAATCTATACCTATACGAGAGATAGTAAATACATCGATTTGATCATAAATCCAACCGACTAAATCGCGCTTATCAATAAAGTGATTATAAAAAGTCTGACGAGAAATGCCCGAAGCTTCAGCAAGCTGGATAACACTAATAGAAGAAAATGAATTGGTTATCATTAACTCTTCTAAAGCATGTGCAATTTTAAATTTAGTACGTTCCCCTGCTTTTAATTTTCCCTTTTTTAAGGCTAAAAAACCGAGTTGACTAGTAAATTTAGATTTAGGCGACGACGATACACGATTCATATTAAACAAAACCGCCTTTCGCCTGATAAATCCATTAGTTAATTAT
>CAVCRX010000051.1:6801-9688 GCA_963604935.1 Bacteroidaceae bacterium
GATTTAGGGGCCTCCTAAGCAACGGCTGGCCAAAATCCACCCATGGCCAGCCACCTTGCCTAAGTAAAAGCTTAACAAGAGTATCTAAGTCCCAGTAATAGAAATCCTCTTTTCGGTTAAGACTAAGCCATAAGTACCACTAGCTAAGAGTAAAAGAAAAGAATGGGCGCTAGTTAAAAACTTTAGATAACACATCCTCCTACAGACTCACATCAATATCAAAACTCAATATCCATAGCCAAGGTCTAGAAGCACCCGCAGACAACAACTAAGGATTACTCTCAACGTCTACAGCCAAAGGCGAACAGGATTCACGGCCAGTACCTGCCCCACAAAACAAAACTATACGTTTGCAACAAGCAATGATTCGAAGGGTAGCCATAACCAGTAAATATCTGGCAACGAGCAATCGTCAGTATCTAAGGCAGATATTTACGACCCACAAAACAGAATGTAGTAAATCAAAAAACAAAAAACACCCTGCATGGGCGGGACGACCTATCCTTCCACGGACTACACCGCAGTACTTTCGGCGATGGAGGGCTTAACTGCCGAGTTCGGGATGGGATCGGGTGATCCCCTCCTCTATGGTCCCGCCCATGCAAGGCGTTCTTCCTTGCATGCGCATTAACTATTTAGTTATCAAGTGCATATTGCATGCACCCTGAAGGCCGCATGGCGTAACCATCGCAATATTATCGCAAATTAGATGATACATTCTAGAGGCGCGCTATAAAGAGCTCGGCCGATTAGTACCGCTCGCCTCAAGCGCTCACACGCCTTACAGCTGCGGCCTATCAAACTCATAGTCTATAAGAGGCCTTACCAAAAAGAGAACTCATCTTAAAGACGGCTTCCCGCTTAGATGCCTTCAGCGGTTATCCGTTCCGTACGTAGCTAACCAGCCATGCCGTTGGTCGACAACTGGGACACCAGAGGTACGTCCACCCCGGTCCTCTCGTACTAGGGGCAGCCCTTTTCAATTCTCTTACGCCCGCGGAGGATAGGGACCGAACTGTCTCACGACGTTCTGAACCCAGCTCGCGTACCGCTTTAAACGGCGAACAGCCGTACCCTTGGGACCTGCTCCAGCCCCAGGATGCGATGAGCCGACATCGAGGTGCCAAACCTTGCCGTCGATGTGGACTCTTGGGCAAGATCAGCCTGTTATCCCCGGAGTACCTTTTATCCGTTGAGCGACGGCCATTCCACGCTGGGCCGCCGGATCACTAGAACCTGCTTTCGCACCTGCTCGACTTGTAGGTCTCGCAGTCAAGCCCGCTTGCACTCTTGCGCTCTCGGGACGGTTGCCGACCGTCCTGAGCGGACCTTACGTGCGCCTCCGTTACCATTTAGGAGGCGACCGCCCCAGTCAAACTACCCACCTGACACGGTCCCCACGCCGGATAACGGTCGCGGGTTAGGTCGCCGGCATGGTGAGGGTGGTATTCCAAGGTTGGCTCCACCAGAGCTGGCGCCCTGGTTTCAAAGCCTCCCACCTATCCTCTACGCACCATGCCAACGAGCAATGCCAAGCTGTAGTGAAGGTTCACGGGGTCTTTCCGTCCTTCCGCGGGTAATTCGCATCTTCACGAATAGTACAATTTCACCGGGTCCATGGTCGAGACAGCGCCCAAGTCGTTACGCCATTCGTGCAGGTCGGAACTTACCCGACAAGGAATTTCGCTACCTTAGGACCGTTATAGTTACGGCCGCCGTTTACTGGGGCTTAGCTTCGGGGCTTCGAAATACATCTAACTCCTCCGCGTAACCTTCCAGCACCGGGCAGGCGTCAGACCCTATACGTCGTCTTACGACTTAGCAGAGTCCTGTGTTTTTGGTAAACAGTCGCTTGGGCCATTTCACTGCGACCCCCACTAGCTCAAAAGAGCAAGTCTTATCACCGGCGGGGGCACCCCTTCTCCCGAAGTTACGGGGTCAGTATGCCGAGTTCCTTAACCATGGTTCTCCCGATCGCCTTGGTATGCTCTACCCGCCTACCTGTGTCGGTTTTGGTACGGGCGCCGTACCGCTCCTTAGGGGTTTTTCTTGGAAGCATGGGCTCACCGGCTTCACTCGAAGCTTCGTCTAACGTCTCAGGCACGTGGCTGCGCGGATTTGCCAACGCAGCCGCCCTACGCGCTTTCACGGGGACGTCCAGAACCCCGCCCGGCTACCCTTCTCCGTCACCCCGTCGTCGAACGCGGCATCGGCGGTACAGGAATATCTGCCTGTTGTGCATCGGCTACGCCTGTCGGCCTCGCCTTAGCTCCCGACTGACCCTGGGAGGATTAGCCTTGCCCAGGAACCCTTAGGCTTACGGCGGAGGGGTTTCCCGCCCCTCTCTCGTTACTCATGCCAGCATTCTCACTTCCAAGCGGTCCACGGAAAGGTCGCCCTTCCGCTTCGCCCCCCTTGGAAAGCTCCCCTACCACTGATAAAACAGTCCGCTGCTTCGGTACAACGCTTAGCCCCGTGTATTGTCGGCGCATGTCCACTTGACCAGTGAGCTGTTACGCACTCTTTAAATGCATGGCTGCTTCTAAGCCAACATCCTGGTTGTCTAGGCAAACGCACATCCTTTGCCACTTAGCATCTACTTGGGGACCTTAGCAGGCGGTCTGGGCTGTTTCCCTCTCGAACACACGGCTTAGCCCACATGTTCTGACTCCCGGTTTCTAATCCTGTGGCATTCGGAGTTTGGTATCGGTTGGTAGGCGGTGAAGCCCCCGCACGAATCCAGTGCTCTACCACCACAGGAGAACAACCGAGGCTAGCCCTAAAGCTATTTCGGGGAGAACGAGATATCTCCGGGTTTGATTGGCCTTTCACCCCTATCCACAGGTCATCCCCTCCGTTTTCAACCGAAGTGGGTTCGGCCCTCCAC
>CAVCRX010000052.1:0-11003 GCA_963604935.1 Bacteroidaceae bacterium
CTTCTGGCTCCTCTTGATCACCGTTGTAGGAATCAAAAGGCTCGCAGCTTACTTCGATATTGGTGAGCATAAGCGGATGGCACAAAGGAATGAGCGAGCTGGTGTTTTTTGCCGCCATAATGCCCGCAATGCGCGCCGTAGCCAAAACATCGCCCTTTGGGATAGCGCCACCGGTGATGGCGGCAAGGGTAGCAGGCTGCATAAAAATACGAGCCTCTGCCGAAGCGATGCGGCGGGTGTCGCTTTTGGCGGAAACATCAACCATGTGTGCTTCACCTTTATCGTTTAAATGAGTAAGACCATCTACGGCCATATTAGCCTCCTACCTGGCTCATCATGCGCGCGGTTCCAATGCGATGATGGTGGCTCTCGGGTTTATGGGAAAGAGCCTGTTCAAGAACTTGCGCAGCAGCTTCGGGACCTTCGTTTCTCAAGGCTGATTTGATATCGAATTCTTCATCACCAAAAAGACAAGGACGAATTCGCCCGTCCGCTGTTAAGCGCAGACGGTTGCAGCTTGCACAGAAATGATTGGAAACGCTCGAGATAAAGCCGATAGTTCCTTTAGCGCCTTCAAGTTCGTAATAGTTTGCAGGGCCCCAGCCTAAGGGGCGGTCGTTTCCTGCGGGCTTAAGTTCGCCCAGGCCTGCCTTGCTGGTTGCCTGGCTGATAGTTTGAATGAGTTCCTTGGTGGGAATAACATCTTCAGGGCCCCAGCCGGCTCCACCTTCTTCAACGCTGTGTCCAACAGGCATGTATTCAATAAAACGAACATGCAGGGGCCTGTCCATGGTGAGTTTTGCGAAGGATGCAAAGTCTTGATTAAGGCGTCTAACTGCGACAACGTTAATTTTTATAGGATCAAAGCCAAGTCTAAAGGCGGCCTCGATACCTTCAAGAGCATCATCCAAATTTCCGCGGCGAGTAATGGCGTGGAACTGCTGGGCATCAAGGGTATCGAGCGAAATATTAACGCGATCAACCCCGGCCTCTTTTAGTTCGGCAGCCATGCGTGCAAGTAAGGTTGCATTAGTAGTAATAGCCACGCTTTCGATTCCGGGCGTGGCTTTAATGCTGCGGACTAAGTCGCAGATTCCTTTACGAACCAGAGGTTCGCCGCCTGTTAGGCGCACATGTTTAATGCCCATCTTGGCGGCAACGCGTACGATTTCTGCAAACTCTTCCATGCGCAGGATGTCGTTATGGCAGAGCGGCGCGACGCCTTCTTCAGGCATACAGTAAACGCAGCGCAAATTACAGCGATCGGTTAGAGAAATACGAAGGTAATCGATAGTACGCGCATAAGCGTCTTTCATGATCTACCTCCTAATGCTCAGTGTTTCTATTGTCCCACGTCTGCGCTTACTCGTGCGTTAGAAGATTTATTCAGATTTTGGAAATCTTAGTGATTTACCAGGTAAATTCGGTCGCTTGGAATCTTGACTAAGACCTCGTCACCTTCTTCAGGGAGCTCATTGCAAGCAAGCTTGTCGATGCGCCACTGAAGATGCGTTTGCAGGAATCGCATGGAGTGATCGTCTGTTTCTGGTTCAAGATACTCGGCGGCTGCTGGCTTAGCCTTGCGCTTAAACAGGCCTCGCTTGCCTTCTTCTTGCTGAAGCTTTGGTTTGTTGGTGTGCGAGAGCTTTTGAAGCTCAGGGTCTGCATCCAAGAAAGAAAGCATAACGCTACGATCAAAACGTGCATCGGAAACTCTGTCGCAGCGTGCCCGGAAAACATTTATACCCGGTTCGCTTGCTGCCTGTATATGGAATGCTCGTACTCCGTAAAACGCTGCATCTTCGGGCACTTCTTGGTCGCACTCAACGGTGATGCCGTAATCAAGTAAGGCTACATGATGCGCATCTATGCGCTTAACAGGAGTGGTATTTTTGCAGCCAGAAAGCTTGATGGAAGCCAGGCTTTTAGGGGAATTAACTAGCGATTCTTTGTCGCTGATTTCTTCGATGTGGCCATCTTCAACAACAGCAATGCGGTCGCAGAACCTAAAGGCTTCATCGATATCGTGCGAGATATACAAAATGGTGCCCTTAAATTCCTCAAACAAGCCAAGAAGATTTTGCTCCAAGGCGCTTTTCATGTGAGCATCAAGTGCGCTAAAAGGCTCGTCGAGCATCAAAATGTTAGGACGGGCTGCAAGCATGCGGGCAAGCGCAACGCGTTGCTGCTGGCCACCCGAGAGCTGTGCTGGATAGCGTTCTGCCTTGCCTATTAAGCCAAAGCGAGCAAGCTGTGCATCGATGATTTTTTGAGCTTCTTCTTTAGAGGTGTTGCGCGATAAACCTGCAGTGATATTTTGCGCCACCGTCAAGTTGGGGAAGAGCTGGTAATTCTGGAAAAGCATGGCGGTCTTGCGCTGCTGGGGCGTAAGGTTAACGCTAGGACGTTTGCCTGCAACGCGGTCAAAATAAACCTCGCCATCAACAATAATCTTACCTTCATCTGGTGTTTCGATGCCGGCAATGGAACGCAGGGTCAAGCTTTTACCACAACCAGAAGCACCCAAAAAGCCTAGCGTTTCGTTTTCGGCTTCAAAGGATACGTCGAGCGTAAATGTTTTGAAGTTCTTTTTAATGTCGACTACGAGGCTCATTGGTCAATCTCCTGACGACGATACTTGGTTGTGCGGCGGCCCCACAAATTAATAAAGAGGATAACGATAAAGCTGAAGATGATAATTACTATCGTCCAGAAGATTGCTACCTCGATATTGCCATTGATCCACTCAAAGTAAATAGCGATAGGGATGGTTCGGGTGACGCCTACGTAGTTACCTGCAAGGAAGAGCGTTGCACCAAATTCGCCAAGCGCACGAGCAAAGGACAAAACGGTACCGGAAGCAATATTGCTCCAGGCCAAAGGCAACATTAGTTTGAAGAAGATGCGTGGCTCGCTCCAACCAAGGGTACGAGCGGCATCAAGCATGTTCTGGTCAAGACTTTCAAATGCGCCGCGAGCACTGCGATACATCAGCGGGAAGGCGACGACTACTGCAGCAATAACGGTTGCTTGCCAACTGAATACTAAGGGGAATCCAATATCGATAAACCACTGGCCAATGGCGGTGTTGCGGCTGAATGCCAGCAGCAACAAGAAGCCGCAGACCGTTGGTGGTAAAACCATAGGAATGGTGAATACGGAATCGAAGATATCTTTGGCGCGATCAGGAATTTTGAGAGTGAAATAGGCCGCTATCAGACCAAGAATAAAGACAAAGACAATTGCGGTAAGGCTGGTTTTTAAAGTAACCCAAAGTGGGCTAAGGTTTACAGAACCCAAGAATTCGATGAGTGCTGCAATTCCTGTTGAAGCCTCGATTACGGCAACTTCAGATTCGGGAGCTAAACGTGCAGAATCGCAGAACGTGATATCTACGTGATTGGGGGAAGTTTTTGCACTGATGTCTGAGCCATCGGTGCCTACAACAACGGTGTAAAACTGTCCTTTTTTGAGTTCTTGGTCAAACAGGATAAGCATCTTGCCTTGCTTGACTTTTGACTCGCTGGTAAAGCTCCAATCTGTAATGCTCGAAAGAAGCTTACCTCCCTTTGCGTTTGCAGTATCAAGGGTGGTGAGCATGCTTTTTAAGTGCGCAAGGTCTTCTTCGGAATCTAGCGCAAAGCCAGCTTTTGTGGCGCTTTCTTTGTCGTAGTGAACGTAAGCCTTGTTGTCTATGACTATAAGTTCTAAGCGTCCGGCTTCGCTTGCAGTAAAGAAGCTGTAGCCAACATACTTGTTGCCGTCCATGCGATTGCTGCCTACTTGGGCACGGCTAAAAGAATCAAGTGCAAACGAAACGCCATCAATTGCGGCGGCATCTTCGGCCTTGTCCATAACCACATCTGAGCTGCTTTGTTCGGTTCCGCTTGCGGCTTCATCGACATCGTTTGGTGTGATGGCGGTATCTGCCCAAGCACAGCGAGCCTGGTTTGACTGGATAGCAAGCGGGCTCGGAACAAGGAAGCTCAGGGCAAAAATTACTCCGAGCACGATAAACAAAGTCTGCTTTATATGAAGGGGAACCGTACGCATGGACTCTTCTTTCTTTCGCGCAGTAATAAAAGAGGGGTGGATGGGGTATCCATCCACCCCTAAGGGCGCTTAGTGCGTTTAGGCGCTTCTGCTCAAATCTTATTCAGAAACAAGCTCGAAGCCCCACTCCTGCCACTTAGCGATTGCCTTCTCATCGGTGGTTGCCCAGTCGATGAATTCCTGAGCTGCTTCGGACTGCTCAGACTGAGAAGTGATAGCGCAGGGGTAAACGATTGCCTTGTGGGTGTCAGCAGGAACGGTGCAAACAATCTTTACGCCATCGAAGCGATAGACGTCAGAGGTGTAAACGAATGCCAGGTCAACGGCACCAGAAGAAACCTGCTCGCAAACGTCGCCAACGGACTTCTGCTGGTTAACCTTGCCCTCAAGAGAGGTGCCTTCGTAACCGGTGGTGCCTTCCTTAGCAACGCCAGCGGAGTCAGCGCCGGTCTTGCCGTCGGGGTCGTTAAATGCGCCAACAGTAGAGAGTGCCTGGTTGGTGTAGTTACCAGCAGGAACGGAAGCGTCGCCAATAGCAACGGTGTACTTGCCGGAAGCAGCATCCTTGAGAGTTACCTCAGAGATGTCGGAGTTCTCAGCAGCAACGATAACGAGATCGTTGGAGAACATCTTGAAGCGAGTGTCGGACTTAATAAGACCAGCAGCGTCAGCATCGTCCATCTTGGAGTTAGATGCGCTGATCAAAACATCAGCATAAGCGCCGCTCTCGAGCTGCTCGTTAAGCTCGCCAGAGGAAAGATACTGAGTGTCCTTGAAGGTAACGTTGGAATGCTCTTCAGTGTAGAGAGACTGAACATCCTCCATTGCCTTAGACAGAGAGTTGGCAGCAAAGATTTGCAGCTCAACCTTCTCTTGTGCCTGGGAACCGCAACCAGTGAGTGCGAGTGCCAGGGCGGCGCAGCAAGCTGCTGCAAAAACCGCAACGAGTTTCTTCTTCATCAAAATTCCTTTCTCTGTAAGATCGACCCTAATTGTGCAGGCCTATCTTTTTTGAGAATAATACCTTGCAGGGATTATATCGTAGTTATGGAGATTTTATTTGGAATGTATATTTCATATCCGCAGGTGGCAGTACGTGCTTGCCTCAATTTGTTCAATTATGCTTCTGCTGTTCAAAAATTTTGATACACCGCGGCACCCATTAAAAACAAGGCGCTTATGCTGCTGTGTTTATAGGTTGGTTGTGGAATACTTTACAGTAAAGGAAAAATTGAGTTATGCCAGTTGGCTATAAATAGTTTTATTTTGGGGGGATCTATGAAAGCCAATGATTTAGAGATACAAGTTAAGCTCGTAATCATGCCAAAAGAGTCAAAGCCGTTTACGCCGGGCCTTGGAAAAGGGGTTGTTTCTTTGTGTGAGCGCGTAAGGGATATGGGCTCTCTTAACAAGGCCGCTCACGACATGGGGATGTCGTATAGCAAGGCTTGGCGCATCATGAAGAGCGCCGAAGAAGAATTTGGTATTGAACTGCTCGAGCGCAATGGACCAAAAGGATCGGCTCTTACTAAAGAAGCAACCAGGCTTATTGAGATTTATGAACTAGCTTCAAAGGCTGCCTATGAAGCAGCCGATAAGGTTCTTAAAGAAGAACTAGCTAATTAGTTTTGGGCGCTGTAAGATTCATTGCTTATTAGCGGCTCGGCTGGCAACTCAGCTTGCCGCTTAAATAGCAGTTCAAAGCTGGCAAACCAAAGATTAATCGGACAAAATGCGCTCGGCGAATTCAAGTTCGTCGGGCGTATTTGTGTTCATAAAGCAGCCAAGAGGGAAGGGAACTTTACCAGGGTCCGATTTTTCTACCTCATAAATATTCATCTGTTTAATAACAGCAAGCATTCTGCTTTCGCCGGATTCGTAAGCAGATCGAGCTGCGGTTAAACAATTTTCGGTTTTGTAGACAGCTGCAAAAGGCTCAAAGCCATGTCTTGTTTTAGGTATGACAACCTCGTAGTTGCCGTTGCGCATAATTGCTGATTCGGCAGCCAAAAGTTCTGGCGAAACATTGACCATGTCGCAGGCAACAAGCGCCGTCTGGGAATAACTTGCATGTGTTAAGGCAGTGATTAATCCAGGCAGTGCTCCGCGGTTATCGTATTCATCGGTGACCAGGCGAATCTTTGAATAAGACTCTAAAAGAAAGTTAAGACGTTCAGGTTCATTGGTGGTAATCAGAATTTCGTCGGCTATTGGTTCTACGCGCTCAACAATGCGCTTAATAAGCGGGCGTCCTAAGAAGGGTACCGTTGCTTTTGATTGTCCCATGCGGCGGGACTCGCCACCTGCTTGAATTGCGACGGTGAGCTTGGGGCGTACATGATTCTTTTCAACGTAATCGGCAAGATTTGTAATGTCGTTAGGTAAAAAGCAAGGCAGACCTGCAACTTTACAGGCGTCTTGAACCTCTGGAATATCCGATACAGCAGCAGTAGGAAAGCTTGAGCGATTTGTGACTTTGCTGGTTTTAGCGTTTTGAAGTAGCTGGCAGAATTCTTGCGCAAAGGAGCAGTCTCTTTCGTTTGCGGCGCGCATGATTTCAACGTAGGGCAGACCTTCATCCCTAAAGCCTTCTACCAAAACAATGTCGTGATTAGGCAAAAGCTTAAGAGCGTCGGCACATGTTTTTGGCTTACGTAATTCCTCTACAAAGCCAAGACGGATGTCAGACATAACAACAACGGCGCTTGCTCCTGCAGCGCGATGGCGATAAGAGTCTTTACCAGGGATGTCGATTTCAAAATCTGGGTGGCCGTGGTGTTTGCAGGTGGCTACGTCAATTTTGCGATGGGTAAGCTCAGCAATGAGTTTTTCTAAAAGAGTAGTTTTACCTGAATTCTTGCGACCTACAAAAGCGAGTACGGGACTCGGAATAGTAATATTGTTGTCCATTTTGACGGCAGCCCCCCATTCGCCCCCCTGTATTGTTTAAGTGCAGTATAAAGTAAGATTTCTGTTGGTTTTCCCAAATTAAATTTTGACCATTAGACGTGATTGTGGCATAGGTATGAGGAACAATTTATAATCTTTTCTTGCGTTTTGAGGAGGGCGGTTTTTAGAACTGGTTCAAAACGCAGGCTATTAGCCGGTTGACCGGGTTATTTATTACTAGGGAGGTAGAAATGGGCAAGCGTGAAGACCTGCTTGATGCAGCGCTTCAGATTATTACGGATCGAGGAATTCGTGGGCTAACCTTGCCTTTACTATTTGAGCAGGCTGGTACAGGTTCGGGCACTTTTTATCATTACTTCAAGGGTATCGAGCCTTTAGTTGAAGAGCTTTATCTTCATTGTTGCGAAATTGCCGAGCATGAAATCACCGAAAAGGATGATCCTGAGTTAAGCGTTCATGAGCGCTTTGACAATGTTTTGGCCAACGTTTTTCAAGCGCATCGCGATTATCCTCGCGAAATGCGATTTATCTACTGGCATGCCTATGGTTTGCTTGCCCCAGATGCGGCAACATCTACCCCTGTCCCTTCAATTTCTCTGCTGGCCGAGATTATTAGCCTTGGTCAGGATGAAAAACTGATTACGCGCGGCGCTCCCGCCGAGGTTTCGGCTCGAATGATTCGAGGCATGGTTGCTTCCTGTTTATGGGGTCAGGAACAAGAGCTCTACCTTCTTACGGAAGAGGGCTCATACTGGTTTGCTAAGCGCGCTTGGCACCTTATCGAAAACGCTCATATTTAGTAGCTAGCTGGAGAGGCTGTTCTTGCAGCCGTTCACGACTGCTGGCTTGTTGTTTAGCGGTCGTTTGGTGACTGCTTAGTGGCCGTCTGGTAGCCGACTGAGCGTTTGCGGCTAGGCCTCGCGCTTGCTAGGTCGGTGTTTTGTCTGTTGTTTTTTGTAGCTGCTCGATTGTTTGTGACTAGGCCTTGCGCTTGATTTTTGCCATGAAGAATCCTTCGTAATACTGCGTAGGAGCAATACAAAGACTTTCTTCAATTGTGGCTGGCAAAAGAGGCACCTCTACGGCGCCCTTGTGTGCTTCAAGGTCTAATTCTTTGTGTAAATTTACCAGTTCGTAGACCCCCTTTTTGTTTGCTCGAGCCATTGCTTGGCGTACGATAGCTTCGTTTTCTTGCTCCAAAATTGAGCAGGTTGAATAGACGCAGGTTCCACCGGGCTTAAGTAATTGAAGAGCTTTATCTAAGAGCGCCAGCTGGGATTTTACGGACTTTGCAATGAGTGCTTCGGTAAAACGACGATGCAACTTTACGTCGGTAGCGCGTAAGGTGCCCGACCCGGAGCAAGGTGCATCAAGCAAAATTTGGTCGAATCTAAAGTATTCAGAAAGCTTGCGGGAGTCTTCGCGCATCACGGTGACGTTGGTTGCGCCCTGCTTCTGAAGGTTAAACTCCAGGCGTTCAGCTCGTGGAGCATTAAGTTCGCAGGCGGTTATGTGGCAAGCCTTGCCGCCTAGAGCAGCCATTTCAGTCGTTTTTCCGCCAGGAGCTGCGCACATGTCCAAAATGTCGTTGCCAGCCATGGGCTTAAGTGCAAGGGGAGGTAGCATGCTCGAAAGGCTTTGCAGATAGAGCTTACCTTCCTGGTAAGCGGGCAGCTGCCATAAGGCTTTTTCGCGAGCATTAGTAATGATGAAAGCGTCCTGATACCAGGGGGCTTCCTCGAATTCGATTCCGGCTTCATTCAGAGCAGCTGCGATTTCCTCGCGCGAAGAAAGAAGGGTGTTAGCGCGCAGGGTGGTAAAGCGCGGTGCAGAGTATCCTTCGATGATGGTTTGAATGTTTTTTTGCTCGTATTGCTTTTCGAGCAAAGGGAGTAAGAATTCGGGCATGAGTTGGACAATTTGTTGATAATCCATGGGGGTCCTTTAGTATTTAGGGTGCTTCGACTTTTTGTGTGCAGGTTTTTGCTTGTGTAGGTTATTTGCTTGCCTGCCTGTTTGTGTGTTTTCTTGTGTAGGCAGTTTGTGCGGGTTGCTTATTTAGTCGAGCATTTGTGCGAGGTAGGGTTTAACGACTTCTTGCAGGTGGCTGAGGTAGCCCTGCCTTAGGCTGAGTGGCTTTTCGATAGTGATATCTGATCCAGCGGTTGTTAGCCAACCGTAGAAGGTGCGCGCTTTTACAACGTCGAGCGTGACACGTGAATGGCCTTCCTCGGCATCGATAACAACAAGGTTGTTATCGCCATACTTGTCGACAACAAGGTTCATACCGTTTGCTGTTACGAGTAGGGTAGCCCTAACTTTTTCACCCTGGAACATGTTGCTACGAGTGAAATCGCTGATATCGAGGTTTGCGATTTCCGCATTATGGGTGGCGTCTTCTTTTGATACCTGGATATGATTCATGCGATCAAGACGATAGGTTTTGAAGATTTCTTCATCATCATCCCAGGCTACAAGATAGTATTGATCGTTGAAATAGGTCATTTCAACAGGCGTTTTGACATACACCGCGCCGTCTCTTTGAGCTACCAATTCCATTTTTTCGTTGTATTTGTAGTACTTGAATTCAATCTTTTTGTCAGCATCGATGGCTTGCTGGATGGCATCGATGCGGATGAATTCGCTCTTGGTTTTAGATTTTACACGGCCTTCAACGTGCAAATTTTTCTTGAGGCCGTCGGCTGTGTATTTGCTTCCCAGGTTCGAGATAGAGTCAACCAATCGGTCGCTTTGTTTCTTGGTAAGAAAGCGGCTGGATTGTACGGCGTCGGCCAAAAGGGTGAGCTCTTGTTCCTGGAAGTTGCGGCTGGCCAGGCCATATTGAACAGGGCGGCGCTCATATTTGACGATGTCGTAGCCAAAAGTGCGAAGGCACTCGATGTCGCGGTAAAGAGTTTTTCGTTCAACTTGAATACCCAACTCGGCGAGCTTTGAGATTAACTGAGGGCCGGTGAGTCCATGATTGTCATCGGTTTCTTTCTCGAAGATTCGAGCTAAGTGAAGGAGCTTGAGTTTGCTAGCGACGACTTCCGCCATGGTAGGCCTTTCGAGATGGAGCTTCTAATGGACAAAATTATACGTGGACGAAAATTTTTTTGATAGTCCTTTGCGGTGGACACGCATGAGAACGAAAGAGCGTAAATTGCGGAGTATAGGAATTCAAGGAAAGGGGCATGCGATGTCCGTAGTAGAAAAAATATACGAGCCTTGCAGGCATTTGATGACTTTCTTTGTTGCTGGTTTTCAGCGCTATGATGGCGCGCTTGTTTTGGGAAAGATGAAGCCCGGAAAATCGGTCGAGATGGTTTTTGAGCCCGACAATCCTTACGATTCGAACGCTATCATGCTTCGCTACAAGGGAGTAAAGATTGGCTACGTTCCTGCTAAGGATAATTACTTGATGGCGCAGCTGGCATATTTTGGCCACAGCGATGTTTTTGAATGCCGCATTATCCAGGTTAATCCTCAAGCGGATCCCTGGGAGCAGGTACGTCTGGCGGTCTATATTACCGATGCCCGCATCCCTGTTGAGGAGTAGAGGAAAGCGTAAGCTGAAGTTTACTCAGGCCGTTGCTGGTAAGAATCGGGTGGCAACAAGCGCGAGGCAAAAATCCCGAAGAACTGTCGCCCGCTCCGCTGTTTTGAAGGCTAAGGTTCACGCTGACCTTGGCCTTTTTTCATGCGCTCACTGCTTCATGTTTTTGTATGCGGATTTCTTCGAAATCCTCTTTTTAGTGTTCAGAGCGAAGCCTTCGGGGTTTAGCCGTGCGCCTGGCAAACGAATTCCTTTGGGATTTCGCCCTGTGCTTGGCGCGGAGAAATTTCTGCGTATAGCGAAAGCCCTCATGCAATGGCGCGTTAGGGGCTGTGTGTATTCAAAACTCTCTTCGGATGGCGCGTTAGGGCCTCTGTGTATGATTCATTCAAGCCTCTGGCGCGAAACGGCCTCTGTGTATGGATTTACGTGGCGCGGAATGGGCTGCGTGTATGATTTTGGCATTTTGCGCAGAAATATTGGC
>CAVCRX010000053.1:0-4299 GCA_963604935.1 Bacteroidaceae bacterium
CACGGGAGAACTCTTCCTGAACCTGCAGGATTTCCTTCTCGGAGAGGCCCCATCCGCCGTACTCGACGGGGAGGGAGTAACGATAGATGTCGTTATCAATGTTGGACTGGTAGAACTTCTCGGGGAAAGTGTTAGTAACCTCGATCTCCTTCTGCCACTCAGTGTAAGGGCCCTCGACCATGTCGCGGACCTTCTTCAGATAAGCCTTAAACTGCTCATCAGTGATAGTTGCATTGGGATTCATAAACCCTCCTAATGATTTGTGATTGTGCCCAGTCTTTGGGCAACGACCCTATGCGGCAGATTCCGGATTTCCGCTAGACAGAATTTTAGCATTGGACTTAGTAAATCAGTCCAATAGGAGATTTATTGCAGATAAATATCCATTCATAGGCTTGACCTATTGATACTCCTTGGTTTCTCTGGGTAAGAACCGATGAATTGGAAAAATGTTTCTAATGTTTGTCAAGTACTAATTTGAAACTTGTCAAAAAAATTTTTAAGAGCATGTAAAAGAAAATTTCAAGCCTTTTGCTTAAAAGCAAACCTATTAATTAGTTAAGAAAAGCCTGTCTTATAGGCTAAAGCTATGAAATAAGCTTTGATTAAAAGGTTCAAGCCTATTGGACAATTATCTGAATGAACTTCAAACTTGACAGTGCAGAAAGTCCAGATTCTGGTGGATTGTGCTGCCAGACGATTCCGTTCCTGTTGCCTAGGGGCGGAGGAGAAGGAGAAGAATATGGCAATCGATTTTAGTCTCACCGACGAGCAGGAGCTCTTGGTTGACTCCCTCAAGGAGTATGCTGAGCGCTACTTCGGCGACGAGCAGGCTGTCAACGACATGTATGCTGCTCATCAGGTTCCCGCTGAGGCTCAGGATGCATACCGCGACGCTGGTTTTGCTTTCATGGGTCTTCCCGAGGAAGTTGGCGGCATTCCTACCGATCATGTGACTTTGGGCCTCATGACCGAGAAGCTCTATGAGTTCACCGGTTGCATGACCCCCTTCATGACCGGCATGCTTGGCTCTGCTGACCTCGCTGAGTTCGGTACCCCCGAGCAGGCTGCTGTTATCGTCGAGGAGTATGAGAAGTCTGGTCAGGCTGTTTGTGCTCTGTGCCTTTCTGAGCCCGGTGCTGGTTCTGACAACCAGGGCATGGCTATGACTTCTACTAAGCAGGAAGACGGCACTTTTGTCCTCAATGGTCAGAAGACTTGGGTCACCAATGGTGCTGACGTTCCTTATCTGCTCGTTATCTGCAAGGATGAATCACCTGCACGTGAAAACAACAAGATGAGCCTCTGGCTCGTTCGTCGTGACGCTCCTGGCGTTTCTACCGCTCACCTTTCTAAGCTTGGTCAGCACACTGTTCCCTTCGTTGACGTATTCTTCGACAACGTAAAGGTTACCGAGGCTGATCGCGTTGGTGGCGAAGGCAACGGCTGGATGCTTCTTATGAAGAACTTCGAGTTCGAGCGCTGCCTTGTTGTTGCTCAGGGCCTTGGTCTTGCACAGGCTGCTCAGAATGACGCTATTGCTTACGCAAAGGAGCGTATCGCATTCAATAAGCCCATCATCACTAACCCCCGCGTTCAGGCTCTCATTGAAGAGAACGAAATGATTCTTCAGCAGTCCCGTCACTGGCTGTACTACTGCCTCTGGAAGCTTGATCAGGGCGAGTCTATCAATGCTGACATCGCTATGCTCAAGTCTTGGGGTACTCGTGCACACCTGCAGGTTGCTGACAACGCAATCGAGGTCTATGGTGGCCTTGGTTACACCGACGAAGTTCGTGTCGGCCGTATCTGGCGTGACCTCCGTGGCAACATGCTCGCTGGTGGTACTTGCGAGGTTATGGACTACATCGCAGGTCGTGCTATTCCTAAGTGGCACAAGTATAAGTAAGTCTTTCTTACTTACCTTATTTTGCGTGATCCGCTGTCCGTCGCAGCAGGCTGTGTGGCGGGCAGCGTGATTCAAATCGGCCGGCCCGATTGTTCGCACAATAGACTTTTGGGCCGACATAAACAAGAAGGAGCATTCAAACATGAAGATTGCTGTCGCTGTCAAGGTAGTCGCAGACGACCAGGACATCACTGTCGCTGGTGACCGTACTCTCGACTACTCCAAGGCTAAGCCCGTTATCTCCACCTATGACAAGAACGCTATTGAAGCTGCTGCTCAGCTGGCTTCTTCCACTGGTGGCGAAGCTGACGTCATTTCTGCTGCTTCAGCAGACTATGACGCAAAGACCAAGAAGGACATCCTGTCCCGTGGCGTCAATGAGCTCAAGGTTGCTACCGGCGTTGCTGACACCGCTGACTCTTACGCTACCGCTCAGGCTCTCAAGGGTCTCTGCGAAGGTTATGATCTGATCATCACTGGCGAGGGTTCTGCTGACTTCTATGCTGGTCAGGTAAACGTTCAGCTCGCTGCTGCTCTTGGTTACCCTGTAATCAACGAAGTTACCGCTATTGAGGCTGCTGACGGCAAGGTTGTTGTTAAGCGTACTCTCGACACTGAAGTTCAGACCGTTGAGGTTCCTCTGCCTGCTGTTGTTTCTGTCTCTCCTGCAATCTGCGAGGCTCGCATCCCTGGCATGCGTGACATCCTCCAGGCTGGCAAGAAGCCCTCTTCTGCTGCTGACGTAGCAGTTGACACCAAGGTCTCCTATGACGAGATTCTTGCTCCTGAACCTGCAGATCGTAAGAACCAGATCTTCGACGACGTTAACGCTTTTGCTGCTGCTGTTGCCGAAGCACTTAAGTAAAGAGAAGGCGGTATTTGAACTATGACTAAGGCACTTGTTATTGCTGCATCTGAGGATGCTCAGAAGTCCATCTGCGCTGGTGCTCGTACCATCGCTGACGCCGTCGAACTCGCTGTCGTCGGTACTCCTTTGACTGGCGTTGCTGACAAGGCATACGCTATCGAGTTCGAGGGTATGCCCGAGAACGCAACCGCTGGCGTTAAGGCTGCTTTTGACGCTTCCGGTGCAGACATCGTTCTGGTTGAGCCTACTGCTACTAACAAGATTCTTGCTGGTACTCTTGCTGCTCAGCTCGGCACTGCTGTAATTTCCGACGTTGCTGCTATCGAGGGCGACGCTGCTGTCAACTCTTACTTCGGTGGTATCGCTAACGCAAAGCAGACTGTTTCTGGCACCAAGATTTACACTGTTGCAGCTACTCTCTTCGAGGCTGCTGAGCCTACTGGTACCGATGTAGTCGAGACTATTGCTTACACTGCTCCTGCAGCTGCTCTTACCGTTACCGGTACCGAGCCTCTGCCTGCTGGCGGTGCTGACCTCACCAAGTTTGATGTTGTTGTTGGCGCTGGCCGTGGCTTCCAGGCTGAGGAAGACCTCCAGATGGCTCGCGATCTTGCTGCTAAGGTTGGCGGCGAGGTCGGTTGCTCTCGTCCTCTGGCTGAGAACGTTGACTGGATGGCTCGTAACCTCTACATCGGCGTTTCTGGTCAGGTTCTTGCTCCTAAGGCATACATTGCTTTGGGCATTTCTGGTCAGCAGCAGCACATGGTTGGCGTTACTGGCGCTGAGACCATCATTGCTGTCAACAAGGACGCAAACGCACCTGTCTTCAAGCAGTGCGACCTTGGCTTCGTTGGCGACATCTACGAAGTCGTTCCTGCTCTTACCGCTGCTCTGTAAACCGAGCGCTCATACGGGCTATTTGAAGGAGACCTTTGGGTCTCCTTCTTTTTTTCTAACAGATATAGTCGCTAGTATTTGTTTATTTATCCAAGTGTTGCGACAAAAAAATAGGTACGGACATAAGTCGGTACCTATTAAAATATTTTTAGCAGCTAGTTCTTATTAGGATTTAAGTTAATAGCAACTAGCTTAATTGTAGGTATAACAATTCCGAGACTTACTAATTAAAGCCCCCAAACTTCTTCAGCAATTTCTTTTACTAGTGCGATCTTTGCCCACTGCTCTTCTTCGGAAAGCTTGTTTCCTATTTCACAGCTTGCAAAACCACACTGAGGGGAGAGATGAAGATTTTCCAATGGGATGTATTTCTCTGCTTCGTGAATCCTGTTAATGATTTTTTCTTTATCTTCAAGTTTTGGGCTCTTAGTTGTAATGAGGCCTAAAACGACCTTTTTACCAGGTGCTACCTTTTGAAGTGGCTCAAAGCCTCCAGACCTATCATCGTCAAATTCAAGATAAAAGGCATCTACTGCTTCATCTGAGAATAGGGGGTTTGCAACAGCGTCGTATGCCCCACTAGAAAAATAAGTTGAATGGTAATTGCCGCGGCATACGTGCGTAT
>CAVCRX010000054.1:0-5592 GCA_963604935.1 Bacteroidaceae bacterium
GTCCCAAGACAGAAATGCTAGCACGCATTTTTGAAACTAATTCATAAGGAGTTTCATAGCCCGTTGCATTGGTAGTATCAATAGTAAGTGTTTCATTGGTACGCTCTACCGTGCCGCCAAGGCTGCGAATAACTTCAGACATAATGTCCATATCTGAAATTTGAGGCACATTATGAAGAATGGTTTTTCCTTGCCCTAAGATTGCAGCCGCAACCAGCTTAAGCGCTGAGTTCTTGGCGCCACCAACACGCACTGAACCACTCAAGTTTTCAGTTTCGTGCGTAATGATGATTTCTTCGGACATGAATCCACCTCTCTATAGGTTTCTAGCCTATCTATTATACAAATGAGGCACCTTGCAAACTTAGCTTGCTGGAATTTCAAATAAAATTCCGCGCATGCTTCACAAAAAAAGGGACCCCGAAGGGTCCCTAACATTAAAAGCTAAAAGAAGCTAATTAGTCACCAAGAGCAACGCGAGTGAAGGACTTAACCTTGATGGTGCCGCCAAGAGCCTTAGCCACAGAGTTGACATACTCGGTAACGGTCTTGTCGGAATCCTTAACAAATGCCTGCTCGGTAAGGCACTGCTCCTTGAAGAACTTCTCAAGACGACCAGTAGCAATCTTCTCCTGGATAGCCTCGGGCTTACCAGATTCAGCAGCCTGTGCCTTGTAGATGCCCATCTCATGCTCAACAACAGCAGGATCAACATCTTCGCGGTTAGCAGCGATGGGAGCAATTGCAGCAACCTGCATTGCTACGTCCTTACCGCACTGCTTGAACTCGGGAGCTGCGGTATCAATACCCTCAACATCAAACTCAACCAGAACGCCAATCTTGCCGGTGCCGTGGATGTAAGAAGCAACAGCAGGAGCCTCGGTGTAAGCAACACGAGCGAGCTCGGTGTTTTCACCCATAACATGGATGCAGTCGGTAAGGATAGCCTCGACGGTTTCGCCCTCAACCTCAACAGCCTTCAGAGCCTCAGCGTCGGTAAGCTTAGAAGCCATAACAGCTTCGGATACCTTAGCAACATAAGCACGGAACTTCTCGTTGCCAGAAACGAAGTCGGTTTCGCACTTGAGCTCAACGATAGCGCCAGCAGTAGCGTCGTCGTTGGTAACAGCCATAACGTAACCTTCATTGGTTGCACGGCCAGCCTTCTTGGCAACAGCAGCAAGACCACGAGTACGAAGAACGTCAACAGCGCCTTCCATAGAACCGTCAGCTTCGGTCAGAGCCTTCTTGCATTCCATCATGCCAGCGCCAGTCATCTCGCGCAGTTCCTTGACCATAGCAGCAGTAATTTGAGCCATTTGGTTTCCTTTCATTTAAAGGGAACAGGCGGTGATCCACCAGAGTTAGACCACCGCCATTAATTACTAAGACTTGTAATCTAAAAACTTAGATTACTCAGCAGCAGCCTCGGTTGCAGCCTCAGCAGCTTCCTCTGCGGGAGCCTCTGCTGCCATTTCCTCAGCGGTGACAGGAGCGCCGGTACCAGCGATAACAGCATCAGCAACAAAGTCGCAAAGAAGACGAACGGAACGAATAGCGTCGTCGTTTGCAGGGATACCGAAGTCGACATCATCAGGATCGCAGTTGGTGTCGAGGGTGCCGATAACGGGGATGTTCAGGCGTTTGGCCTCAGCGATTGCACCATGCTCCTTGTTGGTATCGATAACAAAGATTGCATCAGGAGTGCGAGTCATGTTGCGGATACCATTGAGGTTGGTCTGAAGCTTGGAAAGCTCCTTCTTAAGCAGGATCTGTTCCTTCTTAGGAAGCTTCTCCATACGACCGTCCTGCTCCATAGCCTCGAGCTCTTCCATGCGCTTAACGCGAGAGCGGATGGTAACGAAGTTGGTCATCATACCGCCGAGCCAGCGAGCATTGACGTAAGGCATACCGCACTTGTTAGCAGCCTCGATAACAGACTCCTGAGCCTGCTTCTTAGTACCAACAAAAAGAACAGTGCCACCCTGAGCAGCAATCTTGCTTACTGCAGTGTATGCAGAGTCAAGACCGTAGAGGGTTTCCTTGAGGTCGATGATGTAGATATCGCCACGCTTGCCAAAGATGTACTGCTTCATCTTGGGGTTCCAGCGGCGAGTCTGGTGACCGAAGTGGCAGCCTGCGTCGAGCAGGACCTTCAGGTTGATCTTAGTCATTTTTTCTCCATTCGTTGATCCTCTGCCTGGCTTCATCCCTGCGCTCGCAACCCAGGTTTGGGCCACTGGCGAGCATAAGTCCACCAAGCATGTGAAATAAAACAGCCTTGCTAGTATACGAAGGCAGAGCTTCCTATGCAAGAAAATATCTTGAGTAAATTGATTTAAAACGAATCGAGCACATCGCAAACTCGTAGCATTGCCTCGTGCGCGTCTTCTTTCGAGAGTCCTGAATAACAGATTACCAAATAGCAGCTTTCTTTTGCCTTAAGAGTCAAAGATTCCATCTGCGCAGATGAGCCTTGCTGTTGCACATGACCCGACGTGCCAGCACCACAAGCTTTGCTCGCCTTACCCTTGGCGGCCGTCTTCCCAAATTTATCGTTTTGAGTCCCAAAGCAATACTGCGCCATGGTTTTAACTTGTATCCCTTTTTGCTCAAGCGCCTGTAGCAAACAGTTTTCATCCAAAGACTTCTTGGTATTTAAAACAAAATGAAGGCCAGCGTCTTTGCCTATCACCTCATAATCTGTGGCCTCAAAAACAGAAAGGCAGGCTTGCTGCACCTCGCGATAGTGACGTCGCATCTTATTAATGTGCTTGTCAAAATGGCCTTCATTTATAAAACGCGCAAGCGCGAGCTGTTCTATTACCGAAACCGACGAAGCTTCATCCTTAAAGTCCCGCTTAAAACGCTCGAGCAGATGAAACGGAAGCACCATATAACCAAGACGCAAACTTGGCGCGATAGTGCGCGTAAAGGTATTTAAGTAAATCACACGCTCATCTGCATCAATGCTTTGAAGCGCAGGAATAGGGCGCCCGAAATGTCTAAATTCGCAGTCGTAATCGTCTTCAACGATATAGCGTCCTTTATGCTCCGAGGCCCAAGCTAGGAGCTCATAGCGTCGCGCGATAGGCATAACGGCACCCGTTGGAAAATGATGCGAAGGCATAACATGAACCAAGGCTGCCTTTGACGCACGTAACGCATCCATATCAACACCCGCACTTGTTGCGGCAACCCGGCACACCTTTATACCGTTTGACTCATAGGTTCGAGCAAGAGCTGGATATCCGGGATCTTCTACAGCAAATTGGGAGCCCTTAAACAGACGAGCTATAAGCGGATAGAGCGCCTGAGCTCCTGCTCCAATAATGACCTGCTCGGAGCTAACCATCATGTCACGTGAACGAGCAATGTAGTCTGCAATAGCACACTTCAACTCAGGAATTCCACCAAAAGGAGAACTCTGCAAAAGAAGCTCCCCAGGAGTATCTTCAATTACTTCTCGCACGATGCGCGACCATACTCGCCTCGGAAAGGAATCCGGCGCAACGCCTCCGGTGAGCCGGAAAGCAATTTCTGACTGCTTGTGGCTATTGTGCTTTCCTCCAGAAATGCTGAGTTCAAAAGAGCTAGAGGCTGCAGTATTTGCCAAAAAAACGTTCGATGTTTGCTTTGACCAAGCTTGATGCTCTCCTGCACCTCCCTGCAGCGAGGAGTTCTTTAAACCTTGCCGATAGAATGTATTTTGTTCAGTAAACCTAGCCGCAAACGAAGCAACATCATTCGCAAAATAACCTTTACGTTGAATAGCGCGTACGTAACCTTCGGCAACCAACTGCTGGTAGGCATGCTCAACGGTAATAACACTGACGCCAAGTACCCGAGCAAAATCCCTTTTAGAAGGCAGATGTTCATCTGGGGAAATTATCCCCGAGGCAATATCGGCACGCATACGACGAACCAATTCTTCATAGAGGCTTCCTCCGCTTCTTAAATCAAGATCATACTGAAGCACGAGCAACTTCCTCCTTCTTTTAAACGCTTGTAAAGCTAAAAACGGCGGTACAAAACAAAAACCCGGCACCTCTTTTTGCAAAAAAGCATCTGGTCTTATCCAGTGTGTATAAATCTCAGCAATTTTATAACCAGCTGGTCTTATTAAAAACTCTAAATTTGGCTATTTTTACAAAACCAGACAAAGCCTATCGTAGCAGCCAACAAAATCATCCTTACCGAAAGGAATCAACATGTCAGAACGCTACGAACTCAATAAACAGCTCGCCCAGATGCTAAAGGGCGGCGTTATTATGGACGTCACTACGCCTGAGCAAGCTCGAATTGCAGAAGAAGCTGGTGCTTGCGCCGTTATGGCTCTTGAGCGCATCCCTGCAGACATCCGCGCAGCTGGTGGCGTCTCTCGTATGTCTGATCCTAAAATGATTAAAGGTATTCAGGAAGCAGTAAGCATCCCTGTTATGGCAAAGGTTCGTATCGGCCACCTTGTTGAAGCACAGATTTTGCAAGCAATCGAAATTGACTACATTGACGAATCTGAAGTCCTTTCCCCCGCTGACAACATCTATCACATCGACAAAAACAAATTTGATGTTCCTTTTGTTTGCGGTGCTCGTGACCTAGGTGAAGC
This sequence comes from Bacteroidaceae bacterium, assembly GCA_963604935.1. Lineage (GTDB taxonomy): Bacteria > Actinomycetota > Coriobacteriia > Coriobacteriales > Eggerthellaceae > Anaerotardibacter. Next base: position 4,610 of record CAVCRX010000054.1, read on the forward strand.
CCTTCGCCGTATTGCCGAAGGCGCTTCGATGATTCGTACCAAAGGTGAGCCCGGCACCGGTGATGTTGTTCAGGCTGTTAGCCATATGCGCCTTATTCAGAATCAGATTCGCCACGTTGTTTCATTGCGCGAGGATGAACTATTCGAGGAAGCAAAGCAGCTCGCTGTTCCTTATGAGCTGGTTAAATACGTACATGAAAATGGCAAGCTCCCTGTTGTTAACTTTGCAGCAGGCGGAGTAGCAACCCCAGCCGACGCCGCTCTTATGATGCAGCTTGGCGCCGAGGGTGTATTTGTTGGCTCGGGCATCTTCAAATCTGGTAATCCTGCCAAGCGTGCTCAGGCTATTGTTAAAGCTGTCGCCAACTACACCGATGCCAAATTGATTGCTGAGCTTTCCGAAGATCTTGGCGAAGCAATGGTTGGCATCAACGAAAGCGAAATTGAGCTTCTTATGGCGGAGCGTGGCAAGTAATGACTCGCACTATTGCTGTTTTAGCTGTTCAAGGTGCCTTTATCGAGCACGAACAACGCTTGCGCGAGCTTGGTGCCAAGGTTATTGAACTCCGTCAAGCAAATGACCTTTTGCAAGATTTTGATGGCTTGGTTTTGCCTGGCGGCGAATCAACCACTCAAGCAAAACTTCTTCATGAACTTGGGATGTTTGATGAACTAAAAAAGCGCATTGAGCAAGGTTTACCCGTTCTTGCGACCTGCGCAGGCTTGATTCTTTTAGCAAAAGAAATCAAAGGAACAGGAGACCTAAAAGGCCTCGACGAATCTGCTGCTCAGAAGCGCCTTGAAGTGCATGGCTTTAACACCATGGATATCAACGTTGAGCGCAATGCTTATGGTAGGCAGCTGGGAAGCTTTCATGCAGAGGCCCACTGGAAAAAAGCGCAGCCTGATGTAGCTGTTCCTCTAACCTTTATTAGAGCACCGCGCATCACTCGCCTTGGGAATGAGGTTGAGCCACTCATCAC